>CAJTXZ010000001.1:0-145498 GCA_910583725.1 uncultured Vampirovibrio sp.
AACTTATTTAGAACGCTCTTTTTTATACATAGGGACTTCCATTACAAGAAAAAAGAAATCAACATTTTTGTGTAAAATTTTATATAATTGCCTGTTTTTTAACAATCATCCTGAAAGATTTGACTTTGGTATAATGAAATAATAAGTAATTAAGAAAAACATTATAATGAAAAATTTGCTGTATTTATTATTTAGTTTGTTTTTAGCGCTTATTATATCAGGGTGCAGTCAATGTTTTGTCAATACAACTACTATGAGTAATCTGGCGCTGGAATGCCCAAAAGTCAGCTGTAAGGATTATCTCAATATAGACCCTTATCTTGAAGGGCATAATGAATTTTTAGGTTCTGACTCTCAAATGATTTACTGGGCACATAAAACCAAAGATTCCTTATATACAAGGTATGACAAGCTTTGCAAAAATATACTTGAAACTTTCAAACAAGACAAGGAATTTGTGCAGGCTTTTAAGAAAGACAAGGCAGCCTTTGAAGTATATCGCAACACCCAAAAAGAGCTTGAATTTCCAAAAGATAAAGATTATGGCACAATGCGCGAGTATGCAGAGTGGAGCTCTGATTATAAATTAACAGTAATACATATTGAGCAGCTAAAACAAAAAATTAGCGCGTATTGCGACCGTAATTCCTCTTTTCTGCAAAACAAAGATGTTTGTTCTAAAGAAAACATTGATAAAATGTTTGATGTAATTAAGCTAAAAGAGCCAAAAGCAATTATATCTACACCGTATGACAAACAATAAATTGTGTCACTATTTTATTATTCCTTTCCATCCAAGACTATAATTTGAATATAACATTTAATTTAGAGTTTTGTTATTATCTTAATTATTTTTTAATAATTAATGCTATATTATGCCTTGTTTTTCGGGGTTAATCAGAATCCGTGTCGTTCTTTTCATTTTCAATTTTTAAAGGTTTTGACAATATCAGGGAGTTATCTTTATATGAAACATCTAAGGTGTAGCTGCTTGCTTCTTTTGGATTTTCTATGCCTAAAAGTTCTAAAAATGTAGGACTTATTGTGATTCCAAAACTTGTTGCACTGATTTTAATTATACGTCTACGCATTTTTAAATTATAACTTTTATTAAGTTTTTATACTATTTTGTTAAATTATATAAAAATATTCAAATTTTAATGTTAATATATACTTGTTAAAAATTCAAATAAAGGAAAAATATGTCACAAAAAGACGATGAAATAATTTTATTAAGACGAAAGCTTATAGATATAAGCGTTGTCGCTTGCAAATTAAAGGCTATAAACAATTTGTTATTGCCTTTTGCGGATGAAAACTGCATGGAGGGAATAATTATCAGTAAATTATTTTCAAAAGAAATAGAAACACTTAACAAAACCGTTGAATTTTAGGGCATAAAACGCGTCAGGGGCGATTATGCAAAAGCAGCAGATGTCTGATATAATTATTTGCAGGATAAAATTTTGTGAGGGTTTAATTTTTGAGAAAATTAAGTTTTGATTCGCCTAATGAGGCGCTTGAATTTTTACTTGAAGGGAACAGAAAATTTATCGAAGGAAAACCTGAGATTAAAAATTATTGTTTTGATTCAATGATAAAATCTTTAGACGAGGGGCAAAAACCCTATGCCATAGTGCTTGGCTGTGCTGATTCAAGGGTGAGTCCTGAAATATTATTTGACACAGGGCTTGGCGAATTATTTTGCGTGAGAACTGCAGGAAACACAATCGGGCCAAATGTTTTAGAGAGCATTGAATATGCGGTCAAAAAGCTTAAGATTAAACTTTTAATTATATTGGGGCATCAGGATTGCGGCGTTATGAAATATGCAATGAATGCGCCATTATATAATGATTGCTTTGAAAACCTTATCTATCAGGTGCAGTCAGTAAAGATGGAGAAGGGGCTTTGCGATTATGATGCGCTTGCAAAAGAATATCTTGAAGTATGCAAACACAGGCTTCTTGTAAAATCGAACATCGTAAAAAATGCCTGCGAAAACGAAGGTTTAAAGATTGTAAAAACATATTTTGATATTGAAACAGGCCTTGTTAATGTGGTGGAGTAAAGAAAAACATGACACCTATTTTGCTAATTAAAGAGGCATAAGAATAAGATTATATTTTTAAAATTTAGGTAATTATATACAATTTTAAACTTGTTCATTAAATGTTTTCTTTCCATTCCAGTCCCTATGTATAAAAAAGAGCGGGATAAGTTTCACTTAATAGGAAACTTATTTAGAACGCTCTTTTTTATACATAGGGACTTCCATTACAAGAAAAAAGGGAAACAATATTTTTGTGTAAATTTGCATACAATTACCATAATTTTAAATTTGTTTACTGCGATGTGCCGATTTTTACCTTTTTTAAGCGCTGTTGTATTTCAAGTGCATTTGGCATATTCTTTGTTAGAAGCGCATAGAAGGCTTTTTGATGGTGCTTGTGCACCGTGTGAGTTAATTCATGGAGGATAACATAATCAATAAATTCATCATTTAGGGCTACAAGATGTAGGTTTAAATTAATATTATTTCTAAAAGAGCAGCTGCCCCATATTGTTTTATGGTTTTTAATGTAAACTTTTCCATATTTAAAGCCGTATTTTGAAGCAAGTTCATCCAGCCTTTTGGGTAAAATTTCTTTTGCAAGTTTGCGCCTTTCTTCAATAATTTCAGGTAAAAGCTTAATTTTTGATTTCAGCTGGGACTTTATCCAGTCAAGATTTTTAAATACAAACTCTTTTGCATAAGTAAAAGAAGTATTTTTTGGCAAAGTAACAAGAACATCACCGTTTGATTTTGGGGTGATTTTAATGCTTTTTGAGAACGGATGTTTTCTGTACACAATGAAAATGCCATCAATATTTTCCGTACAGCTATTCCTCTTTTTCTTCCCAGTTTTTTTAAAAATAAAATCCAGTAATGACAATTATCTTCCCCTAATCCTTCCCCCGAAATATCCTAAGGTGCCTTGAATGCCCCTCGCCTTCACTTTTTGAGCATAAATTATGGGCTTCGACAAATTCATGCTGCAATTTTCTTATATTCTGCGGCTGGGGCTCTAATTCTACATTCTCAGCCCCTTCCATAACCTTTGCAATGGCAGCTTTTGCTTCATCAAGGGCTAATTCTGTTTCATCCATAAAACCGGTGCATTTTGGCTGATAAACCTGCTCTTGTGTCAGGTGCAGCGCGTCTTTTAAGACTTTTTGAATCTGAGACATTGAATTGGTTCTCACAAAATAAACAGGCAGTCTGTATTCATTTGCAACGGATAAAATTTTTGTGCCGCCCTTAGCAAAATTTTTGTGCGCAATCACAAAATCGGCATCTTCGACATTTCTTACTATTTCCGCGTTTATGTCAAGCCTTTCTATGATTTTATCAACTATAGAGCGGCTCACCGCATAAATATATATTTTTTTGTGATTTTTAACATCGTCAACGTATTTTTGTCTGTTAAATGAAAAATTAAGAGGACTCTGAGCCCTTGAATCAAGCTCATTTACCTTGCTTATTATTGGATTTTCAGGTTTTTTATTGATTTTATCATCATAATTTTCATCCACTTTTCTGATTTCGGGCGTTATAGGCCAGCCTCTTAAGATATAATCAACGGCTTCTGCGGTGTTTTTATACACGGCAAGTGTGTTTCTATCTATAATTTCTATAACAATATCGAATGTTGGCTGTTTTTCACGTTCAAGAACCGTCTTTTGGCAGCCTCTGTGTTTTGCTTCTTCATCACCAAGTGTAACAGAGCTTACTCCGCCAACTAAATCAGACATTGAGGGGTTTTTAATAATATTTTCAAGGGTGTTGCCATGAGCTGTTGCAATAAGCATAACACCTCTTTCAGCTATGGTTCTTGCTGCCTGTGCTTCAAGCTCTGTACCAATTTCATCCACAACAATAACTTCTGGCGTATGGTTTTCCACAGCTTCAATCATTACATCTTTTTGAAACTCCGGCTGAGAAACCTGCATTCTTCTGGCTTTTCCTATTGCAGGGTGTGCCACATCACCATCACCTGCAATTTCATTCGATGTATCAACAACAACAACTCTCTTACCCAATTCATCAGCCACAAGGCGGGAAATTTCCCTTAATTTTGTGGTTTTTCCGACACCCGGACGGCCAAGAAACAGAATACTTTTATTTTGCATTACAAAATCTTTAATGCAGGCGATTGTTCCTGTTATAACACGGCCTATGCGCATAGTAAGGCCTATGATTTTACCTTGCCTGTTTCTTATAGCACTTATTCTATGGAGAGTACCTGCGATACCGGAGCGATTATCGGATGTAAATTCAGGAATTTTTTCAACAACAAAGTTTATATCATCTGAAACAACAGTGTCATTTCCAAGGTAGACAATTTTGCCGTTACCTATACGGACCTCAGGAATCCTTCCAATGTCAAGTACAATTTCTATTGCATCATCAAGACTGCCCTCTTGTATATGACGCCTGATTTTTGGCGGCAAAACTTCGGTCAGAAGATGAATATCGTTTTGAAATTGTATCTCACTCATAGATGATTTCGCCTTTCAAAAGCTTACTACTACAATTGTATTATCGGCTAATTATTGAAAAACTTTATACCCTGGTTATATATTTTTTATAATGGCATTTATTAGTTTTGCAAACTTATTAGAGGCAGTTTTGCCCATTTCAACAACCTCATTATGGCTCAGTTTTACATCTGAAATACCGCTTGCATAGTTAGTTATAAGACTTATTCCGATAGTTTTCATATTAAGATAGTTTGAAACAATAGCCTCCGGCACGGTTGACATGCCAACAGCATCGGCAAAATTACTAAACATTTTAACTTCAGCAGGTGTTTCATAGCTTGGCCCTGTGGCCATAAGGTAAACACCTTCTTTAATATCTATTTGTTCTTCATGTGCTGTTTGCTTTACAATATCCCTTAGGGTTTTTGTGTATATATCAGACATATCAGGGAATCTTTCACCAAGCGTGTCATCGTTTTTGCCTATCAAAGGATTTCTCGCCGTAAAATTGATATGGTCAGATATAAGCATTAAATCAGATGGTTTCAAGTCTTTTTTTAAGGAGCCTGCAGCATTTGTTAAAATAAGCGTTTTTGTATTTAGCTTTTTAAAAATTTTAATCGGAAAGGTAATGTCGGAAAGTTCGTAGCCCTCATAAAAATGAAGTCTACCCTGCATTATTACAAGGTTTTTATTATGAATTTTGGTAAAAAACAATGCACCCTTGTGCCCTTTTACAGTGGATGTTTTAAAACCAGGTATATCTGAATAAGATAGAGATATACCATCTAAATTTTTGGTAAATTCTCCTAAGCCGGAACCTAATACCAGAGCAATGTCTGGTGCAAAATTTCCGGTTTTTTCATTAATATAATCTATGGTGGATTGCAATGTTAAAAAAACCTTAATACTAATTACTTTTAAATTTGAAGCTGGGGCCGCAGGCGCTACGTGCCTTGCTGCCGTGTGCTTTTAAATTGTAAATCAGCCTACAAGACCGCTATCGTCAGACTCTGAGGCCTTTACCATAATAGCATGCTGAACCGGCTTTTCTTTTTTGATGTTTGAATCGTAAGAAGCTTCAAAATCATAGCCGAAATCATCCTTATTTTTTTTCATTTGGGATTCATCAACCAGTCTTTTAGCAAGTTCAATCAATTCATAAACAAGCTGATATCTATTTTGGGTTTTATCATTTAATTCCCATGCTATTTTTGTAATTTGGTTCATAAAAATTCTCCTGATTTAATATTAATAATACAATGAGAAGAATTTTCTTGCAAGGTGCAGAAAATATACCAGAATGTTTAAAGTACATTTTAAACGTTTGAAAAAGTTTCAAAGTTTTTAAAATATACTTTAAAAACTTTGATAATTGTGATAGAAAATTTTCAATGTATCGAATGTATTTTTGTCGTTTTGCGAAAATAGAATCGACAACAGCACAATAGACTGCATTTATACCGGTTTAAAAATCATAAACCGATAAACTGATAAAATTCGGCTGGAATTACCCAAGATAGAAGATATTGATGATTTTCAATAAAAAATCCCGGCCACTAAATAGCTTCCGGGATTTTTGTTGTTTTGCTTTGCAGTGCAAAGATTTAAGGACCTTTGGTGCCCATTTATATCTTTATTCATAATCATATCTTTCATACATGCGTTCTTTCTGTTTAGACAAGCTATAATAGGCCTCAGGGGATATTAGTTTTAAGAAGCCGTCAATTAAGCCTACATTATCATCATTATCATAAACAGGTGTGGAATCATTTGCGATTCTTTTTGGGCTAAAGCCCGCGCGTCTTAAGGATTGAGGGATTGCTGTTCCTGATAAAACCTTTCTTTGGCTTGCAAGCTTTAATTTTCTCATCCTGTCATCTACGGGCAAAAATTCCCATGTTCTTCCAAGAAGATATTCCTCTAGCTTTGCAATTCTGTATTTATCGCTATCATAGGTATTTACATTAGAAAAATGCCTTTTTTCCATTATCTTTATTTCTTTTGAGACTTTTTTTGAAAATTTAACATCAGGAGCGGTTGGTTTAGCATTCATAATGTCTTCTGCTGTTATATTAAAATCAGCCTGAGTTTCAGCAAAAACAGGAAAATTTGCCGCACACAGGGTAAAAATAAGCAAAAGTTTTAAAAATATTTCTTTTTGCATAGTCCACCAAATTTACATAGCACTCCACATTCCCACTTTATACTTTTGGGCGCATTTTTCCCTTCGGCAGACAGGCAGTCAAAAATGATATGTTAACTTATGTAACAATAATAAGCAAAATCCTAAAGTAAATTTAAAAGCCTGCCGATACTATAACCATAAGGATGATAAAAGGAAATCGAAGAGATGAAAAGATTATTTTTAATACTTTGCATAACCCTAGTAATTTTATTTTCTAAAGCAAACGTTATACAAGCTAATGACTTTGCTGAAAACACAGCAAATTCAAGAATAGCAGCTTCTTTATATATGTTAAACGACGCAGGCCAAAGAGATGTAATAGCTTTATTAAAAGGTCAAAATGTTACAGGAAAGCCTATCAGAATAATGTTCAGAAACCTTGCAATATACGGTGCCGGCAACTGCGAAGCCTTCACAACAAAAACAAAATCCGGTTCACTTGTAATATTTATAAACGAAGAACACAAGGATGCCCCTCTTGAAGCAATAGCCTGCTTAATCGCTCATGAAAGCCAACATCACACAATGACAAACACAAAACAGGAAGAATTAAGAGCTTGGCTTAAAGAGGTTTCTACCTGGAACGCATTCGTTAGAAGAGACGGCACTGTTGCAAACTCTACCCACCCGCTTGTTAAAAGAGAAAACAAAATCGCTAAAATATACTCAAGAGACAACGGCAGAAACGAAATAGAACAGGTAATAGCTCAAAACCCTGCATATAGAGGCCTTAACAACTAATCTTTACGCCAGGCAGGCACAGAAAAATTTATCATCCTAAAATCTTAAAACACTTCAATTTGAAGTGTTTTTTATTTTGCACAAGCCTTGTATTATTTTTGGCAATTATATATACAATATTTTACCCTTGTTCATTAAATGTTTTCTTTCCATTCCAGTCCCTATGTATAAAAAAGAGCGTTCTAAATAAGTTTCCTATTAAGTGAAACTTATCCCGCTCTTTTTTATACATAGGGACTTCCATTACAAGAAAAAAAGAAATCAACATTTTTGTGTAAAATTGTATATAATTGCCTTGTTTTTTATTACAGTCTTTTAGGCTGCATGGTTAAATATCTTTGCCAAATATTCTTCTGCCTTTTTATATGGAAAAACTGCAAAATTTTCTTTTTTAGCTTCTTCTAAAGCCAGCAATACTGTTTTTTCAAGTTCTTTTAGTTGTTCTTTAGAAAATTTTGAATAGGCAGAATTATTTCCTTCTTTATTTATTGCGGCAAAAACACCATTGTCGGCAGAATCAAACATATCAAATCGGGGAAAATCTAATGCGCCAAAGTCATCTTTACGAGGAATGGCAATACGACAATTAATACCATCTTTAGTTTCAATTTCCAATACGTCATCATTAGCCTGGTTAGAATAATTCAAGGTTTTTGTGATATTTCCATCAATATCTGTATAGTTTATTTCTTTTGCTGCATTGTCAAAGACTTTATAAGAATTTGCAGGCTCATACATTCCGCCTAAATCCGCATAGCATTTTGTTGTTTTATTGGAACCATCAGGCAAAATATCCGTAATTATAAGTTTACCGTATTCTTGTTTTAATTTTTTTATAACTTTGCCACTATCATCATAAATATCAGCCTGTTGCAGTTCCCCGCCGCCAAGCAGTATGGACTCTGCAACTTTTTTACCGCCGGCAGCATAATCAATGGCCTTTATAGGTTCATTTGGTTTATCTATAATTCTTCGCTTAATCTTTAAATTCTCATCATAAACATGAGTCCAATTTACAGGACCACCAAATTCGCTGGTCAGTAAAATTCGAACACCTCGCTTTTGCCCCTTAAAATCATGCACCGGGGTATAAAACTTTACCGACATATCATTAATCTTGGAAACCTTGATAGAACCATCTTTATATTCAAGTATAACCCTATCACCCTTATTATTCATGGTTTTGAGCGTTCCTGTAAATCCGGAATTATCTGCAAGCAATGCTCTTCCATTTTCAAGTCTAACACCTTCTATTGGCTTATTTTCACTGTCAAAGAATTTTTTAACACCCTTTTTAAATTCTTCAGCAACATCATTTAGCGTTTCATTGATATTATTTGTACCATTTGTTCCCGGCTGCGTATTAACAGGGCTTGCCTTTTTAGAATTACCGATTTTAATTGCAGCCCCAATTAAAAGAACAGCTGCACCAGCTGCAGCAAGGCCTTTAAGAGCAAGTTTAAGCTTTTCGTTCTTTGTATCGTCCTGCTTTTCAATAGTTTTAGTTTCTATAGGGTTATTTTTATTTGGGGCAATAAATTTACCCCATTGGCTGCAGGCAGTGCTTTTACTTGTAAATTATTACTCATTTTGTTTCCTAAAACGTTTTATAATATTATAAAAACACAAACATTTATTTTTTTGCTATTCTTATTAAGAAAAGTTGCGTCATTTACTGGCGCCCGATAATTATACTTGCAAGTGTGTTTTGGTGATATTATACTTAAATTATCAGCATCCCCAGAGTGCTAAGGTTCAAGGATTTTAGCAGAAGGGGTAATCAAATCGTCGGTAAGGTCATTTGGATAAAATTATTATTTTTATTTGAATGATTCAGTTTTGTATTAATAATGCAAATTATCGTTTGATAGCGTATATTTATTATCAAACTATTAATACTTACCTTGTTTAGACACAGTGCATTGAAGCAGTGCCCGTTGTACGTTGATATTTAAGAAGACCTTAGTTTAGCTGTTATGCTGTTTTCGCGTTTAGGTTGTGTACTTCGCTTTTTGTACTGCACGCGAAAAGGCGGCTGTGCGGGCTCTAATGGCGGAGGCTGCTGGCCGTACGTTACCTGGTCAGTCTATGAAGTTCGCACGGGCTATTATTACGCGCATGACATGGTTTCAGGCAGGTTTTTTGAGGCCGTAAGTACCGGCCATTCTAGAGCCGATGCTATTTCGGTGCGCTGTGTACCTTGGCTCTTATGGCTTTAAGAGCCTTCCGCCACCTTATATCTTTTACAGGCGGTTTGGTTCAGTCTGCAGACGAAGCGTGCAGCGTCCGGCAGAAAGTATCATTGCCACATGCTACCAGCCAGGTCTTTGGAGCTTCCTGGTTTTTTTCTACAGGTTAGCGTCTTCTCTAAGCATTGTTACAGCTGTGCAGCTATGGGGGCAGCGGTTCTGTGCAGTGTTTGCCGGAGTATTACTGTGCGGGTTCTGGAGCATGGTGTGCACCGTATATTGTATGGTCAGGGCATATGAGCTCTGCGCTTGGCACCGGAGGCTATATGGATAGCGGCAGTTTTGGCACAGCTAGTATATATCCGGAGGGGTATGCCTTTTCGGTGCGCCCGCCTGCGTGGATTAGTGTATTTATTTGCCTCCATTTTACCAGACAGCTGACGGGCTATTTTAAGCTTCTATGCAACTCTTTATGCAGGCTGCTTATTTTAGCCCTCTGCTTAGCTGCTCTTACAGCTGTGCGGCTATGGCCCTGCAGGCTATGTTACGTGTCCCGCGTTAAAAAATGGCTGCGCAGGCGGCGGGTGTTATCCTACTGATGTATGGTCAAGTGCTGCTGCTAATACAGGGCATTACTATGCTGTTTATCTGCTTCGCGGCACCGTTACTGCAAGCGGCAGCGGAGGGGTATGTGGCTTCCAGAGTGCCTTTTCGGTGCGCTTTACCGTATAGCCAGGCTGCCGCGTGTTTTTTGGATTCTTTTTGCAGCGTATACTGTGCTATACTTAGGTTTAGTGCGTACGGCAGCCGTACGCTTATGCTATTATTGACGATAGGTGTCTACCACTTTATGCATTTGCCCACGCTATGCCCTACTGCGCTCCGCTGCAGGTTTTAGAGCGCAGATTTTTCGGCTTCTTTAGTGTATATTCCTTTGCGGGGTTAGTGTTGTAAGGCAACATATTTCTGGTGGTACTAGCGCCTGCCCCAGGTAGATAGTACATTTTGTTACATATGTCTTCATTTTGCCGGAGAGTTTGCCGTCTCTGCAAGCCAGCTTTTTTGCACGTGCGGCTTTTTATCGGTTACTGCTTGGCGCGCTTTAGTTTATGCTTACGCGTGCGTTGAAGACCTTATCACAGCACGCTCAGGCTGCTTTTATCTACAGTATAGCCATTCGTGCTTTACTGTTCTGCTAGCGTATACGTGTTAAGTTTTGTGTCTTTATTTTGTTTAGAGGCCCATCGTTAGCTTATTTACAGCGCACGTTCCATGTTTAGCTCTTGAATCTTGGGTTTTACTGTCTATAGCATATAGCAGGCTATAGACCCACATTTAAGAGGCATTCACGCGACATTACATTTACAGTATTCTGCTTTTTTTGTGTATTGTGCCTAGCTTATATTATTTTCCGCTGCAGGAAGTACCTTGTTCTGTGCTGTGCTCACCATCGGGACGCTGCACAGGTGCTGGCACCGACAATGGGTGCTATGTGGAGTCGGTGTGGTCAGGGGTACTTGCTACTTCCCCGCGGCACTTTACGGGTTTTTATACCAAGGCACCTTAAAGCAAGATACGCATTTACCCACCCTTGCCTTTTCGGTGCGCCGGGCTGTTCTGCGCCCTTTTAGGCGTTACATGCTACAGGTTGCCGTTCTTTGGGCGCTGCAAGTGCGTGTTTTGGTTATGATTTTCAGGCTGATATACACTAATGCAGCAGAGTATAATACAGGTGTGCGGGCTCAGACGATGGCAGCTGCTACCCGTATCACGTATGGTCGGGCTCAGAGAAGTCTTCGGGTGTGTATTTTGATGCCTGGCTGCATTCCGCGCTCGATATTCTTTCATACGTACCTTCTTTTGCCTTTTCGGTGCGCTGTGCGCAGAGTATAAGGGTTTCTGCCTTGTTATGCCGCGTCTTGTGGATTTGGGTCTCAAAGATATCTGTGAGGTGCATGCCTTACAGCTGTGCGATATGGACGGCGCAGGCTCTGTGCGGTGTTCTAACTTTAATGGAGCTTGCAAAGGCAGCAGCAGCGGTAACTGCGGGGCTTCTCACTTGTGGACTGCGGGAACGTCCGGCAGCACTTATTATAATCCATATCTTGGCGGAGGCTTGCTTAGGTCACATTATAGAGACAGCCTTGGCTCCATTTCGGTGCGCTGTGTTAGCGGATTAGGTTTTCCCGATAATAAGTAGTATGCGGCCACATACAGCTTTGCAGTACTCCACTTTAGGAAGTGCACTGCAGCTAAGAGTGATAGCAGACTTATAGAAAAGCAAGGATGCGTACCCGCTAAAGTCGTATGAGTACACGAAGAGCAAGCGGCGGCCATATGTCACTTTAGAGGGTATAACAGACGAGTAGCTCAAAAACGCGAGCTGTATAAGGGTGAGCAGGCTCTGTGCAGTGCGGCCCACTACTAGATGGTTGTAGAGGAGCCACTTTGGGCACAGAGTGGGAGGATGACTGCTATATAGACAGTATATGGGCCGTATCTTCCATTCCTCCTGCAAGCCCCAGGAGGTTATTTCTTAATGGTGGGCAGACAGGGGTTAGCAGCTTTGTTGTTACTTCCCCCTTTTCGGTGCGCTGTGGCTGTCGGATTATAACAGCAGCCTAAGATTAAGAGCAGCCGAGAGGCTTTAGGTTGCTTTGATTGCATAACCGATAAAATACTTTATGTACACTATATATGATTTTATCGGGCTGCGCCAAGCATAGGCCAAGTAAAGATACTAAGAGCGGCTATAAAATTTTACACACCTATAAGATACTTATATCCTAAAGTACAGCTGTGCGACCAGCTTGCAGCAGGCTCTGTGCAGTGTTACCCGTATTTTAGCGGCTGCAATGGCGCTGCTATTGGTACAAATTTTGGCAATAACTGCTACCCTCTTACGGTATGGTCTGGCACTTTATACGGCGGCGACAGGGTTGACTTCTACTTAAACGCAGGTTCGCTATACTATCAGACACTTCCTTTGGGTACAGCTGTTTCGGTGCGCTGTGTTTCACTTGGGTTTGGCGCTTTTGTCTGCAACTTATTCCTATAGACATCTATGGTTATTTATTATGCGGTTACTTCTCATATGTGTCCAATTCCTGTGTTTTAGTGCTGCATATACTGCAGACTTGATTATGACTTGGTTATCACAGCTAGTACCATGTAGCTGCCTACAGCTTTCGAAGTTGCAACCTGTTTGGCTCTGTGCAGTGTGCCTCCACGGGCTGCGAAGGCTCCGGAGATGGGTGCCATGCTCACCATATATGGTCAGGCAGTCTGTTATCTGGTATTGTGTATGGAGTATCGTTTTTGCGCAGCGGCTCTATATCTTACACGGGAGCTTGCGGCTCAGGATACTGTCCTTATACACACGCCTTTTCGGTGCGCCTTGGATTTGCAATATTTGACTTTAGTATATTCTACCGGTACAGAGTTAGATTGCTGATATGCTGTGCGACCTCAATCCTGCAGGCTCTGTGCAGTGCTCAGCCTGGTATGGCGGCTGTCTTGGGGGCGCGTATAATGCATGTTATCCCTATCACATATGGTCAGGTACCAAGGAGGCTGACTTTGAGTATCACACGCCGTATCTGGCGGGGGTTATTTACTATTCAGCCGTTACTTATGCGCGTGCCCATTCGGTGCGCACAGAGGCGCACACGCGATAGCGAGGTTGTGCTGTGTTTTTGGATTTGCACTTTATTAGCTTGTACGGCCAGTCTAACTTCAGACAGTATAAGGTTTACGGCTGTGTAGGACTCCGTTTGAAGAAGTTGACTAGCGGAAGCGAGCTGAGGGCTTTTATGGATTTTACACCTTATCTTCTTATAGAGCGGGGGTCTTAGGAGGATATACCACGAGAATACAGCACTATATACACATTTCACGCTGCTTTATATTTTTAGTATCTTACTTTAGATATATATCAGCCTTTTTTAGCACTGTATATACCACATTAGTACTGCCGGGAAGGACTATGGTTTTGCTTCGCATTATACATAAATATTATAGCAGCACATATAATATTCAGAGGCTGCGCGCCTTGAACCCACTTGGAAGAGTGCGCAAGACAGTAGAGACACATATTAACGGTAACAGGTAAGGCATTTACCGTCTTTTGCAGGCTCTGTGCAGTGCTATCAGCTGTATGGCGGCTGTGCCGGGTCTATCGGCGATGCTTGCTGGCCAGAATATGCTTGGTCTGGTGTATATATTGGCGATGGGATATACCATACATACGTGCTTGGTTCGGGCGGTTTTAGCGTAGTACAGCATGTTCCTACCTATGCCTTTTCGGTGCCATACTGCATGGTACAAGGTCTAACCATTATGCACTGTGGAGGATTTTATTTTCAGGAAATACTACAGCTGTGCGACTATCACACGGGCAGTGCCGTAGTGTCGTGCGGGTATGGGTGGTTTTGCGAAGGGTCTGTGAGTGCTTGCCACCCAAGCCATATATGGTCAAGCACACAGGCAGGCAGCACTGAGTACTTTGCTGCACCGGTGTGGAGTGGCAGTTTCAACCTTCAAGCACTTACTTCTGCCTATGCCATTTCGGTGCGCTACAGGCCTCAAGCACTGTACCCCTGGAGATATTCCATTTTTTTCAGGCTTAGGCAACCTATGGATTTACCCTAATTATACAGATAATATTTTAGCTAAAAATATCGGCCGTCTGTCATACGGAGTTATTTGGATTTATACAAATTGCTGTATCTTGCAGTTTTACAGCACTCTTCAATACGGGCTGCAGCTGTGCGACAGGGAGTCTGCGGGCGCTTCTGTGTGGTGCAGGTCATCCAAAAGCAGCTTTGGCTCCCGCGATGGTTCTTGTTATCCCTATGACCTTTGGACAGTTAGCAAAACCGAAGAAGCAGGATATTGGGCACACAGTCTAAATACTGGCGTTATTTATGAGATACAGCGCGCTGAGACTTTTGCCTTTTCGGTGCGCTCTTTTCTCTTCGCGGATTTGTATGGTTTTAGCGGGCGCAGTAGCAAAGCTGGATTTGTATACGGTTCGCGTGCATGCGCCCGACTCACCTGCTCCATTTTTTTAAAGTGACATTCGTCTTGAAAGCTCGCATGTAACGGGCACAGCGGCAAAGCCACCTTAAAGCCCTCAGTTCGCTTCCGCTAGTCAACTTTTTCAAACGGAGTCCTCTTGGCTGTGGTGCGCTGCGTCTGCAAGGATTTCACTTGTAGCGAGTCAGGGTTGGAAGGATACCGCCACACCCGATGTTTACAGTTGTGCGACCGCAATGCGAGCTTTGGCTCTGTGCGGTGCGATGGTGCGTATGGAGTCTGCACGGGCGCTGCCTATGGAGAGTGCTGGAGCAGTTACATGTGGTCTGTTTCACTGCAGTCTGGCACAAGTTATTGGGCCTCAGGACTTTTAGATGGGGTCCTAAGATTAGATGCTGCCTGCTACATAGGATACTGTCCTTACACCTATGCCTTTTCGGTGCGCTTTAGTGCATGCACAAGGGAGTTTAGCTTATTGGTACTGTGTCTTATAGATTCGATTTTCTTTAAGCCAAGCAGCATACCATCTGCTACCGTGAAGGACTTCGTTTGAGAAGTAGCTAATGCTGTCTAAAGGTGGCGTAGTGGTTAGGTAGGGAGCTTACAGCTGTGCGACTATGCAGCCGCAGGTTCTATAAGGTGTGATGCACGCGGCGGCGGCTGTATGGGTTCTTCTAATGACGGCTGCGACGGGCACATAGTTTGGGGCGCGTCAGGCTTGAGTACTAATCCTTTGAGTGCACATCTTAACAAAGGAGAGTTTTTGACATCTTTTGGTTTTGGCGGTTCTTGGGCCTTTTCGGTGCGCTGCTTGCCCCTCTTAAGTATTAGTATTCTGGTTAGGTTTTTCTCTGTTCTGCGTTCTTAGTCGCGGCGTTACTGTGTCTTTATGGCTTTAGCCTTTGATGGTTTTAGGATAACCAAAATACTACAGTATGCAGCGTTTGCAGCTGTGCGATTACAACAGCGCAGGCTCTGTGCGGTGCGATGAAACACGCAGCTGTGCAGGCGCTTCCAGTTCGGGAGGAGCAGACGCCGCGGGCGGAGCACCTAATGCCTGTTATCCGCCGCATATATGGGCGAGTACAGCGCAAGGTAGCACAGGGGCTTACACTAATTATATTTCCTACGGCACATACAACGTAAGACCGTATGGTATTACACTTGCCTTTTCGGTGCGCTCTTTTCTCTTCGCGGTTTTGTATGGCTTGATAGCAAGGTCGTGAGGCACCTTGGAATCCTCAGCCGTTATGCGCTGTGTCTTTGTGGATTTTACTGCAGCATGTATATTTACAGCTGTGCGACTCTCAGTCTGCAGGCTCCGTGCAGTGCAGCGGAGCTTCAGGAGGATGCGAGGGCAGTCAATACAGTGCCTGTTATGTCTACCATATCTGGGGCTATATACAGGCTGGTGTATATCCGGCTCCATACTTTTGGGAAGGCAGTATGCATTTTCAGTCTATAGATAGCATTCGCGCCGCCTCGGTGCGCTGTGTCTTTGTGGATTTATTGCAGTGCTTATTTTAGAAACTCTGTGATACTACAGCATACAGCGTTTACAGCCGTGAAGGACTCCGTTTGAGAAGTAGCTAATGTTATCTAAAGGTGGCGTGGTAGTTAGGCGGAGAGTTTACAGCTGTGCGACTCTGGGGTCAAGGGTTCTGTGCAGTGCTCCCCGGTTGGTGGCTGTGCTGGCTCTCCTGACGGCAGTTGCTGGGTCAGGGCAGTATGGGGAGAAGAGGCGAGCGGGAGCTACTATTTTAGCGACCTGGTTGATGGGTATTTTAGCCTTGCACATCCAGACCCGGCTGGCCGTGCCTTTTCGGTGCGCTGCTTGTTCCTTACCTGTTTGTATGATTCGTGGGGTGCGATAGCAGACGCGTCTTGGGGCCCGCAAGCTATTGCGCGCTGTGTCTTTGTGGATTTAACTACAGCACACATATTACAGCTGTGCGACTCAGGGCTCAAGGGTTCTGTGCAGTGCTCCCCGGTTGGCGGCTGTGCAGGCGCTAGTGATGGCAATTGCTGGGTTAGAGCAGTATGGGGAGCAGAAGAAGGCGGTCATTATTACTTTCTTGACCTTGTTGATGGCTCTTTTAGCGGCGTGCACGCAGATCCTGCCGAAATCGCCTTTTCGGTGCGCTTTAAACTATGCATAAGGATTTAGCTCATTAGTATTGTGTCTTATGGATTCGATTTTCTTTAAGCTAAGCAATATGCGGTTTACAGCTGTGCGACTCTGAGGTCAAAGGCTCTGTGCAGTGCGGCATCTGGTGGGGCAGTTGTGCGGGTTCTGCTAACGACACCTGCTGGATGCGCGCCATATGGGGAGAGAGCGCAGGGGGTTATTATTATTTTGCCCACCTCATTGATGGACAGTACAGTGGTCCACATGTAGACCTTATCACCCATGCCTTTTCGGTGCGCCCGGTATCTCGTATAATGGGTATTTAGCAGACTTACACTGTGTCTTAGGGTTTTGAGTCCAAAGATGCAGCAGAAATTTGACCTACAGCTGTACCGCACTCTTCTTAGAAGTGCGACTAGTACTGCCTACCACGTGCTTAGATACAGCGTTTACAGCTGTGCGACTCTGGGGTCAAGGGTTCTGTGCAGTGCTCCCCGGTTGGCGGCTGTGCAGGCGCTTCGGATAATGGCAACTGCTACGTACGTGCATTGTGGGGCGGCAAGTAGGATGGGCAGTGTTATTATACCGACTTAATTAACGGTCAGTATTATGGTGCACATACAGCCCCGATAAGCCATGCCCTTTCGGTGCGCCGTTTAATCTTTGCGTACTTATAGTATTGAGGTCAGTATTTTCTCACCCCGTATCCTTTGTGATAGTTTTACTGTGTCTTTATGGATTTAACTGCAGCACACATATTACAGCTGTGCGACTCTGGGGTCAAGGGTTCTGTGCAGTGCTCCCCGGTTGGCGGCTGTGCTGGCTCTCCTGACGGCAATTGCTGGGTTAGAGCAGTATGGGCAAGGGAAGTAGGTGGTTATTATTACTTTTTTGACCTTGTTAACGGGGCTTTTAACGGTGTGTACACAGATCCTCCCGGCCGCGCCTTTTCGGTGCGCTGCTTGCTCCTCGCCCTAGACGGGTACAGTGGCAAGGCCACTTTTCACCCTCGGCTGCGGTGCGCTGCTTGCTCCTCGCGTTTAACGGGCACGCATTCTTGCTCTTTGCAAGCCTGCTTTCGCCCTCAGCTGCGGTGCGCTGCTTGCTCCTCGCGGATTTGTATGTATTTGGCGGGCACGGCTTAGAGCCCTCTTTTCTGTCGCTACACGTGTCATCTAGTCACTTTTGCTCGGCAGAGTGGGGCGCTGCTTTGTTACTTGCCGTGGGTTTATAGGCTGTTGCACGGCACATTCTCCCGATTGGCGGTAGTTTTAGTGTCAGCGCGCTCTGTTATGCCTTTAGGCGCAGCGTTTCCACGCTGTGTCTTTATAGATTTTAAAAAAATAAAATTAAAAGCTATTCATCCAGCTTATGAAAATACATATAGCCTTCTTTAAATGCTTTGACTACAAGCTTTGAATACCTTTTTGAGGTTGCCCAATAAGAGGTATGCGCCAAAAGGAATGTTCTTCTGCTTGATGTATCAGATTTGTCATAGAAAAATCCTTTTTGGGGGCTGATATTAAGCCCTGTTTTTTCTTCAACCTCTTCTATTGTTACATTTTTGGTCGTTGGAAATCCTAACGGATCATCAGAATAATTAACGGTCAGCCAAAACATATCATTTTCAACAACGTATTTATAGGTTAGGGCGCCAAGTTCTGTCAGTCTGTATTTTGGGTCATTAAATTCTGAATAAAAAAGAACAATGGGGCTTGCATAATTAATTACGCCCGCAACAGAATCATTTGGAGCGCAATATTCTTTGGTGTAATTATTTAATTGTTCCGTGCCTTTTTTAAATATGTCAGGATTTGGATTTACAACAAGACCGCCTAAAATATCATATGTTAAAAGTGAAGCTCTAAATAAGGCGTCAAGACAGGTGGGCTCTATATTTTTAGATTTTATAAAATCAATTTCGGCATTTTTGCCCGAGAGCGTTTGAAGTTCATCAAAATTTATAACAGGCAGTTTAATAAGATAATACTGCTGGGTAACAAAAGTGCCTGCACTATACCCAAGAAGCACTGTTTTATTGCCCTTTTTATATTCCTCTAAGACTTTAGAATGAAGCATATTTAAAAGCGGATACATGGATGGAAATTTTGAAATCCATATTGCATCATGTAGGCATTTAGCTATATATTGTCTTACAAACTGCGCAGCCTTTGGGCTTTTAAATTTCAGCCAGTCTAAATCTTCATTCAGAGCTTTGATTTCGCTTTTGCTTAAATCGCCCCAGTAAAGTATTTCAGGAGTGTTTTTTATTGTATATTTACCGTTATCCAGAAGTTTAACCTTTGCAAACTCATCCTCCTCAAAATTTTTCTTTAAATAAGGATGAAATTTTTTTATGCCATCATAAAACCACTCTTTTGCCTTTTCATCATTATTATTTGAACCGTTAAGATAAATAAATGTAATTTCATCTTGCGCAAAAACACTTAAATTTGCAAAACTTAACAATAAAAATACGCAAACAATTTTTAAAATTTTCATTTTTTAAGTCCTAAAGAATAAGATATTATAAAGAAATTTTATACGAAAACAGGAAAAAGAGAAAGCTACATTAAAATAAAAGCCCTACACAGGTAAATTTTGTTACCCTGCCAAATAAAGCAAGGTGGGTGAGTGCCTCGATAAATCCGTTTCCTTAAAAAAGCAATGCTTTCAAGGTATACTTCAATTATCTTTTAATAAAGAGCTTACTCTCCCTTTTTGTAAAAATGTAGGAACAAAATTACAACCCGCATAGAGCAATTTTATTGTAGCATATTATTTAAATTGAGGCATTATTCTTCCAGGCTATAAAAATTAATCTAAACAATTTCAAAAAATAATTATGATGACAGATTATTAAATTCAGAAAAGGTTATAAATTTTATTAAGCAGATTGCAAGTGTGTAAAAACTCTTAATCACTATATTTTTTGTTCTTTTTCTATAAAAATAAAGCTTGTTTTGAATCTCTAAAAGTTCGACCTGCTTTGTTGAAAGCTTATCAAGGTCTATATTTTTGAGACCAGAATGTTCATACAGAAGATTTGCTCCTGTCTGTGTAATTTCCATAACATATTCCTCTTTCAAAGGTGACTTATTAACAGCATATACTAAAATTATTTTTTGGATATTACCCAATCAGGTAATATGAAAATCATCAAATGTTTATAAAGAAGGTATAAAGAATTTAGAGAATAACTTGATTTTTTTTATTTTTTTTATATTATTACATATGTAATATTTAAATTCACAATCTGTTTACTAGCAAATTTTTATATTTACGTGGTTTATAGAATTTGTGGTGGAAGATACACTTTTTAAAACATACTTGTGGACGGAAGCTTTATGACAACACTCTCAGCACTTAATGGTTTTGAAACGGCAAAAAATGCTCGTTATACAAAAAATGCACAGAATAACAGCAATTCTGCTATAAAAAATACTCAAAACAGTGCTCAGAATAATCCATTTAATAATACATACGGCAGCCTTAAACAAAATTCCCAGCAAAATTTGTCTTTTGGCAGTGGGCTTGATTTGGCTGTTAAAACATTAAAAATGTTTAATGACAAGCCTATGATAGGCGTTGCAGCAAAAGATACCTGCATTACCAATGTGCCAAGAGGGGTTTCAGATGCAAGGGCACTTGGCGCTGCGGCAGGGTGCGAAACAACACTAAGAGAATTTTCGGGACTTATTGTAAACTGCCTGTTGCCAAGCTTTTTTGCTCTTGGTGCGGCAAAACTTGTTAACGGCCATTATATGAAAGATTTTAAGGGCGTCAATATGTCCTCTTCCTGGGCAGGCTCTGAAACCATTGACACCTTAACAAACATATACAAAAGCTCAATAAATAATAACATCACGCCCAAAGAAGAGGTTGAGACATTTGTAAAGCAAACTCTCGGTAATCTTGAAGGGTTAAAAGAAAAAACCTGGATAGATTATGGTGCAGCACTAGAAACAGACAATGGCAAAAAGGCTGTAGAATTGCTTTCAGATGCCATATCTAACACAAATATGGGCAAAAAGGATACAAAAAAAAGTATAAAACAGGCCCTTGAAATGTTAGCAGGAGAAACTGAAGCCATTGAAACAATAAGATTTAAGGATGCAAATAAAAACTTTGGCTCAAACCTTGCCGACCTGTTAAGAGACCAGGTAGATTTAGGTCGTAAGTTTACACAAGATTCAGTTAAAAGCAATCTTGACAAATTTGCAACAGCCGCAAAAAAGATGGTTAACACTAAAAGTATTATGGGACTTAGTGTTGTCATTCCTCTTGCGATGTCAATGCACTTTATAAACAGAGGGATAACAAGGTTGAGATACAAAAAAACAGGTGCCCCTATTTATAAAGATTTTGAAAGCGAAGACAGGACATTGACGCCCGAAGAGCAAAAAAAACTAAACAGAAAAAAACCGTTTTGTGTTGCCACAATGGTTGGCTTGGCACTTTTATCAATGATGAAAAAGCCATCCATGGAAATGTTTCAATTCAGAGGAATGTTCCCAACGCTTGATCAGTGCAGATGGATTGCTACTGCAACATTCAGTTCAAGAATGATTGGCTCCGAAGATTCAAATGAACTTGACAGTGATTTAAGACGCGATATGGCTTCTTTTGCAGGACTTTATTTCCTTGGAGATTACGCTTCAAAGGGTGTTGCAACATATATTGAAAAAACAACAGGCACAAAGCTTTTAAACCACATTAAAGAAGCACCTAAGGATGCAGGGGTATTAAAGAAATTTGGCAACTGGGTAAAAAATACAAGGGTTAAATCATTCGGCGAAGTTGCAAAAAGCGCCGGTGCTACAAAATACAGAGCTATATGCGAGCTTGCTGATATAGCGCTTTCATTTGTAACCCTTGGAGTTTTACTTCCAATGTATAACAGGAAAGTGACTGCAAGAAAAGATGCTGAAAGAAAAGCAAGAATGCAGGAAGAGCAAAATAAAATCAACCAAATGACAACACAAAAAGAGGCAACAGCTCCATTTGGGGTTGAGAATATGCTAATTCACCCAATGAAGGATACTGCGCTTGGCAAAAATAACAATGTAAGCATTTTAAACGGTGCAAAAGTGAAAGATTTAGAGGTTACTTCCTTTAATGTAGAAAAAAACAAGGACCAAAACTACTATAACTTTGAAATGAAAGGCAAATTCAAAGACTGGGAAGACTATGCCCAAAATAATGTATTCAGAGAAGTGGCAACAGAGTGTTTCAAATAGAACAGGGCAAAATATTTTCTTAATAAAGCATTCTATGCAATATTTTAAGTACACTATAGAATTAGAAAGGCTAATGATATAATCATCAGCCTTTAATTGTTTAATTTAATTTTATAAAGATGACCGCCCCTGCCAAGATGTATTTTGTAAAAAACATTTTGATTATTAAGCCAGTCTATTACTTTATTTTCCGGTGGTTTTTGATAAGGAAGATAAACCCAATAAAACCGGTCTGATTCTAACAATTTTACTTCTTTATTTAAATCTGAAGCATAAAAATCAACGTAGAGAATATTTTCGCTAGCCGGGTTAAACTTAAAATAATTTGAATAATAAATAAATAATGTTTCATTCACATATGGCAGCGCTATAATATCTTCTTTCTTATAATTATCTTTAAGAATTTGTGTTATTTCTTTTGCCTGGCTTATCTGCGTCAGGTGATTTAATCTGTTTTTACAAAATACCTTTGCCAAAAAGAGAATTGTAAACAAAAGCGTGATAGTTACTAAAATAGAAGAAAAAAATTTATGCATACGGACATTTTGAATTTTGATATCAAAACAAGCAGCCATATAAATAAAAGCAAAGGGATACAGATAGATAATCATTCTGCCAACAAACGGATATAAGTGCAGACTGCTTGCCAAAAGGGCACAAACAACGGAACACACAAGGATATTATTTATTGTGGTTTTTCTAATTAATAATATAAAAAAACCTATAATAGAAAGCGGGCACAAAAATATCAGATATTTTGCCCCAATCAAAAAGAAGGAGAGATTGCCTTTTATAAACCTGTCTAAATTTGTTAATGTAAAGAATCCGGGTTCATTTGTGCTCCAGTAATTATCCATAAACCTTGAAAGCTCTAACGGCATTGAAAATTTATAAAGCAATATAAAGCATAACGGTATAATTAGGAGCAAACAATTTTTTACATTCTTAACATTGAGCAAAACAGAATATAGTATAAACCCCGATAGTATGAAAATTGCAGGCTGGGATAAAAAGAATAAGAATGTAAATGCCAGGCTGTATTTAATTCCAATTTTAAGATTTATTTTATTTGGATTACGGTTCGATATCCACATAAGGATGATGGCAAATACAAGAACATCAGCACTATATTGTTTAACCTCAGTAGTGTATTGTAAAAGAATAAAGTTTACTGCAAATAAAAAATTGGCAAAAATTATTGCAGGTTTAGAATTTAAAAATTTTTTAGATAATGAATAAAAGACAGGAGGCGAAAAAACAGATATTAAAAAAGGAAATAGACGAAAAACCCAATCTTGCTTGCCAAAAATTAAGGTTAAAAATTTTATTGGCAATAAAAACAAAGGAGGCGACATCTGCCCGAACTGCAATGGTTTAAACACCCATAGCATTCCTTTGTGTATAAAAAAATTAGAAGCAAGGGCAGCTTCATCACTCCACAACTGCCTGTTTATTAAAAAAACTTCAAGTCTTGAAAATATACCGACAGTAAGGATAAATATTATTATCATAAAATAGCCGTATTTTTTAATAAAATTTAATCCATCCGATAAATTTTTCATACCTGAATTTATATTGCTCCGTATCACTTATATATAAAGTATACAGGAAAAACAAAGTATGTTTATTTTTTCAGCTTAACACAATATAGATAGGTTCTTGTAGATGGGGCTATTTTATAATCAATTTTAACATTTTTATTAATCCAATTCTTAATATCATCACTAAGTTGGGTTTTATCAAGAAAATATCCTGCAATCCAAATATGTTTTCCATTCAAGCTTTTATTTGTTTTTATTAATGAAACGTCTTTTGTGAACTTACTAAAATCAAGCGTATTTATATTAAATATTTTAGAGTCATCAATTTTAAGACCATACTCAAAAGAATAATACTCAAACAAACTTTTAGACAAGGAGGGCAAAAGTATAATGTCAGTTTTTGGGTTAAAATTTTGTTTTAAGATTATTGTAATTTCTCTTGCCTGGCTCATGTTTTGCAAAATATTTATTCTGTTTTTGCAAATAATTTTGCTTTGAAATAAGAAGAGCACAAAAAATGCAGTGAATAAAAGAAGTATTTTTAAAATTCTATTTATTTTTTCATCTTGAAGATTAAAATCAAAACATTTTGCTATTGCAACAAAATATATCGGGAAAAGAAAAAGAACCATCTTTGATGTGAAAGGATAAAAATGAAGAGCACTCGCGATTATTGCACCCAAAAATGCAAAGAAAAACACTCTGTTTATTGTTTTATTTTGCATAAAAATAATACAAAGGCCAATTAAGGCAAAAGGCAATAACAATGCCATATAGCTGCTTCCCTGTAAAAAGAATTCATAATTTCCCCTTAAAAATTCCGACAGATTATTAAAAGAAACAAACCCAACTTCATTACTCCAAAAATAATCCATAAAATCTCTTAAATATTTCGGCATTGAAAACTTATATATAAAAGCACAAATAAGAGGAACGACAGGGATTAAATAAATTTTATAATTCTTAAAATTCTTTAAAATATTCACTGCCACAAAGCCAAAAAGGGCAAAAATAACAGGTTGGGACAGGAAGAATAAAATAGTAAAGACTACACTGTATTTTAGAACTTTTTTAAGGGTTAACCTATCTGTGTCAATATTACATATCCACATTAAAACAAGCATAAATATTAAAGAATCACAGCCATACTGCTTAAATTCAGAAGAAAATCTAATCATCTGAAAACTTATTGCAAACAAAACATTTGCAATAATTGTACTGTGTTTTGTTTTTAAAAATTTTTTTGAGAATTTATAGAAGGCAAAAATACCAGCAATTGAAGCAATAAAAGGAAAAAGCCTAAACGCATATTCACTTGTACCAAACAAAACGGTAAAAAATTTGACGATGGCTAAAAATAAAGGGGGTGCTATCTGAAGATTATCTAAAGGCTTAAACACCCAAAGAATGCCAGAGCTTTTAATAAAATTCATCGCAAGCTGCGCTTCATCAAACCAAAACTGTCTGTTTATGGCATACGCTTCTATTCTGTATGAAACAGAAAGGGCAAGTGCGCTGCAAATTAAAATATAATACCAGTGTTCTTTTAAAAAAATTAGAATATTACTTATGGATTTTTGAATTTTTACTTTTTGCATGAGTTTTTGAAAGAACGAGCTCATTTAAGCTTTTATCTTCCTCTGCTTGCAGCAGTGATTCTTGCAATTGCTTTTGCTAAGGCAAATTGCGCCCTTAAAATTTCAACTTTGTCGCTATGGGCTTCAAGGCGCGCTTTTGCTCTTTCGTATGCTTCTTTTGCCCTTGCTTCATCAATGTCATCACCTAATTCAGCCAGGTCTGTTAAAATTACGGCTTTATTTTCGCTGAATTGCAAAATGCCGCCCATTGTTGTAATAAAAACAGGCTCCCTGCCTTTTTGAACAGCCTTTGTAACCCCAACCTTAAGCGCACAAATTAAAGGTGTATGGTTTGGCAAAATTCCCATAGCGCCATCTTCAGCATTGGTGTAAAAAGCGTCTACATCGTTTTCAAACACCACTTTTTGCTGGGTTATTATCTTTAAATTTATCTTATCATTTGTCAAAATATATTGCCCTTAGCCATTCTATCAACCGGTTTTTAGGATTGATACCTTAAACTAACACACGCTTTCCTTAGCCTTTTGAAGTACATCTTCAATTGTGCCTGTCATATAAAATGCCTGCTCCGGCACATCATCGTGCTTTCCTTCGATTATTTCCTTAAATCCTTTGATTGAATCTTCAAGTTTTACATATTTGCCTTTTGTGCCTGAAAACTGCTCTGCCACAAAGAAAGGTTGGGATAAGAACTTCTGGATTTTTCTTGCGCGGTTAACCGTTAATTTGTCTTCTTCTGAAAGTTCATCCATGCCAAGGATAGCAATAATATCCTGTAAATCCTTATATTTTTGCAAAATTTCAAGCACTTTTCTTGCAACATTATAGTGCTCTTCCCCGACAACATTAGGGTCAAGCGCTCTTGAGCTTGATTCCAGAGGGTCGCAGGCAGGATAAAGGCCCAATGATGCGATATTTCTTGATAATACCGTACTTGCATCAAGATGTGTGAAGGTCGTTGCAGGGGCAGGGTCTGTTAAGTCGTCTGCCGGCACATAAACCGCCTGAACAGATGTAATTGAACCGTCTTTTGTGGATGTAATTCTTTCCTGTAATTCGCCGACTTCCTGTGCCAATGTAGGCTGATAGCCAACAGCGGATGGCATTCTGCCAAGAAGGGCTGAAACCTCGGAACCTGCCTGGACAAACCTAAAGATGTTATCAATAAACAACAAAACGTCCTGATGAAGAGTATCCCTAAAATATTCAGCACATGTTAGGGTTGAAAGTCCTACTCTCATACGGGCTCCCGGCGGTTCATTCATCTGTCCGTAAACAAGGGCTACCTTATCTAAAACGCCTGATTCTTTCATTTCATTATAAAGGTCATTGCCTTCGCGGGTTCTTTCGCCAACACCGCCAAAAACAGAAACACCGTTGTGCTCCTGCGCTATGTTGTGGATTAATTCCATAATAAGAACGGTTTTGCCAACACCTGCACCGCCAAAAAGGCCGATTTTGCCGCCTTTTTGATATGGCATCAAAAGGTCAATAGCTTTAATTCCGGTTTCTAATATTTCAACGTTGGTATTCTGCTCTGTTAATTCGGGCGAGGGCCTATGGATGGGCAAATATTCAGCAGCACCCACATCTCCCATATTATCAACAGGTTCGCCTAAAACATTCAAAATGCGCCCTAAAATTTCCTTGCCCACAGGCATTTTGATAGGCTCTTTTGTGTTTCTTGCCTTCATACCTCTTTTGAGGCCGTCTGTAGATGACATTGCAACCGTTCTTACGGTATTTTGGCCTAATAATTGCTGCACCTCAACCACGGTTTTATTGCCTTCATCATTGAATATTTCAAGCGCGTCGTATATTTCAGGAAGACTGCCGTCCTTAAATTCAACGTCAATAACAGGCCCTATTATCTGCACTATAGAACCATCAAATCCATCCAAAACGGCATTCTCGCTCATCTGTAAATCCTTCATAATAATTCTTTTACACATTCATTATACTAAAAACAATTTTAATTACATAGGGAATATGGAAAATATACCCAAAAGGGCTAGTTTTATAAACTTTTTACAAAACTTAACACAAATAATACCTGGCTAAAGTTTAAAAATATAATGCCGACATAAAAAATATATATTATATACATCATAAAGGGTACACTCTATGGCTCAATATTCCATTAATGGCGAAAATCCGTATCAAAATATGGCACAAAAATTAAATGCGTCGACATCAAGAAGCACTTCAAAATCTTACAGCAGCCAATCTTTATTTGACACAAATGCAAATTCAAGTACCAGCGCTGCATCTGGAGGGCTGTTTGGCACAACCAGCTCTTCCTCTTCCTCAAATACTTCGGCATACAGCCAGTATAGAGCACAAAGCACGTCTGTAAATTCTTATGCTTCAAGCTCAAAAAGTGTATCCCAAAAAAGCAGCAGCACAAAAACAACAACTAAAATCAATAAAAAAACAACAGCTAAATCGTCAGCTAAATCGTCAACAGCTAAAACCAGCTCATATGCAAAAACTTCATCAAGCGGCAAAAAATTGCAGTTAAACACGCAAAAAAAGAGTTTATTAAGGGAAAAATCACAGCTTGCAGCAGAAAAAAGCAGACTTGATAATTTGAATGTAAGTTTATCATTGGCAAAACTCGAACTTGAGAAGCAGGCAATATTGCAAAACTCTGCACGCAGATCTTCCTCGTTTTCAAGCACAAACAGAACTTCATCATCACAAAGCTCAAGCATGCCTAGTGCAATCTATTCAAGCTTTTTAGTTAATGATGGAAGAATCAGTGAAAGTTTATTACCCGGAAAAAACTCATACGAATCCCAACTTGCCTCTTATAATTCGCAACTGGCAGAATATAACGCTAAAGTTGCATCATATAATTCAAAGGTGGAACAATATCAAAAAAATGGTGGAAGCGGGGTTAATAAGCTTTCAACAATAGGTGCAAAATCATCCTCTGCAAGCTCATCCACCTCAAATACTGCAAAGACAAGCGCCATGCAAACTGCCGCCGCAAATAATGCTGCGCAGGCAACAGAAAAGATAAAAGAAAAGCCCAAAAAGGAAAATATGACCTGGCAAGAGCGCATTGACTATATGATAACAGAAAAAGAAGACAGCCTGTCTGAAATAGCCTCATTTGATAAGCTTGATGAGGTTATAAACACAATGCAAAAATATATAGATTCAAAATATAAGGGCAAAATCACCCTTGGTGTGCATCAAAACACCTTTGGAAGCGGCCTTGGCTATCATGAAATAACACTTATAAGAAAAGATGGATAAATTTAAATGCCGGATTTTATGTAATGGAAAAGAAGCATAATAAACTTTTTAACCTGGTTTAAATAAACATACCAGTGTTTTAAAGTTAAAATATTCCGTTTTTTTAAAGGCTAAAATCCTTAGGCATTGCAAAACAAAGGAGCTTAATCCAGATAAAATACCGTTACTACCTTATGTGAATCTTCTGCAAAATCAACGGCTTTGTGCAAAGTGTTTGATGTGTGCGACAAAAAGCAGATTAATTGCTGGCATTCATCAATTATTTCACGGTTGCAGATTCTTGAAGCGTCAGTCAGGGTCATCATTGCTCGGTCCGGGTGTTCTATAATATTAGGCACACCAATAAGCTGGTCTTGAACGTCTGATGGCTGCTGGCCTATTGTTTGGGGCAGAATCACCTTTAGTTTCTCAGGATTTGCCTTCATAGCACCCCTTATGGCTGCAGCGTTAGTGCCGGATGAACCTCCTGATGTGATTATAGTGTTTCCCTGCATAACAAGGGACATTGTAAGGGTTTCAATTATTTGTTGATGAGTGATAGCGAGATTTCTTGAGCCGATTATTGCTATCCTTTTGGCAGACTGCCTAATTGTAGCCAGTTCCTGAGCCAGAGTGTCAATTTTATCGATATCATCCTCTGAAACTTTGTCTAAATCATCCAACGGAACCATAATCGAGGGTTGTTCGTTATTGTTTTCGCTCATCAAATTTATCCTTAATATTTTTTTGTATTATAATGATAGCATATTTTTTTAATTTTGACTATTTTATTTTATAGTGATAGTTGTATACAGCGGGGAATTTCAACAGCAATGCAGGATTTAGCGTTTTTAAAGGGATTAAATAATGAGCAAAGAGAGGCAGTTGTCGCAAAAAACGGCCCCATACTTGTCTTAGCCGGTGCAGGCAGCGGAAAAACAAAGGTTTTAACCTCAAGAATAGCTAATTTGGTGCATTCCGGCGTCAGCCCCTTTGAAATTTTAGCTGTTACATTCACAAATAAGGCTGCAAAAGAAATGAGCGCAAGGCTTTCAGCCTATTTAGGCGAAGACACGGTAAGGCGCATGTGGGTTGGCACTTTTCATAGCATTGCAGGCAGAATTTTGAGGCGCGATCTTGATAAATACCAGACCAAAGACGGCCGCAAATGGAGCAATAACTACGTTATATACGATGATACAGACACAAAAACCGTCATAAAAAATGCCATTAAAAAATTTAATCTTGATGAAAAAATTTATGAAGTAAAGTTAATAAAATCAATAATTTCAAACGCAAAAAACAAGCTGCAGGACGCTTATGCCTTTGCTACAGCTGCAAGAGACTATAAAACAGAAAAAATTTCAGAAGTGTATTATGAATATGAAAAACAGCTTGCAATCAACAATGCGCTTGATTTTGACGACATGCTCATGCTTTGTGTAAATCTTTTGGCTGAAAATGAGCTTGTCAGGGAAAATTATGCAAGAAGGTTCAAACACATTCTGACAGATGAGTTTCAGGACACAAATAAGGCGCAATATAAGCTTATACGGATGTTATACAATAATGAAAAGGCTAAAACCCTTGATACAAGCCTTTGTGCCGTAGGTGATGTTGACCAGTCAATTTACAGCTGGAGAGGGGCGGATTTCAAGATTATACTTGGGTTTCAGAAGGATTATGAGGATACAAAATTAATCAAGCTTGAACAAAATTACCGCTCCACAGAAAATATTTTGAATGCCGCAAATGCAGTCATAGTCAATAATTCGGAGAGACTTGATAAGAACCTGTATTCCCAAAAAGGTGCAGGAGAGCCGATTTTAACCTATGAAGCAGATTCAGACTATGAGGAAAGCCTTTATATAGCTAAAAAAATTAAAGATTTATACCGCAATGGCACGCCCTATGAGGATATGGCAGTTTTATACCGCACAAACGCCCAATCCAGAGGGATCGAGGAAGCTTTGATGTCAAACTCCTTGCCCTACAAGATTGTCGGGGGTTTAAGGTTTTATGAAAGAAAAGAAATTAAGGACATTGTTGCATATTTAAAATTAATCTATAATACCAGTGATAATCAGAGTTTGAGGCGTATTATAAACGTGCCAAAGCGCGGTATAGGCGACACTACGGTAAAAAAACTGGCAGATATAGCTGATAGCAAGGATTTATCGATTTTTGAAATTATTTCACACATTGATGAATACCCGGACTTTAGTGCCCGCCACAAGGCAGTTTTGACCGGTTTTTATGATACAATAAAAAACCTGATTTCAAAACAAAATTCAATAGAATTATCCGAATTTGTAAGCCACACACTTGAATATTCCGGGTATTTAGGGGAATTAAGAGCGGAGGATACGGTTGAAAACCAGTCCAGGCTTGAAAACTTACAGGAATTTATTAACGTTGTTAAAGAATTTGAGCTTGATGAGATTCCTTTTGAAGAAGAGGCCGAAGACCTTGGCGCACTGGGCAATTTCCTGACACAGGTGGCTCTTGTGTCTGATATAGATGAGGTTAAAGACAATGAAAAATCTGTAACCCTGATGACACTTCATGCTTCAAAGGGTTTAGAGTTTCCTGTGGTATTTTTAGCGGGAATGGAGGAGGGGATGTTCCCGAATGCACGTACAATCGGCCAGTACGAGTCAAGTTCAGAGCTCGAAGAGGAGCGAAGGCTTATGTACGTAGGGATTACGCGTGCTAAGGACCTGCTTCACCTAACCTGGGCGCAGAAAAGGCGCGTTTGGGGTGATGTAAAATTTTTCCCTCCATCAAGATTTATTGAGGAAATCCCTGCAAATCTTAGGCAAGAGGATGAAACAAGCGTAAAAGGCGCTTATAACAATGGCTGGGGCGGTTCAAAAGTTTCAAAAGACAATGATAACAATGGTTTTAGCCGTCAAAGAGGGGATTTTAATAAAAATTCATACAAAGGCGGAAATGAAAATCGCCAAAAGAGCGTTGCTGCAGCCAATAGCAGCTCTTCATTTACGTCAAGTGCAGGCGGTTCCTTGCTTTCCAGTATTGCAAGGATAAAAAAGAGTAAAAACAGTGGCAATGAGCCGTCTAAAAAGCCTGAAGCCCAACAGGTGCAAAGAACAGAGGCAAAAAATTTCGTTGTAAAAAAACACAAAAACGAAAATTTTGAAAAACCAAAAATGGAAAATCTGCACGCGCAAGCACAAAAAAGTGCAAAAGTTGATATAAATATTCAAGATATTATTGCAAGATGTAAAGAACAGGCAAAGACTCCGCCTAAAAGCCCTGCGACACAAGGTTTTAGGATGATACCTGAGGGCACAAGAGTCTTCCACCAACAGTTTGGCGTGGGTCACATCCGGCAAACCCTTGTAGACAAAGGGGAAACAAGCTATGTGGTTGAATTTACAAAGGCAGGCACTAAAACTCTGGACGCCAATAGCGGCTCTTTAAAGATGTTTTAGGGCTTTGGCTTCTGCCAAACCGTTGGTACATCAATAATTACAGAGTCTTCTTTTCTAAAACCCTCTTCAATTATGCATTTTGCCCAATGTACGGGCTTATAACCCTTCTTTTCCAAGGCTTTTACAATGGGTGAGGTTTTGAAAACCGGTGTATCAGGTGAAAACCTGCCCTTTGGAAAATATACATCGGGATATAGTTCCGAAAAGCTTGCTATTTCATCATTTTCAGCATCATCATTAGCTGTAATCAAGTGTTCATGGGCTATATCACCCATAACAAATATGCCGCCCGGCTCCAGAACACTATCAATTTTTTCAATAATTTCAGCGGTTTTTTCCTTAATTTCATCACAGCTCATTTCTCTATAGCCTTGAAATTCGCCATCCTGTCTGCTTTTTTCGGCTTGCGGCCTAAAAACATGATAAAATGCATTCCTGAAAAATACCGCCCCTATTGGCTTTTCATAAAAATGTTTGTCTATATCCTGAATATCGCCCTCAGAATAGGCAATTTTATCCCAATATTTTGGTTTGAATTTAAAATATTTTTCAGAGCCATAGCATTCCTCATTGCGGCACCTTTGCCTGGTTGACATATTTTCCCGGCCGTCGCCGGATAAATCTTCCATAAGCCTTGAAAAAGCCCTTGCTGCACGTCTTTCAGGCTTATTTTGAGAAAAGTAATCTTTGAGCAAAAATTTATCCCAATATTCCCCCTTAACGCAGTATTTGTGGGCCTTTGCCCTTGCAATCATAAAGGGGCTTGTGTCATAGGCATTGATATCAAATTTTTTGGCATCGCGCCCCAAAAGCGCGTAAATTGAAATTGCTTCTTCGCCGTCAGAGCAAGCATAGTCAAGGATTTGGGCACCATTTGGAAAATTAGTCTTAAGTAAATTAACAGCGCCATTTAGTGTGGGCAAATCCCTAAAAAAGCCTGTATCTTCTGCCAAACCAAGGCTGTTGTTTTGCCTGATTGTTCCAAATGAGATTGCGCTTTCACCCGCAAAGTGGTTTTTAAAGAGAATGCTTGAATAATTAGACATTTTACAGGGAGCGGCATGGGTATTATCATGGTTTGCTGTCTGAAATACAGGGTTTGGGGCAGGTGCAGATATGGCAAAATTAAGGTTATTGGCTGTTATTTTCATATTTCTATAAAACGTATAAAAAAATTTTTTGCACAAAAATTTACTTTTCTTAACATAAATTCTTGCGTTTTTGAAATAATTATTGCGCTTTATTAGCAACTTTTTGTATGTTTATGTTTTTATATATATGTAGATTTTTTATTAAAAATTTTAACGTCATAAAAAATATTTAGACCAGAAGGAAAAAATGCAGAATAATATTTCAACTTTGCCAAATACTAATATACAGAGGCAATTAAAGAGCCAAAATGCAGCTGTGAAGCCTAATTCAGGCGTTTCAGGGCAGATAAATTCAAATAGAGTACAAGATTATAAAACTGATGAATTTTTACCTAGTGCGGATGAAAAAAGTGCCCAAAATGCAGAGCAGACTAGCGAAAGCAAGAAAGATAAGTTTTTAAAATACGCTAAAAAGTATGCGCTGCCTGCAATAGCGCTGCTTGGTGCAATTGGAATCGGTGCATTTTTTATATCGCGCAGCAGGAATAAAGCCCTAAAGACGAAGCAGAAAACGGCTCAATTGGAGGCTCGAAGGCAGGCTAACGCAGCTGAGGAGGCTGAAAGACTGGCTAAAAAGGCCAAGGAGGCTGAAATAGAGGCTCAAAAGCAGGCTGAAAAGCAAGCGGAGAATGCTAAAGAGATTGCAAAAGAGAATTTTTGGCTTGAAAACTCAAGCAGGAGCTGCGTTTACACATCTGATATGGAAGAAGAGTTTTCTGATAGAATTCAATATCATGCAAGCTCTAGTGACACTAAGACAGAGCTTGAGCACTGGTTTAACAAACTAAAAAAAGATGATGCGAAATTTGTTCAAACAACGGGTGATAAGCACGCCAACCTTGAATTTACAGACTTTGAAATTTTACCTCATTCGTATAACGATGATACAAATGTATTTTATATGGCAAAATGCGCCGGTGGCCTGGTATCAAAAGGATATGACGTAAACAGCAGGATTGACTATGACTGGTATGGATTTAAAACCGGTTCAAATGATACTTATGGAGATTTTGGTAATCCAATTAACAAAAGAGCGCATAAATGGCTTGAAAAGAAGGTTGATGGAAGGTATCGACATGACAGCATGGATTTACCTGATTACGGGCATCTTGTTACAACAGCTGACGATAAGGGCAGAAAAATAGTTATATTTCTGACACAGCAAAAAACACCCATAACAAAGGGCGTTGACGCCAGAGGAAATGACGCCTTTTTTGTTTTAAGGTCATCTAACGATAAATTTACAAATCTTCAAAAAGATTTGATAAGAATTTTTAGTGACCCAGAAAACCAGAAATACGTTACAGGGGAAAATATCGGGCCATTGCAGACAATGGTTGATTATGCAGACGGCATTATGCCCTTACAGAATAAAACCGCATTTTTAAGCGCAATTCAGTCTTGGGCAGAGCATTCAAAGGAAGCCGATGTGGATAAAATAATCAGTGATTCAAACAGCATTTTAGAGCTGCACCTTGTGTAGTGCACCATTAGCGGCGTAGACCATTTTCAAAGAAAGTATTGCGGTTTGAATGCCCGTGAAATGCCTTGTATGATATGGTTTTAGCCGCGTTTAATACGTGTAAATAGCAAGTAATAAGAGTTTTAGGCGTGTATCCTCTTTGTATTAAGCAGCATAAAAGGCTTTTTGTGTACGGAAGAGATTTTAGGCTGGGTTAATGACCACAAATTGCTGGTTTTAGGGGTTTTTAGTGCGCACAATATCTGACTTTAAAAATGATAACAGGATTTTTTGCTTTACTGACAATTTTTTTCAATTTCATGTTTTTATATAGTATATAGATATTTTTGTGGGAAATACGAAGCTTTGCAGCAATTTGGGCCATTAAATCCGAATATTTCAAATATGCAGCCATTATATGCGGAAAAAAATACACGAAATGGCGGCACCACAATGGTTTTAGGGCAAATGAATTCAAATAATTCTATAACTTCATCGCAAAATGCAGACATAACAAGGCAAAATCAAAATTTTAAAAACCAAAATACTGTAAAATCAGCACAAAACAGTGTATTAAACACGCAAAAGCCTTCTCTTGCAAAGAGTATGGCTAATACTTATCCTATAAAGGCAGCGGAAGAAGGGCAAAGAGCTGTGCAGGGTGCGCAAAACACCGGTAACGGCGATGTTTTTGAAGACTCCAAGAAGAAAAGGGTGAAGAAAATTGCTGTTGCGGCAGGGATAATTGCAGCCGGTGCCTTGCTTTTAGCAGCATATATGAGGTTTGGCAAAACAAAAAACACCCCGCCTGCACCTTCAAATGGTTCAAAAGTTAACTCCCATAATGGTTTTAGTGATTTTACACTAGGTGAAAATGCCCAAAGAGAAGATGTATCAAGTATTTTAGGCAGCAACAATACACCATCAGAGCCTAATTGCAATAGTCTCACGGAACAAAGGGCAGCAGAAAGCGCTCCAAAAGAGAATTTAAGGATACATATCACCTCAGACAGAAATAAAATTCAAACACAAACCGGGCAAAATAACCAGCCAGACAAAGCTCCCCGAATTACAATACATAATGATAACGAGCTAAATCAAAATTCCAACCGATTAACATATGAAAATGCTGCACAAGAAGGCACCCCAAGGATTACAATACACAAGGAAGAGGCTCTTACTGTGGATTTATGTGATGTTGATAATTCTGTACAAGGGATAAATCAAGAAACGGCAAGGGTTTCACAGGATAGAGACACAAATGGTTTGCAAACAGTTGCAGACAGCAATACTGCACGACAAAATACATCGCAAACCTTGACGGAAAACGATTTTGACAGAATGCTTGGCGGAAACTATTATGAAGGCATAAGGCAGCTTATTGAGAAGAAAAATCCGACAGCTCAAGATTTAATGGAGATTGAGCGAATTTTTACAGATTATACCAAAATAAATCTGCATTGCGCAGATACTTGGCATATTAACAAATTTGAGCCATTTTTTAATAATATGCTTGCAAACAGATTTTACAAATATCTTGATTCTGAAATTAAGCATATAGTAATCGGGCATGGAATAGGCAGCTCTATGACAGGCAACTGGCGCTTCATTGGCAGTAATACAAATGTTTTTGATTATGTGGAATCAAAGATTCCAAAAGGCGAAAAAGTACTTATGTTGACCTGCGAAAGCGGCAAAGCAATAAAACCAGGGGTTGGCGGACCTGTTTCAACAGTGTTAACTTGCGCTCAAATGCCAGGAAAAATTATAGAATCAGGCAAACGACAAATTATCGGCACAGTAACACTTTTGGGGCGCAATGGAAAAATACAATATTTTTAAAGGCACAAAAGTAAAATACAAAAATTATTAACAGTGTATTTAGGCGTATATTTTAGAATACGCAGGGTTGCCATGACTAGTGTTCATAACATTTCCCTGGTTAATTCCTGCTTGATTCCTTGTTTTATTTCAAGGACATCTGTGCCAAGAGCCTCTAATACCTTCATAGCAAGGCAATCCGGCTGTTTTGTGATGGCATACAGAAGATGTTCTGAAACAATTTTTGTTTTTCCGTGTCTTTTTGCGGCCTCATACGCTATATCAAGCATTCTTTTCGCCCTGATAGAATATTCAAAGCCCGTGGTATTGTCCTCAACACCATATCCTACGAGGTTTTCCACTTCGCGCCTGGCGTCTTTTAGTGTGATACCAAGCTTTTTTAGAACATTATAGGCTAAAGATGACTGCCTTATAAGGATTCCAAGAAGAATCATCTCTGTACCTACTGTTTTTTTGTTAAAATTTTCAGCTTCTTGCTTTGCAAAACGAAGTATAGCAAGGGTTTCAGGCACGTTTTCCGTCAAAGAATTTATATCTTTTAAAATTTCCTCATTAAAATTGAGGTTATGATTTGAAAGGTTGTCAAAAATTTTGTAGGCAATACCTTTTTTTGATTTTAGAATTCCTAAAATTATATGCTCAGGGCGGATTTCGACAGAGCCTGATTCTCTTGCGGTATCAAGGGTGCAAAGCATTGCCCTAAAGGCATTTGGGGTGAAGATTATCTTTTTTTCGCCATATTCTTCATTTCTGTCTGAAAAATTTTCCAGCTCCTTATCAAAAATTTCTTTTGTGATTCCGTATTTATGAAGTATTTTTGTGATTTCATTATCAGGATTATCAAGGATAGACTGGGCAATTTGCTCTGTACCCAAAATTTCATAGCCCATAGTAGAAAGCTTTGAGCGGGCGGAGTTTAGAATATTTAAAACAGACTGTTCGCCAAAAAGAGTGTCGATATTATCAATAGTTTGATTGGCAGGCTCAAGCCTTTCAGGGTGTTTATAGTAGGTTTTGTGGGAATTTTTTTCAATTAGGCGTATAAGGTTATTGACGATTTTTTCTTCATCAATGTCGAATTCCCTTAAAACTTCATAGGCGCCGGAATTTTTAGAGAAAAATATACTTAAAGCTATGTGGGCAGGCATTATAAGGGCATTTTTATATTCCTTTGCAATTTCCACAGATTTTTCCAAAATGCTTTTTGCACTGGCTGAAAATGAGATATACTCGCGTTTTTTTGGCTTTTGCTTAACATAAATTTTTTTATTAATTAAGTTTATGAGTTCATCCGTGTTTATTTTTTCAGCACCCATTAATTTTGCCTCAACGGTTTTACTGTTTAGGGCAAGGGCAAGCAAGATATGCTCTGAATAAACCTTGTCAGAGTCAAAGTTTCCGGCCTGAATCTGGGCATTTTGGACAATATCAATCGCTTTTTGGGTAAACTTTTCTAACATATTTTTATAATTTTACACCAATTTTTAATTATTGTATATAGGTAAAACATCGCAAAAATTAATAATTATATAAAAGCCCGCTCTTTGCAGGTAAAGTGAAAAACCAGCAGTTTTAGGCATGGCTGTAAAATTAAGCACAGAGGGTATTTTAAAGGATAATCGTGACGGGGCCGTCGTTTATGAGGGAAATCTGCATATCTGCAGCAAAAACGCCTGTTTTTATGCGCGGCGCATGGGGGCCATTCGAGGCTTGCGGATTTAAATTTACTGCAAGGGAAGTGCCATCTGCCGCAGGAAGCAGGTTTTCAGTGTTCATATTATCATATATAGCGTCAAATTCACTAAGGACAGGCTTTTTAGGGTTGAATTCCACGTCAGATGCGCCTATATCAGGGCTTTTTAATGCGCCATGGTTTGTTAGACTTTCAAGGAGGCCTTTTTTGAGATTTTGCAAAGAGGGGGAGAGGGTTTTTATTCTTGTTTTTAGTATTTGTATAAAATCTTCATACATTTTTTTAGCTGTCTTTGGCTCCATAGCGTTGTCAAAGCTTGGACGAGTACCTTTTTTACAGTTGGCAGCAAGTGTAAACTGCGACACCACAAGGATTTCGCCATTAATATCAAGGAGGGAGCGGTTCATTTTGCCGTTTTCATCCTCAAAGATTCTAAGCTTTAAGATTTTGTCTGCAAAATACTCTAAAACCTCGTCAGGCGTGAGGTTTTTCCCTGAATACACGGCATTATTTTCATCATTTTTTTCTGCACAAAAAAATACTAAAAGGCCCTTATTTATGGAGGAATAGAGCTTATTATCAATGGTGACACTTGCATTTTTTACTCTTTGGATTACAAATTTCACAGTTTCCTCCTTTTTTCAAGAATATTATATAGCCCGCAGGATTGTCAACAGGTATTTTGGGGTTTTTCAACCTAAGGTTTACATACGGCTTTTTATGAAAAATATCAAAAAACCCGGGAAAGTCTTATGTATCCCGGGTTTTTAGCAATTTTAAATAAATTATTCAGCTGTGCTTTCTGAATTAGAAGCAGCCTGGGCTTCGCGTGCAGCCTTGATATCCTTGATTGAAAGGCCGATTCTGTGCTCTTGCGGGGTGAATTTTTTAATTAAAACTTCAACCTTATCGCCCAAATTGAACATATTTTGAACATTTACATATTCTTCTGAAATTTCAGATGAGGGTAAAAGTGCCTCTACACCTGGGTAAATATTAATAAACGCGCCAAAAGATGTGATTTTATTAATTGTTCCTTCAATAATATCGCCTTCTTTTAATTTATCAACAATTTCATCCCAAGGGTTTGCGCCCATTCTTTTAAGTGAAAGGCTGATTCTTTTAAGTTCTTCATCAATTTTAATAACTTTTACCTGAATTTTCTGGCCTAAAGTTACAACATCGGATGGGTGTTTAATTCTTTCCCAGCTGATTTCAGAGATTGGAAGAAGGCCGTCAATGCCATCTATGTCAACGAATGCGCCAAAGTCAGCAATTCTAACAATTTCACCTTCAACGATTTGATCAACTGCAAGCCTTGAAATAACTTCATCAGCAACGAGTTCTCTCTGTTGGGTGTAAACCTGTCTTTGAGAAAGGATAAGTTTATTTCTTTTTGGATCTGCCTCAAGAATTTTAACCTCAATTTCTTGGCCGATTTGAGTATCCAAAGGAGAGCCTGTTCTAAGCTGCGATGATGGTACAAAGCCTCTTAAGCCCATAACTTCAGCAATAAGGCCGCCCTTAACGGATGATACGACCTTTGCCATAACGTTTTCGTTATTAGCCTTAAGCTCTGTAAGGCCTTGCCATGCTTGTGCGCAGGATAATTTCTTTAATGAAAGCATAGCAACTTCATCATCTTCTTCATCCTTCATAACGTAGAATTCTTTTACTTCCCAAAGTTTAATGATTTCATCAGGATTTTGCTCTGAAAAATTAACCACTTCCTTAATTGGAAGAAAAGCTTCTGTTTTAGCGCCGATATCAACAAGGTAGCCGTCTTTTTCTTTCTTGATGGGCACGCCTTTTACAACGTCTGCAACGTTTAGTTTGTAGGTGTATGAATCTTGAAGCATTTTTTCAAATTCATCTGCCGTGATTTTGTTTTCTGTTGTCATTATTTATTTTGTCCTTTCATTATATTGTTTTTTTGTTAATTTTGGTTTTTGGCTTTCTTTGTAATTATTCTGGGCGCAGCCCTCTATTTAAGCGGGTTTTGATATATTTTTAATTTTATCAATTACCTTGTTAATAATGTAATCAGGCGTAGAGGCACCTGCTGTAATGCCGATATTATCAGCGTTTTGCAATAATTCTTTGTAATTATCGAGCTCATTGTCATCTTCTATGTGGATTGTTTTAGTGAGAGGGGTTAAAATTTCAGCCAAATGTGTTGTATTTGCGCTTTTTTTCGAACCTGTCACTATCATTAAATCGCTTTCTTTAGCAAGGTTTTTGGCTTCATTTTGTCTTAGAGATGTTGAGGCGCAGATTGTGTTTATTACCCTTAATTCTTTTGAAATCGGAGCAAGATAGTCTAAAACCTCTTTTAAATATTCAATCCGCTGCGTAGTTTGAATTACTATGCCTATTTTTGGCTCTTTTTTAATGGTTGCTTCTATTTTTTTTAGGGCATCAAGATTTTTTGCAACGCAAACTCTGTCTTTATTTTTGGCAAATTTTTGCGCGTCTGCCATAATTGCAACGACTTCCGGGTGTTCTTCCTTGCCTAAAATTATTAAAAAATAATCTTCCTGTGCAAGCTGAATTGCCCTATCTTGAACCTTTTTAACGTCCGGACAGGTTAAATCAACCAGTTCATAGCCTTTATTTTTTATATCTTCAAATACTTCGTATGATGCACCGTGGCTTCTTATTACACAAATTCCAGTACCGCCTTCGGGCAATTTATCAACAGTTTTAATACCTAATTCTTTTAGCTCATTAATAACCTGAGTGTTATGAATTAATTCGCCCAACACATAAATTTCTTTATCAGGATTTTGGGCTTTTAATTTTTTTGTGGTTTCAACAGCCCTTTTAACACCATAGCAAAAACCGGCATGTACTGCCAATTTTATATTTTTATCCTGAGTATTTATATCTTTTTCGCCAGAGGCGGCATTATGAATCAATAAGGTTCACATCCTTTTAAAAGAGTCGTTAAAATTTAATAAAATCTTAACGCTAAAACTATTTAAACACGGATATGTTTTTAGTACAATAGTTTTCATAAAAAAGAGGAGAAAGAATTGGAATACAACACTAAGGATGATATAGTTTACTGGGCAAAAAGGGCCTATAGCGCAAGGATGGTGCCTGCTACAAGCGGAAATATTTCTATAAGGAATGAAGATAAAATATTAATTTCAAAATCAGGTGTATGTCTTGGAGATATGGGTGCAGAGGACATTGCAGAGATTAATTTTAATGCTGATTCTATTAACGGGATTAAACCCTCAAGTGAAAAACTAATGCATATAAAAATTTATGAAAAAAGGCCCGAAATTAAGGCTGTAATTCATATTCACTGCCCTTATGTAACATCATTTGCAGTGTGCAGAAAAGAAATAAATGAGCCTATTTTACCGGAATTTATATTCAACTTTGGGGTTGTGCCTTCTGCAAAATATGCACTTCCAAGCTCTGTTGAGCTTGCAGATGAAATTGCAGGATATTTTAAGGATGGCCACAATGCGGTATTAATGCAAAATCACGGGCTTGTTGCCGGTGCAAAGACTTTAAAAGAAACGTTTTATGCGCTTGAGAGCATTCAGGCCTATACTAAAACTTATTTTGCCGCTAAATTTTTAGGGGAAATTTATACACTAAGCGACAAAGAGGCACAGGAAATCAGGAATTTAAGAAGATAGTGCGAGTTTTGCATATTATACGGTACAATAATTCAAGCCAAAAATTCGACATGGCGCCCGAAAATCTTCACCAATAAGGAATCTAGAAAGATAACAAGATAAGCATATGATTTTTGAAAGGATAAAATAAATATGACAAGCCATACAGATACATTGACGCAAATTTTAAGCGCAAAACAAGGAATAATAACCGAGGAGATGAAAACCGTTGCACAAAACGAAGGTGTGGAGCCCGAATTTGTGATGGAGGGTGTAAAAAACGGCACTATTGTTATATTAAAAAATAATCAAAGAAAAGGTTCTATTCCTGTAGGTGTAGGCGCAGGGCTAAGCGTAAAAATTAATGCCAATATCGGAACATCAAACGAACGCTCAGGCCTTAAAGAAGAGCTTAAGAAGGTGAAAATTATTGAAGAAACCGGTGCTGATGTTTTGATGGATTTATCCACAGGCAAAGGTATTGATGAAGTACGTGCTGAAATTATAGCGGCAACAAAGCTTCCAATTGGTACTGTACCTATGTATCAGGCAGGAAAAGAGGCGCTTGATGAATATAAAAATATTGCAAAATTAAGCAAGGAAAAATTGTTCTCTGATATTGAAAAACAATGCAGGGATGGAGTTGATTTTATTACGGTTCACTGCGGGGTTACAAAGTTTGTAATTGAACAATTAGAGAAACAAAAAAGAGTAACAGGAATAGTGTCAAGAGGCGGTGCTATGCTTGCCTGCTGGATTAAGGCAACAGGATGTGAAAATCCTTTATATGAATATTATGATGAATTATTGGAGATTGTAAAAAAATATGATGTAGTTTTATCACTTGGCGACGGACTAAGACCAGGATGCGGAGCTGATGCAGGAGACAGAGCACAGGTAGCTGAAACTATTGTGCTTGGCGAACTTGTAAAGAGGGCAAAGGAAAAAGGGGTACAAGCAATGGTGGAAGGTCCGGGGCATGTTCCATTAAACCTTATTCCTTCTATGATTCAAACCATTAAGCAATTAACTGATAATGCGCCTTTGTATGTGCTTGGACCTTTGGTTACAGACATTGCGCCCGGGTATGATCATATAACATCAGCTATCGGCGGCACTTTGGCTGCATTAAACGGTGCAGACTTTTTATGTTATGTTACACCTGCAGAACATTTGGGGCTACCAACGCCGGAGCAGGTGAAGGAAGGCATTATGGCATCGAAAATAGCAGCACATGCGGCAGATGTTGCAAGGGGGAACAAAAAGGCTGTTGAGATGGATAAAAAAATGTCAATTGCAAGAAAAGACCTTGACTGGAAAGAACAAAAATCTATGGCACTTGACCCTGAAAAATTTAGCGAAATAAGTTTTGAAGAAGAAAAGCCATGTACGATGTGCGGCGATTATTGCTCTATGAAGATATTCAGAGAGTATTTTTAGAGAGGGCTCTTTTTACATCATAAAAACCTTGTTCTTTACTGGTGAACAAGGTTTTTATTAATTAAAACTTTTTGTTATTTATTGAATATCCTGCTTTGAAGATATTCAATATGTTCATTTAATTTTTTATTTTCTCTTTTTAAGTCCCTCATTTCAAGTCATGGTTACAATTTGTATGATGTCTGGTTTATTTAATAATATTTAGCAATATATCCACATTTTTTCCTCATTTTAGAATAAAAAAAGTATAGCAAAATAAATCATCTATCACAATTATGATAAATAAGCACCATTGGGCTTTATGACTGATTAATCACACAGAATAGTGTCAATTATTTCATCAACCTGTCTTGAAATCAAACCGGCTATAATTAACCCTTCGGGGCAGTTTTCATTTGCAAATGGTATAAATAAATTATTCAGAGTTTTTATTTCATTTACAGAATCTTCGATTTCAAAGAGTTTTTTTCTTAAAATTTTCACCTCGTTTTCTGTGTTCATTTTCATAGCCCTCATGATTACAATATTATTATAATATAATTAGACTATTTTAACAACTAAAATTATTATAAAAATGGACTTATAATAAAATGAATGAAAAAGAAATTAGTCAAGGTTGGTACAAGCTATGGTGTTATTATCCCAGCGCCACTTTTAGAGCTTATGGGAGCAGACCCTGATAAGCTAAAAAATACGTATATTACCATAGACTATGATTCCAACACAAAAACAATACTTATAAGCAATCCTGAAATCGTAGAAAAATAAAAGGTGCAAACAGCAAACAAAATGGCATAAATTTGTTTTGTAAATTAAACTTGCAGCAATATGACTGATTTTTTAAACACTTCAAAAAGCAAGTGTAAATAATATAAGGATTTACATTTGTTTTATTTTACAAATAATCAGGTTTACAATTTGCACTTAAAGATGTTGATTTCAATATAACAAATTTGGCTGCCGTTATTAGACTTACTCTTTTCCTATGTTACTACAGGATAATAGGTCAACTACTTCTTTAGCTAATTTTTTACTTGATGCAGGGTTTTGTCCGGTCACAAGCTTTCCATCCGTAACTGTGTGGGAGAGCATTGGTATACCAGCTTCATAGTCTGCGCCAAGCATATTTAGTGAATCCTCAAGAGAAAATGGCACCTTGTCATCCATTTTAGATAATTTTTCTTCCATATTTGAATATGCTGTTAACTTTTTGCCGGATACAAAAGGACGGCCTTCAATTGTTTTTGCAGACAAAAGCCCTGCGGGGCCATGGCATACGGCAGCTATAACTTTATTTGCAGAAGCAAAATATGATACAATTTTTGCAAGTGTTTCATCGTGCGCTAAATCTACCATCGGACCGTGGCCTCCCGGCAAAAACAGTGCATCAAAATCTTTATAATCTATTGTATCTAATTTTTCTGCGTCTAAAAGCAGAGGTTTAAAATCCTCATATTTTTTATCTTCACTCTTTGGGTCTATTGGAACAGAGCCGCCTTTAGGGCTTGCGATTGTTATCATAAAACCGTTATCTACAAATTCTTCATAAGGCACTGCAAATTCTTCAAGCCAAACGCCTGTATCAGTATCACCTATTTTATCCGCATTAGTTGTTACTATTAAAATTTTTTGGGTCATATTATCTCCTTTTTTTATAGAGTTTAGAAAATAATTATAAAAATACATCCCGTTTTAAGGCAGCTACAATCAGGCAATACAAAATGGCAGAATCAATGCTTGTGTGTTAAAATTATGTTAGCTTGGAGGCTTTATGAAGAATAATTTTTTTGTATATTTTTTGATTATTTTTACTATTGTTATCCATATAAATTGCGGTTTTGCAGCGCAGGGAACTATCCAAAATCTGGTTGATGAAAACTGGCAGTTTACATATAATAAAACGCTGGAAAATAGAAGCAATGAAGATATAAAAGACGCTATAAATAAGGAGCTTTGTGAATATTTACCTGGTGCAAAAGTATTGTCATTTAAGGAAATTAAACAGAATGATGAGATACTCTATAAGTGCAGTGCTTCCTATCAGGGTGCTGTTATTGATTTATTAATAAATCCTAAAACCAGTGCGGTTTCAGGAGGCTTACAGAACAAACCGGAAGCAAATATGGGAGAAGATGGTCCGACAGATACATATATTGATAAAAATCTAATCAAAGAGGGCACAAAAGAAATAAATGAGATACTAAAACAGGTCATGCCAGAGGCTTCAATTGACAGGGTAAAATTTAATAAAAAGGATAATACTGTGGACGGTTATGTTTTGTATCAAAATTTTAAATATTATTTTAAGATAGATGCACTGAATGGCAGAATTTTAAAGATGGAACCTGTAAAATAAGGCAAAAATGCCTAGCTTTAGCATTATTCAGACTTGGATAATATAATAAAATTAGTTTATCCCTGCAGAATGCAGCTCACTTAGAATTTCATCAATATGGCCATCGACCTGCACATTATGCCAGGATTTTATTACCTCACCATTAGAATCAATTAAAAAAGTTGACCTTATTATTCCCATAAAACCTATGCCATATGCCGGTTTTTCACCCCAGGCGCCAAAAAAATCAATAAATTTTTTGTCAGGGTCTGAAAGAAGAATGAAGTTTAATTCTTCATTTTGCATAAATTTTTTGTGACTCTGGATTGAATCTCTATTTACGCCGACAACACGCGCAGGCTGAAGATATTTTATATTGTCGCGAAATTCTCCGGCTTGTATTGTACAGCCTGGTGTGCCATCATTTGGATAAAAATACAAAATTGTAATCACACCTAAAAAATCATCTGGCGTAAATACGGTTTCTATGCCATTTTCCGTTATGCCTTCAATTTTACATTTTTTCATAGATTTTATATTCATGATTACTTTGTTTTAACATATAGAGGCTTATTTTACATAAGTCAGGACGACAATAGATAAGGATTGATTTAAATCTATATGGCTGGTATAATTTTTGTACACACAGTTCAGCAGAACTTGATAAAGTATAACTTTGTCAAAAAGAATATGTCGCATTGGTGACGTTCTAGACTGCTCTATTACAAAATGATAATTAAATATATAAGTCCGCGTAGTTCAGCAGGATAGAACGTCACCCTCCTAAGGTGAATGTCGGAGGTTCGAATCCTCTCGCGGATAGGTTTTATAATCCTGTTCTTGATTACTTTTTTTGAGAACGGGATTATTTTATTATTTGAAGGATTTTTATCTATCTGCGGTTTTTAATAATATTCTTTGCCATATTTTATTTTTTTTATTTTGTCTGAACTATTTTGAGATGTATCAAAAATTTTGCCGTAATGTATGCTGCACATTTGCTTATAAGCATTATTGTAAAGTACTTTAAATATCATAATATTTTCTTCATTAATAACAAAATTCTGCCAATTGCAGTATTATTAACCAATGAAGTTTATTTAAGGGCAGCAGATTGAAAAATAAAATATTTGAAAAACTTAATGGGTACTTAAGTTCAAGAGTTGTTTTTCTTTTTTTCGTTTTTATAGTTGTCAACGTGGTTGCCAACATTAATTCTTATAGTCTGTTTGTTGATATTTTGTCGCAGTTTAAGGTTCAATATTTTTATATAGGAATATTGTTCACTATTGCATTTTTATATTTATGTTTTGTGAACAAAAAATTTACGGCCGGAGCGGTGCTTTCAGTCTTAATTACAGGATTTAATTATATTGATACATCATCTTCATATAGAGAATTTCATTTGAACTGTGTAACGAGAATTCCAGAAAATAATTTAAAAATAGGCTTATTTAACGTGCTTACAAGTAATGATAAATATCACCTTTTGCTGAAGGAAATTAAGACTAATAACCCTGATATTGTTATATTACAAGAGGTAGATAAAAACTGGCTTCAAAATTTCGGGGAGCTTAAAGAAAATTATCCAAATTTTATAGAATATCCAAGAGAGGATAATTTTGGTATAGCAATATATTCTAAAATGCCGCTTAGTGATAAAAAAATCGAATATTGGAGCAATCATGAAATTCCTGTAATAAGCACAAAGATACAGAAGGGTAATAAAATTATTAAAATATACGGCATTCACACCCTTCCGCCAACAAGCAAAAGCTACATCTTAACAAGGAATGAAATGCTTACAAAAATCGGCGAAATTTTAGGCCAAGCCAGCATAGATAAGGAACATATAATCGTAGCAGGGGATTTGAATACTACATTTTTCTCTAAAGCATATAGTCTAGCCAATCCACCGCTAAATTCTGCAGTTATCCATGACGCACTTAGATATGCACCGAAATTCAAAGGAAGCTGGAATACTGCTTTTGTGCCATTTTTAAGAATTACTCTTGAGCACATATTAAGCACAGGAGATATACAGCCCATAAATGCGGGGTTTGGAGAAAGCATAGGAAGCGACCATCTTCCTGTATTTGCAGAGTTTGACGTTTTGAATTTTTAATAAAAAAGCGGCGAAAAATTGTCTCATTTTCGCTGCTTTAGTCTAAACAATGTAATTAAATATTTAGTAACTATCCATTTCAGCAAAAAGTCTTGCGCCTCTCATTTTTATATCATGCCAGATTTTTTCCTGCTCATTATCCAATATATTTTCAAAGCTTCTTTGGGCGCTGTTATGGATTTTATCGCGTTTTTGATATAAAATATCCAGTTCTTCGTTTATTTTTGTCAATTTTTCGAGCTGCAATTTTGTATCTATCTTTGAAAGCTTAACCGCCTTTGCCTCATCATGTTTATCCCTAATTTGAGAGCTTAATAAAACTATTTGTTCTTTAGCTTTTGTATAAATTTTATCAGCCTTTACTTGTTGTTTATCTGAAAGCCTAAGTACATCAATTATTTCCCGCTTTTTTGTTTCAAAATTTACAGCCTGATTTGAAAAATGCGGCTTATTATAATTTTTTTTGGGCGTTGGGGTTTCAGGCAGCGGTTTTTTTAGAACCGGTTTTTCAAAATCTTCCAGCTCATTTACAGGCGCTGCAGCTTTCTTTTTGGCTGCCTTCTTTTCTTCTTTTACTTTTTTCAATTCTGCCTTGCGGGCGGCTTTTTCTTCTTTTGCTTTAATTTTAGCCGCTTTTGCTTCTTGTTTCAATTTGATTTTAGCAGCTCTAGCTTCTTCTTTTGCTTTTTTCTCATCTATTCTTTTTTGGAGCTTTGCCTCATCATATGCAAATTTTTTATCTGCTATATCAAGCTCTGCTTCTGTTTCATCCCAAATTTTTGTTTGTTTTACCTGAATTATATTCTTTTCTTTTGTTTCCTTGGCTCTTATTGCAGCCAAAGCACTTTCTTCCTTAGAGATAATTTCATTCAGTCTTTCTTCCTCTTTTGCCTTGATTTTTGCAATTTTAGCATCAGCCTTGGATGTTATTGTGTCTTTTTTTGCTTGCGCCTTAGTTGTAACATTTTTTACATTGTTGTAGGTTTCTGTTTGTATCTGTGTTTTTTTTTGTGCATATTCTAAATCATATGCTTCTTTTCTTGATAATATTTTTTTCTTCTTCGCTTCATTGTCCAGCTTTTTAGATTCAAGTGCAGCTTCAAGCCTGTCTTTTTTAATGTTTTGCGATACTTCTTTATTAATTGAACCTGTCAGCGTATTTGAAGCTAAAACACTGTCAAAAGAACTTATTATTGCACAAAAACATATTAATAAAATTATTTTTTTCATTTAAAACTCCATATTATCCTTTGAAAAAGATAATAACAAAAAATGCTCCTGAAACCAAGAGCATTTTTATTTATATTATATGAAATAAGCCTGTTTTAAAACCGCATTATGAGCTAAAAGACATAAGTGCCTTCACAGAACGCGCCGTATCTTGCACTTCTTGTTCTGTTTCAGAATTTGCAAGAGTTTCTTCTAAAATTTCAATAGCTCTTTCTTTTTCCTTAAGCGCCAACAGTTCATTTATAGCAGTCATGGCAACCCTTGCAGAAAGGTCATTTATGCCTTTTCCTTTATTTTTAATTACAATTTCCAAAGATTCTTTTGAATTTCTTTTAATTAATGCTCGCGCCGTAAGTTCTCTTACTTCATCATTTGCATGGTTTGTTCCAAGCTCGCACAAAACCCTTACAGAATCATCGTCTTCATGCTTTCCTAGTGCTTCAATAATATTACTAACTTTTTTTAATGACATAACAGCTCCTTTAATTAAACCCAAATATCTATACCGTTTGCAATTCATCTTTAAACATGGTTTCAAGCTCGCTTACCGGACGTTTTTGCAAGTTTGATACAGAATCTTTGAATAATCCTGTAAAGTTTATTTCAGTTTTGCTTAATTTATCCCAAGCATTTATCGTGTTTTCTTTTATTCTGTTACCGAAAGAAATTGCAGACTGTTTTAATGAATTAAATTTGCTTTTTGTTGCAACCCAGGCGCTTGCAGCCAATTTGCCTGCTTTTTTAAATGCATCGTTTCTGTTGCTTGATTCGCTTGCTTTTTCAGCCTTTGATGCCTGAGATTCAAACACATCCATCTGAACAACAGTGCCTTTGAATGTGAGGCCAAACGGGTTTGTTGTGCCTATTCCCGTATTTTCCTGTCTTTTTTGTGCCCTTTGTGCTTTAAATTGTTCAAATGCCTTCAAACTAGCCCTTAGCGGGGAAATCTTTTCCATACTTTTTATCCTTTTTAAAATTATATCCATCACTGCTATATGACACATTAAAGTTAACATAACTTAATATTAAGAAAATCATCCCGTTGAAGGATAAATCACTTAAGTTTCAACAGCCCAAACACTCTTGTATTATATTTTTCCCAGATAATTATATAGGATGATAGTTCCTTATCATATTTCATATCGACATTTGAATGTATGTAGTTTATAGGGTCAATTCCTTTTTTAAACTTTTTTTCACGCTTTTTTCTTTCTTTGTCCGATAAAACAGGTGTTACTCCTTTTGGAGAAACTACGCTATTGCGATTTGAAATCCTTGCAACAGAAGAATCAGAGGTGTTTTTGTTCTTCTTCTTATCCGGCCATTCATAATCATTACCGTATTCTGATATTCTTTCGGTTTTAATTACAGGAATTTTAGCTTTTATTTTTCCGGCCTGAATAAATTTAAGGAACGTGTAATCATCATCAGGGCGAATTTCATAAAATCCTCTTTTCAGGCCAAAACCATCCTTATTTAAAATGTCATATTCAAGTCTTAAGACCGGGTTAGTGTTAACGGCGGAGTTATCAGAATATATGCTGTTATCTTCTACCTTTGCGCCACTTTTGTATTGCTTATAAGGGATAACATCTTCAAGTTTTTGAAAAAAAGCTATATAATCAGAATACATATCAATAGGCATAATCCTATAATACTACATTTAACAGATTTTATCTTGGAGGTTAATTTTATGAAAAGATTTTTAGTTACAGCTTTGTTTATTACATTTTTAGCAAGCAGCGCTCCTGCTTTTTCAAAACCAACAGAAGGCACACCGGGCAAGGTTTCAGGACGCTCTGTCGGTGCTGCTGCTTTATCACTGATTGTATGGCCCGGGATAGGGCAGGTTGTTAATGACAACCCGAAGGATAAGAATATAACCCATGCTCTTTTAGGTTTAACCGGCATATTCAGGTTTTGGTCCTGTTACGATGCTTTGGTTGACAGAAAAGGAGGAGTATGGCACAGCAGAATATAATCCCATAAATTACGGTTTTAACTGGACTTTAATTGCGATAGAGGTTTAAAGAACAGGCAAAAACAAATTCTCTTGACAATATAAAAATATTCTATAAAATAATAATTATTATCATTTTTAATTTAAAACATCAGGAACTAAATGCATTTTTCAAGGCAGAGAAAAAAAATACTTGAGACGCTAAAAAATAATATGGTGCACCCTAGCGCAGAATGTATCCATAAAATTTTAAAGCAAGAAAATTCTGAAATAGGGCTTGCAACAGTATATAGAAACCTTAATAAGCTCGCCGATGATGGCACAATTAAAAAAATAGCAGGGCTTGAAGATGCTGTTCATTATGATCATAATACGGATTTACATTATCACTTTTTTTGCAAAAGGTGCAGAAAGATATTTGACCTGCCTTCAAATATTGCACCAAGCCTTGTAAAAAAAGCCGAGATGATGACGGGATTTAAGATTGACACCCATGAGATAGTTTTCCATGGAACTTGTATAGAATGCAGAGAGGATAAAGGAGAAGAAAATGGATAAATACGTTTGCACAGCTTGCATGTATGTTTATGATCCAAGTGAACATGATGGCATTGCGTTTAATGATTTGCCGGAAGATTATGTTTGCCCGGTATGCGGCGTAAGCAAGGAAATGTTTGAAATACAGGAATAAAAACTTTAAGAAGAGGAGAAAAAAATTATGACAAAATTCGTATGCACAGTATGTGGTTATACAGTAGAAGCTGATAAAAAACCAGACAAATGCCCTATGTGTAATGCAACAACATTTAATGAATTATCAAGCGACAATAAAAACTATGCTGATGAGCACAAAATTGGCGTTGCAAAAGGCTTGGACAGCCGTGTGGTTGAAGGCTTGAAGGCAAACTTTATGGGTGAGTGCACAGAAGTTGGTATGTACTTAGCTATGAGCAGACAAGCTGACAGAGAAGGGTATCCGGAAGTTGCCGAAGCATATAAAAGATATGCATTTGAAGAAGCAGAACATGCTGCAAAGTTTGCAGAACTTCTAGGTGAAGTTGTTACACCTTCAACTTTAGAAAACTTAAAATTAAGAGCTGACGCTGAATTTGGCGCATGTGACGGTAAATTACAACTTGCAAAATTAGCTAAAGAACTTGGCTATGATGCAGTTCATGATACTGTTCATGAAATGGCAAAAGATGAAGCCCGCCACGGCAGAGGCTTTGACGGCCTTATCAAAAGACATTTTAAATAAAAATGTTCTTTCAAATTTTTGCAGTGCCTTTCTTTTTGGGCACTGCATTTTTTATTTGTTATCCACTTTAGGCAGTAATAGCTTTATTTATTACAAGATTAATTAATTTTTCTAAACACTATTTCAAAACTATCGCTGCAACTTTATACAATTTTATCATTAGCCTCATTCAGCTTTTGGCGGGCCGTCTTTAGAAATTTTTTCCTTCCAGGCTTTGATTATTCTATCTGTGATTGTTTTTCTGTCTTTTGTTGAATATTTGTCGTAATCTCTTGGCATATGAAAATAATTCCACGCAGCCCTTATGTGTTCTTCTGTATCAATAGGATATTTGTTATTAACATTATCCGCAAATTCAACATTGCCGTATTCTTTTAATCCTCTGTTTTTGTTGATGTCTTTTCTTTTTTCCATATTGATATATCCTTTATCTTAATTTATAAATCAGCCAATCAAAAATAGCATTCAGCCACATGACATATTAACAGGAGCGATTTTGGGTTTTTACAGTTAGTCCAGGATGCTATTTTAATAAATGGTACAAAATGATGAAAATTAATTATAATCGACTTATCTCTTTGAATTTGGGTATATAATTTTAGAAGCAGCAAGGAGTAAAATTGCAAAATGCAAAATATAAAAAATATTTGGTTTAAACTACCTGATAAAATAAGATTCCTTTTTATAGGCTGCGTCAATGCCCTAATATCATTTTGTTTTTATTCTATATTTTGCATCATCTTTGGAAAATCAAATTATCAGCTGTCTTTAATTTTATCTTGGATGATATCTTCAATAATATCTTTTACATTGCAAAAATATCTGGTTTTTCAAAGCGGGGGAAATTGGTTTAGGGAATATTCAAAATGCTGTATTACCTGGATTTTCAGCTATATATTAAATGCTTTATTTTTAGAAATATGTGTTAAATATTTAACATTAAATGTGTTTATCTCGCAAATTATATCTACATTTATGGTTGCAATATTTACTTATGTATTGTTTAAAAACTTTGCATTCAGGAAATCGAGTAATTTGAAAAAGTGAAGCCTAATTTTATCACTTCATTTTTAAAGTTTTCATCCTGCGTGATTTCAAATTCCATAGAATGCGAATTTTTTACGTTTGTTTGATATCTGCAAGGGTGTATAATAGCTTCAACAATGTTGCAATTCTTAATGCTCTTTAAGCCGGATAAAATTGCGCTTTGTGTCATCATACCGGTATATCCAATACCAATTGTTCTATCATTAGTTTTTAAATCATAGTCTTTTAAAATTTTCTTGTTTTTGCTTGAAAAATATGCAAGAAGAATAATTTTTATAAAGTTAATTAAGTATTTATGGTTACAATCAATAATATATGGGATTTCCCTTTGTGTTCTTATATTCTTAATATTGTATTCTTGTGCAAGTCTGCAGACAATTTTGAAGATTTCAGGGATAGCATGGGTGTGAATGTGGGAATCAAGATGGTCTATTTTAATTCCAAATTCCAGTGCTTTTTCAATTTGCATTCTAAATTCATTTTCAATTGCACATAAAAGCTCTTTGTTGTGCTGCTTTAAGATAAGATGTAAATAGCTATTATAAAAATTACCGTTACAATCAGCAAGCAGGGGGGACTTTGTTAAAGACCCGCCTTCCATAATATTCAAGTGAATGCCAATTGATAAATCAGGACATTTTGGAATAACGTTTTGAACAGCATCCATAAAGCCATCCATATTAGTACAAAGGCTGGCGCTTGTTAGAATCCCGGTCTTATATCCTTCCAGTACGGCATCATTGTGGTATTTACTTGCTCCAAAATCATCAGCATTTAAAATGAATTTATTCATAAATTCCTCATAAATTCGTACTTTTCTCAATTTGGTACAAGGGTCTGTCCTTGACTTCAATTAGAACTTTGCCCAGATATTCACCTATTATTCCAAGCGACATTATTATAATACCGCTAAAAAATGCTGTGGTTATCATCATAGATGTCCAGCCGGGAATTGAATAATGTTTTATATAGCTTACAATTGCATATATCATTACAAAACCGCTTAACAACGACGTCATAGCGCCAATAAATGTAATCAGCCTCAAGGGAAATATGGAAAAACTCGTGATGGCACACCAGGCAAGTTCAAGTAAACTAAAAAATGAATATTTCGTTTTTCCTGCCTGCCTCTCCCGCCCGTCATAATAGACATCGGTTGATTTTAAACCAAGGTTTTGCACTATTCCTCTTAAAAATATTGTTTTTTCCCTGTATCCTTTAAGCATATTAACGGCAGTTTTACTCATCAGCCTGAATTCAGAGTGGTTTTGTCTTATATTTATATTAATTAAGTTCATAAACTTATAGAATAAAAACGCGGTTGTTTTTTTAAAAAAGCTGTCCGTTTCCCTTTTCTTTCGGCATCCATAAATAATCTCATAACCTTGTTGATATTTCTTTACCATTTCAATTACCATATTGCAATCATCTTGCAAATCAGAATCCATTGTGACATACATATCAGCATCGGTTGAATTCAAACCCGCAAGAATTGCATATTGTTGTCCGAAATTTCGGCTTAATTCTATAAGCGCAATATGATTATTGTTTTTGCAGTGGTTGGAAATAATTTCTTTTGTCTTATCCTTGCTCCCATCATCAACGAAAACAATTTTGCTATCCTTGGAAATTAAATTGTCATTTATCATTGAATTCAAAAGCAAAATAAGCTGTTCTATTGAATGATTAATAATTTCTTCTTCGTTGTAACAAGGCAAGATAATTGCCAGTTTGTTGTCTCTCATATTTAAGCCTCTTAATAATATTAACAGCTATCAGTTTTGATAATTTAAAGGTGGTATTATTATATAATAGATTTCAAATGCTTTTGTCTTTTTGAATTTATTTGTTATTGAAAAGTTATAACTATTACAATCAAATTTGCTGTTTATATTAAATAATGATGAAATAGTTTTAGCGTAGTCTTCAGCCTCATCTTTATTCCTTGCAACAATAAGCATGCCTGAATCAGAGACATCTTTTTCATCCAGCCAGGGGTTTTTATGCCCGTATGTTTCCAAAATAATTTTTGGTTTGTGTGAATTATGCAACCTAAATTGGAACAGATAATAAATACTGCCTCCCACATATTTGAGTTTTTGATTATTTGTATTTTGAGCCCAAATTTCGTTAAAATCGTTCATCACCTTTTTATGCGGGAAGCCCATATCTATTTTTGTCTGGGCTAGAGCAAATATTGCCATAGCAAGCTGCCAGGCTAATAGCAGCCCTATTATCCATTTAATAAAATAATTATACGTTTCCTCTTTAATCTTAACAGGGAAAAAGTAGAACAATATAACGCCTATATATCCAACCATAGCAACACCCCAGGCGCCAACAACCCTGCTTGCAGTAAATAAGCCGGTGATACCAATAAGAAGAAGCGGAAAAAGGCCCACGGATAGTATAAACATCTTATCCTTAAGATTGGTCTTGTCAAAGTTAAAGCTTACATTCTTTTCTTTTAAGACTAAGATTATATATAAAACAAGACACGGGGCTAGTGCCAGTATTTGATCAATATAAAATTTCAAAGAAAACATAATTCTATGAAAAATATTCATCAAAACAGAAGTATCGGCAACAGATTGTGTTCTGCTTGCCAAATATGCAAAAGAAAACCAATCATTTTGAACAAGCCAGATTATATGAGGTAAAACAATTAAAAAGGCTATACAGAGCGAAAAATATATTTTCCATTCCTTAAAATACTTTCTTTGCGCAACAAGCATATACAAGAACATTGTAAAAGCCAAAAATATAACCTGATATTTGGCCATAAATGACAATCCAAAGACAATACCAAATATAACCCAGTGTTTTAGTTTGTTAAATTTTAAAGACTTGTAAAAATAATAAATCATTATAGGCCACAAAGCCATTGAGATAATATTACAGTTGAAATTATCATAAAATATTTGAAAAGTATAATAAAAACTTGTTGCCACAATCAAAGAAGAACAAATAGCTTTTTTTTCATCAAGAAAGAAGCGGGCGAGTTTATAAATATAAATCAATCCAACAACGACACAAACTGCGCCAAGCAAGTATATTGCAAAATTATGCTCCTGAAATAAATTATAAAAACCGCCTGCAAGCCAGCCTGATAACGGTGGATGTTTATTTGTACCAAAACTAAATAGTTCACCCCATATAACAGCTTCCATGGAATCTCTGCTGACTACCGTTCTTAACGATTCAACAAAGACCCACAAAAGGGCATTAATGACCAAAAGTATATAAAATCTTTTTTCTGTTAAACTTCCCATAAAACATCATCCCGCAAACATAGCAATGTACCCATTATCAAGCAATGGTTTGTTTTTGTCAACAAAACAACACTTTTTGCGGAGACATTTTATAAACAATTACAGTTCATATACTGATGAATTCTTTTAACAATAAATTCGTATTAATTTAAAATCATACCGCCAAATCTTATAGAGGATGATGACTAAAACCAATGTTTAGAAGAAGATTCTTAAATAAAAGGAGATATTATGAATAAAGTTTTAATTACAGGCGGAATGTCAGGCATAGGGCTTGCAGCAACGGTAGAGTTTCTTAATAAAGGCTGGATGGTGATAATTGCCGACAAGAATGAAGATAATGATATTCTAAATGAGCTCAAGGAATCATACGAAGGGAATATTTTTTATGTAAAAACTGATGTAAGTAAAGATTCTGATGTTAAAGATTTGCATAGAAAAATTCAGGATTTAACAGACGGTGTAAACTGCATTGTTAATAATGCCGGAATAATTGTCCATGGGCTTCTTCATGAGGCAAAAGAAGATGAATGGGATAATTTAATGAATACGGATGTTAAATCAATTTATCTCACTGCTAAATATTTTATTTCCGATTTAATTAAAGAAGGAGGCGGCACCATTATTAATACTGCTTCAATATCAGGCCTTGCAGGAGACTATGAAATGCCCATATATAATGCCGCAAAGGGTGCGATTGTAAATTTAACAAGGGCCATGGCACTTGATTATGCAGAGTTCAATATAAGAACAAACAGCGTGTGTCCGGCTGCAGTTAGAACACCTATGCTAAACCCTGACAATATTGATAAATATGCAGAAGCCAACCCCCTAAAAAGGATATGTGAGCCAAAAGAGGTTGCAAAGGCGATTTATTTTCTTGCAAGTGAAGAATCAAGCTATTGTAACGGTGTAAATCTACCAATAACGGGTGGGCTTGATATTCAAACAGGACAGCCAAAATAACCCTTATTTAAAAAGTGTAAATTTTTATTACAGCTGCAACAAAAAATTTTGTTCAGCTGTTTTTAATATTCATATGATAGAAAAAATAAGCTATGCAAATACATTTACAGGAAATATAAAATCAGGCAAGGCAAATTTACAAAATAATGTGCTTGTTAATCGTCCTCTGGATACGATATCATTTGGCAATACAAAGGATATCAGTATTATTGGTAAAAAATTTAAGGATGCAATAAAAATAATTTTTACCGATATAGATGGCACAATAAGCCCGTTTAGCGATATGATGTCAAAAAATGTTATATCCGCAATAAACAGCCTGCAGAAAAAGAAAGTTCCGGTGATTTTAACAACAGCAAGATGTTACGCCGATACGCTTCCTATATCCAAGCAATTTAATAATATGCCTGATTATACTATTACACTTCAAGGGGGCACCATAACAGATAAAAGTGGCAAAGTGTTGTTTCAGGATAAAATTCCACAAAAGAGTGCGATTAGTTTACATGAATGGTTTAGAACAAACAACGCCGATAAAGATACGAATTTAATAATGTATTTTGATGATATTCCTTATTGTGAGAATGACTTTCAATTTCCATGGAAGGCAAATACCGCTGTGGAAAAAATTGATTCTTGCATGAAGCTTTTTGATGACGGCAAAACATTTCAGAAGGCCATAATTTATAAAGCGAATAAAAACGGTAATCTTTTTGAAAACAATCCGGCGCTTGATGCCCTTAGCGATTTAACCATAGACGGCTTAACAATAACGCCTTCCAGTTATTGCTTTTACGAGGTGCAGAATGGGAATGTTTCAAAAGATAGAGCTATAGATTATATTTTAAAAAGAACAGGCATAAAGCCCCAAAACACAATGGTAATTGGTGATTCAGCCAATGATATAGAAATGCTTGATTTTATTGGCAAAAATAATGGCCTTGCCATTGCTATGGGAGATGCAAATGATACTGTGAAAGCTCATGCAAACGCAATAACAAACACAATAGCTGATGATGGTTTCTCATATGCTATAAAACAAATTTTTACAAAATTATAATCGCGCGTATCAAAATAGCAATAAAGCACAAGGCTAAGTAAATATACAAGATAAGAGCAATTAATAATATCCTTATCTTTGCTATAATTAACCTATGAAATTCGGCATTGAAATATTTATATTTGAAATTATAGGAATTATAGCTTTTACTATATCAGGCGTTATTGTTGCGTTTAAGAAAAGACTTGATTTATTTGGTGTTGTAACACTTGGCACGATTACTGCCGTTGGCGGAGGGGCGCTTCGCGATATGCTTTTAGGAATTTTGCCGCCTTCTATGTTTAAAAACGGCATATATGTTCTAGTTGCATTTTTAACAGCCCTTGCGTCTTTTTGCATTGGAATTTTTACCATCAAAAGGATAAAGCGAAAACAGCTAAAGTATTATAATTTAATAACATTCTTTGATGCTGTTGGCCTTGGGGTTTTTACAGTTGTCGGCACAAACACAGCAATTATTAACGGATTTGGCGACAATGCTTTCTTGAGCATTTTTACAGGCGTTATTACAGGGGTTGGCGGAGGAGTTATCCGTGATATTATTGCAAATACAATGCCTTTTATTATGTATAAAGACTTATATGCCTCATCTGCAATAATAGGGGCGTGTCTATATTATACCCTTTATCAAATGCACTCAAATAATTTTTTATGCATTTCAGTATCGATAATTGCAACAATTTTGGTGCGCCTTATTGCGCAAAAATACAATTTAGGTTTGCCAAAATTCGGCGTGTATAGGGATAAAGATAAATAAACACATAACCTTAGAGTCATTACCATCGAGCGCAGTCGTTACTCAAAATCAGACCAAGCAATAACTTATTTTTTATCAAATGGCGCAAAACCGGATTTTTGCATATTTTTAATGCCTAATTGTGCATTGCCATCAAACAATTTTGCCAAAGCCTGCAAGACATCATCCCTTGATGTATCAAAAATGCTTCTATTTGCGATCAAACTGTTTAAAAATTCATATTCATAATTATAAGCATCAATTTCAAATGGCTGAGCATAGTATGCATCATTAACTTGATTTATTCTATTGTCCGGCCCGGCTGTTGGTAGAAGATGTCTAACCACAGAAAGCGCTCTTTTATCTTTTGGATTAAGTGAAAAATTCAATTTTGTATCCGGGCTTAATATCTTTTTGGGTTCATAATTTACCATATAGCTAAGGCACCTTGCGTACTCTCTATCTGTTTTGGCTGGTCTTTTTCCTGCGGCAATGTCTTCTTCAATACAATAGTTAAGTGATTCCTGCGCTTCCTTTGCAGCTTCTTTTGCGGAAGCAAGATAATCTTCACATCCCTCAGTTGAAAGCAAAAGATGTTCTTGAATACAATGCCGCATCTCATGAGCCAGAACCGCACTAACAAATTTTTCTTTTTCATTGTCATTAAGTTTAATAAATTTCACATTTGGATTTTTGCCATATAACATTTGTTGAGTACCTATTTTGCTTTCAGGCGCAAAGGCTATAGGAGATGTTGCTTTGCCTTTTTTATCAGCCATAGTTATAAGATAACAATCCTCTTTTAAATTATTGGTAATTTCAATAGCATTCAAAAGCACTGTATAAGCAGCAATAGCTTCGTTGTTCCATTCATCAAAAGTAAACAAGAGCTCTGGTTTTTGTATATTTAATTCTTTTACAATAGGATTTTGCCTTATAACTTGTTCATATGTTTTATCATAGATTTCTCTGATTCGCGCTTTATTCCAATTACTATCAGGTGAATTTATCCCGGTAAAATTCACATTTTTCTCAAATGTATCTTTTTTAACCTCGAAAGTTTTTGCAGACCCCTGAATTCTTGTTGGCTGGGCATTTTGTATGGGATTAATTCCAAAATTTAAAAAATTAATATTCATCTATTTCTCCAATTTATCATAGTTTGTTATACTATAAAACATGAACAAAATTTTTTTTGCTACAGAAAATCCTAAGGCAGATATTTTATAAAGCCCAGTGAAACCGCTAAGCGTATTATTGCAGTAATATCTACTTATTATGAGCCGTTTTTCCCAAACACAGACGCAAAGGCTGATATCCTTGAATGGAAAGCCGGATATTGGCCTTATAAATATAAAACCAATACGACTATGGAAAGGCTATTTTTGATTTTTTAGATATTCTGTTAAAATTATTCGGGCAAAATCACCGCACTAAAAGTTCCAACAAAATCATTAGATCTTTCGAAGCTTAAATTCAGACCTTATATAGAGGCTTGCAGGCAAACAATTGAAACATTTGACCCTGCAAAAAATACATATAGCTGTGAATGGGTCAGAAACGGATTGGATTTAAAAGAACTTCCTAAATATATTGATAAAGAGCCAATCGAATTTATTTATAAAGACCTTATGCCGGCTTCCATATTCACTCAAGCTAAAACTTCCGTTGGAAAAGGATATATTGAAACCTTAGATGCCATACTTACTTAAAATAATCAAGTATGAGGTTTTATAAGCCGGTAGAAATTTTTGCGCCATTGCCAATAGAAAAGATGGGGTTAGCATAAGCAGGATTATTCAATGCAAATGAACACTTAGTTTAATTTCTTTTTACGGATAGTTTGATTATTTTGAAAAAGTTATATTGAAATATCCTGCACGTGTTCGTATAAATTATAATTTATAAAACCAGAACTATTGATACATATTTCAATACAGCCATCATAAAAAGGTACACTTTGTATAGGTTTATCATCATTGATATCATCTAACAAGCTCTGAGTTATTTTGGTTTGTCCTAAATCAATATTCAAGTTAACAACATCTTGCTCACCAATATCAACAGTTGACAATACAATGGAATTCAATTTATTTTTTAGATAACCAATAACGTTAACATCAGGACAACCATACTTATTACCAGCAGAAATAATTGAATATGTCTTATTGCTTATTAAACTATTCAATACTTTATTCGTATTTGTATTAGATGAACCATGATGGGGAATCTTTACTACTTGGCAGCCAGAAATATCATCGGAAATTTGTGTTAATAGACCATTACCTGCATCACCCGTAAACAATGCCTGAACATCATTATATTTCAATTTTAATATTACGGACAAATTATTATAGTCACCTTCGCGGACATATGAAATTTTTTGCATATTTTCTATTTGCTCAATCGATGGGTTATAGCAAAATACACTAACATTTTCAATATTAAATTCTTCATTCCTTTTAATTAAACGCAATTTGTTTTTATAAGTGGTTTTGTTATAAGCAACAAATTTTTTAATAGCTTTTACGAGACAGCTGCTATCGGAATTTTCATTTTTATGCCCAGTTAGCATTCCATACAGTATAAAATATTTTATATTTTCTCTAAAATGTTCTACAATATCCTCTGCACCATAAAAATGATCGAGGTGCGGATGCGTGATACATAAAAATTCCAAATGTTCAATGTTATTGTTTTTCAAAAATGTCAGGACATTTGGCTCAAGAGAATTAAAATTTTTTTGACAGTCTATTATTCCCCAAGAACCATTGGGAAACCGAATAGCAATGGAATCACCATGCCCAACATTAAAGAAAAATAATTTTAGCATCTTTATTCCAAATTATTCAAAATATCATCATAAAATTCTTTAAGTTCATCGTTTAAAATATTCTTGCTCTCTAATATTTTCGTTGAAGTTCCATCGTCATCAACCGTATAAGCTATATCAAACTCCGCCCCAATAAACAACAGTTCTTTTTTTCTTAGAATATCAATATAGCAACCTTTTAAGGCTCTCAATAACTTGCCCTTAGGAAGGAAAACTTCGATTTCTACATTACCATCTTGTATGTTAAAAACCCTGGCGTGCAAAACTTCGCGCTGAACAGCTGAAATAAAAGCATTACTCAATAAGCGTTCTAATCTATCATTAATATTGGTCTCATCAGGCATTTTATCAGCCACAAGAGTTATACTGTCATTATAACGAGCATAGCTCTTTACGCTGTAATACACAATACCGGTATCAGAATTAATAGCAATTACGCCGCCTTTAGTTGAAGTTAGATTGGCATTTAATACTTCTAGCATAATCTTGAAATCTCGTCACATTTATTACAAAAATTCTCATGCAGATTTGCAGTAGAAGAAACTATGTTTTCAAAATATTGAAGCCTTTCTTCAATATCAGCCTTGTCTGCATTTATTACAAAATTATAGTTTACAGAAATTCTATAAATATAATCATCAATTATTCCATTGGAGTTCAACCCGCCTTGCAGTTTTGATACAGAATAATTTGCCACGCAATTATAATCTTCTAACTTCATCGGAATAAATAGCTTGAAACCCATATTAGAATCCCAATTATTAATTGTGTCGTTGTTAATCTTAGTATTAAATAAGCATAAACGTTTTTTGTTGGTACAACAATCGGCAACAAAGTTTATTCCAACTGCAATATCATCTGATATTTTAAATTTAGCAAGATTTAAAAATAAATTATTCAATATGTCTTTATTTTTACTGTCATAATCATCTGCCAATAGATCAAGTCTTCTATCAATCAGAGAATATAATAAATGTACGGAATTCTCAATATCATAAGCAACAACTGGTAATGGAATACCTACTGGCATGTTTGAAGAAATGTCTATTCTAGCTTTTTTAATTTCATAGCCAAGATGCCTGATTTTATTAGAACCAGTGAAGTCACCAATAAAATCATTTAATTGCGAATACGCATAATTTGCTATTACATACGTAGCTTTTTCTTCTATTATCTGCACTTGAATCTCGTTCCAAAAGCTCTATAGTTAAATAAATTGTACACATAAAAGAGAAATATAGCAATGGTTAATTTTAATTATTCACTAAATTATTCAAAAAGTATGTTGTTTTTTATCGCTGAATTCAAATAAGTGTAAATTTGTTTCAGCTTTTCATTATCATCTTTTATGATTTGAACTTTTGCTTTAACTGCTTTTAATAAGCTAAAGCAATTTATTTGAAAATATTCTATAAATCAAGTTACTTGATAGCACTGTATTTGACAAAGAAAGAGAATACTTGTGCTTTAAGAAAAAAAATAAAAAACACTAAGATTTGTAAAAATAATCTTTGTTAATATATGTCCTAAGCATATTGGCCGTAGAATTATTCTATTGTTAAATGATTAACACTTAAGATAATACATGAGATTAAAGATTAAATATTAAAAAGGTGGTAATTTTGAATTTTCTATTCTCTCACAGGAACTTTCCGGCTCAGTTTAGACATATTATTACAGAACTTGGGAAAAATTCTGAAAACAAAATTGTATTCTTATGCAATACTTCAAATTCTTTTGAGATTAAGGGTGTTAGAAAAGTTTTATACAGATTAAAAAGAAAAATTCCAAAAGATTGCCACAGATACTTAAGACAGTATGAAGAAAGCATAATCCATGGGCAGGCTGCAGCCGAGTGTTTGATTCAACTTAAAAATTCAGGTTTTATTCCTGATATAATTTATTCTCACGGATGGGGAAATTCTATGTTTTTTAAAGATGTGTTTCCGGATGTTCCTTTAATAAATTATTGCGAATGGTATTACAATTCATCTGGTGCTGATATTGGGTTCGATGGAAATATACCTGATTATGATAAAAAAGCTCTTACAAGGTGCAATAATTCCCAATTTTTGCAGGATTTAATATCTTGCGATTTAGGAATTTGTCCGACTGAATGGCAAAAAAGCCGGTTTCCAAAAGAATTGCAGAATAAAATTAATGTTATTCATGATGGTATAGATACAGATTATTTTATTCCAAATAATGATGTTGAATTTAAAATCCCTGATTCAAATATCATATTAAGCTGCAAGGATGAAGTTTTAACTTATGCAACACGGGGAATGGAGCCATACAGAGGTTTTCCTCAGTTTATGGAAATAGCTAAAAAATTGCTCCAAAAAAGAAAAAATCTTCATGCTGTAATAGCAGGAGAAGACAGGATTTGTTATGGGCCAAAACTTAGAAATACAACATTTAAGGAATTAATGCTAGAAAAGCTGAATTTTAGTGAAGATGAACTTAAAAGACTTCATTTTACGGGCGGATTACCGTATATAGAATACAGAAAACTTTTACAGATATCATCCGTTCATTGTTATTTAACTTATCCTTTTGTTTTATCGTGGTCAATGCTGGAAGCAATGGCGGTTGGGTGTTTAATTGTAGCTTCTAAAACACAGCCGGTGGAGGAAGTAATGAAGGATGGGTATAATGGGTTGCTTGTTGATTTCTACGATATTAAAGGTTTTACAAAGACAATTGATGAGATATTGGAAGCAAAAGCAGATAATGGCGGGGTTCATAGTGATAAGAATTTAAAATTAAAAGCAAATGCAAGAAAAACAATTATTGATAATTATGATTTAAAGAAACTACTGCCAAAACATATTGAGATGATAAAGAATATGACACAGAAGGGTGTTTAAGCTTTAAAACAGGGAGTTTTGACATTTTGTAATTTAAAATCTTGAATTAAAAACCAAAATAGACAGAGGGCTTTGTTGGTAATAAAATGATGTTAATGATGAATTAAATTTGAATTAAAAATTGAAATATTGAATAAAAATTGGCAACTTGTAGGTTGGGTTTTAGGCTAACAATTTAAATAAACAATCAGGAATTAAGAAAAAATAGATTAATAAAGGCAAATAAAACGTCTGAGGTTAAATTTAAAAGAAGAATAGTAAAAAGGTTATTAATAATTGCACTGTGCGGATTATATACACTGCCGTGTTTTGCTGAAACTTTAACATTTGATACTTTCCTAGAAACTGCGCTTCAAAATTCATATAAACTAAAGGCTTCTAAAATTGATAAACAGAGTGCAGAGTATGGGATAAAGGAAGCAAGGGCGGGATATTTTCCGACTTTATCAGGCTATGCGACAACTGAAAGGTATAATGATTTATCTGATGGAGAACGTCAAATTACAGCTGTGGGGAATGAAATACTATTAAACAGGGACTATTATCAGGATGTTGCAGCGGTCGGACTAAATTATAATCTTTTTGATTTTGGAATAAGAAAAAGAGGTTTAGATATTGCAAAGGCGGATGACAAGCAGAAAGAAATGCTTTTATTGAAAGATGTTAGAGATTTAAAGCTTGATGTTGTTGATTTGTATGGCGAAACTCTTGCATTATACAAGGCTTTGGGGATTAAGAGGCAGATTTTAGAATTGCAGAATGAACTTTTTAGTATAAATAAAAGATTAAGAAATGCTGGGGAGTTATCAGAAATTGAGGTTACAAATTCTGAAATAGATATATCTGAAACAAGGTCTGATATTACAGAATTAGAGAATAATTTATCAAAAAGATTGAGTGAGTTTTCGTATTATACAAATAAAAGTTATGCGGCCGATAATGTTGAGATAGACGATTTTCCTGAAAGTTTAGATGGTGAAGATGATATGCCTGATGTGCTTCCCATAGGCAATGTTGCAAGGAAGAGAGAGGAAGATAATCACAAAAACCCGGATAAAGCAGACAACAAAACTGCAAAATTATCAATTGAAAAAACTATTAAACAATCTGATTACAAAAAACCTGCAAAAGAGGATGATAGGGATTTTGATATTGAAAATTCTCTTGAAGCTAAAACTTATGACCTTGAAATATTAAAGAAACAGAAAGAATATGAAATACAGAAGAGGGCTAATTTTCCCAAGGTTTCGTTTGATACAAGGTATAATTTGTATGGTTCTGATTCTAATAAATATTTTGACAGTTTTTCTGATATCGAACAAAGGAGTTTATCATTCAGGATTTCAACATCATTTACTATGTTTGATGGGATGAAGAATATTAATACGGTGAATAAAAGGAAGTTGGAGGTTGAAAAATTAAAGGTACAAAAGGAGATGGAACTTGCCGAATTAAAAAAGAAATATGAACAGATAAGGCTTGATGCTGAGAATTCTTTTTTGCAGGATGAGAATAATAAAAGGACATTGGGTTTGGTTAATAAAAATCTTGAAAATCTTGAAAGATTAAATGCAAACGGCATAATAGCAAAGGCAGAATGTGTTAAGAAAAAACTTGAATTATTGGATAAAAAGCAAAGGCTTGAAGAAACAAGGATTAGGAATTATGTTAACAGGTATAAGTTAGGAGTATTAAATGGGAATGGGGTTGAATGAAAATATTGCAGGGTTATTGAAAATGAATAGTAATGGCCTTGTATATAATTGCTACAATTAATATGTAAAATATACAAAGAATGCAAGGCTAAATCAGTCTTGGAACTGGGTTTGAGTAGAGAAATTATTATTTTGGTTGAGATTTGAATTATTAGTTGAAATGTTGTTTGGATTAGGGGTTGATTGAGTGGTTGGAAATATGAATTTGGGATTGGGTTGGTTTAATGGTTTGGTTTAGGGTTTTTATTAAGATTTACATTGAGTGTTGAAATTTAGGTTTAAGGGGAGTATGATGAGAGAAAGAAATAATAAAGGTTATAGTGTTTAAGGGATTTAAAAATTTTAACTTTATCAAATTAGTAAGAAGCAACAGAAATGTCAGGTGGTGGCTGATTTGTGGACTTATTTTTCTGATTGCATTTTTTGTGTCATTGTGTTTATTAATCCAACATAATAGAAACAACATATACAATTTAGATATTAAAGTTCTTGGCAGTTTAAAGTATAATATGACTAAGCCTAAAATAGTAGCAATTAAAACAAAAGATCCAGATAGCTTATGGATGGAGACACAATTTTTAATTTTTGATGATAATAATAAAAGTCATATTGAAATTTTTTACCCAGAAACCAATAAAATAAGTATACTGCCTAAAAGCAATTTAAATGGCAATTTTCAGAATTACCTGCCTCTTATACATACACCTAATAAGTTTGCAACCATAAATATAATAAAAGAAAAAAATAATGACGTTTGCGGCATAGAAATCTTTGATATGCATACGAATAAGTGGCAAAAATTAAAAATCAAGCCCATACTAAGGGAAGCCAAATGTCCGCCTTCTATTGATATAATATATTCAAAAGATAAAAAACCGTTACTTCTCATTTGGGGTGGAGTAAATTGCAAGACAAAAAAAGTTCAGAATACTATGGAGGTTATTGATTTACTTAGTGATAAGCTATTAGAGAAAATAAATATTAATTTTCGAGGCGGCAAAATAGTTCAATTAGATAATGATTATTATTTAATAGGAGCTCAGGAGTCAGACAATGAGCCAGTTGTTATTCAATCCAAAAAAATTAAATTAAACATATTGCCGTTTGCATCTGAGGGGCCAATAGTATATCGTTTTAACAAAATATTCACTGGGACACTATCAAGCTCTTTGGATAGAGAAGCATTGCTTGTAATTGACAACAAAAATAAAAATTTAGTTGAATATGAAATGCCAAATAATATAGATAGTTCCATAAGAGTTAATAAAATTAATATTCCTAAAAAATATAAAGAATATTGTCTAGTTAGCAATATAGATACCAATAAAGGAATAATATTGATTTTTAAAAATAATATCAAACAACTATTAGTTTTATTTAGAAACACACAAAATACAAAACAGAACAGCAGTTTTATCTACAGATTCATCTTGCTCAAAGAAATAGAGCTAGGGTTAGATATGACAAACGCAAAATTCTTAGAAGAAGGTAAGATTAAATATATGTCATTAATATGCATTAGTAATAATAAAATTATCAGAATAATCATGCGATAAAAGGAGTGAGAAGTATTATGGGCACAAATCAATCACCAATTTCAAAATGGTTTACAAATACAAGAGATCAAGCTTATGCATTATTTGATATAATGTATAGCAATACAGCCAATAACACCGGATGCAAAAAAGAAGATTTGGCAAACGCTTTTGTTCATGCTTACGTATCAGCAACACTGAGTAAAAAAATAGGTTCTACACTAGCATTAAATCTGGGATATTTAAAAGAAATTGCAACAAGAAATGATGAGATATCAAATTTTGGCGGCTTACTGCCAGCTTTCTTAGATACAAATAGAGATTTATGGAACAACCAAAAAGGCATTGAGTATGCGCATAAAAATTTTGCGAACGATAAGGAACTTGCCCATGCAATATTTGAAGATGTTATGAGCCCGAACTCCAATTTCATTGTTGACTATTTAAACGATTCAAGAAGATGGAGTCAAAATGCAACAGAAAATAATTTGTGGGACATTATCAAACAATCGACGTTTATAATGCAGGCAATATCAGAAAGCATAAAGGGCTACTTCCTTCAAGCCCAATCTACTCAGCCCATTGTAGTCGATCCTATACTTTTAGATTTGAATGGGGATGGGGTTATTGGGACTACAGCTCTTAAGGATGGGGTGTATTTTGACCATAATGGGGATAAATTTGCAGAAAAAACTTCTTGGGTGAGCAAGGATGATGGAATACTGGTCATTGACAAAAACAATAATGGCAATATTGACAATGGTTCAGAGATATTTGGGGATAACTATGTCAAAAGTAATGGTTCAAAGGCAACATCAGGGTTTGATGCACTTCGTGATTTAGATAACAATAATGATGGGGTTATTAGTGCGGAGGATAGCGAATTTAGCAATATTAAGATATTAAAAGGGGATGGAACATTATTAACATTAGAAGAAGCTGGGATAACATCTATTAGTTTGAGTTCAACTGTTAAGAATGAAGTGGATGAGAATGGGAATACACTTGTGTCTTCCGGTAGTTTTGTTAGGAGTGATGGGAGTGTTGGAAGTTTAGGGGATTTTAATTTAGTTGTTGATAGGGTGGATAGTGTTGAGGTTGATAAGGTTGAAGTGTCTGAGGAAGTTAGTGCTCTTCCTGATGTTAGGGGGTTTGGGTTAGTACGTAGTTTACATCAGGCGATGATGTTGGATAATAGCGGGGAATTAAAGAGGTTAGTTGAAGGGTTTGTTAATAGCTCTTCTGCTGCTGAGAGAAGGAATATTATAGGGGAGATATTGTATAAGTGGAGCGGGGCAGATAAAGCCAGTGTTAGTGACGGATATCATTACAAAGGAAAGAAATTATATGTTATAGAGCAGTTTGTTGGAAGAAAGTTTATTGGGATAAATAATGATGGTCATCCTAATGCTTGGGCTGCTCCTTTATTAGATAATTGTTTTAATAAGATTAGTGATTATGTGTATTATAGTTTAGGGATTCAGGTTGATGGGGAATTAAAGAGTATATATGATTTAATTGAATTAGAATATAGCTTTGATGATGAAAGTGTTAGGTATAATTTTGATAAGGTTATAGGGTATATTGATAGTGTTATTGAAGACAATGATGGGAATGGTAAGGATAAGTTATTAGAAGTTACACAAATTATCAGGGCTTTTGGGTTTGATAAAAAGGATGGATATAATGAATATGTTGAACATTACAGCTCTATGGGTGAAGAGTATAAGAATATATTAGATGTTGTTGGAAAGATATCTATTCAGGGAACAGAGTTTGATGATAATATAGAGGGGACAATGAGTGCCGATGCTGTGTTTGGCGGAGGCGGGAATGATACTATTATGTCAAGACAGGGGGATGATTTGGTTTATGGGGGTGAGGGGGAAGATTATATAGATGCATGTGATGGGAATGATATTGTGTATGGCGGAGCAGGGAATGATTCAATAATGGGTGGCGCAGGAAATGATGTTCTTTATGGCGGGGATGGAAATGATAGTATTGATGGAGGATATGGGGATGATACAATATATGGAGAGGGTGGGGATGATGTGATATCTGCTGTCGGGGGAAGCAGCACTATATATGGAGGCAGCGGGAATGACGTTATTAATGTTAAGGCACACTATAACACAATTGACGGCGGGGATGGAAATGACACAATCAAGGTGGAGCAAGGCTTTGGAAATAGCATAATAATGGGCGGCAAGGGTGATGATGTTATCGAGGTAGAAAAATATGACAGCAGATATAGCGGCAATGTATCTGCAGTTTATATATATTGTCTTGGAGATGGAAATGATGTCATTAAAAGAACATGGCCTGAGATAGATGATATGTTGAGGTTTGGAGAAGGTATTACAAAGGATAATATAATATTCAGAGGAGAAGAAAGAGATTTAATTATTGAATTTAAAGATAATGAAGGTTCGATTAGACTTGAGGGTGCCTTATATGGTAATTCTTCCTCAACTGTTAAAAAGATTGCATTTAGGGATGGAAGTGTAATGGATGTTATGGAAATAGTAGAGAAAGGGTTTAGTATCAGGGGAGACGAAGGGGATAACACCATTAAAGGAACTATTGCAGATGATATAATATATGGATACGGAGGAAATGATTCATTATTGGGTGATGATGGGGATGATGTTATTTACGGAGGGGAAGGAAATGATACGATATCCGGTGGAAGAGGCCATAGCCTTTTATACGGCGGCGCAGGCAATGATTCTATCATAGGAAATTATGGAAATGACACAATATACGGAGAAGACGGAGATGATTATATTAACGCAGGATATGGAAATGATACAATATACGGCGGCAATGGTAATGATACAATAATCAGCGGAAGCACTAACGGTTATGAATATGCATACATTGAAGGCGGAGATGGAAACGACAGAATTGAAATACTGGCAGGAATTAATACAATTGTCGGCGGCAAGGGCGATGACTATATCTATACAGGAAGCACTTCATCACTTGCAGTAAGCTTTAATGGAGGATGTGACCAATTTATCTATAACCTTGGAGATGGAAATGATACAATTAACAATTATGGTCCCAATGATACCGATACACTTAGGTTTGGTGAAGGTATTACGTTAGATAATATATTATTCAGGGCTTCCGGAAATGATTTAATTATCAGCTTCAAGGATAACGAAGGGTCAATTAGGATTGAATATGGAGCTATGAGCAATAACACCTCATACAGAATTGAGAATTATAAGTTTAGTGATGGGACAGTACTAAGTTATGAGGGGATGATGGAGATTAAAAGAGCTCAAGAAGAGGCTGCGACTGCCGGGGTGCAGAAGCAGACTGAAAGCTTGGGTGCGCTGGACGGCGATACTGCGGGGCTTTGTGAATTATCGGATAATGGATGTGATGGCGATAATGGTTCCTTGATAACCAATTATGATATCAATAAGATAATTCAGGATATGGCAGGGTATGATACGGCGGAAGATGCAATGATGAGCTACAGCGATGATATTAACCAGGAAAAAGAGCTTATGACTTTGGTTAATTCGGGGGTGTAAAGTTTTTGCATAAGTTTGTCCGGTGGAAGGTTTTGTTATGCAAACAGGATTAATTGCATTTGATGTCATAGCCAAGATTGGCGGTGTCAGTGTTGATTTAAGGTCTGTAGTTAGGGAATATTCTCTTGGTGCAGATGAGATTAAGCTTGAAGAATTACTTTTAATAGCAAAGCGGTTTGATTTTAAGGCAAGGGTTAAGAATATTTCACCTGATGAAATAATAAAGGGTGATTATCCTTTGCCAGCGGTCATACTTCAAAAAGATGACTCGTATTCTGTTTTATTAAAAATAAACAAGGAAGAAAAACGCTGTTTAATTTATTCTGTTTCTGATAATCAGACTAAAGACATTGATTTTACAACACTTGAAGATATTTGCGGGAATAATTTTATAATCCTTTCGCACAAATTAATAAATCAAAAGATAAGGTTTGGATTTAAGTGGTTTTTTAATGAAATTTTAACGTATAAACAAATTATATTGGAAGTTATGATTGGCTCTTTTATTGTGCAGCTTTTTGGACTTGTAACTCCTTTATTTACACAGGTTATACTGGATAAAGTTATAGTGCATAGAAGCATTATCACCCTTAATGTTTTAGCCTTTGCCTTTGTCGTTGCAATGATTTTTGAATTGCTCCTTAATTTTTCAAGAAAATACATATTTTTGCACACGGCAAGTAAAATTGATGCAAAATTAGGCGCAAAACTTTTTAAGCATTTATTCGCCCTTCCTTTTACATATTTTGAAAACAGGAAGGTCGGAAACATCATTACAAGGGTGAGAGAACTTGATCAGATAAGGGAATTTATTACGAATAAATCAGTTTCCGTAATATTAGATGTTTTCTTTTCCTTTGTTTTTATAATTATGATGTTTATATATAGCAGAGTTTTAACCTTTGTAGTGCTTGGTTTTATCACTTTAATTGCAATCCTTTATTTAATAATAACTCCTGAACTTCGAGAAAGACTTGAAAAAAATTTCAAATGGGCGCACAGTCTAATTCTTATCTTGTAGAATCGGTTACCGGTATTCAAACGGTTAAATCACTTGCTGTTGAAGGGGGTATGCAAAAAAGGTGGGAAGATTATCTTGGGCAATACATAAATTCATCTTTTAAATTATCAAATATGGGAAATATTGCAAGTGTATTATCAAATATGCTTCAAAAGGGTATGACGATTTGCATTTTGTATCTTGGGGTAAAACTGGTTATTAAGAATGAACTTACAATAGGGCAATTGATAGCATTTCAGATGTTTTCAAATCAATTCAGCGCCCCTATTTTAAGGCTTGTTAATCTTTGGAATGAATTTCAGCAATGCTTGCTTGGAATTGACAGACTTGGAGATATTCTAAACAGCCCGGTTGAAGTACAGTCAAGTCAAAGTATAACACTGCCTAAGATTGAAGGGCTTGTAAAATTTGATAAGATTTGTTTTAAATATACGCCAAATTCACCTTATGCAGTAAATAATTTTAATTTTATTGTAAAACCCGGGATGAATGTAGGGATTGTCGGGCGAAGCGGGAGCGGCAAAAGTACTATAACAAAATTAATACAAAGACTTTATCTTGCCAATGAGGGAAGTATATTTATTGATGGGATTGATATCAGACAGATGAACCCGACGTGGCTAAGGTATAATATTGGAATAGTTTTGCAGGAAAATTATCTTTTTGCAGGCTCCATCAGAGAAAACATTGCCCTTGCAAAGCCTAATGCAGCAATTGAAGAAATTATCCAGGCAGCAAAAATAGCAGGAGCACATGAATTTATATCAGAATTCCCGGAAGGCTATGAAACAATTGTGGGCGAAAGAGGCTCAAGTCTATCCGGCGGACAAAAGCAAAGGATAGCAATAGCAAGAGCGTTGATTACAAATCCTAAGATATTTATTATGGATGAAGCAACATCAGCACTTGACCTTGAATCTGAAAAGATAATATTGAATAATATGGCGCAAATTACAAAGGATAGAACCACATTTATTATTGCACACAGACTCACTGCAGTTAGAAATTGCGATATTATTCTTGTTATGGACAAGGGACATATTATTGAAGCAGGAAATCACAATGAATTAATTAAAAATGAAAGAGGATATTATAGTTTCTTGTATAAACAGCAAGCCTTTAATAATGGCAGCGCAGGGTTAAAAATTACAGCCGAGGATGTTGCTAATGTTGTATGATAAAATTTATTCTGTATTAAATAACAATGACACTGAGGCATTGCGGGTGCTTGGGATGTTTATGACGCTTGGAATGTTTGGGATATTTGCGACACTTGCGGTATTTAGCGCGTTGTTGATTCAAGAATAATTTATATAACAAAAACAGGTATTAGAAAATGTTAACAAGGATAAGACAAAGCCTAAAAAAGATAAATGATTCTTATGAATTTAAGCCACTTCTAAGCAAAATTGAAGAATCTCCCGTAAGCCCGTTAGGAAGGTTTACTTTTTGGACTGTCGTTTCTTTAATTACCATAACCATTTTATGGCTTATTATAGGAAAAATTGATATAGTTGTTACTGCACGGGGCATTGTTATTCCTGATGGCGAAGCAAAGATTATACAGCCTTTGGAAACAGGGGTTATTAAAGAAATATTAGTCAAGGAGGGAGACTTTGTTAAAAAAGATGAGCTTCTTGTTCTTATTGACACAATGACAACAGATGCACAATTAAAGACAATAAAGGAAAACCTGAAAACAAGCAAACAGGAAGCAAAGAGACTTGAAGCGCAAGGCGTTGGGATTAATTTTAATTCTGATAACGAAATTCAAAAGAAACTGTATGATGAAAGTCTAAGGGCTTTAAATAGTTTAATAGGGGTGAAAAATCAGGAGATTAAACAAATTGAGAGACAAATTGATTCAAATCTGGCACAGAAAAGAGATTATGAAAACCAGTTGCAGAGCGCTATTGACAGAGAAAAAAGATTGTCTAATGTTAAAGATATAGTTGCGTATAATGACTTAAGAGAAGCAAAGGATAGGACTGTCGGATTAAGAGAATCTGTCATTAGAACGGAGGCAGAGATTAGAAGGCTGCAAGCGCAAAAAAGGCAGGTTCAAAATGAGATAGTGCAATTAAAGGCTGATTTTAAGGCACAAAAACTTGAAAACTTGGCCGAAACAAACAAAAGAATAAATGAACTTGAGTCAAATAAGGAACAGATAGAATTTAGTAATATTAATCAAAAAATTACAGCACCTGTGGATGGATATATTGATAAATTAATGATTCATACTGTTGGCGGCGTTGTGACACCTGCGCAGGAATTAATAGCTTTGACACCTTCTGATATGCCAATTTTAATTAAGGCGCAGGTTTTAAATAAGGATATTGGCTTTATTAAAGAGGGTATGCCGGTTTCAATAAAGATTGACACTTATGATTTTCAAAAATACGGGCTTTTACACGGCAAAGTTAAATCAATCTCGCAAAATAGTATAGAAGATGAAGATTTGGGGCCTGTTTATGAAATATACATTATGCCCGATAAGAATACAATGATTATTGATGGTAAAGAACAAAAAATATCAATCGGGATGACATTAAATGCCGAAGTTGAAATAGGTAAACGACGTATAATAGAATTCTTTATTTATCCTTTGATTAAGTATATGGATGAAGGGGTGAGTGTAAGGTAGAAAGGAGGGGATTATTTTAAATCTAAATTCAGAACTCTTCTTTCCTCGGAAGTATTCAACATGTTTGTTTCTAAATTTAGCAGATCCTCAACAATTTTTTTTGAGAGTTCAATATTATATTTTTCAGAAAAGTTCTTTATAAAATCATCACCAGTCCATTTTTTGCCTTTTAAAATTTTCTTTACAGCACTTTTTAGAACCACGGGACAAGATGGTTTTAAATCATCATATGGTTCACGAGTTCGCCATTTTCTATATGCCATTTTTCTCATCAAATTTTGATAGTCATTAGAATTAATTAAACCCAGATTTTTTGCTCTGATCATCATGGCAGACATGGAAACATTCCATTTTAATTTCAAACTGCAATAATATTCCAAAGAAGATGGATGTTTAGAAACATCAGCAGCAAAAGAGTTTTTAGGCAACAAAAATGCTGAGGCAAAACTATTAGCCTGGTTTTCAATCTTTGTAAAATCTGATTTAGATATCGTCTCCCAATCTTCATTCCAGTTATGCAATATAATATGTCCTAACTCATGGGCACAACTAAACTGCCGTCTAACCCTTGTTTCTTTGCTTTCAGTAAGAACTATAAGATGCTTATCTCCACATTTTGTTTTTAATTTCTGACTATAGGCATCAATAGCACTACTTGTTGGCTTTAGACTTGTAATAATAATACCGGACTTTTCCAACTGATAAACCATATCTTTTATTGGTTCTTCACCTAGATTCCAGTGTTTTCTAACCTCCAAGGAAATATTATCAAAATCAACAGCTTCATCAAGCTTATCAACTACAATATTTGGTATATTATATTTTGGAAAACGAATATTGTCGGATAAATAGTCATACAATAAAGCCAAATATTCACCTTTTTTAATTTGAGCATTTCTATCTTTTTTATGAGTACTTAAAAGAGACCTAAAATACGTAGCTTTAGTTTCAATAACATTAGTGTCTTCTTGATAATAATATTCCCATGGAAAAAAAAGGGTGGAAACGATTTTAAACATCTTTGAAGTTTCAGGAGTTGTTTCAGAATTTTCATATTGAGAAATAGCTTGCTTCGTAACCCCTATATCATTAGCAAGCTCTTCCAAGGTTTTACCACAATATATTCTAGCTGTTTTTAATCTATTTCCGTTAAATTTTTCTTTTAACATTTTATATTCCAAATAAAGTACTTATTCCTTATCTTCATCAACTTGGTCATTAACATCATTTTCATCATCAATAAATTCTGTTAAATCATCTTTGGAACTTTCAAAGTCGACAATATTATTCTTCATCTCATTTATTATCTCATTAATATCATCTCTATTTAAAACAGTAAATGAATTGCTGTCAATATAACTACTCCAATCAATCGAGGATATTTCTAACAAATTATTATCATACAAACCAGCTGCAATTTTACTTATTTCATTATAATAAGTTTTAAAGGTAACTATTATTAATTTTAAATCCACAGGAATGTCTGTTGGCTCTATAGATGGACAGAATTTTTTTATAATTTCATAAGCAGAATCATCGCTCTCTAAATCCAGAGTTTTTTGACTTTGAATATCTTTATTTAATTTACACAATATTTGTCCATAATATTCTTTGCAATTTTTAGAATTTTTAATGTTTCTTTCTTGAACGTTAATTCTTCTTCTTTTTTGGCTTAGATTGCTTTCTTTCATAAATATAAAGGCACAATTAGAAACATAGTCGATAACCAAAGGTGTACACCACACACTACATTTTATTTTAAAAGTTTTAATATTTGGAATAGCTGTACTCATTTTGTACAATTTATTGTACTTTGGCGCCCATTCAAATAATTTAGCGCCGTTTCTAAACTCATCAAGCCCATACTCATCGCAAACCGAATCAATAAAACCTTTTTCACTTAAGATTTACCTATTTCAACCTTTAATTTCTCTGGTATGTGTTCAAAAATTTCAGTTAGCACTCTACCCACCTTTCTTTAATTGATATAATTATAACAAACTTATTTTGGTATAAATACGATAAAATGTCAAGTATTTTGCTAAAATATTTTAAAATATTAAGTATGGCAGCTTTCTATAGCTAAACTATCTAGATAATACCAAAATAATATGTTTAGAGTCAATATACAGATTGGGCATAACAAGCAAAAAACAAAATTTCAAATTCGCAAATTTCTTAAGAAATGTTAAGCAAATTAAGTTTTAAGTCATTAAACAGTTCTTCAAAACTTTTATTTCTTCTCCATAAGGCTTCGGCTAATTTAAAATAAAGGTTAACTTCATTTTTATTATGACATTCAATTCTTGATAGATAACAGCATATTTTCTTAAATTCTTTTACTTCAGTTTTTGTAGGTTGTAACTCTTCCTCTTTATGATGTAAAACCTTATCGGTTATAAATACCTTATTATTATAAACATACATATATACACATTGATTGAACAATATTCTGTAACGTACTTGTTTTGGATTTTTACTATACAATTCATTTAATTGTTTAAATTGTGTTTTGAAGAGAAATTTTCTAATATAATTATATAAATTAAAGACAGCATTTTTCCCGGTAGTGCATATTTGATATACTTTTTCTGCTGGTATTTCAGCACAGAAACATTTAATGATAAGGTTAATTTCTTCTTTTGAATGATATTGAAAGAAACGGGGGAGTTTCAGGTTTTGGTTGCTTGGATTTTGATTATTGGTTTTATTCTTGTTGTATAAATAAATGTCGTTGTTTTTAATTAATCTTTTTTCATTAACCAAAGTTAAGAGTAATAATTCAAGAGTTGCTTCATTGATATCTTCCGCAATTGTTAAAATATCCTCAAACGAGAATTTATCCAACCTTTTGCATAATTTTAAGACTCGGTCTTTCATTAAGTAATCCTTTCAAAGTGTACTCATCAAGTGTTTCAATTTGGTTTGTTTTAGATAACTTTTCAATTTTATTTATGAGCTTTACAAGTTGCCTAAATTGGTTTATGCGTGTTGCAAGATAATTAATCGCATCTTCTGTGAAAGTTAAATCTGTCAGTTGTTGAAGAATATTGGTAATATCGTCCTGATTAAATCGTTCAAATTTTAGTGTTTTGTATATTCTATCTATTAGATGTGGATACCTTGCGAGTTTTTTATCAGCATAACCCATTCCAACAAGAACAATTGGACATCCTGTTTTATCGTGTAAATCCCTTAAGGTTTCAACTGTGTGTTTTTCAATTAGATAATCTATTTCATCGACAATGATTGTTTTAGGATTTTGTCTTAAGCTATTTTCTATTAAATTAAATGTTTCTTGGGTATGCCAAAAAGGATCTTCACCTAATTCTTCTGCAATTTCAGATAAAAGCCATCTGCTTGTCATTCCTTGGGTTGCTCTAACATAGGCTGAATCGTTTTTATCTGCCCACCATTGAATTGTTTGTGATTTTCCAAGGCCATGTTCACCATAAACTAAGGCTAATTTAGGAATATTAAATGGAAGTTTTTGAAGCTCCTCCATAAGAGTTACAAATTGTTTAACGTTTTTTGTTTTAATAAATATCTTTTTCATATTTTTTTATCTTTCTTTTTATCTTTCTTTTTATTTCTAATCTCCATAAAGGTTTAAGTATTCTTCTGTTCTTTTGTAATTTAATATCCAGGTTCTATCTTCATTATTTGTACATCCATTTTTTAAGAGCCATTCATATTTTTCATAATCGGAATTAAAAAATGGTCTATTCATTTGCTGTTCACGAGGTGTTTTCTTGGGGGCTCGCATTAAACGGGTATCACTTACGCTTTCACTTTTCGCGAGTCTCCGCTTCTTACATTCTTTTTTGGGTGTAGGTTTTAATTCTTCTTTTGAAATTGGAGAAGTTTCATCAATCCCTTCCGGCTCTTTTCCAATAAAGGGATGTCCTCTGTTTTATAGATTTCTTTAACCTTTTTAATAAGCCTATTCTTAATTTGTTGTTGTTTTTTGTATTGCTGATTGTATTCTTCCATATCTTTGACGGTTCCTAAAATTCTTGCCATTGGGTGGACTTTTTGCACTCTGTTTGCTACACATAAGAATTCACCTTTAGCTGAGTAAACGTGAACTTTTGAAAGGTCGAATAAACTGTATCGGATATAGATTTTATCCCTGAGTCCGAGAATTGCTTCACTTCTGTAATGCATATTTAAAAAGGTAATTCCGTGTTTATTTATCGTTCGCCCTTCCGTTTTCATCATTAAGTAATCAAGAGCAGATCTATCAATGTTATTTATATTGTTAATATTATTAATGTTGTTTGTTTGAGTTTGAACGCTATTTAATACTTCTTGAATAGTTTTTGAACAATCATTCGGACAAGGTTTTTGATTGTAATATTCAAGCCAGCAATCAATATATTTAATTACTTCTTGTACTGTTGGAATATGGTTATTTGTTTGTTTTTTATGAATTTCAAGATGTAGTTTTTCATTTCTTTTCATCCGAGCCGGACGGTTTTCTATTGATGTTCCAATGTAGCTTGGCATTAATTTCTCAAATTCTTCCTGAAATTCTAAGAAAAACCTCTCTATGACTTTTGCTCTTGCGTTGTATGGTTTAGCAAAAACGGAGTGGATACCTAAATTGGCATAGACTCCGTTAAAGCTTTCTTCTTCAAAATCCGAATGTTGGAAATACTTAGATTTAAATGCTTTTCCATTATCTTGATAAACTACTTTTGGAATTAGTTTAAGATTAAGGATTGCATTTCTTAAAGCACTTGCAATACATTGAGTATTCTCTGTCATCATTATTTCATACCCAACAAGTGCTGTTGATTTCCAATCTAAAAAACCAACAAGTGTTGCTCTTGCTGGTTTGCCGGTAAATGGATTAATAACTTGGAAATTAAGAACGTGTCCATCTGCAATTAATATGTCGCCTACTTCAATTTTTGATATATCTCTTTCAATATACGGTTCAACCTTATCGTGATATGCTTTGACTCCCTCACGTTTTAAAATCCATTCCGCATAATTATTCTTTTTAAAGTGTTCTGCGTATCTTTTGAATGTTAAATCACAAGGGAGTTTTTCTTTTTGGTATCCCTTCCTTATTAGTATTTCTTTTGTGAGTTTTATTGCTTTATTAAAATTAAATTGATTTTGATGGAGTAATAAGGTTAATAATACCTTTTTCATTTCATTATCCAGTATCCCATTGTATTCACCCTGCTTTGATATTTTGTATTGAGGAATTAAGCTTTCTATATTTTCTCTCTTTTTATAGCTTTGAATATATCTATGAAGAGTTCCGATTGAAATACTTCCTAAAAATTCATAGGCTTTTGGTAAAAATAATCCGGTATTGTATAAATCAAGAAATTCAGAATCTGCTTCTTTTTGGGTTTTGTATTTCTGTCTGTGTTCAAAAGCCGCTTTTACAATATTTATTCTATGATAAGCTGTTAATTTTGCTTTATCTGTTACTATTGGTGGTTGATAATTAAGCGGCACAAGTGCGGTTGTTTTTGTTTCACATTTTCTTAATTTATTTTGCAATTCAGGCTCTAAACTTGAGAATAATATTTCATAAGATGTGCCGCCATTGACTTTTACTTCACGAGAAATATATTTACTTTCGGGTTTATTTATTTCCAATCTTAATGAGCGGGTACTTTTTAGGCCTTTGGCTTGTGCAAGTTGTTTTATTGGTATATATGCATTGGTTTCTGTGTTTTGATTTAAAACTTCTTTCTTCATAACACACACTTTAGCTCTGAAGCTTGATGATTGGAACACTGCTTCCGAGATTATGTTGTAAAAGTCAATATTTTGTAACAAAGAGTTCAGGCCCGGCTAGACAAAATTAAAAAAAGATTTATTTTTTAAAAAATCGATAAATCTTTTAATTTTTAAAGAATTTTTCATCAATTTTTCAAAACGGACTTTCCAAAATAATCAAACTATCCGTAAAAAATCAAACCGGTGTTATATTCAGGCGATGAGTGAATTTGAGGGGAAGAATTTTGAGCCGTATTTTATCCTAATAAAGTCCGTTTTCGTCCAGTTTGATTTTTCCATATTTGAGAAACTTCCGACCTGAAAACCCCCTGTTTGAGGGGGTGTACAAAAAAAATCAAAGTATCCGTAAAAATCAAAATGGTTGTTAAAATACAATTGAAATACAAGGAAGATTAAAAAATCCAGCTCAATCAAGCTGGATTAAAGAATGGGCGCGAAGGGAATCGAACCCCCATGCATTGCTGCGCCAGATCCTAAATCTGGTGCGTCTACCAATTTCGCCACGCGCCCATATAAAATATTCAATTGTCAAATCTTTTTTAGGGCGAAATTGGCCAGCCATATCGCAAGCGTCGCACTCTGCGCAACTAGGCCACGCGCCCATTTTAAAATATTTAATTGTCAAATTTGTCTGTGGGCAAAATTGGAGTCATATTTTTGCTGTATTCGTTTTACTCATACAAGTCACCGTGTGCCCGAGATATTTATTTAATTGCAAAATCATTAACTAATTTAACTCAAAATTTTTTTTAGGTCAAGTATTACTTTTTAGGAATCAGACAAAGCGGTATTGTAGAATATTTAATTCTTTTGCCAATGCACTCTGTGCCATTTTGCTCTTTAAACCTTATATTATAGCTGTTTAATTTTAATTTTATACCTTCAATATTCATTTCGTTTGAATTTACATAAATTTCACCCTTAAAATGCTGCAAAATATAAGTGAGTTCGTTTTGTATTTTTTGATATTCAAACACTTTTTTACAATGCAAAAATCCCGTTAAAATTACATTAAAAAATATTGCAGCTGTCAAAACATATGACATGGCTTTATATTTCTTGTCAGCATCAATCAAAAGAAAGGCTGCAAAAATTACAGGAAAAAGACAAAACTGCGGGACAAATCTTGCCCACCAGCATTCAGGATTAATAAACACAGATAAAAGCAAAATTCCCTCAGCAATTAAAAAATCCTTACTGCCTTTTTTCTTAAATGCAAACAACATAAAGATAAATGACAAAATCAATGTGCCGGAAAATAAAAAACCAAAGCCTGAAAGATTTAACTGCGGGCAATTAGCAAGATTAATTTCCCTTTTTGTAATAGCAAAAGGAATTTTCAGTCTTACTTTTTCATTTTTATCTGCATTAGCTTCTGCGAATTGCGAAATTACAAACTTTGTTATATAAAACCTTTCTTTTATGCTCTCAGGGCAAAAGCCTTCTACGATTTTTATATCACTACTTCCAATCGGATAGAAAGGATTATGGTGTTTTATTAAATTAATGCCATAGGGATTAAAACCAAAAATAAACAAAGAGAGAAGAAGGGAACCAGCAAATGTTATTATATATTGGAGATCCTTACGAAAGAAATAAACAGCGCCAGTACCAATTATAAAAACATATGCAAATGCGGATAATTTTGCATTTACACAGAGGCATAAAGAAAAGGCCATAGCGTATAGAAATATCTTATCTTTGGTTTTATAAAACAAAGCAATTGATGCGACAAAAATAATCAGGCAGCTTGACAAAAACCCATCCACCAGAAATGTAAACATTTGCATCATGCTGACAGCATTAAAGCCAACAGAAAAGGCAAGAATTATACAACATATTTTACTATCTTTTATATATAATCTAAGTGCACCATAGAAAAACAGGGCTGACAAATAAATCATAAAGGCATTCAAAAGCTTAGAGGCTTCAAAGTTATTAAAAAAGGCAGCAAAACATGTGCAAATTATCCAGGGTGCCTTTGCAAAAAATTTAGCCCAATCATGCAAGGGCAGATTTGCGGTATTAATATTTACGGGGTTCCAGCCTGATTTTAAAAGATTCATTGCAGGCAGATGGTAAAGAATTACATCTGATGAAAAATCTTTTGTGGTAAAGAAAAAGACTGCTAATATATAAATTATAACAAAATTTATTATGTGAGATAGCAATGCTTGTTTAAAATTTTTAAGAATAAGTGTACAAAATATAAGGGATATAATATTTGCAAGAATAAAATTCAAGCTTGTTATTGTTATTCCTGTAAAAAATAACAGTACGCTCACAGCAAGTGTAAAAAATATTAAAGACAGGCCGCTAAAAGATAATGATTTAATAAAACTTTGCTTCATAATACAGCCAATTATAACATGCATTTCTTCCTTGACATAAGTTTTTTTCTGTTGTGTAATATGTATACGCCACCTTTTTTGTGTATATAAAAACAAAAGGAAATTTAATCTAAAATGACAATCAATTTAAAAAACAAACAGGAATTAATTAAAAAATTCGGTAAGAATGAAAAAGATTCAGGCTCTATTGAAGTACAGATTGCAATGCTTTCACAGAAAATTTCAGAACTTACCGAACACTTAAAACAAAACGCTAAAGATTTTCAAGGCAAAAGAGGCCTTTTAATGATGGTTGGTAAAAGAAAAAGAATGCTTGCCTACTTAAAAGAAGCAAACCTTGAAAAATACAGAAAGTTAATAAAAGACCTCGGCTTAAGGGGCTAATAATTTATTCTGTAGAAAATATTTAAAAGCACCTTTTATAAATAAGGAAGGTGCTTTTTATGTATAAAATATATTTTTAGGCATTATCGTATGAGAATACTTGTAATCGGGAATTCTAAAAGCAGCGAAACTTTGACAAATTTCTTTTCAGAGGATGAAAATCTGCTTGTTTTTACAACAAAAGAGAATAGTAAGGGAAATTTTACCCATATAGACCCTTATGATGTTGAAGAATTAAAAGAATTTGCACTTGCAAATGAAATAAACTTAACAATAGTTGCTGATTCTGCGCTTTTTGGCGTAGATTATTTATCTGTTTTTAATGAAAACAACCTTGCAATATTAATTCCTGACCCTGAAGCCTCAAAAATAGCATACTCTAAGTGTTTCGGCAAAAAATTTATGTACAGAAACAAAATTTTGACTCCGAAATTTTCATTTTTTGAAAGGCCAAACCTTGCAGTTGATTATGTAAAAAATATTCAGTTTCCTGTTGTAATAAAGCCTGATATACACTCTGAAACAGAGAGCGCGTATATTGCCGAGACTTTTGGGTGTGCAAAAAGGCAGATTGAAAAATTATTCCAGAATGACAACAAAAAAATTTTAATTGAAGATTATGTTTACGGCAAAGAAATAACATTCTATGTCTTAACAGATGGTTTTAGCGGTATTGTGCTGGATTTTATTAAGACATATGAAAATAAACTTGCAATTAAAGGATTTTATGACAAAAAGCTTGAAGAAAAAATTTACAAAGAAATAATCCTGCCGACGATTTCAAACCTGGCAGAGACAGAAGGTGAATATGTCGGCATCCTTGGTTTTGATATAATTATTACGCCTGAAAATAAAGCTTATTTAATAGAGTATAATCCGTTTTTTAAGGATTTAGATATAGAAATAATGCTTGAAGGCACAGATGAAAATTGGGCTGAAATATTTATGGATGCTATTGTTGGCACTCTGCAGGATAAATTTGTTTCACCGTTTGATGCTAAAAAAAATGATTTTCAGGGAAGTTTTATCTTACCTCAAAAAGACGGACAGTATGAAGAAATTATAACAGAAAGCGCCATAACATACAGTAATTTGAAGGCAAAACTACTTGAAGAGGGGCTCAATCCGCCGGATTTAAAAGAGGCCGAAACTTTATGGAGATTATGAATATATTTAAATTTTTATCAAAAATATTAAAAACTCTGATATTGAAGCTTATTAGTGTTTACAGATTTTTTTCCAAATTCACGCCGCCAATTTGCCGTTTTCAGCCAACGTGTTCAAAATATACGATGGAGGCCATTGAAAAATACGGCATTCTAAAAGGCCTTTATTTAGGTATAAAACGGATTTTAAAATGCCATCCGGGGCACCCGGGCGGATATGACCCTGTGCCATAAAGGTTTGGGCTTTTTTAACATTCCAATATATCAAATAGCTTTTTTGCTTTATTTTCAAGCATGCCGACAAATGCAGCATACGGCATAGTATCGGGGCTTTCATCCTCATTATTTTTTAGTGCCAATTTTAATATATAGATTAAATTCAATAATTCCAGAGCTTTATTTTGGGCGAGAATTTTATTATCTATATTTTCTTCTTCATTCATTGTAACAAACCTCAATTATATAATTGTTTTATCATAGAAAAGATTGCCTTGTCAAGAAAATTGGGACTTAAATGTTTCAAAGCAGTAATAAGTGTAAAATCATGTCTATGGATATGGATAGCATAAAATCAGAAATAAAGGTTTTACTTGCAAAAAAATGCTGGACGCAAGTACGTCTTGCCAAAGAGCTTGGATTAAGGCTGAATAAAAAATACTCAGCAAAAAACCTTGAAAACAAACTCAGGTACGAAACTATCCAATACAGAGAGATTAAACTTATAGCTGATATTTTAGGTTTGAAAATTGAATTTAAAGAAAAAGATTAAGTTTATCTGATGCGCTCAAGCTGCTTGCAGAACGTATTGCTTTTTTGTGGATATTAAAATACACCTTAGCAGAATACTGTCTTTAAATAAATCACATTCTGTTTAATGGCTGTATGGCTTAAAATACGTGTTTTAAGAGCGTTTTAGAATCAAGTTTTATGATACAATTAAATATAGAGGATTTTTCAGGATATGCCAAATAAAAAAGATGAAAAGACTTCAATAAAGCTTTTTGAAGATTATAAGGTTAGAACAAGCTGGGATAGGGAAAAGGAAACCTGGTATTTTTCAGTTGCAGATATTGTCAGGATATTAACAGAAAGCGCTGACCCCAGAAACTACTGGAAAGTTTTAAAAAACAGATTAAGCAAGGAAGGAAGCCAGTTGGTTACAACTTGTAACCAACTGAAAATGCAATCAGCAGACGGTAAATATTATAAGACCGATGTTCTTGATACAGAAGGTGTTTTAAGGCTTGTGCAATCCATTCCAAGCCCAAAGGCAGAGCCATTCAAATTGTGGCTTGCAAGGGTTGGTGCAGAAAGGCTTGATGAAATGCAAGATCCTGAAATAGCAATCGATAGAGCCTTAGAATATTACTTAGCCAAGGGCTATTCGCCTGAGTGGGTAAACCAGCGTTTAAAATCTATTGAGATTAGAAAAGCGCTAATGGATGAGTGGCAAAGAAACGGAGTAAAAAACTCTGAATATGCAGTTTTAACCGATATCATTACACAGGAATGGTCTGGCCTTAAAACCCGTGAATACAAGGATTTTAAGGGGCTAAAGAAACAAAGTTTAAGGGATAATATGTCTAATATGGAGCTTGTTTTAAATATGCTTGCAGAAGCTTCTGCAACAGAAATTTCCAAACAAAAAAATCCAAAAACTCTGGATGAAAACAAAACGGTTGCAAAACAAGGCGGAAGCGTAGCAAAAGAAGCACGCAAAAAACTTGAACTTGAAACAGGCAAACCTGTTATCACAGATGAAAATTTCTTGTCTAATCAGCAAAAATCACAGTTAATAAAGAAAGAAGATTAGCTTATTTATATAATTATAAGTTTTATATTGCCGCTTTTTCAGTATACAGGCTCTTTTTGCGCGCAGAATGTTTAAAACTTAATAATTTATCTGTTTATTAAAGAAAATCAGAACTCTTTCAATAAATATAAAATAAGGATGTTTAAAAATTTTTGTCTTTTTTATGCGTTTTTATACCAGAATAACATTTAAAATCGTCATACAGGCAAAAAAAAGAGGCGCAAAGGTTACAAAAAAGCGCCCCGAAAAGTTGTTCATCTAAAATCAAACAGCCCGATACACAAGCAGAAATCAATCTGCGGTTTGGTCCCACCATAAAAACAAGTACCCGGGCTGGCCTGCTGAGCCAATGCCTTGATTTGGAGATAAGCCTCTGCTCCAGCCGCCGCCGCCTCCTGCAGCGCCAGCTTTTGCATAGTCACCAGCTAAAAGTGCCGTATACACGGGTGAAACAAATTCCGATGTCATCGCATTCGTATTCAGGTTATTTATACAATTATTAGCTTCATCTTCCTTTAGTCCGCCACATCCTCCAACAGCACCTGTGCCAGAGGTTCCGCCGGTTCCGCCTATATTTTTATTGCCGTTTAGTTTGTCGTTAATTTTGCTTTGCGCTTCATCAGGTGAAGAATCGCTATAGCCTTCTCCATATGTTATTGTGGCAAGGCTTCCAAGCTGTAATATATTCGAATTAACCAGAGCTTCCTTGCCTGCGGTGCCACCTACAGGTAATGGCGAAATTTCACTGCCTGAAATGCCGGTTTTTCCACCATTGCCGCCATATACAATATACTCTTGTCCATTTTTACCGCATTTTATTGACGTATGACCACCATTAGAGCCGTTTGCCCCACTTCCATAAGCACCGCCGCCCCCAATATGGATGATGCATTCAGTATCAGCAGGAAGAGAGAGATTATTAATGATAGCAAGACTGCCTGCTGAACCCGCACCACCGCCAGAGCCTGCGTATTCGTTTTTGTATGTAATTTGCGCCACACCGCCGGCGCCATTTCCGCCAACACCTGCTTTCAAGCTTCCCCCTTTTACATATTTTGCTGTTGCTCCGCCCCCTCCTGCACCAGCGTATGTTGTATACGAAGGACTGTTTCCGTCACCGCTTGATGAGTTTGATAAAGCACCTTCGCCGCCGCCTGATGATGAAGAAGGAAAGTTTGAATCACCGCCCTTGCCGCCATTTGAGGTGCTATTTGCAGTCTTAGAGCCTGCATTGCTTGCCTGACCGCCTTTTGTGCAGTTTATTTCATGCCAGTTTGCGCCATTTGTGGTCTCTTCGCAATAAGAATAAGAAGGCACAGCATTTCCAACGCTTCCTGCAGAAGTTGAGCCATCAGCTGGAATTCCACCATTTCCCTGATAAGCACAAACGCCGTATACCACCTTATTTTGAGCATTTTCAACCTTTACACAGGACTTGTATCCTGAAATTCCGCCCGAGCCCTTGGTATTAACCGCAGTTGCGCCAGCGCCTCCTTTACCGCCTCGTCCTGCCTGCAGAATAATGTTTCCGCCAACGCCTGCCTGCTTTACGTATTCTGATATATCAATATCTGAAAGCAATGAGCCGCTTCCCCCGCCTGATGCAGAAAGGGAATAATATGTTGCGTCAAGCACACAGCGCACCGAAAAAGAAAATTGCGGATAATTAACCGATGTGTAGCCTATCCCGTCTCCAATACAATTGTTATCACCTGTAGTAAATGCAGTGGTGCCGGCACCCCAAACTTTATAAGGGCAGCCTCTGTAGCTTCCATATAAATTTTCTGCAGTATGCGTGCACTGAGAAAAACTGACTGTATCATGCATATCGCAAAGATTTAAATTCAGGGCGACACTGCCCCAATTGCTAAATTCAGCTGATGTTGGTAATTTCCACTGGTCTTTGGTTGAGGCTGCAAGGTTTGAGCAGGCACTAACAGCGGAATCATATGTACATATCCATCTGTTACAGCCTGAATAAGCATATAGAATATTGACGTTATCAACAGCATGCGAAGAACATCTATTTGTTGTGCCAGAAGAGGCAACATGGGAATAAGTATTATAACAGCCTGTGGCGGTTTTCTGGTTAAACTTTGTGACACAAAGATTATTAGCCTTATCAAATATTGCAAAATTGGTACCCGCATTTCCAGCAGTGTCGGTTTTTCCGCCATTACCATAGGAAGAGCAAGTGCTTGCAGACGGAACAAAAACAGTTTTAATGGCACCGCCTCCGCCGCCACCGCCTCCGCCAACAAGACGGCTAATTTTTACATCACGCATATATTCTGTTATTGGAACTTTTTGTTCATCATAATCAACATCACCCCTTGCGGCACCGGTTGTGTATTTTGTGATTGTTTTAGTCCCGGTTATAGTGGATGGTGTTGCCCCGGCCCCACCGCCGCCGCCTGATACCATAACAAGGTTAATAGCATAAACGCCTCTTGGCACCTTAAAATCAGTAAATTCGCACACATTAGCACTGCCTTCTGCCTTTGTACAGTCAGAAAGATAATTATAAAGGCGCCAGCCCTTTGACTGCACTGTGTCTCCAGCGTTTATAGAAACAGATTCTTCTATTTTCTTTGTTACAACTGGAGCTAGTGCTGCAAGCAATAATGAGGCTACAAGAAGCGCCATGAGCATTTCCACCAAAGAAAAAGCTGCCTGGCTTGATTTTTTAATATTTGTTTTGTACATCCTAAAATCCTTTTTTTTAAAATAAACAACAATTAAATGTGTACTCTGTTAACCTAGGTGTGTCGGATATGTATATAAGTATATACATTATTGTATACATGTTTACATATATGTCAACAAAATTTTAGAATGTATAAATGGACGTTAATCAATTTATTAAACATATACAGGCACATTCAGGCCTTACTTACAGACAGCTTGCTGAATTATTAAGCATAAAAACAAGTGCAAAATACACGAGAAATTCTTTATATGCAAAAGTGAGAAGAAAAACATTAAAATTTGAAGAAGCAAACAAAATTGCTGAATTAGCCAAAGCTAAAATCAAGCTGGAGTTTGAGTAGCGGCCGGTGTATTCATAGTTCAAAAACAAAGGATGAAAAATAAAACCATCAGGCTTCCCTTAAAATTGGTACAGAAATTAGAAATAATTGCAAAAGATAAAGGGGTTACATTGAATCTTTTAGTCCGGCAGTGTTTGGAATATGCCCTTAAATGCCTTCAAAAAGATTAATCGGACAGCGGCTTTATAACAAAACTTATAAAGCATTAAGTAATATTTTAAAAAAGTTAATTTCGCTTTTTTCTTGTAATGGAGTGTCATATATACAAAAAATGAGCGTTCCGACAGGTTTATGCGAAGCTTGAAACCGTAAACCGCTCATTTTTTGTATATATGACACGGAATGAAAAGAAAACATTTAATGAACAATGCAAAATTGTATGTAATTACAAACATTAATTAATCTTTACTGAACTTAATCATTTTTTGTGATACATAATAATTATTATGAAATATGTTCCTTTGCATTTACACACTGAATACAGCCTCCTTGACGGGGCAATAAGAATTCCTGATTTATTTAAATTTGCAGCAGAAAACGACATGCCGGCCGTTGCAATAACTGACCATGGTACAATGTTTGGTTGTGCTGATATGTTCATTGCAAAAAATGAATTGTTGTCGCATATGTTAAGCGAAGAAGAGCAGGAATTTAAAAAGAAAATTGAAGCCGTAAAACCTATTATAGGGTGCGAATTTTACGTTTGCGACGGCGATGTATTAGAGGATAGAAGCAAAAAAACAATGCATCACCTTGTGCTTCTTGCTAAAAACCAGATTGGCTATCACAACCTTTGCAGGATGGACTCTATCGCATCAACCGACGCTTATTATTACAAGCCAAGAATAAACCATGAGATATTAGAGAAAAACAAAGAAGGGATAATTTGCCTTTCTGCCTGCATTCAGGGTGAGGTTGCAAGAAATTTTCTGGATGGCGATAAGAAAGAAGCCGAAGAGCGTGTAAAATATTATCAGGGGCTTTTTGGGGAAGATTATTATATAGAATTGCAGGACCATGGCCTCACAGAACAGAAGGATTCAAACCCCTTCCTTATGGAGATGGCTGAAAAATACGGCATAAAAACAGTTATTACAAACGACTCTCATTATTTAAGGGCGCAGGACGCACTCTGGCATGACACGCTTCTTTGCGAGCAGACAAAATCCTCGAAGCATGATCAAAACCGTTTCAAATTCTCGGTTAATGAATTTTACGTAAAAACGGTTGAAGAATTAAGAAAAGCATTCAGTTGGATGGATGAAGCTTATTTCAACAAATGTATTGAAAATACTGTTGAAATAGCTGATAAAGTTGATTTTCAGATGGATAAGCTGGAATTTGGCAAAACAAAAGAATATCTGCCAAAATACCCATGCCCGGATAATTTATCAGAAGAAGAATATTTTGATGTACTCTGCAAAAAAGGCCTTAAAGAAAGATACGGCGATCCTATTCCAGATAGCATTATGGAAAGATACGAGTATGAAAAAAGCGTAATATTCAAAATGGGCTTTCCAGCGTACTTTCTTCTTACGTGGGATTTTATTGACTGGGCAAAGAGGCATGATATTCCAGTAGGCCCGGGCAGAGGCTCTGCAGCAGGAAGTATTGTTGCATATTCGCTTGGAATAACAGAGCTTGATCCTATTGAGCACAATCTATTGTTTGAAAGGTTCTTAAATCCTGAACGTATATCTATGCCTGATATAGATATAGACTTTTGTAAAAGACGCCGCGGTGAAGTTATAGACTATGTTTCAGACAGATGGGGCGCAGACCATGTTTGTCAAATTATAACATTTGGCACACTTGCTGCAAAGGCTGCCCTAAAGGCTGTTGCAAGGGTTTATGATATCGATTTTTCAACAGCAAACAAGTGGGCTGGTATGATACCATCTGTGCCTGGGACAAAGCTTAAAGACGCACTTGCAGATGGCACAGAATTCAGGCAGCTTCATGATTCTGACCCGCAGGCAAAAAGCTTGATTGATGAAGCTTTGCACCTTGAAGGTCTTAAAAACCAGGTGGGCACACACGCTGCTGGTGTAATTATTGCCCCAAAAGCAATGAGTGAAATCATTCCGGTTGCACTATCAAAGGAAAAATCAACCACAACGCAGTATCCAATGGCAGGTATTGAAAAAATAGGCCTGTTAAAGATGGACTTTCTCGGCCTTGAAACTTTGACCATCATAAGAGACTGTATTGATATGGTAAAAAAGCGCACAGGCAAAGATATTGCGATAAATAAAATACCCCTCGATGATGAAAAAACGTTTGAATTATTAAAAAGAGGGGAAACAGACGGTGTATTCCAGCTTGAATCACCGGGCATGAAGGCGCTTGTAAAAAGGCTGAAACCAACAGTATTTGAAGATTTAGGCGCTCTTGTTGCGCTATTTAGGCCGGGGCCTCTTGAAGCTGGTATGGTGGATGATTTTGTGGATAGAAAACACGGCAGACAAAAGATTGAGTTTGCGCATCCATTATTAAAGAATATCTTAAAGGACACATACGGCACGATTTTATATCAAGAGCAGATTATGCAGATATTCCAGACGCTTGCTGATTATTCACTTGGAGACGCTGATATGGTGCGCCGTATGATGGGTAAAAAGAAACTACAGCAGATGGCAGAGCAGAAAGAACGTTTTGTAAAGGCCTCTGCAAGCAAGGGTATGAGCGAAGCTGCCGCAAGTAAACTGTTTGAGCAGATAGAAAGTTTTGCAAAGTATTGTTTCAATAAGGCACACTCATCCGCTTATGCGTTTGTTGCTTATCAAACAGCCTATTTAAAGGCACATTACCCCGTTGAGTGGATGGCTGCAATTTTAACATCGCAAGCAGATAATCAGGAAAAGACCCAGCAATATATTCTCCAGTGCCAATCCCTTGGTATTCCTGTACTTCCGCCTGATATTAATAAATCAGATGCAGACTTTACACCGGATGGCAATAATATAAGATTTGGGCTTGCGTCTGTAAAAAACGTTGGTAGAGGTGTCGTTGAAACGATTGCAAAAGAAAGAAGCGAAAAACAGTTTGAAAGCTTATATGACTACTGTTCCAGAATGGACGGCAGGTGCCTGAATAAATTGACGCTTGAAGCCTTAATTAAGGTTGGCGCGTTTTCAAGCATTGAAAAAAGCCGGAAGCAGCTGATGGAGAATTATGACAGAATTTTAAAGGATGTTTATTCAAAGAAAAATGCCCAAAGTGCCGGCCAAGTAAGCCTTTTTGCAAGTCTTGGGGACGCTGCGCAGGATTTAGGCATTCCAACCTTTGAATTAATGGGCGATTCAAATGATGAATATCTTGATACTGAAATTCAGCAGTTTGAGCATGATTTAATGGGAATTTATGTTACAAGCCACCCGTTATCAAGTATCAGGGATACCTTAAAATACTTAACGACAGATACGATTACAGAGATTATCCAAACCCGTGAAAACGATAAGAATGTCACAATTTGCGGACTTTTAACACGTGTTGCTGCAAAGCCCACAAGGAAAGACCCCGCCAAAATTTTAAAAACCGGAATAATTGAAGACTTATCAGGCGGAAGGGTTGAATTTGTAACATTCCCAAAAACTGTTGAAAAATACGGCGATATGATTCAGAGTGAAGAAAAACTTATTATGAATGCCAAGGTTCAAATCAGGGATGATGAATTAAACCTTGTGGTGCAGGATGTTAAGCCTATCGGGAATGTTAATTTGGTTACATTAAAACTCCTTGCTGACTTAGAATTTGAGGAAATGATATATTTGAAGGAGCTTTTAGCCAAAAATAACGGGGAAGACCCTGTTGTGGTTGACTTTGAGGATGAAGAGAGCGGAAATGAAAACCACAGAGTACAGATTTTAACCAACAAACACCTTTGGGTAAATGCCTCATCTGATGTGAAAAATGCCATAACAAGAGCATTTCCGGGGAAAATTGAGCTTGAAATAAGAAGTCTTGGCGCCTCAGGCAATAAGGCAGCGTAAGGGTTTATTGCAAAATATGCTATGCATAATTTTGCAAGTACTTTAGGTAAATCCGGTCAAACACGTATTCAGACGTAAAATAAGACTGTGGCCACAATTATCAAAATTACCAAAGTTTACTTTTATGCTTAAACAAAAATGGAAGTTGTTGTGTGTAATCACGCAAAGCAAAAGATTACTTAATAATCTGAATGTCTTTAGGATCTAAAACAGCTATGTATTCACATTTTGCTCCAAAACTTGCAGCATGGACTGCATCATATCCTAATGACTTTAATTTTTGGGCATAGCACCTGTCAATCAGCTCTTTTATAATCTTATCACTGTCATCATCCAAAAATTTCAAACCGAATAAATCCCGAGCCAAAGAACGGACACTTATATTTGCGCCAATATCACCTAATACACCCGGTGTAACATTTGCAATTTTTCCTCCGGTGTATTTTGCTTTTATAACCGCACCGTCACTGGCATAATTTTCGGCTCCGGCTTTGTCAACTCCAAAATATACGCCCCTGCCTGATTCTGTTATATTGCAGGCATCGGTCGAAAAACCGTTCTTTAAAATATCATTATAAGAATGTTTATTTGTGCCATGGTATACGGTTTCGGGCAGATTGTCATAAGTTCCTAAAATTGTATTATTAAGCGCTTCACTGAGCGTGGTTTCAACCCTGGTGCAGTCATACTTGCTTTTGTTTATGGTAATTTTAGTATTCAAAAATTCCTGCATTTTAGCGTCATCCTTCATAATATCATCCACCCTTTTTGAAAGTTCTTTTGATTCTTGAATATTTTCTAAAACTGAATCATATCGTCTTTTTTGCCCAAGGTCAGCAGCCTTTTTTGCAGCTTTTGCTTCAGCATCTACTTTAGCTTTCATTATTTTTGTAATTTCATTTTCTTCCGCCTTTGTTTTATACTTATTGTTTACAGCTTGTATATGAAATTCCTCTGCAGAAAATTTATCGGCATTATTTAAAACTTCCAAAAGTTTTTCTCTTTCATGGCGGACTTCGTATTTTATGTACCCTAAATCCTTGGTGATTGTTTTTCCATTCTCAGTTATAACGACTCTGGTGCCGTTCATTTGATAATCCTTAACAAAATTCCTCTTGCCCGTTCTTGTTGATTTTTTTATCCAGCCAATAACATCTGTTTCAATGACAACTTTGTCACCATTCGACAGTGTACAATGAATATTTCCCATATAAGGCTTGTCGTTAAATGTCGCAACAGTGTGGCTCACCCTTCCATCTTCACCATGTGTTTTTGCAAACTTAATATCTTTAATATCTTTATTTACCCTGTCATAGTCATATTCTTGCTGCTTTTTTGCTATAACATCCTTTAATTCTTCTTTTTGGGTTTTATTTTTGTATTCTATACCAGCTGCCAGCTGTTTAAAATCATCAAGGCTGATAACATCCCTATTATCAAGTAAATTCTTAACATCAGCTTGCGACTTATTCACAGCTTCCCTTATTTCAGTCAAATTCCATTCGGTCATATTGCCGCCTTCTGTTTTCTTTACAATGCTTTCACCGTTTATTGTTTCGTAGGTTTTTGTAAAGTTTTCTTTACCTTTTCTTGTTGATTTTACAATTTTTCCATCTTTGTATTCAAGGATAATATTATCGCTATTCTTAAGTTTGCCTTTAATTTTTCCGGTGTAATTGTCTTTAAGATTTGAAAGGTAATCTTTCCATGGGGTGCTTGCAGGCTTGGCGGAGCCTTTGCCCTTAAGTAGTGCAAAAATACCTATGCCAGCTGCTAAAAGCGTTGCAGCACCAGCGATTATAGCATTTGTTTTCTTTACCTTTTTGTTTAATAAAGGAATGGTAATAGTGTCTCCGTCCTTTGTGTATTTATTATCAATTGAATTAGTGTTTGATGTTTGGGCATTTGCCTTTGCAGGCTGAGTTTGAACCTGTGAATTAAGACCCTGCGCAGACGCATTTGTATTCTGCAAAGGCTTTGTTATTGGTGTGTTTGAAGTATTTTGAACATTTGTCATACTATTTATACTCGCTTAAATTATGTTTATATTATTATTAAAACCAAAACAAAAATTTTCTTGCTTTTTTCAAGAAAAACAGGACAGAATAAAAAATAATCGTTACAAAAATTTACAATTAGAAATATTTTTCAAATTCGGGCTTGAATATTATTATTGTTTAGGATAATATCAAAAATACAATGGTATACACTAGAAGGTAAATTAAAATGAATCCTATCATCAGAGAATTAGAAAACGAATATACACAAAAAGAAATGCCTGCAATGAACCCTGGCGACACCGTTAAGGTTTTTGTTAGAATTATTGAAGGCAACAAAGAAAGAACACAGGCTTTTGAAGGCACCGTTATTAAAAAACGCGGTTCAGGCATTAATAAAACTATTACCGTTAGAAAAATTTTCCAAGGCATTGGTGTAGAAAGGGTTTTCGCCATTTACTCACCAAGAATTGAAAAAATTCAGGTATTAAGAAAAGGTGCTGTAAGACGCGCTAAATTATACTACTTAAGAGAACGCTCCGGCAAGGCTACAAGAATCAGAGAAAAGCTTGAAAAGAGATAAGCTATACTATAGAGGTATTTTTAGCCTTTATAAAAGTTCACATAATTTTAAATTTTGTGAATAAATATCGTTAATAAAAATTTAAAATACCGTAAAGATTTTTTCTTAAAAAGAAGTTCTTGCGGTATTTTTAGCATATAATAAATTTTATAGTACGCCGTAAACCGCTGTTGTACAGACATTAAAGGGTAAACAGACCGCGGCAGAAATGATATAGAGGCAGACAATCTAATTATGTGCCGCCAAGCAAAATCAGCATTATAAGGAAATAAAATGAGCCACATTCACTGGTATCCGGGACACATCGCAAAGGCTGAAAAAGCACTCAGGGAAAAACTTTCTCTGGTTGATGTTGTGCTTGAAGTTTTAGATGCGAGGATACCAATTTCAAGCTCATATGGCGATACCACAAGGCTTATAGGCCAAAAACCGAGAATAATTCTTCTAAATAAATGCGATTTATCTGATGAAAATGAGAATTTAAAGTGGAAAAAATATATAGAGCAAAAGACAGGCGCTGTCTGCCTTTTGACCTCAAATAGCAGCAGCAAAGATACAAATTTAATAATAAATAAAATATTAGAAACTACAAAGCCGATTCATGAAAAAATGGTGCAAAAAGGCCTCCTGCCAAGGGCTATAAGGGTTATGGTGATTGGCATGCCAAATGTTGGGAAATCGAGCACTATAAATAGATTAATCAAAAAAGGCAAGACAAAAACCGGCGCAAAAGCGGGTGTAACCCGCCAGCAGCAATGGGTTCGGGTACATGATAAGATTGAACTTCTTGACACGCCAGGCATTATTCCAAGCAGGCAGGATGACCAAAACGCAATATTGAAGCTTGCTTCCGTGAATTCAATAGGCGAAAAAGCCTATGATAACGAGCATACAGCAAGAGAGTTGTTAAAAATTCTTGTCAAAAAATATGAACAAATGTTAAGAGAATATTATAATTTAGGCGATATTGATGTTACAATTGAAAATATTGCACTTAGAAGAAACTGGCTTGTAAAGGACGGAAAGCCTGATGTAACAAGGTGTTCACAGTTTATATTGCTGAATTTTAGAGATGGAAAAATAGGAAAAATTACGCTGGATGATTTGGAACAATGATGAAAAAATAACCCTCAAAAGCCCTCAAAATGAGGATTTAGAGCCAAATTTAAGTTTGTTTAATTTTGATAAAGAAAGTCTTAAAAGAACAAAGTGTAATCTCTTGATAGGCACCGATGAAGCAGGAAGAGGCCCTGCCGCTGGGCCATTAGTGGCAGCTGGTGTGTGTTTTCGGGATATTGACGATAAATTAATTGAAAAACTCGCAAAACTGAATGATTCAAAGCAAATCAGCGAAAAAACCAGGCGCAGCCTGTATCCTATCATATTAGAATGCACTGAAAACGCCATAGCGACTGTCGATGAGGCCATGATAGACAAAATAAACATACTGAATGCAACCTGCGAAGCTATGAAAAATGCCTGTATGGATGTGGTTCGCAAGGTTCAAACCACCTGTATTGTACTCGTAGACGGCAATAACAAGATTCGTGGGTATGATTTTCCGCAAAAGACAGTCATTAAGGGCGATGGAAAATCCGCATCAATAGCTGCTGCAAGCATTTTGGCCAAAGTCACACGAGATGATTATATGTTAAAATTGGACGAAGAATTTCCCATGTATGGCTGGAAACGCAATAAGGGCTACCTTTCCAGGCAACATATAGAGGCAATTCGAAAATTCGGGCCGTCAAAATATCACAGAAAAACTTACATTAGAAATATTTTAGAAAAAGATAAAATCAGCCAGCAAAAACTACATTTTTAAAAAAATGGCTCGAAATACTTGCCATTATTGAATTTTAAGCATTTTTTAGACGTGCAGGATTTGTATTTATATCTTTTGTATAGCTATTGGCTAAAAATGGCGATACAATTGCCTTACAGGGATTTTAACACGCTAAAAATCACGTTTTATGCAGCTTTAAGGAGAAAAGTATTAACATCTAAATCTTGAAGTAAGACAAAATGCGCTCTATTTAATGCTTTCGGCGATATTCACGTACAAAAAAGATAAAAATAGCATAACAATAGGCTTTTTAGGCACTTGAAAAACATATGCTGAAATATCAGGCTAAAAATCAAGAAACAGTAAAGCTTTTAGTTATATTTACGTATAAAAATCAATAAAGACAATATTTTGAGGCATTTTTTAATATAATTATATAAAAATAACGCCTGCGAAACAGGTATATCAAGAAACTAATAATAATAAAACCCAAAAATCAGCACAGCTAAAGGATTTTTACGTATTTAAATTCTGAAAAATGCCATATAGCAAGCGTTTTATTGATTGTAATAATTTTATAAAGGGCCACAAAAGAACTTTTATAAAACAAAAAGTCTAAAAATCTTGATACACCTGGCTTTTAAGCACCTGCACGCGCAAATATCAAAAACACTCTTCATATATTTGCCATTTTTGAATTTAGAACTTATCATTAAGATAAGCTCCAAGAGTGCCGGGGTTCAAGGATTTCGGCAGAAGGAGAATCCAAATCGTAGGCAAGGTCATTTTTATGATTCAGCTTTGTAAAGCCGGAAAACCGCCGGTAGAGACAAATACCGCCTGATAACGTTTATATTAACAGGCTAAAATTCTTGCCTTTTACCAGACACAGTGTACCAAAATGCTTATACGCTAAGGGTTTAGAAGTCTTTTGCACATTGATAAGTTTCAGGGGGGTAGGCTATATATTACTCCAAAAGCTTCGCGCTTTGCGGCTTTTGAGACTTTATGCGGAGTTATTTGCTTATGCTTACTGTGCTTAAAATAGCGAAAATAGCTGCTATTTCAGTGTTTTACAGAAGAGGTGGTCTGTTTTTCGTACATACAGGCTTTTTCGCGCATTCTTGTTTTTATTATGCAATCCGATTGGGCTTTTTGCAGGAGGCGTTTGGCTGCAAACTTTGCTGTTGGCACGTTTCACACGGTTGCATATTCGGCTTAGCGCTCATATAGGAAGTATAGCTTGGTTTTGACGTTTGGATTTATACCGATGTATTTATTCATGGTGGCTTTGCGCCTTGTGCTGCCTTGCTTTTAGAGGTTTACCGCAGACGTTTATATGTAGTTTTGAACTTCCTGCAGCTTGGCGTACAGCATAAAGGCACGCGCTACAGTGTTTTAATAGGTTTTGACGGAGTTTATTTCCTTCACTAGTGCTTTTTGGCGGTTGGGCTCAGTGGAGATTACCTATATACTTGTTTTTTACGCCTACGCTTCTGTCCGTCTTGTGTGCGCTTGCACCCGGGCGGCGGCTGTGCGGGAAGCGCCTCAGATGCCGGGACTGATGCTAACTATTGCCACCCGCCCATATTTTGGTCAAGCCAGGGGTTTAGAGATGGCTGTTATCAGGCATTTGCGCTTGGTAGTGGCGGTGTATTCAGCTCAGGGCTTTGCTATGTGACGGGCAGCACGGGTAAATGCAGCCATAACTATGCCTTTTCGGTGCGCTGTTAGTTTTGCAGACGGGACAGGCTTTTTAAGCATACCCCGGCAAGGATTTGTATACTAAAAAGCCCACCATAGAAGCGTTTGTTCGGTTTTACAGCCGTTAGCCCGGGCATTACGAGGATTTCACGCTTGTATATCAAAGTTGATTGTTTAAACTTTACAAAGACGGAAAGCCTTGCAGGCTCTGTGCAGTGCCACTTTTCATACCGCTGTGCGGGTGCCGCGTCAAAGTCCGGTTATCCTGACGCGTGCTGGGCAAAAGCCCTATGGGCAGGCACTTTTGGCAGCGGCATGAGTTATTTTGACCGTTCTTTTGATAACGGAAATTTTTATGAGCAGCTTTCAGATGCTAGCCATGCCTTTTCGGTGCGCTGGTTGGATTTCCAACATTAGATTACCCTATTTTACTTGTGCCAGGCGGATTTATGGCTACATACCGTCTCGGAATGTTTAAAATTAGTGCATTTCGGGGCTTTTCGCTTGTAATATAGCTGCTGAGCGGTTTTTGCCCAGCTTCTGTATATTGGCCCCAAAAGCACTCTCTGAGCGGACTCTTCGGTTTTTGCACTCCCTCGGCCCAGTGTCAAGTGTGCATTTTTGCCTTACATATGCGTTCTATTAGAAGCCAGGACAGGCACCAACAGCTTATACGCTTACAGCTCAACGGTTTCACTACATACGATCCCGCAAGTTTAGGCGTTTTGGGATATAACATACGGGCGATAGTTCAGGCACATTTTATATTGCCGGTTCCGACAGACCCGTGCAGCTAGAGGCTCTGTGCAGTGCACTGAGGGGGGCTACTGTGAGGGCTCTGCCGGAGGTTTACCGCAGGATGGATGGTGCTACCCGCGCAGTATTTGGTCTTCCTCCCTTTCGGCAGACTTTATATTTCACACAGGATGGCTTAATTCAGGCAGGCTGATTGATGACGGCTGTCACTCGGAAGGCGGGTGCAGCGGGCTTTTAAGCTTTTCGGTGCGCTGATTTCATCCGGATTTGGGAAGATACAGGCAGGATACTCGTTGGCAGACGCCACACTGAAAAGCAGACTATATCTGCTGTACAGAATTTTTACGGTTATATGCCGCAGTATTTCCACTTTGGGGCGGTCTGTTTTTAGTTCAAGTAGACACGGGTATGATTTATGGCGAGCCGACAAACTTAGTCTTACAGGCTCTTTTGCAGGCTGCGAGCGTTATATAGATTCTATAAGGGCTATACCCAGCTTGGTTTGCTGCGTTTGCTGCCTTAGAAGTAGCCACAGATGTTACCTGCAGAAAGTTTATATGCTTTTAGAGAGACGTTAGACTGCTTCCGTAAGGCTTTACGAGATATTTACAGCGGGTCTTGATACTGGTATTAGCGTAGAAAAACCTCGCCCCCGCTAAGTTTACACGGCAAGTATTCTATACAGAGTTGTGGCATAGACGTGCAGAGTTTGTATGGCTTTGAGCTTTTATTTAAGAGCTTTCAGGGGTTTTAGTACATATTCTGTTAGCGTGGCTTCTGTGCGACTCTCAGCCGGCAGGCTCTGTGCAGTGCTATTGGGCCGGGGCCTGTGCGGGCGCTGCAGCCTTAGACTCCGCTAAAGCAGACCTTTGTTTTCCTCATGCGCTTTGGGGCAGTGAGTCTGCTTCGGCGCACTTTCTTCAGGGTTCTGTAGGCCTCACGCTTGATTACTACAGGGTTTACGCCTTTTCGGTGCGCTGTTAGTCTTCTGGCTTTGCATTAGGGGCTCAGAAGTCTGAGTATTTATTACTACTACTTTTTGTACATATAAATACTCCCTTATATTTTGTCGCAGTGCGGTTTTTTAGGCCGTTTCCCGACTTTTTTCCAGAGCTATTTTACGCTTGCAACAGCTGCTGTACAGTGTTTTGCTTACGGCTGCGCGGCCTGGTCCTTGTTTTAGGAGCGTTCTCTCACCGTTCGCATCGGGTTTTTCTATGCGCTCGTTGTATATGCAGCTTCTGTGCGACTCTCAGCCGGCAGGCTCTGTGCAGTGCTATTGGGCCGGGGCCTGTGCGGGCGCCGTATCAGACAGCTGCTTTCCTGCTGATACCTGGTCGAGCGGATTTATATCCGGCGAAGATTATTATGACGCCTGGCTTTGGGCAGGAGGTTATGATTACGGCAGCAGGGCCCACACCCATGCCTTTTCGGTACCTGTGTCTTGGGTTTGGATTATTGCCTTGCAGGGCGAAGAATGCTGCAGCATATGCAGCCTTTGGTTTAGAAGGCTTGATACCACTCTTTATCACGGCATTAAAGATTTTTCGGCACAGCCTATCATTTCTTGTGCGCAGCTTTGGGGCTTCAAAGTATTGCACTATTGGGTTTTACGTCTAAATAGATTATGCAGGCGGCGCTATGCATTATACAGAGGGCCTTTCACCTGTATACCAGGAGCTTATTTTGCTGTTTATCCGGGTTTTACAGGGCGTATTATTATAGTACACAAACCTAATAGGACTAAAGACCCAGATTTTTTTTGCGCTATTTATGCACTACGGATACGGGGCGATGGCTGTGCGGGTGCCTCTGGTAGCGGTTTTTGCGGCCCGTACCACTTTTGGTCAGGCACAGCAAGCTCCGGCGGTTATATGGCATTCTGGCTAAATAGCAGCACAGTGGGCTCCGGTGCTAGAGGCCCTATTGAGGCTTATTCGGTGCGCTGTTGCCGGATGGATTTGGTATCAATACACAGAGCCGAGGTATGACGCATTTGTCTGGCACATCAAGGTTTTCTGGTGGTAGTTCTCCGGACAGTATTACTGTTTAAGGGTTTCAAGAGTATTATACTACATATTTGCCCACTGCAGGCCGCTTTAGCCCGCCCGCAAAGACTGTAAGATTATCCAAAATCGGGCTTTGGGCAGGCTCTGTGCAGTGCGCCTCTTATGCGGGCTGCACTGGGGCGACAAACAGCCAGTGTTACCCGCGTAATATCTGGTCGGGCTCTTTTATCGGAGAGGGTTATTACCGAGGGTATATACTAAGAAGCGGTTCGCTTGGCACAGACACGTGTGATGAACCGGGAAAGTGCGTTCCAGAGCTTAGCTTTTCGGTGCGCTGTGTTTAGAGGATTGGCGCCCCCGGTGCTAATGTCGGGCCTTGCGGCGTAAAAGGCTTTCTATAGGCAGGCTGGGGCAATTTTTGCAGCGCAAAACATAGTTTGAGGACAATTTTACCGTATACCGCAAATTAAACGGGAACTTTGTATTGGCTTTAGCGCTTGCCTTTAGCTGTGCTTCAGTATTGGCAACAGATATTATTTTGTATACTCTGGAGTATGAGATATTGCACTACATTTTTTAAGACAGGCAAGAAAGAGTATACGGAAGGCTTTTAGACTGTCCCACGGCTTTATTTAGCGCAGCATGGGGTTTTTAAGAGTTGGGATGGCTGAATAACATTACTATTCAAAGGTTTCACGGCTAATCTATATAAGATCACAGGATACAACTATCAACACCGGCTAAGAGCGGCTGTGCGGGCGGCACCGGCGGAGAATGCTGGCCATCACATGTATGCTCAGGCAAGGGCGGCGGGAGTGTCAGTGTTACAGGGTGGCTTGGGGGCACTTTTGGCTATGGAGAGAGGGGCAGTAGCTATGGCTTTTCGGTGCGCTGTATGGATTTGACAGCAAAGACGACATACTGCTGTTTTTCTGTTGTTGTTTGCTAGTTTACAGGCCCATATCAGCCACTTTAGCGGACTCATGCACTGTATACGCAGCTATATCGGCGCAGGGCTTTACTTAACGAGGGCTATCATATGCAGTACGACACAAGCAGCCAAAATACAGCATACGTCAGGTTTACAGCTGTGCGACGATGGCGGCGGAGCCTCCGTGCGATGTGACGCTTACTGGGGCAATTGTGTAGGCTCGTCTACGGGCGGGTGTCACCCTGTGCACTTCTGGTCCAGTTCGGCTGCAGAGACCACTGGCACTTACCATAATATCTATTATAGGGGTGGGGTGGTACATCCTTATGTAGAAACTTCTACAACTGCCTATTCGGTGCGCTGCTTGCTCCTCGCCCTAAACGGGTACAGTGGCAAAGCCACTTTTCACCCTTGGCTGCGGTGCGCTGCTTGCTCCTCGCCCTAAACGGGTACAGTGCCAAAGCCACTTTTCACCCTTGGCTGCGGTGCGCTGCTTGCTCCTCGCGTATTTGTATGGCTTTGGCGGGCACACATTCTTGCTCTTCGCAAGTCTGCTTTCGCCCTCAGCTGCGGTGTGCCTCTTGCTTATTGTCTTATACGCGTTTACTGCAGGCTTTAGTTTACGGTATTATGTTTGGTTATTGGTTTTGGAAGCAAGGCCCGCTTGATACATCAGGCTGCGGCGTGTCTTTTTCTTCCTCGGGTTAAATGCATCTTCGGACTTGTTCTTTGTAAGCCCTGCTTAACAAGCTTTGGCGCTGTTTTTACATCTTAGCCTAGGAAGGATTTGTTGTATTATAAAATTGTAAACAAATGTTACGATTTTCAATATTTTTTGAATTTACTAGCAAAAAAAATTATTAGGGGTTTTAAATGTATACTTGATAAAAATTTAATGTGTTGTGTAATAATAAAAAAATAAAGGAGAAAGAATTATGAGACTTGGTGCAGTATCACCCAATTATCAAGCAACAGCGTTTAAAGGCACTACTTTTACCACATCAACAAAAAATAACGGCAACTATGTTGAAGACAGTACTTTGCAGCCATTTAGAGACAATTTTCAAGACAAAATTGCAGAAAGAAAAGAATGCAAGGACTTTGGTTCATTAAAAGATAATACAGAAATGTACAGCCTTGGTGCAGGCAAGGGCAGCAGATTTAGCGACTTGGCAGAATTCCAAGACCCGCAAGCCAATAAAATTAGTTTTGGCATGCCTCTTGTTGATGGCAACTACTTCCATATGGCAGACCCGGCATTAGCTTTAGGTGTTCCGTTTGCAGATAACAATGGCATCAAAAGAAAAAATGCGGAAGTTGCAAGAGGTACATTTGCAGAGATTGTTGATGATGCCCAAAAATTAAGAGATGCAGGCAAACCGCAAAAGAATGTAATTGTTTGCTGCGGCGATAATTTATTCCATACCGACAAACCGTTTGAACTTGATTACTTTATGAAAGATGTAATTAATGACCCTACAAAACAGATGGGTTTAGTTGGCGTTGAACGTGAACCCGAAGAAGTGGTTAAAAAGTTTGGCGTATTAGATGTAATTCCAACAGATAAAGATGATGTTATGCAGCTGGATGGCTTTGTCGAGAAACCAAAAACTGTTGAAATTGCCCGTGCATTTGAAACACCAAATGGCAAATGCATTGCAAATACTGGTATGTTTGTAATCAAGGCTGAAGCTATGGAATGGTTGATGGACGAACTTGAAAAAGATCAAATGTTTATTGCTAAAGACCAAGATGAACCATATGACTTTGCTGTTGCTTGCCAAAAAGTTCAGGAAAAATACGGCAAAGAAAAATGTGATGTTAAACTTGTTCAAACCTGGGAAGACGCTGGCGAACCAAAGGCATTATATAATACAATCAAAGAAATGCAAAAAGGTAAATTCCTCACAAACTTTGCAAAAGATGATCAAAGAATGATACAAGAATCTATGAAGAGAATTTTTGATGGAAAAACACTTCTTGCATCTCAAGCTGCTCTTAATGAGTACGGAACAGCATCTAATTATACCAACAAGTCAGATATAGTTGCAGTGCCAAAAGGCATAGATGTAAAAAATATTGATGGTGTTGATGTTGTAGTATAAGTTACACAAATAAATTGTTTAATCATACAAACCCCCGAAGATTTCGGGGGTTTTACCATTTTGTGTCTTTGTCTTACAAATCTAACAAAGTAGTTGTTATATTCTGACGCCGATTAATTAAATCCAAATTCGTCCCTGTCCATAATTTCTTTTAGGGCTTTTTTTAGATATGTTTGGTAGGGTATGCCAAGTTTTTGAGCAATTTTTTTCGCTCTTTTTACTTCAAGTTCAGACTAGCAAAAATTTACTGTGGCAGTGTTTCAAATACAACATTATATTAAAGGTGCGCTAAGAATAATGACTAATATGTTTATTAAAGCGGCACTATGTCCAGTTTATAGCCAAGGGGAACTAAAATTTTAAGTAAAGTATCAATTTGCGGTGCGGTTTTTGAACGTTCAATCCTTGCAAGATATTCCTGCTTTATATTGCAACGTTTTGCAAATTCGGCCTGGGTTAAACCCAGCTGCTTTCTTATTTCTATGATTTTTCCCATAAGTTCAACTTTTAAATCTATCTGTGCAAGTTCCTCTTTGGATAATTCAAGTGAATCTTTAAACTTTGACCATTCTGCGCTGTGTTTTACATCTTGATTATTCATTATTTTACAGATTCCTTTCGTTGAAATTTTTTATTAGTTTAAGAGCTTTTTCAATTTGCCTTTTCGGGGTTTTTTGTGTCTTTTTTGTAAAATGATTCAGAATAATATATCTGTTTTCTTGTTTATAAACAAAGAAAAATCTATCTCTCAGCGGGCGAAGTTCATATATTTGTCCTTCGGATTGGATATGTTTAACATATGGTTCACCAATTTCTGTTCCGTATGTTTCAAGGATTTCCATATATTCAACAATTTTGTTTAGTTTTATTCTGGCATCTTTGGATTTTATGGATTTTTGTTTTAAATCCCAAATATATTCCTGAGCTTCACTATTGCCATTTTCATCTTGCCAAAAAACAATTTTATATTTTTCTTCATATATTCTACTAATATTAGTATAACTAATTAGTTATTAAAATGCAATACTTATCAGCGCACCAGCGATAATTTTTCAAACAAAATGAAGTACACCGCCTGATTATTACATCAATACCCCTCGCCTATTGTGTCTATGGCTTCGACGCGGATATCTGTAATAAGCTCAGAGTAAGATATTACAACGATGGTTGGGATGTGGCGCTCAAGCATTTGATATAAGGGCAGGCGAATTCTGGGGGAGCAGAGGATAACAGGCTGCATACCTACTGCCTGATGGGCGCGCATTAATGTATTTGCGGTTGTTTCAATTAATTCCTGAACCTGCATGGGGTTTAAAAGAAACATTGTGCCCAATTCTGTTCTTTGGCAGGAATCATCAAGGGTTTTTTCCCATTCGCTTGAAAGCGTGAGGGCATATAAAACTTTGTCTCTGTTTGAATGCGCAAGACAAATCTGGCGGCCTAATGCTGCGCGGAGTCTTTCGGATAAAATATCCGGCTCTTTTGAAAACCTGGCATAGTCGCAAAGTCTTTCAAAAATAAATATGATATCTTTTATTGAAACCTTTTCTCTTATAAGGTTTACAAAGATTTTTCTTAAGTCTGATGTTGAAATTATTGTCGGAACAAGGTCGTTTACAAGGGTTGGGTCTTGCGATTTTACAAGTTCCATAAGTTTTAAGACATCAGTCTTTGTCATAACCTCATCAACATACTTGCGAACACAATCCTGCAGGTGAGTTACAATTACATCCACAGAATCAACTGCTGTAATACGGTCATTTTTATCTATATATTGCCCGTCAAGCCAGTAGGCTTGCGATTGATAAGTAGGGTCAACGCTTACTATCACATTATCCGGCACCTTTTTGCCTAAAGCTTCCCATTGGTCGGCAATTACCATATATTTACCGGGGTATACCATGCCTGTTGCAACTGTGTTTGACCTTATTGCAATAAGATATTCATTATCAGCAATGGCAGATGAGTCCATAATTCTTATATTCGGGATAATGTAGCCAAGTTCATCTGTTACCCTTTGTCTTAGAGCAGCAATTTTTGCAAGCAGTTGCCCATCCTGGTCAGGGTCTGCTATTACAAGAAGGCCCGCACCAACCTGCAGGCTTAAAACATCAACACCAAGTCTTTCATACATCTTATTTGGGTTAACTAAATCCTGCATATTTTGTTTAACGGCGTCCAATTGGCCCAACTGCTGTTGTACATCCTGATTAACAAGAACAGAAAATCCGCCGACCGCTATAATTATGGTAAATAACAGAAACGGCCACCAGGGAAGGCCTGTTACACCAGAGCTTAGGATGATTAATATCAAAAAGCCGCATGCAAAGAATAAGCTCTGCGGCTTTGACATAATCTGAGCTGAAACATCTTTACCTAAGGATGTACTCTCTGATGTGGAACGGGTCATTACAATACCTGATGAGATTGACATAAGAAGGGACGGTACCTGAGAGCACAAACCGTCACCAATTGTAAGAACGGTATATTTAGCTACAGCGTCAGCAGGCGGCATCTGATTCATCACAACACCGATAATCAAACCGCCAAGGATGTTTATCACTGTAATAATAATACCTGCAATTGTATCCCCCTTTACAAATTTCATGGCACCATCCATTGAACCAAAGAGAGCTGATTCTCTTTGCAAGTCTTCACGTCTTTTTACAGCCTCATCAGGGGAAATAAGGCCGGCGTTAAAGTCAGCGTCAATTGTCATCTGTTTACCAGGCATAGCGTCAAGTGCGAACCTGGCTGAAACCTCAGCGATACGCTCTGCACCTTTTGTGATTACCATAAACTGCACAACGGTGATAATCAAAAATATTACACCACCAACAATCATATTTCCGCCTGTAACAAACGCGCCAAATGATTCTATAACCTGGCCAGCATCGCCCTTTGCAAGGATAAGACGGGTAGATGCAATGGATAAAACCAGCCTGAACATCGTTCCGATAAGAATGATTGATGGAAAAGCCGCAAGCTCCAGGGGCTTTTGCACATATAGAGATATCATCAAAAGTACAATACCGAGGGTGATATTCAAAGAGATTGAAAAATTTATAACCCAGTTTGGCATCTCCATAAGTAAAATTAAGATAAGGAGAATTACAAATATTGCAAGTGCGATTTCTGAGACGGGATTATTTGCTGCACCCTGCGGTTTCGCCATTATGCGCCTCCTTTATAGATACCGAAGGCATTTTGAATTATGGAAAGCTGGGTTGTAAAATTAGCATCAATTACACCGTTTGATGCCATTACAATGCAGCTTCCCTTTTCAACACCAGCGTCTGCAGCCACTATTATTTTTGCATCAACTGCTGAATCTTGCATTATTTCAGGGATTGAGGCGCGCGCAAAATCAACCTCATCCGGCGCCACCTTTACTGTTATTTTTTCTTCATTCGGAGAGATTTCATCAAACACTTCTGATAACACGCTTTTTAGTACATCGCCCGATAATTCCACCTCTTTTTTAATTATTTTTTTAGCGATTTCAAGGGAAATTTCAAGCAAGTCGTCTGATAGTTCATTATAAGCTTCTTTTTTAGAATCAACAAACTTCAAGAGGGAATTTTTCAGGTTTTCCAATTCATTATTCGCTTCTTCTATACCGTTTTTATAGCCCTCTCTTGCGGCAATTTCTCTTATGCTTTGAGCTTCTTCCTGTGCCCGTGAGACAAGGGTTCTTTCATCAATTCTTCTATAGCCTCTTCGGCGCTCCCCGCGCCTTCTTTCAAACCTTTCTTTGAATTCAAGGCTTGTAACATCAATTTTTTCAATTTCAGCAAGTTTTCTCTCAAGCTCCATCTCAGGAGTTATAACTGGCACGGCAGGCTCATTTAGGGCTTGATCTATCTGGCTTTGAAATGTTTGCGCCTCATTGATTTCCGCCTGCAATGATTTTTCTATAGCCTGTTCAAGAAGAATTTGTTCATCCACTTTGTTTCGTTCCGGCATGAGGTTTGGCATTAGGGAATCTTGGGCAAATGTTTGTTGGCTTTGGAGGTTTATTTGGGGATTTTGGGGCTGATTTTGATAAGATTCCTGTGGCAGATTCAATACCTCAGGCTGCGGCATAGGAATATCCTGCACTTCATTGTTTTGAAAACCTTGCACGGAAGCTTCCGATGAAGCAGTCTCATTAGGCATTTGTGCAAAAGTTTCAGACGGCAATACTTGCTCAGGCGCTTCGTTTTGCACAGGTTCTATTATATTTTTTGGCTTTTGTTTTCTTCTAATCAGCATACGGCAAGCTTTTCTTCCAGATATTTGCACACTACAAGCGCAACCTTTGCAGGGATTATGACTTCATCTTTATAATAAACCGACAATACAAAATCTTTAATTTGCGGCCTTTCGTCTTTTATAATATTAGAAATTGTATTTTTATCCGAATTTTTTACAATTTTATACAATTTTCGATAACACCGCTCAAGACTTATAAATTTGGGTTCCGGCAGTGTTTTTCTCATTTCGCTTATACATCTTGCTGTTATATCCTTATCTACTTTTGAATCCAAATCGGGCATTTGTAAATATTGCATTAAAACCTGCGCTTCCGGTTTATTAAACTTTGCTATTATATTTTTAACTTTTTCTTCGGGAAAATTTTTGATTAAAAGAGCAAGGGAGGCGAGCTTTAAAATTTTTGCATCAGACATATTCGCACCAACGGCCTCGCTTTGCGCTTGGGTTTTTGCCATAACATCAATGTTTGACTGATGTATTGCATTATCTGAAACTTTTTCATCAATAAGACCTTTTGATTTTAAATCTTCAATTGCCTGCTTAAAACAAGTGTTAACATGATGTTCGACAAGAGGAATTATCTGTTCCTGAGGCATTTTTTTAATTACAGCCTGCTTTGCAATTTCAAAGACAGTAAATGCAACCCTTTGAAGAACGCCTTCTCTTAATTCCGGGTTAATTTTTGCCCTTAAAAGGTCGATGGACTTGTGAAATGACCATTCACCGATAAACTGGGTAATTAGGGAAGCCTGAGCAGCATTAAGATTTAACGCTGCATCTTTAACAAGTGCGTCTCCTGAAAGGACGCAAAATTTATATACGATATCAATTATAAATTTTTTATCAGGTGGTTGAATGTCAGCAGGAATTACCTGGCCAGCCTGTCCTGCCAGGTTTTTTGCAAAATCTTGCGGATTAAACCCTTCTATCACTCTTTTGTCATTTGCCAATTTCGGGTTCCCTCTTGATTTAATTTTACCCTTATTTTTCAATAAAGGCTAGTTTGTTTCAATCCAATTTTTAAGTTTTTCAACAGCAAGATTTTCATCAATATCATTAAAATCCATGGACAATTCATTCAGTTCATCAGCTATATCCAAAGAAGGGTTCATTTGATGTGTTTTTGCAGCAACAGCAGCATTCTGTCTTGCAGTTTCCATTGCAGCCGCTGCTGCCTGCTGTGCCTGCAACATTTGGAGGTTTTGCTGTTCTATTAAATTTTGCGCCATTTGGGCTTGTTTTTCAATAAGTTCAGCCGCTTTTTTGTTTACATCACTTAATTGTTTTTCCTGATCTTCTGCTTTTCTTCTTAAAAGTTCGAGCTCTTCTTCCTGCTTTTCTGATTCGCGGCGAACTTTTTGGGTAATATGTCTTAAGCCAAAACCAAGACCGGTTAAGAGAATAAGCCCTACAACCCACCAGGGGTTTCCTGATTCTTCAGGTTTTGGCAATTTATTAGGGGCATCAGGAGCGAGAATCGGCGTATTAGTATCAACAAATGCTATTGAAACATCCTCGGGTTCTACAAGCGGGCTTGCAGCGTTTGCAATTAATTCTTTCAGTTCCTGAATTGTCATACTCATAGGAATTGAAGATTGTTCAAGGGATACGGCAACTGAAATTTTTTCAATTACCCCTTCTTTCATATATTCATTTACCTGTGTTTTTGAAACGCCGTATTGAGTCTCATGGGCTTGGCGGACATATTTCCTGTCCTGGGTAGAATTCGCACCGCTTCCCGGCACGCCATATGGCAAATATACACTCACAGCGTTTGTTGCAGAGTTTTGGTCATTTGAAACATCGCCAAGTTTTTCTGAAAAATTTTGCTCCGTTACAGAGGTTTTAGATGAAGGATCATAGATAATACTTGTTTTTTCAACGGGGGCCTGGGTTAAAAATGTTGAAACCGTTACAACATAATTTCCTTTGCCAACAAGCCTGTCTAATTGCATTGCAACCTTTTGCTGCATATATTTATCATTTTCCTGTGCCTTTGAAAGAGCATCATTTGCACCGTCAATAATACTTGAGTATACATTGCCTTCGGTATCTGTTATTGAAATATGCTCAGGCTCTAAGCCTTGCACTGCACCTAATAGAAGGTTTGTAATGGTTTTAACCTTCATATTATCAAGAATCTTATTTGGCTCTAACTGCACCTGCACAGTTGCTGTTACGGGCTTTTTATTTGCCCTGAACATAGTGTCTTCAGGAATTGAGATAAACACCTGGGCATTTTCAATGCCATCAATTTTTCTTATAAGCCTTGCAAGTTCTCCATTTATGGCACGTACAAGACGGATTTTTTTATCTTCTTTTGTGGACGTAAAATCGCCCGTATCAAAGATTTCAAGGCCAATGTGCTGGTCTACTATTCCGCTTCGAACAATGGCAAGAAGTGCCCTGTCTTTTTGATCCTGCGTATAATCAACCATATACAATGTTGATTTTGTACCATCAACACGCCTTTGCACCTTAATATTCTGGCGAGCCAAAAGGGCCTGAACCTCAAGAGCTTGGCCTATTTTATCTGTTGTAAAAAGGTCATATGGTTCTTTTATGATTTTTTCTTTTACAACACCCTGCTTTGAGTTTGAATTAGCCGAAACAGAGACGCCAATGATGATTACAACAAGCAGTATCAGAGCGATAACGCCTGCAATTATGCCGTAAAATAACGGCTTATTTTCCATTATCTTTTGAAAATCTATTGGCAATTTATATCTTTCCGGTTGTTTTACTTAACAATTCAGTTTATTACACAAATAATTATACTATTAAAACAGTTATTAGTTAATGCTAGATTTGAATTTGCATAATTTTTTCATACGTTTGTATGACCTTGCCTATTGCGGTTGTTGCAATGTTTACCTGAATTTCCGATTTTGAAATTGCAGCCATAACATCATGAACATCGGCTTTGCCTTGCATGGCGTCTTTTGTTAATTCATCAGGCGCGCTTAAATCTTTGTTTAAATTTTCAACAAGCTCTGTTAGAACAGCATTAAAATTAGCAGTTTCAGGCTGTTCTACACTGTTAAACCTCATAGGAGTGAGGCTTGTTGTAATTTTTGAGGGCTCTATTCTATCGTTTAAATTAATTCTTGGGCTAAAACCTTCTGGCATTTTATTTTTCCTTCAATTTATAAATACATGCTAAGAATTGACCTTACATAGTTTTGGGTTTCTTTATAAGGCGGAACGCCGTTATATTTTTTAACAGCATTCGGGCCTGCATTATAGGCAGCAAGGGCTAAAATTTTATTGCCGTTAAACCTGTCAAGCATGGATTTTAGATATCTTACGCCGCCATCAATATTTTGAGCAGGATCAAGCGGGTCTTTAACACCAAGACCTGCTGCGGTTGATGGCATTAACTGCATTAAACCAAGCGCCCCAACGTGGGATTTTGCTTTCGGGTTAAATCCTGACTCCTGCTTTACAAGGGCTCTTACAAGTTTATTATCGACACCATATTTTCTTGCTGTTGAATCAATCAGGCTTAAGATTTCACCCTTGCTCATATTTTGCCCTGTTTTTCTTGAAGCTGAAAGGGCACCAAATGGAATTTTTGGAGGTTCATCGAGTTTAAATACTTGTTTTGAATCAACAGAGGTTTCAAGGACCTCATTAAAAGGTTTCGCACCAAAAGAGGTGGTATCATTGGTTTGAACGGGCTGTTTTTGGACAGGATAGATAGAATTTAGATAGGCGTCTATCTGCTCAGTCCTCATTCTTGCCTGGGCTTCACCGGATGAATTTATATAGCTTTGAATTGCAGGATTAAACATTTGGCTTACCTTAAAACTCCCTTTTGTCTTTATTTTTGGGTGCCCGAATAAACACCTTGTTTTGGCATCCTTTTATGGCAACGACAAAAGTTTATAATACTTTATACAAAACCCGTTAATATCATACAAATTAATGATTTTTTTAAGGAAGTCATGAGAAATTTAATAATATTTGAAAAAAATTTTAGATAAGGATATGCGCGCTTTGTGCTTGGTTACGAATTATTTTTTTATTTTGGAGCTCATAATGGAATATAAAAACAATGGTAAATTGTAACAAAAAATTTACAAATAGCCTTCATGACAAAAATGTGCTTGGGCTAAAAAATTTTAATAATATAATATTATTGTGGAAGATAAAAAAGAAATAAAAATTGCAGTTTATCCGGGCAGCTTTGACCCTGTCACAAAAGGACACCTGGATATATTAGAAAGAGCTTCGTCGATGTTTGACAAGGTCATAATTGCAGTTCTTAAAAATAATTCCAAAAAATCTTATATGCCGACAACCGACAGAGTAGAATTAATCAAACAATCTATTGCTGATATAAAGGGCCTTAACAATGTTGAGGTAGATTCTTTTGACGGGCTTACGATAGACTATGCAAGAAAAGTTGGTGCAAAATTTTTAATCAGAGGTTTAAGAGCTGTATCTGATTTTGAATATGAAATGCAGTTGTCACAGACAAATCAGGCCATTGCGCCTGAAATAGGCACTGTATTTTTGATTACAAAACCAAAATATAACTTTATAAGTTCAGGCATTGTAAAAGAATTATCTTTTTTGGGACAGGATGTTTCGAAATTTGTTCCAAAAAGTGTGGTAGAATATTTAGAAAAGAAAAAATAAATTCTTGGGAATGAAAGGCAGAATATTAGAATGTCACAGTCAGAAGAAAAAATGTATGATTTAATAGATAAATTAAACGAGCTTTGGGAAGTGGGGCTGCACATTGTGCCGGGCCATTATGTTGTAGTTAAAAGCAAGGAATTATCGAAAATCATAAACGGTTTTCCGGATGCTGTTTCAAATGAAATAAGAGATGCGCATGTTATATTAAGAAAAAAAGATGATATTCTGCAAGATGCCAGAATGAAGGCTGATAGAATTATTGCAGATGCTGAAAATGAGCGCCACAGAATGCTTAATGAATCAAGCATAATGCGCGATATGGAAGAAAAGGCTAAAAGCTTTAGAGAACAAGTTATTCATGAGTGCGAAGATATAAAAATGAAGGCATTCAATGAGGCCGAGAGCGTGCGTTTGAATGCAAATGAAGAATCCATCAGAATTAAAGACGGTGCACAGAATTATGCACAACAGGTTTTAAATAAGCTGGAGCAAAATTTAAACCAACTTTATCAGGAAGTTATGAACGGCCAGCAATATCTTAACGAATTAAGAAATGCATCTGACTTTACCCAACAGAAATAGGGTAAAACAACCTAAGACATCAATAAAATAATATTTCCTGTAAAGATTTGTATATTGTGCAGCAATATATATACGGGAAGTTTATTTAATCATAAAAACAAACAAGGCTATTTTGATTTTAAGAATTTCTGTACCGTTGTGTGCATTGATTCTTCTTTAACTTTCCAGCCGTCTTTTGTGTTTGTTGCAATAAAATAAAAAGGCAAAGGTTTTTTGTCTTGGTTTGGTTTTCTCATGGCGGTTATTTTGTAATCACCATCTGCTAATTTTTCATATCTTACGTTTGTGTATGTATTTTTATAGCGGCTCAATCTTGCAAGCGGCAAGCCTTTTCTTAATTCAGTGTTATATCTTTCCATTGGAAAATCTACGCTTTGTTCTGTGCCGTCAGGTTTTATCACAACCCTTATAATCTTAGCGTCAGGCAAGTAATAGTTTGTCACTGATTTTGAATATGAATTTGCAGCCTTGACATAATTTTCAAAGAAAGTTTTTACATCGGAAAGTTCATCCGCAAAGGCATTTAAGGAGCTCGCATTTAAAATAAGTAAACTCGCAAATAACACAGTAAGCTTTTTTAACATAGTATTTCCTTTTAAAATATATTTTCACAATATAATATCCTCGTTTAAGTATAATGAAAATACCCAAAAGTACAATAATTTGCATAAGTAAAAAGGGTTTTTGTATTTGAGAAAATTTTGTAAACTTTTGTTAAGTTTTGAGCAATTTTGGTAATTTTGATGTTTTATACCAGTAAACAAAAGAAAGGTAAATATAGTATCAGATTTAAACGAAGAAATCCTGAATGCAAAGGCAGGAGATGTTATTATTCCGGATAAAGGCTACGCGCAAGTAGGTCTAAATAAATATCAAATTGAAAGATATGTTCCATCAGCTTCCTTTAGGCCTGTTTTATTTGAAATGAAATACAAAAAAGGTTCAAAAATATGCAACGTACCCAATAATTTAACAGGTTCTGCAATGCGCGAAGCGATGCTGCCAAGAAGTGCGAAGTTTAAGATAACGGGTAAGGAAACCGTGGATTTTGAAAGAAGCTTTGGGCCGCCGGGTGAAAAAACAATTCCTGTAACCAAATATACGCTTGAATATATTCAGGAATAAACCTTTTATTCTATGCGGGCTGGTTATTAAATTTATTTCAGCATACAAAACGGCGAAACAAATTTGCATACATATAAAGAAAATAATATACTTAACATATTACATTCTCCAGAGTGCTAGGGTTTAAGGATTTTAGCAGAAGGGGCAATCAAATCGTCGGTAGGGTCATTTAGATAATGATGGTTAATTCTTTATTTGAATGATTCAGGTTTATTGTATTTTTTTATAAATATAATAAAAATATCGTTTGATAAAGCATATTGATTATCAAACCATAATTACTTACCTTATTTAGACACAGTGCACCGAAAAGAAAAGGTACTTGCACATTGAGTTACAGAATTTGTTTGGCTTTTTGGGCTAGTTGCTGACGTTTCGTATAGTTCCGTTTGTGTTCTTTGGCTGTACTAGTGCCTTACACACTTTCGCTGTGCAGTGCAGCAATTTAGGCAGCTGTGCGGGCTCAGCAGACAATGCGTGTTACACATACCACTTGTGGTCAGGCGCAGAAGAGTCCGGTGGTATATACTTTGACGCGTACCTTGGCTCGGGCGGCTTCAATGTTCTAAAGTATGTTCCTGCCTATGCCTTTTCGGTGCGTCCATTGCTTTGCAGCACACTACTTGTTTCAGGCTTCGTTGTTTAGTTACAAGTCCGTGCGCTTCTTTTCTATGTTTCTTAGTTATTGTGTGTTGTTGTGCATACGTAGGTTTGCAGCCTGCTTACTTGTGCAGGTATACAAGGCTATGGCAGCCCTGGCTCGTTATCTACTGTTTACGCTTTGTGATGCGTAGCATGCCTGTATGGAAGCTTTTTTAGGGGCCAGTTGGAAGTTATTATAGCAGTTCTATATGGCTTAGTCTTATATTTTGCTTCACCCTTTTTTGTGTTATTACAGGGGCCTTAGCCTGTTTCGGGTTGTAAGCATTTAGGGCTCTGTGCAGTGCTTTAGTATTAGCGGACAGTGCTCTGGCGCTCCTTATGGAGATTGCTGGCCTAACCATATATGGTCGTCAGACACAGGTAATTATGTTCTTTGGCTACATGGAGGAGGCACAGGCTCTGGCATACGTGATAGTGTGCTTGCCTTTTCGGTGCGCATTTGGTTTTACTGCTGTCAAGCTGATGGTTTTCCTTTTTTTGCCAAAACGCGTACAGTACATTATATTGCAGTTATCTTGTATGTTATATATCTGCATTCAAAGCAGCTATAACTACCATAAGAGTTTTATTACTCGCACTGCAGTTGTACAGCCAGTATAGTATATAGCTTTACGAATAAGCGCAAACTATCAGAGGTTTTCCTTAGTTTTGGGTCTCTTTAAGTATAGAACTGTTCTTTAATATTGTCACAGCTTGAGTATGTTGTGCGTTTTATGAATTTTGTTATACTAACCACCTGCGGCTTGTTTTGTTTTATTTAGTATTACAATACGCCAAAGTGCAATAACAGGCTTACAGCATACTGCAGCATGTGCGGGCTCAAGCGGCGACTGCTACCCGTATGCCGTATGGTCAGCCACAGTTGTTGTTGACAGCTATCACTATGCGTATGACTTTGCAGGCGGCAGGTTCTACATTCCTCACACAAGCCATGTTCCAGGCTATGCGCTTTCGGTGCGCTGTGTATTTCTTGCCTTGGTGTATATTAGTTAAAGGCACGGCAGCTATCGCCAGAAGCCAGAATAACAGCAACTGTTACAAGCAATGATGGACCAACAGACAGAGCTGTGCGACCAATTTGGCGCTGGCTCTGTGCAGTGCATAAACCACCCGGCGTGTGCGGGCTCTGTTGATAACAACTGCAACCCGTTCGACCTATGGAGTGGCACTTTATACGGCGACAGCAAGTATTATTATAACTATTTTGCAAACGGCAATACCAATAGAGGCCCTGGTATTAACACCTATGCCTTTTCGGTGCCTGATGTCTTGTGGATAATATGCAAATAGATTAATTCAAAATAATTTTTCATCAAAGGTTTATTGACTCTAAATAAAGCAATATGATAGTTTACATATCAATTTTCTCCAGGCTTAAATAGGAAATGCTTTACAGAGATTACTTTTACAAGATTTAATAATTTAAAATGCAATAAAATTTATAGTAATTATATAAAATTTTACGTTCTATCACTAAACGTTTTTATTTGAGTCTTTATAAAAAACAGTCTAAAACCGTTCTTGCACCTTAGGGGTTGACTGAAAATGTTAATATTTTATTCATAATCAATTCGTTTAATTTTGAAAATCACCGGCCTCGTTCCATCCGAGCAACAGGCAATCATTGCATTTTCTTCCTTCATTCACCCTTTCATAATAGAGCCACCTTGCAAGCCCTCATAAATATAGCGCGAAACAGTATCCCACGCTTCCGAGCAAAAAGGCATCTTGGGACCACCCGCAATAGCATTTAAATCCGAATTTGTTTTAACAATGGTATTTAATCCCATATGCCAAAAATCATCCCTTTCATTATCACGATAGAAAATAAATTCATCACCTACATTATAGCAAGGGCAGGGCCCAGAAAGAGGATTAGTACAATATTGTTCTTGCAGTTCAGGGTAAAGTTTCTTGTCAATAACTATTACCTTTACTTTATGTTTCATTCTTTTTCTTTCAATTCCGATTTATTGATTTTGAGTATACATTATATTCTGTTGCTACGCAATCTTGAAGCAAGATTAGAAAAGAAATATGAAAAGTTTTACCTTAAAATAAAGTAATTTTATCGTTATGCCTTATTAGACGGTCGGACTATGCTGAATAGAACTGGCGATACAGCGGTCTTTTGGCACAGCATATAATAAATGCGACCCGGTTTTATTTAATCAACCATTTTTAGGACAAGAGGTTATATGCCTTATTTTAGATTTTTATAATAACATCTTAAGGTTTAGCATTGGCTATTATGCCGGCAATTTTGCATATATATTGCCTTTTAGTAACTATCAAAGCTTTTCAGCATTCATATTTACTAAATTTATCTATTTTTTATACAATATTTACAACGAAAAGCTGCCAAAAAGGCAGCTTTTTAATTATTAGTAGGTTGCGTGAAACTATTCAATTGTAAAGTCAGGTGTTCCAAACATACCTTCAATTTCTTCTAATATAGCAGAAGGCTTTCTTGCTTGATTTTTCTGCTGGGCACGGCGAAGAGCTTCTTTCTCTTTTTCTTCATTTGCGTTAATCAAATGATGATAGCCGGTTCCTGCAGGAATTAATCTACCAATAATAACGTTTTCTTTCAGGCCTCTGAGCAAGTCTTTTTTGCCTTCGACAGCAGCTTCTGTCAAAATTCTTGTAGTTTCCTGGAATGAGGCTGCTGATATAAAGCTTTCTGTATTTAATGAAGCCTTTGTTATACCAAGAAGTAATGCTTCATAGGTAGCAACTTCTCCGCCTTCCTGTTCTACTCTTGCATTTTCAGCCTCTATAACTTTTAGCTCAACTAATTCGCCAGGAAGAAGTTTTGTAGTACCAGAGTCAATAACCTTAACTTTTTTACTCATCTGTCTTACAATTACTTCAACGTGCTTATCAGCAATTTCAACGCCCTGTGAACGATATACTCTCTGAACCTCGTCTACAAGATATTGTTGTGCTGCAAATGTACCTCTTAATCTGATAACGTCATGTGGATTCAATGGACCTGATGTTAAAGGCTGGCCTTTGGTTATTCTTTGCTTATCCATAACAATAACACTAGACTCTATTGGGTACTTGATTTCGGTTCTGCCATTTTCATTTACGATATAGAGCCTTGCAACATCATCCTCAATTTCAATTTCCGCAACACCGTCTTCTTCGGCAACAATTGCTGAATCTTTTGGCTTACGGGCTTCAAGAAGTTCTTCAACCCTTGGCAAACCTTGAACGATGTCACCTGTCTTTTGTCTTTCGAATACAAGGGTCGCCAGTAAATCGCCCCTTAATATCAAGGCCCCGTTTTCAACCTGTAAAAGCGTTCCTGGGCTAATCAAGTGAGGACGTCCCAATCTTACTGTTACATAGTCCTTACCGGTATCAATAACCTGACCTGAGGCGCCTGATGTGTTTCCTGAGGCGGATATTACACTGTCGAGCTTTACAAATTCGCCGGTTTTAACTGTAGCCTTGGAATCAATATGCATTTTTTGTTCATATTTTTCGGAAACAAGGAGCAACCTTCTTAGGTCTTTATCTGTTGATTTTATGCTGGCAACAGAATTATCTACTGATAGCACCTGGGTTTTTGTTACAGGGGTTCTTGGTTCAATGATTTGGCCATTTTCTACCAATAATTCAGTTTGTGTAGATGAAAGCGTTCTTGAAGCATCATCCTGTTCACGCCTTACAATTAAAGTTTCAAGAACAACGATTTTCAGGCTTCCATCCTTATCAAGTTCTACAAGGCCCTTCAAATGGCTTAAATATCCACTCATAGAAAGTACTAAAGATGTTCTTGTAAGAACTGCACCATCTAGGTTTCTAACCCTTGCGCCATCTTTATATTGCAATTGGGTCAATGGGAGAATTTCAATAGATTCATCAGTTGTATCAAACTCAATTGAAACGTTTTTAGGTTCAATCCTAAAACTTTGCACAGGTCTTATTAAGATTTGTACAGGCTGTTTGTCAAGCGTATCTTCATCTACTAAATCCTCAGTAATCTCTTCATCTAAATCATCATCTAATTCAAGAACATCTGATTCATTTTCGATAATTGTAACAATTGAATCAACTTTTGCTTTTATTTTACCAGCTACAACGGTACCGGCCTTTATAACTTCGTTTTCTTCAACCTTTAAATCATTAATACTGTCAAGTGTGTGCAATTCACCTGGACGAACTATAACTTCATGGATAATATCATTGAATTCTTTAATTTCAACAATACCGTCAATGTGCGTGTACAAGTCCTTAACAACTTCGGTACCGGCTTCGACATAGGTTCCAGAATCAACCAATCTTAATGAAGAGTCTTTTGAAATTTGGTGAATTTCTTCAGGAACAAATACAACTTCGCCTCCCTGAACAACAACCTGATTTTCATCGACTTCAATGCCATTATATCTGATTTCACCGGATGAAGTTACCTTGTGTTCATCATCTATCAATTCGGCAATAATCATACCGTTTTCAACAGTTGTATCAATTGGTGATTTTACTATGTATTTTTCATCAGTTTCGCCAACATGCCAAATTTGTTCTTTCTTAGTCTGCTCAAACACTGCATTAGATGGGTGAATTGAAGCAATTACAATGGTTAGTTCCTTACCTGCAACAATCTTCTTAATTTTTCTGCCTTCAAATTCAACATCTTCTACTTCAAGAGAATTGTTAACACGAACTTCGCCACCATGTTCAGAAACTATAAGGGTTTCAGCTAGCTTTTCGCCTTTTTTGATTTTTTGGCCGTCAGAAACTAAAATTTTAGAGCCGGCAGGAAGGGTATAAACATCGCCGCCTAATACCCAAACAATACCAGATTTGTTTGAAGTTCTGGAGATATTACCTTGTCTGTCCTTCTTTTCATCGGCAATAAAATCTTCAAAAACTACCTCGCCAGAAATATCTGAAGTTATATCTTTTGTAGCCTTTTCTGTCAAACGGCTACCATCACCTTTTGAAACAGGTTCAAATTCAGCAATTTTATCGCCCTTCTTGAATTCGGAACCATCAACAAACATTACCTTGGCTCCGGCAGGGATGTGAATTTGCTGTGTTTCATTTTCGCCCGTAAAATCAATATCTGCTTCTTTAATTGCTACCTGAACAACATCACCATGGCGAGTTCTCATTTCCCTGGTTCTAGGAGTGCCGCTAACTTTACCGTCAAATGGAGCAAGAACCTGCTTCATAGCTCCTGAACCCTTAAATACACCGCCTGTGTGGAATGTTCTCATTGTAAGCTGCGTACCAGGTTCACCGATTGACTGAGCTGCAATTGTACCAATAGCTTCTCCTATATCTACAAGTTTTTGGGTTGTCATAGCCCAACCGTAACATTTTTGGCAAATGCCGTATTCAAGTTCACAGGTCAATGTAGATCTAACATCTACCTCGGTTAAATTTAAATCTTTTATTTTTGCAATATCTTCACGGTCAATTGTTTTATTTCTTTCTATTAAAACATTGCCGTCCTTATCAAGTATATCTTGGGCTATCGTTCTGCCAAGAAGCCTGTCTAATAGTGGTACAATGGCATTTTCACCATCCATAATGGCGGTCATTTTGATTGATTTTTGAGTATGACAGTCAGCATCCCTTATTATTACATCCTGTGCAACGTCAACAAGTCTTCTTGTTAAGTAGCCGGAGTCTGCAGTTTTCAGAGCTGTGTCTACTAAGCCTTTTCTTGCGCCGTATGATGAAATAACGTATTCAGTACAAGATAAACCTTCTTTGAAGTTTGATTTAATAGGCAAGTCGATAATCTGTCCCTGCGCATCTGCCATCAAACCACGCATACCAACCAGCTGAGATACCTGTGATAAGTTACCTCTCGCACCAGAGAATGCCATCATATAAACAGGATTTAGTCTATCGAAATTTTCAACAACTTGTTCTGTCAATCTTGCAGTTGTTTCAGACCACGTGTCGATAACTTTTGTATATCTTTCAACCTCAGTAATTTCGCCTTTCATATAGCGATAAGTTGATTGCTCAATCTGTTCTTGTGCTTCTTTTAAAAGTTTGCTTTTGACAGACGGAACAGATAAGTCATGGATAGAAATTGTTGTACCGGCCTTTGTTGCATATTTAAACCCAAGGTTTTTAAGGTTATTTGCAAGCTCAGCTGTTTTTGCACCGCCCCATTCAAGATATACCTGAGAAAGGAGTTTGTTTAAACCTTTTTTATCAACGGTTTTATTTATAAAATCTATATGTTTTTTCTTCTTGCCTGTAGAATCAGGAGTAAAAGTTGTCATTTTAATATTTCCCTCTTTATGTATTTATTTTATTTATAGTTTAAAAACTATACAGATTAGCTTAAAAGTATTGATTTCCTTACAGTTTCGTTAAACACTATTCTGCCTGCTGTGGTTTCAATCCTCTTGCCGGTCTCATCTCTTACAATAATTTTATCGTGAAGCTTGATATTACCTAATTCAAGAGCAGATATTGCATCCATAAAGTTATGGAAATAACCTTTTACCGGTACGTCTTCATTCTTAAGGATTGTGAGGTAATAAATACCCAATACCATGTCCTGAGATGGCGTTATAATAGGCTTACCGGTTGCAGGGGCAAGAATATTGTTTGTTGCAAGCATCAGCATTCTTGCTTCGGTTTGAGCTTCGATTGATAAAGGCACATGAACAGCCATCTGGTCACCGTCAAAGTCAGCATTGAAGGCTGTACATACCAAAGGATGCAATTGAATAGCTCTTCCTTCAACAAGGATGGGTTCAAATGCTTGAATACCAAGCCTGTGAAGGGTTGGAGCACGGTTTAACAATACTGGGTGTCCTTCAACAACTTCTTCCAAAATATCCCAAACAATAGGCTCAGATCTTTCTATTTTCTTTTTAGCAGATTTGATGTTTTGTACCAAACCGCGTTCGATTAACTTATTAACAACAAAAGGCTTAAATAATTCAATTGCCATTTCTTTGGGCAAGCCGCATTGATTTAAGCTTAACTGCGGGCCAACAACGATAACAGAACGGCCAGAGTAGTCAACACGTTTACCAAGTAAGTTTTGCCTGAAACGACCTTGTTTACCTTCAATAATGTTTGACAGGGATTTTAATGGTCTTGAATTCGGACCTACGACTGTTCTTCCGCGTCTGCCGTTGTCAATTAAGGCATCAACTGCCTCCTGCAGCATTCTTTTTTCGTTTCTTACGATAATTTCAGGAGCGCCCATTTCAAGAAGCCTTGCAAGACGATTGTTTCTGTTTATAACTCTTCTGTATAAGTCATTCAGGTCAGATGTTGCAAAACGGCCGCCGTCTAATTGCACCATTGGTCTTAAATCTGGAGGTGTCACAGGAAGAACATCCATAATAAACCAGGTTGGCTCTGTTTCTGATTCAATTAAGGATTCTACAAGCCTTAGCCTTTTGATTAATTTAGCTCTTTTTTGAACAGAGCCGCCAGCAGAGTCTAATTCGGCCCTGATGTCATCAGCTAATTTAGTTAATTCAATTTCAGATAACAGTTCCTTGACAACTTCTGCACCAATGCCAACTTTTAGCTGGCTATCCTCATTTTCAAGAATGTAATCTTCATATTCTTCTTCGGTTAAAAGCTGGAACTTTCTAAACGGGCTTTCGCCGCCATCAACAACGACATAGTTGTTAAAATAGATAATCTGTTCCAAGTCTTTTAGGGTCATATCAAGAAGAAGGCCAAGATAGCTTGGAATACCTTTTAAGAACCAGATATGACTAACAGGGGCTGCAAGCTTAATATGGCCCAACCTGTGGCGTCTAACCTTTGAGTCAGTAACCTCTACGCCGCAGCGCTCGCAAATAATACCTTTGTGGCGCACGCGTTTATATTTACCGCAATAACATTCCCAGTCCTTTGAGGGGCCAAAGATTCTTTCACAGAAAAGTCCATCTCGTTCCGGCTTAAGAGTTCTATAGTTAATGGTTTCGGGCTTTGTTACCTCGCCATAAGACCACTTTAAAACTCTTTCTGAGGATGCTATTGAAATTCTTATATAATCAAAATAATCTATGCTTGTTGACACTTATCTGTCTCCTTAATTCTTAAATTTAGTTAATATTAGCCACAATTTTAGTCTTTAAAAGTGGTTGGCGTTTCAAAGAAATTAATATTCAATAATTCGCTGTCCATATCAGATAAAACTCTCTTTGGAGCTGATTTTCTTAAATCATCTGTATCAGACATTAAATCAACCTCTTCACCGCCTTTTTTGGCTACTGCTATATCAAGGCCTATACTTTGCAATTCACGCACAAGAACCTTGAATGACTCAGGAATACCAGGTCTTGGAATATTATCGCCCTTAACTATGGCTTCATATGCTCTGCTTCTTCCGTTAACATCGTCGGATTTGATTGTTAACATTTCTTGAAGAGTATAAGCTGCGCCATATGCTTCAAGCGCCCAAACTTCCATCTCACCAAATCTCTGACCGCCAAACTGGGCTTTGCCGCCTAACGGCTGCTGAGTTACAAGTGAATAAGGACCTGTAGACCTTGCGTGGATTTTATCATCAACAAGGTGGACTAATTTCAAGATGTATGAAAGGCCAACTGCAACAGGCTCATCAAATGGTTCACCGGTTCTGCCGTCATACAAAGTCACCTTACCATCTTCTCTAACCCAATCACAACCAGATTCTTTTATGCCTTTGATTAACTCTTCACGTGTTGCAACCTCAGATTGAGCTGCACCATACATTTCATCAAACGGCGGAGCCATATAATGATTACCTGTTAAATATGCAGCCAAACCAAGCAAACATTCATATGTTTGTCCAACGTTCATACGAGAAGGTACACCAAGAGGATTAAGTACGATATCAATTGGCGTGCCATCAGGCAGGAATGGCATATCTTCTTTTGGAAGAATTCTTGATACAATACCTTTGTTTCCATGACGCCCTGATAATTTATCGCCGACAGAGATTTTTCTCTTTTGAGCGATGTATACTCTAATTACTGTATTTGCGCCAGGTGGCAATTCATCGCCTTTTTCTCTGTCAAATACTTTAACATCGACAACTCTTCCGCCCTCACCGTGTGGAACTCTAAGAGAATTATCTTTTACATCCCTTGCTTTTTCGGCAAAAATTGCTCTTAAAAGTTTTTCTTCCGGGGGATGTTCAGATTCGCCCTTTGGTGTAATTTTACCAACAAGAATATCATCAGCATAAACTCTTGCACCTATTCTTACAATACCTCTTTCATCAAGGTGCCTGATAGCTTCTTCTGAAACATTCGGAATCTCTCTTGTAATTTCTTCCGGCCCAAGCTTTGTCTGGCGGGCGTCTATTTCTAATTTTTCAATATGAACTGATGTGAATACATCATCATAAACGAGTCTTTCGTTAATCAGGATAGCGTCCTCATAGTTATAGCCTTCCCAAGGCATATATGCAACAAGAACGTTTTTGCCTAATGATAATTCACCCATATGGGTAGAAGCACCATCCGCTATAACATCGCCAGCGTTTACTTTTTGGCCAGCACGAACAAGCGGTTTCTGGTTGATGCAGGTATCCTGGTTTGATCTTATGTATTTTAAAAGCGGATATTGATAAACTTTTCCGTCATTGCCTTTTATATGAATTTCTTCACCGACAACTCTTAAAACTTCGCCATCAACTTCTGAAACAGACACCATACCTGAATCTTTGGCTGCTCTTTTTTCTAAGCCGGTACCAACAACAGGCCTTTGGGTAATTAGAAGTGGAACAGCTTGACGTTGCATGTTAGAGCCCATCAAAGCACGGTTAGCGTCGTCGTGTTCAATAAATGGAATTAATGATGTTGCAACAGAGATAATCTGAATCGGCGAAACGCCGAAGTAGTCAACCTTCTTAGAGTCGCCCATTGTAAATTCTGAACGATATCTAACCGGAATGTATGGTTCTTTAATTCTTCTGTTTTCATCAAGTTCAACGTCTGCAGGCGCTACACGGTAGTTTTCATCTTCATCTGCCGTCAGATAGTGCACTTCTTCTGTTACAATACCATCTTTAACAACAAAGAACGGAGATTCAACAAAACCATAGTCGTTAACCCTTGCGTGCGTTGCAAGAGAGCCAATCAAGCCAGCGTTAGGACCTTCAGGTGTTTCAACAGGGCAAATACGTCCATATTGTGAAGGGTGAATGTCGCGAACTGCAAAACCTGCACGCTCTCTCATTAAGCCGCCAGGTCCCAAGGCTGAAATACGTCTTTTGTGAGTTAATTCAGCAAGCGGATTTGTCTGGTCCATGAACTGTGACAACTGGGATGAACCAAAGAATTCCTTAATTGCAGCGTTTAGAGGTTTAACATTCAATAAATTTAATGGTGTTAAAGTTTCAGAATCTTGAAGAGTCATTCTTTCTTTAACAATTCTTTCAATACGGCTTAAACCTACTCTGAATTGGTTTTGAAGAAGTTCGCCCACTGACCTTATCCTTCTGTTTCCAAGGTGGTCAATATCATCTAAAACACCTTCATCAAATGTTAAGTTAATTAAATATTCAATACCGGCAACAATATCTTGAACAGTTATCGTTCTTTGTGTTTCAGGAAGGTTCAGGTTTAATTTTTTGTTAAGTTTGTAACGACCAACTTTACCTATATCGTATTTCTTTTCATCAAAGAATCTTGCCTCAAGGATAGACCTGCCGCCTGCAGCAGACGCAGGGTCTCCCGGTCTTAGTTTTTTGTATACTTCAATTAATGCTTCATCTGTTGAATTTGTTGTGTCTTTTTCAAGTGTTTTCTTCAAAAATTCAAAATGGGTAAATAATGTTTCCATTTCAACAGGTGTAATACCTAATGCCTTTAATAAGGTTGTAGCAAGGATTTTCCTGTTTTTATCAATTTTTACATACACTAAATCATTTGAGTCTGTTTCGATTTTTAACCATGCGCCACGGTTTGGTATCAAGGTTGCATTATAAAGCCTTTTTCCGGTTGGAGATACTTCTTTTTTATAATAAATACCAGGAGACCTTACAATTTGAGATACAATAACACGCTCTGCGCCATTAACGATAAAAGTACCCTTATCAGTCATTGTAGGAATATCACCAATGTATACTTCCTGCTCCTTGATTTCACCGGAATCACGGTTAACAAGACGCATCATTACCTTTAATTGCTTTGAATAGGTTGAATCGTGAATTCTGGCTTCTTCTATTGTGTATTTAGGGTTGTCAAAAGTATAATTTGGAAGAAAATGCAGTTCTAATCTTCCTGTATAGTCCTTAATAGGAGAAAAAGACAAAAGCTCCTCTTTCAGGCCTTCTTTTAAGAACCATTCAAACGATTTCTTCTGAATTTCAATCAAGTCAGGAAGTTCGCTCAAACGGGTCGGTGGTATGCCCATAGGAGTCACTCTTGTTGCATATTGTGTTGTTGACATTTAAGTACCTCTAATATATGTAATTACAAATTATAAACAGCTGTTGAATAAAAAATATCAAGGTTTTTGCTAGATTCTAAATGCGATTTTCATCCCATTTTAGATGATAAATTAGCTTAATACATCTTATCTCGTAAAAGTTCTGAGTCAAGCTTAAAACTTTACATATTTTAACAAAAAGATTTTTTGATACAAAAATTTACAATCCGGTTTTTTCATTTAATTTAAAGTAGTCAATAATCTTTAATATAGAAACAAGTTCATTGTTCATTATTTTATACTGCTCAATATCATCCAGAGGCTTTATAAGCGAACAAATAGAGAATAAATCTTTATTTGTATGAAGCGCAATAAGTAAACTGGAATTATAAAAAGTGCAATCAATTTTTTTAGCGGAAAAAGCTAGTTTTAAATTTTTTAATCTTTCCATAAAAGCTGGGGTGATAAGATATCTGGCCTCAATCTCATCATTACAGAAAACATCAAACCTGTTATTAAATTTTACATCTTCAAGCGTGGTTTTTTTCAGCCTCAAATTTTCAAAAAGAAGCCTTGGAAAAAATGTTTTTTGTCTTATTATCGTATGACTGTTAAAGCGTTTATTCATTCTTAAGGCTACAATAATACCCTTAAATACTTTTAAGTCTCTTATTTCATCTAAGATTACCTTGCCTGAAACCCAAAAATCTGCTTCAATTATTTCAAATCCAACACCCCTGTGCACTCCTCTAAAAATATCGTCATATTCTGCCGTATATTTATAATTATAATTCGGGATAAGATGCGAATTTATATATTCAAAAGCCCTGCGATCAGTTCTTTCTGTATCAGAGGACCATTGCAAATTTCCATAGCAGGAGCATACTGTTGGCATTATCTTTTTCTTTATGTCATTTTCAAAACTTTTTTTAGCGAAATGATATACAACGAATGTGGCAAGAAACAGAATAACTGAGGCACAAAAAAGAAGATAAGAAAGGTAGATGCAAATTCCGCTTAAATTTACGTTAGCATCTGCAATTTCACCTAATTTGAATGTAAAAATAAAACCAAAGATTGAGATAACGGGAAAAATTACCGTCAGAAATATCGCCATTGCGCAATAGCGCTTTCTGTCTTTTTCATATTGGCGGACAAACGGGGCAATCTTACTAACAAACTTTTTATAAAAGCTGGATAACACCTTACAATAAGACTTTTCTTCCATTGAATTCTTTCAAATTACTTTAGATAGTCAGCAGCATTTATGGCGCCTTTTTCAGAATCCGACACTCTAAAAAATTCCTGTGATTCAATACCCATCACAGAAGCAACTATTGAAGAGGGGAATATTTCAACAGCATTTTTTAATTCCTGGGCCGCAGAATTATAGAAACACCTTGCAGCAGCAATATGCTCTTCTATTTCATTATAAGTTTGCATTGCCTGTATCATTGTTTTATCCGATTTTAAATCAGGATAATTTTCAAACGCCATAATTATTTTATTCATTTTGTCTGAAATATTGTTATCAAGCTCTATTTTTTTACTATAGTCAAAATGATTTCTGTCTAGTTGTACAGCTTGGCTTCTTAACTTTGTAATTTCTTCAAGCAAGCTTTTTTCATGCTGCATAAATTTTGAAGCTATTGTTAATATGTTTGGAATTAAATCATATCTTTTCTTTAGTTGAACATCAATTCCAGAAAATGCCTCCAAGACTCTGTTTCTTTTTTTGATTAGAGAAACATAGAGAGAATAGATTAAAATGAGGAAAGCTACTATTATAAAAAATACAAAGATAAACATAAAATCCTTTCTTTTAAAGCAAGAAAAATAATAACATATTTCTAGAAAAATGGCAAATTTGCGGCTTTTAAGCTAGTGCAAATTAATGATTATTTTCTTTAGCAAATATTTTATAATAATAAGGTGATGAAAAAGCTTTTACTCCTCATTTTAACAATATTTGTATTCTGGGCTTTTAATGAAGCCAGAGCTGAATTTATGCCTGCATACACAAATTCTATTAATCATTACGGAATTGGTGCTGCAAAGATTACAAATTTGGCCACAATTTATGAAGAGCCTGATTTAAATTCAAAGGTGATACAAAGGATTTACTGGAATGATGCCGGAAATTTTTTAGTTGAGGATAAAAAAGATAAAGAGAATTTTGCAAATATTTTTTTAGCATTTGCACCAAATGAAAATATGGCATTTTTAAGTGTAGAAGATGAAACTGATGATTGGGTAAAAGTTTGTTATAATCAAAAAAAGTCTCTCTTTGGCTGGATTAAAAAAGAAAATGGCAAGCACGGGGCAAAATTTTACCTGTACAAGGATTTATTCTTTGAATATGGCAAAAAATACGGTATATATACCTTTAGAAACCTGCCGCCTAACTATAAAGGGCTGTACAGCTCTCCAAACAAAGATTCACAGGAAGTGGACAACTTTGAGTATGCAAAATATATTACCCCATGGCTTGTTCAGGGAAACTGGATGCTTGTAAAGGTTGTAACTTATGACAATAAAACAAAAACAGGCTGGTTTCGCTGGCGCTCTGATGAAGGAAGGTTATATGCATTTATAAACCTAAGATAAAATCTCAAAACAAGTTTCGCACTTTCAAATTCTAAAAACAACCCTCAAAGATATTTCAAGCTTTGAGGGTTAATTTTTTACATACAAATTATAATTTGGCAATTGTATAAAATTTTACAGCGACTTATCAGCTTTTTTGTATAAAGTTGTATATGCTTTTAGAGCAAAAGACTACTTTTAAGCTGCATTATTAACTCTACAGAACACGTTTGCAACATCATCAAGGTAAATTTTGCCATCTGTAACTCCTTGCGGGCCTATAGATTTCTTTTTACAAGTTAATTTGCCGTCTTTAACAACATATGTTTTTGAATCTTCAACATACGTACCGGTCTTTGAATCATATTTAAGTCTTTTAAATTCTGCACCTTCTTCTGCTATGTTGCCCATAACCTTATTATCCTGCTGCAGGTCAATATATCCAAGGTCAATTGAATCAACAATTTCTCCCTGGTTCTTAAGAGGCTTTTGTGCTTGCTGTCTGATTACATTATTATCTTGTTTTTTATCTTCAGGATAGGTTTCCATTCTGCTATTTGAATAAACAACAAATACATTCGAGCCTTTGTCATTATATTTAAATAAGGCTGTGTGTCCGTCATTGGACTGAGGAACAACAAGCGAATCGCCTCCTGCTAATGCAGATAATTCAGTTGTTCTGTGAAGCTTTACAGCAGCTGTAACTTCATTATACAAATCTTTGATAATTTTTCTATTATCATCCACTGCCCAATTTGTATGAATTATATCCCTCATTGCAAGGACAATATTCTTTGCAGCTCTTTCATAACCGGATTGACCAAATTGATCACCAGCAAACATTGTTGGCAGGCCAACTGAGAATATCATAGTTTTTATCATTTGAGCCATTTTCTTTAAATCCGGCTCAAATTCATCAAATGTTTTATCAACAATTTTCTTTTCCCGGTCGGACAACTTGGCATCATTACTGTTTTTACCCTCAGAAAGCCCCCAGTTAATATTTTGCTTCTCTGCTATATATCTTGCCTGGCGCATAACATCGGTCATTGTTATATCAAATGGATGAGAACCAAAACCTCTGGAAACACTTATATCAAAATCATCGCTTAAGAATTTACCGGCAGATAAATCTCTTATGGCTTGCTTGATGATATTCTTCTCATCATTTGTTATATTCATACCGCTTGAATTTAGCTTATTGATTGCAGAATCAAATATTTCAAGATATTTTTTGCCGACTGCAACACCCATAGAGCTAATATTATCAATGCCGCCAGCTTCATCAAGCTTCTTTTGTCCTCCGACAACATCTGCTGCTATTTGTTTGAATTCGGCCAATTTTGCCTGCTTGCTTTCAAAACTTTCATTGTTTTCTGTTAGTAGATTATCAGTAAAATCGCTTAGGAATAAAGGTACATCAAGCGCCATAGCATGAAGCGGACGCTGCTTGTCCTGATTACTTAGAAATATTTGTTTTTCTTTTACAAATTGTGGAGAACCGCTTTTTAAATAATCAACTATGCTGTTTTGAAAAGCCTTCATATTATACAATCTGCGGTGGCCTACACTATCCCAGCCAATTTCTGCTGCTTCGGGGTCAAAGCCAAAAAGCTGATAGAAATTTCTGTAAAAATAAGTGTAGTCGCTGCCATCAGCGCCAGTTCTTTCATAAAAGATTTTCTCAGCTATATCAGGATTTACAAATTCGCCAAAATCCTTAACCCACAACGCATCTTTTAGAACATCGCGTGTTTTTGGATTTGTATAGCAGTTTTTAAGTTCATTAAATACACTTTCGCTTAAATTTGACGTACTACCCTTGATAACATTTTGTGCATCAGCACTCAAACTGTTGAGTATTTGTTTACTGTTATAGGTTGTACCGTGAGGATTTGCAAATATAGCTTTTGCGTCATTCTGGAAGAATTTCAGGAGAGTACGTTCCTGTTCTTGCCTGTTCATCTTATTGAAATTATTAACCGCTTCATTTGCAAGATTATTCTTATTTGAAGCCTGTATCTTTGCAAAGCTCCACAGGTCAGTAATTTCTGCAATGGTATAGGATGAAGGGTTAATTTGTTTGATTTTTTTAATAAAGTTACCCCAAAAATCAATAACGTCATTCCAACATGTTTCAAACGTAACATGAGAATTCTGATCGCGCCTTTTATCAAGATCGGCAACGTCTTTTGCAGCATCAAAACGCCAATTCAAACCAGCGCCTGTCTTATCGACAACCGCTCTTGCAATTTTAATATCATCAAGGCCGACATTCTTAAACCTGTCGTATAAAGAGTTTACCAAGCCATCATTGTTAGACTTAGCAAGGTTTTTAAAGCCTTTGTTCATTTTTGCTAAAACTGCTTCTGCTTCTTCCTTAGGCCCGTCAAAATTTCTGCCGACACCAAGGCTTACGACGCCCTGATATCTAAGGTTTGGGTCATAGTTAATTTTGCCATCTTTAAAATCAACATTGGCTTTTGGAAAAAGCGCTTTAACAGTACCATATTGCATAACATCATTTGCAATAAGGCCCACAACGGCTCTACCATAAGTGCTCAGCCTATCTATACTGCCGCCTTCAAAAAGTTTTTGCCCATCAGGCATTTTAGAATCCAACTGTCTTAATACAGATACTAAATACCCTTTCATTGATTCATTGTATAAATGCTGTACATCCTTTGGAATTTTTTGGCTAAGGTTTTTATCAAGTAAACGTTCTGTTTTGGTAAGCTTTTCGTCATCATCAATATCTACAGGCCTTGGAGTAATAAATGGGGAGGACAATACAGCCGTTAAATCAGGTGCAAACCGAACTGTTTCCAAGGGAAATTCCGCAACAGCTTGTGTTAATATTCTACCTGTGTCTGTGCCGATTCTTTTTTCAAAGTTTTTGTTAAATTCTTCAGTATCAATTGCATCAATAATATTGTCTAGTTCATAATCATCAATATCATATTGTTTTACAATATTGTCAAAAGCCCCGTCTTCATCGGTGGCAATATTGGCTGCTAAGTGCTCTACCATAGTATTATCGGTTAATCCTGTCCAATATGCCGCAACATTATAATATTGGTTTTTAACCTGTTTATTGCCAATTCTGTCAGCAAGGTTGTTTGAAGGCATAGAAATATTAGCTTTAAATAAGTCAACATTGCCATCCCAGTTATTAGCGCCGCCATTCTCACCTTTTCTTGTGATTTTGTATTGGCCCATATCAAAGAATGTATTATAGTCCTGAGCCTTGCCGTTTTTTCCTATATAACCTATTTTTTCAAGAGCTTCTAATGTTGCACCTTTTGTTTTAAACCTTGAATCATCAGGGTTAACCTGAAAATAGAAAGGCTGCACGGAATCACCGGATGTGGATATATCATAATGATTTTCCGGCGTATGTTTTGCATATTTGAATGTAAAATTTTTAGTATCGTTTAGCTGGCTGTTATCTGCAAGTCTTTTATCGATAAATTGAATATAGGTTGGTTTATTTTCATTGTAATCAGGATTTTTGACAACATCCCCAAGAGTTTTTTTTAGTTCTTCTAAATTTTCAATCTCGCCATCTTCATTATACTTGTAATTTAGCCTTGTTGCTTCGCCTTTTTCAATATATTTCGGGTTTATAACCTTAAAACCTATGTTTTTCTTTAAGGATTCTGATTTTTTATATTGACCAGGATTATCCTCCTTTGATTCAGGAACTATACCATCAGGAAGAATGCCAAGCTGTAATTGGCCATTCGGCGCATCAGACGGGCTTATCTTTACCCAATTATAATACGGAGATTCCTTGCCCCACTTTAAGATAGACTGAATTTGCGGAGACTGAAAGCTAAAAGAAGTGAATGCACCATCTGCAATATAGTGTTTACCTGTATCAACCAAATTTTCTGCAAATTCTTTATAATCTTCCAAAGTTCCAAGTGTGGAAGTTATCTGAAAAGGATTCGCTGTCCAGTATCCTATTGCGGATATATCATCCCCGTTAAACAGAGGAGAAAGCTGTATTACATCAAACGGTTCAAAAAGGCCGTTGGGCTTTTTTAGCTCAGCATTAAGGCCTGCTATTGTGCCGCCTGCCTTATTAAAAGCATTTCTGACAAAATTTTCGTTTTCTTTTTGTGCTTCATTTGAAAGTACAACATCGACAAAAGTATTAATTGCACTGCCTTTGATATTTGTTGAGCCATGCCTTTTTGAAAAATATGAAAATTTGCCGTCATTGCCTTCTGCTACAGCGCCAGAATCAAGCAAATATTTACCGGTTCTTGCTTTTTCAATATTCTTATCAGTTTTGAGTTTGTCTTCATCAACAAATACGAATCTATAGCCAACCTTGTCTGTATCAGCATTTTGAAGAATAGTGTTTAAATCTTCCTGTTTTAAGATGAAATTACCCATCTTCAGCTGTGATAAAGAATCGCCAACAAGAACAGGGCTGCCAGATGTAACAAGTATAGGACGTCCGTCAGCATTCTTGCCTTCTTTTACAGGAACCAATTCAAGAACAGGAGAGCCTGCTTTTTTATCATAAGGAGGAAGATAAAATGCAAACTGCTGTGAACCATATTCATTCACCTCAGTCTTTTGGCCGGTGAATGATACCTGATGATTTTTAGTGTCTACATTTCGCATTTTATTAAATGATAATGAATCCACGAGTATTCCCCTTATGCTTATCTTTATTACTATTATACCAATATAAAACCCTCAAATATCAAAAAATTGCCTATTTATTAGTCTTATATTAAGAAATCTTTAAGCAGCTGCATTGTTATTTATACCAGCTGCCTGCTTGTCTGTCATAAGCTGCCTGTATACAGCCTTTGCTCCTTTTTCAATGTTTGGCGTATCTATTTCAAATACGTGCGCTCTTGCAGGTGCAATATCTACAACCAGTTTATTATCAGCTGTTTGGAATCTGCTCTTGTCGGAGTATGAAGGAAGCAGGTTGTTTAACTGCTGATTATGCTTAAAGCCGTTTATGTTAATTGAAGCAGAGTTTCTAAAGTTTACATTTCTGTTTGCAACAACAAGAAGCGTTTTACCGTTCAGATGTCTTGCAAAGGCGATAATTTGCGGGTTATCAGTATTTAGGACAACAAAAGAACCTTCATTTATAATATTTTTGTATTCACCGCTCTTTAATTTCATTGCAGCAGTCATGTATTCCCCTATGTCAGGGCTGTTTCCGCCAGGTTTTCTTGATTTATTAAAGATATCAATTCTGCCTCTGTGCACTACGCAATCATTTGTATCTGTTTGCGTTTCAGGATTTTTGGTCCCTTCATATGGATACAAATAATAATCGCCTGTTTGAACGCCGTCTACGAAATAAGGACTCATCTGCGGAAGGGTTGCCTGAAGGGTTGTTGTAAGTTTAACCCAGGGCGCACCGCCATAAAACATAGGGCTCTGATCATCATGAGTTGAGAATGAGCCTATCAAGCCCCTTTGGCCATCCTTCATTCTATTGCTCATATCTATGTTTTCTTTTACATAGTTGTATAAGTCATCAGCCTTCGTCCATTGGTTGTAAATATGGTACTGGCCGTAAATTGTATCAAAACCGGCATGAATTAAATCCTCAGGCCTGTCATGCGGCATATTCAGCTGTGGTGAAGCTTCTTCATATGTGTATGTTTCTGCTAACCAGCCAAATTCAGGGTCTTTGCTTCTGGAGTATGGTATTATAACATTCCAAAATTCAACAGGTTTTGCTCTGCCCACATCGGCTCTTATGCCATCCATGCCAAGACCTATTGTCATATCAACAAACTTCTTGTGTAATTCAAGCAAGCCTTTATTCAAAATACGTTTTTCTTCATTTTCCCAAGGTGCAAACATTCTGATATCCTGCCAGCCGCCAGGAGTTTTATCGGTAATGCCGTCTTTTTCTTTCGCCATTAATTCAGGATGTTTTTTTGCAAAGTCAACAGATACGCAGCTTGGTAAATCAAGCATTACGCTGATTCCCCTTTTGTGGCATTCGTTTACAAAGTACTGGCACTGTGCAAATCCAACCTCAGGGTCATTTTTGTCCATTTTTACAAGCTGTTTGCCTGTTCTTTTTTGATAAATTGCCTCAATTTCTTTTCTTGCAGGCAAAGGAGGATTTTCATCCACAAGTTCAGGGTCAAGCGCCAATAAATCATCCGGCGCATAAACAGAGCCTGCTGTACCCATAGCTTCTGTTCTTCCCGGAGGATTTATAGGAAGAACATGTAGGGTGTTAATTCCCAATGATTTTAATTCATCAAGTCTTTCAACATCATTTACAAAATTTCCCGGAGTTTCATTACCCTGGATTAATCCATTGCCGTCAACATCCTTTGAGTTCATTATCCTAGGAATAACTGCCATTATTATGGCTTCATTGTTTCTTAATTTGCTTCTTAAATCATTTTTCCAAACAACAGGTTGCGTTGTTTCCGGAGCATTTACCGCAGTAACAGGAGCAGCGTTTTGAACAGTTTGTGCAGCCAATGAACCCTGGTTTTTCAAAAGATAGGCTTGCAAAAGTTCGCTCTTTGGAAAAGGCAAGGGCTGATTTGCCAAAGGTGCAGCCTGCTTAGGCTGTACTGCTTTTGGCTGAATATTATTTTTTTGCAAATACCCTTGAAGCAAGGGGCTCATTGCGGGTACATTGTTAATTGCCATTCACTTCTCCTGAATTCGTTTTCTTTTTTATATACAAATGCTGGTCTTTATCTCTACCTATAAATAACTGGGCAAAAAGCGTAATTCCTGCAATACCTACTGCAATTGGTGCAAATATTTTCATCCAGGTTTTTGAATTAAATATTTTGCCGGCATTTTCATAAGTGAAGTTTCGCAGGGTTTTACCTATTTTCTGGTATTTTATTCCATTGGTTTCATCAAGGGCTGTATTGAATACTTCTTTAAGGTGCGGATTTTGAATCATTGAGTCTTTGATAACATTTGAAGGATTCAAAAAGTCTGCTCCGCCTCTTTGCATATTGGTTATATCTTTCTGTCTTGCGCCGTTTGAGCCCAACGCCATAAGCGTTACTCTCATTTCATTTAGCTTATCTAAAAGTTTTGCATCAGACTTAAGGATTTCTTTTGTCTTATCACCAAGACTTTGATTAAACAAGAGGTCATTCAGGGCATTGAAATAAACGCCGTTACCTTGTATATTGTGAGTACAAGAGAAATCGCCCGGCGTACTTTTGTATAAAATATTTCTGCAGCCTGCTTCAAATTTTGCATAGCTTTCAGTAAGGGATGGATAAGCCCTTTTTATATCTTCATACTGCTGCTTTAGAACACCGTCTGCAATCCTTTTTTCTAACTCCATAGTTAGAAGAATTCTGTTTTTGCTTGCATCAAAACCGGGCAATGCCCTTCCAACACAGTCTTTAACATCTGCAGCATAGCCATATATACTGCTTGATGAAATATCTGTTAATTCGATTAAATTCTTAAGACTGGGGTCAAGGCCGTTTGCTGCATTATTGAGTTCAGCATTTACATTATTGAGTAATTTTTCAACAAGTTCATTTCTTTGATTATCCGCATCCGGCAACAGATTGCTTATCTTGAGGAAGAGCTTTTTATATCTATTGTCATCTTTTGCAATTTCTTTAATGGCTTTTTCTATATATTCATTAGCATAATTTGAATCCGATTTCAGGCGTTTCAATTCTTTATAAGAAGGGTTAAGTGCTTCAAATATAGTATTTACAATAAGAGAATCTTCTCTTCCGAAAGAAATGTCTAAAGATTTTAGAGCGTCATCAGTACTGCTAAGAGTTGCACCTATTCTCTTAATGGATTCAAAACCATTTTGCACCTTTTCCATAAATGATGCAAACTGCCTCTTTTTGCCTGCTTCAATGCACTGATTTAGAGCATTTTTACCTTCTTCTGTTCTCAAGCTTTCAGGAATAGCTTTAAATTTCCTTGTTACAGTATAGGTTTGCTGGCTATCCTTGCGAATCATATCTAATATTTCTTTAACATTAGTTTCGTTTAATTTATTAGAGCGGGCTCTTGTCTTTCTTTTGTTTTGTTTTGCTTCAGCTATTTTAGACTCAATTTCAGCCAATATTTGTTTAAGCTGTGTGTCATTATTAGAATCAATGTCAGGAGTTTCTTTAAGCTTGTCAAAAATCACCCTGAATGCAGTTTCTGTGGTATTTTTTGACATTTTATTATTTCTTCCGTACGCTTCTGCCACACTGCTAAGATTAGCGTCGCTTAATTGGGTTTTTGAAATTTCAACACTTTTTAACAGATTCTCTTCTTCATCAAGGGCTTTTAATATTTCCGTGCCGTTATATTCAATTTGGCCGGCTTTTACTTTGTTTACTACATTTTTTATTGCATTCTCTACATGCTGTTTACTTACCTCGACAGTGCTTACAGCTTCCCCCTTAGAAACAACGGGTTTTACAACAAGCATGTCACCGTTTTCTTTAGCGTTATTAAAGAATAGTTCATAAACATCCTTGGATACAGAATCAGTATCCATTGATGAAGCATATAAAGCCTTTAAATCATCTGCGATATTTTTTGTTATATCAGGTATGTTTTGCTTTAATTTGCCATCCTGAAGCATATAGACAGGATTATAGGCATCTGCCAAACCGTTAAAGAAGGTGTCATCTATGCTTCCTGAATAATTTGAATATTTTTTTATAATGTCAAAGTTGGTGTTTCCAAATGCACGGCTTGAAACCTTTTTATTAACCGCTTGTGACATATTTTCAACATTACCGATTGATTTTATAAGCTGGCTTTGAGAGGTGTGTGAATCCACCATATCTTCAATCTTATTGCATATGAGAGCCGTCATAACAGGGGTTGCAGCGCCTGCTACCAGAAGATTTAAGTTATTGCCCTGAAGCATAAGTCTTCTTCTTTTTTCTCTTGCGTATTCTCTTCTGAACTCCATATTTTTAGGAAGGCCCATATTATCAGCCATTTTGTCGAGTTCTTCATCGGTTTCGAGCTGCGGAATAAACTGGTTATCCATTCCCAGCCTTTTAACATTGCCCATTGAATCAACATATTTTTGGTTAATATCAACGCCAAATCTTGCTTTTATGGGAGCTGCAATAAATAATTTCTGCCACAACTGCATTACGCCTAAAAATACGCCGGCGCCTGCAAATTCCATAAGTTTTGTTTTAGGAGATGCTTTTCTTGTGAACAAATAGCTTGCAATTCCAACTGCACCAAGCTTTATACCTAAATCGTTCATTCTGCCCAGAGAATAGTCGCTTGAATAGCCGTCTTTTAGCGCCACACCAAGATTCACAACATCATCCTTGAGTGCCAATGTATTAGACTTTACAGCCTGAACAGGATTCTCGCGAACTAATTTACCCTTTGGAAGCAGAGCTGTTTTTGACATATAGTTATTTGAGAAACGCTCAAAAACTCTGTCTTCATGGGTTTTTGTATTATTGCTATTAAATGGATTGTTAATCATTAATTCTCCACATAATCTTTTGTGTAGTCGATTTTACTCTTTGACGGTTCTGTATCTAGCTTGTAGCCTCTTTTTACATTAATAAGTCCCAAAACAGTTGATGCAATTGATGCTATAATCAAGCCCTTGCCAATTTTTGATGAAGCCGGTGTAGAACCTTTCCACAATTCCACAAAGGAATTTTTTAATGTTTTTGCGACACTCTTTGGGAAGTCCTTTGCCCTTTGAAGAATTCCGGGTTTTGCAAGGTCATGATAATTCATAAATTTTGTAAAAGATTCTTGTGCTGCAAGAGCCACGCCTGTTGCAGCCCAGATAAAGGAAGATATGGTTCCTGCTGCCCTTGATTTAACAAATGCCTTGTCGATTAATGGCTGAACATCCTGATCTGAGGCATTCAGAGGCTCTTTTATACCAAATTTTTTCTCTGCTATTTTATCCCAAAAGTAATGTCTGTTTCCTTGTTCTTCGCCCATTTTATAAAGCAAATCAAGCCTTGGGAAATCTATACTTTCAAATACCTTATGATATTCGGTCATTACCTTTTCTTTACCATTTTCAGGAAGTTCTTTTACAAATTTTACATACGGCATATCAGGGTCAACACCTGTTATAGCGTGCGTTCCCGCGTTCATAATTTTATTTGAAGCCCATTTCATTCCAGCATAGAGCAAAACTCCGGCTACTGTGTTTTTTGACATAATTTTAGCAGCCTTGGAATCAGATGGGTTGAAAAATTTATTTGCAGCAACAGAGGTTGCAATCAAACCGATAGAGCCAATTATTCTTGGAATTGTGCTCATTGATAAATGTTCATAAAAATTACTATTCTTTGACCCCTGCATGCCTTTTGGCGCATAGACAAAAATGCTTTTTGCAAGCTTATCTGCAGCTATCTTGGGGCCTGTCAAAGGAGTTTTTTTAATTATATGATCTTCGCTTGCATGCCCATCGCCTTCACCTGGTAAAAAATACCCTGATGGAACAGCACCTATACCCTGAATATAAGCCTGATTTGGACCTGTTATATTGCCGCCGGTGTTTACAGCCTGATTAGGATTTGTTATACCCAAAGCGCCTGTATTTTGATTGTCTTGAAGAGGGGCAATTATTTCCTTCTGGTCTGCCTTTTTATCAGCATGCTGCCCTGCGCCAAAAGAAGGCGCCTGCAAAGAAGCTCCGTTTTGCCGGTTTTTTGCAGCTTGTATCGGGCTTAAATTATTATTTATGGATATTGGCATCAACACGCTCCAAAACTAACACATATATAAAAAGGTTCGGAAAAATAATTTTTTGCTATCATGAAACATAAAAATTTACATAACTTTACAAAAAAATATCAACACAACACTGAAATAGATAAATATTGTAAAATAAATATATAGATATGGAAGAAAATTTTACAAAATTTAACAGTAGCATAATGACCCGGATTTATGATTTTATAAATTCCCAAAATGACCTACTCTATGTAGCGGGTTTTCAGGGCTGTGGCAAAAGCGAAATTGTAAATAGGGCAATTGATACAGTAGACAAGGATTCCATCCTTTTATTTCGGCATCTTTGTTTTGAAAACAGTGCCATAGATGACTTTTTATTAGGGTTTTATGACACCTTAAGGTATTATTCAATAAATAAAAAAATAAATTTGAAAAAAAGTCTTACAGAAAATTTTGCACAAAAAATAAGTTTCTACTTTAAAAATATAGATAAAAAAAGCATTATAATAATAGACAATTTTGAAATTATTTCTAAAAATTCAGAAATAATTGATTTTCTTGCAACCCTCGGTAAATATGAAAATGTAAAATTAATCCTTATTTCAAGAGTTTTAAATCAGGAATTCTTTGAAAAAAAGGGTCTGAATTATGAAGTTATAGATATTGTACCCAATGATTATTCAACATTCAAATTAAAGATTGAATGTGCCATAAAAAATTATGCAGAAGCTGATATTGAAGAATTATTCAAACAGACAAAAGGATATGAATTATATCTTAGTATGACAGTAAGATATATTGCAACAGTAAATACAAGCCTTAGAGAATTTATGGAAGAGTTTAAAAAAAGAAGGCTTGATTTTGATGATTTTCTGTTGTCAAAAATTGTATCCCTTGTGCCACCTATTTATCTGCCGTTTCTTCAAAATATGTCATGCCTGAATCATTCTGTTAATATACGTTTCATTGAAAAACATGGCCTGGGCGATATTTCTTTGGTGAATTATCTTTACCGTAAACTTTTGATTTCAAAGTTTGATGATGAAATTTATCTAAAGGACTATCTGAAACAATATTTTTTAAACAGCCTTTCACTTAAAGAAAAAATTAACAACTATAAAAATTTAGTAAAAATTTATGAAGACGAACTCTCTAAAAGCCCTAAGGACAGGCTTTTAAGGTTATCAAGAGAAAGTATCAGGAAACAAATAGACTTTATAAAATCAAAGATTCCAAACGTTAACCCCTCTGAAACCCTACAGGGCGGTAATTTTTCATACATAAGTCAGACAAGAAGTATGCCAACACCATGGTATAGAAAAATTGCAGCAGAAACAAAGAAAAAATTTGAAACCCCGTCGGGCGGCACAAAAACAGAGGCAGACAGAGGCTATACAGCAGATACGCTAAGCGAAGAAGAAAGAGAGCTTGTTGAAAACTTTAGAAAAAATAAAGAAAAAAATGCCAAAGTACCCACAGATACGCTCATTAACCAAAAACCGTCATACGAAGAAATGCTTAAACGCGCAAATACCCTTCTAAAAGAAGCCAAAAAATTTGAAGAAAAATTTGACTATAATAATGCTATTGAGACTCTAATAAACGGTTTAAAAGACATTCAGGATGATAGCATTAAAAAAGAGTTTTATTTAAGGCTTGCTAAAAACTATGCCAAAATTAATAACTCTGAAAAATCTCTTCTGAATTTTAATCTTGCTGAAAACTTATGCAGGAAACTTGGCGATGAGAGCGGCAATTATGCTGATTTTATTGATATAAAAATACTTGAAGCAAATTTCTATAAAAATTTATACCGTCTTGAAAAGGCAAAAGCTTGTCTTAATGAGGCAGTAAAGCTAAAAGCAGATACGGCTAAAAATAATATTGCAAAGGCATATCTTGTTCTTGGCGAAATTTTTGAAGCAGAAAATAATTTTGATTCTGCCATTGTTAATTATAAAAATGCCATAAAATTCACTGACAGCGAACATCCTGATTATAATTTGCTTTGTGAAATATACTTTAAAACCGCTCTATTGTATGATGATGGGCAAAAGCCCGATATGGCGCTTGAATTTTATCAAAAAAGCATTAATACCTGCAATAATGCGGATGAAGGTCTGAAAAACAAAATTTTATCAACCTCATATGTAAACACGGGACTCATTTATGCTGATTTTTGGGCTGAAAACAACAATCAGACGGACTTTGATAAAAGTCTTGAAAATTTCCTTAAAGCACTTGAACATGATAAAAAACAAAAAGATTATAACGGAATTTACTTTGCAAGCAAGCAATTAGCCGAACTTTTAAGGGACGTTGACAGCAAAAAAGCCTCAGAATACCTAAATTTGACGCTCAGTGCCGCGATAAAACTTAACGATAACTTTAAAATAGCACTTTCATACCTTGAAATAGGCGACTATTATTATAATACACAGGATAATAAATTTGCCCTGAGAAACTATTGTGAAGCTAAAAAGGCGCTGGGGCAAAGTATTTCAGAGGAAAATAAAGAAAGAATTTCCGTTAGAATTAATGATATGAAGATAAAAATGAAAGAAAATGAGTTTTCAGGAATCTTAAAAGAATATGAAGAGCAAGAATGACACAGAATGCCTGTCAGCAGAGGATTTTGCCAAAAATTTTATGAACAGCAGACAGATAAAAATAATTGAGGATAATTTAGGCCTAAAACTATCAGATGGCAAGGTTTCAGCGCTTAAAAGATGGGCGGAATTATTTATTGAATACAATTCACATACAAACTTGATGAGTAAAAATGAAATTTCGAATTTATTTGAAAAGCACGTCTATGACAGCCTTTCAATTGTTTTGTGGAGCGAATTTAATAAATTCACAGACGGCGGAAAACTCTTAGATATAGGTACGGGGGGCGGTTTTCCAAGCGTCATACTTGCCATTATATTTGACAATTTAACGATTATTGCAAACGATTCAAGAAGTAGAAAGACAAAGTTTATTGAACTTGTCAAACAAGAGCTTGGTTTAAAAAATCTGCAAATTTTGACTGAAAGAGCAGAGATTTCAGAACCACAAAATATGGATATTGTTACATTTCGGGCAGTTGGGAAAATCAAAAATACTCTACCTTTAGCAAAAAAACACCTAAAAAGCAGCAGATATGCGGTTTTTTATAAGGCAAAAGATGTTGATTTAGAAATCAATGAGGCCCTTAAGGCTTATCCTAACTTCGATAGAGAAATAAAAAATGCCAAAATCATACCATACAGCCTTCCAACAGAAATTGAACACACCAGAAACCTTGTAATAATAAAGGTTTAAAGCATAAATGCACTGCATATTGCCACATTTTAACGTTTACTAATTTCGCTTAGCTGTAAGATAAAGCCTGAAGGCGGGTTTGCTTCTGTTGTAGCCTTTTCGGATTCATTTACAACTATAATACACAGTAATAATAGGAGTTTAAGACTATGTTGGCAGATAAAATAAGGCTACAGAAGGATTATCCGGAAAATTGAAATATAGAAAAAATAGTGTATAATATAGAAAGGGCGAGCAGCTGGTAACTGCTCTTTAAAAGCCCTAATGAAGCAATTTGAGTGCTAATATTATCAGTAAAATGAGTATTAGCGCTCTTTCTGATATCCAGAGCTTCACTTTTCCCACCTCCTTTCCACTTCATTCTGCAGTAATGTTGTTGGAGAGAAGATAAGGTTTTAGGGCTTACCCAAGGGTAATATTAGCATGGTTTTTATGAATATTGAAAAGAATTCATTGGTTTGGATGAGATTGCATGTTTTTTGTCACAGCGAAGTTTGAATGTATTTAGACAAGCAAAATGTAGTATTAACAATGAGTGTTAGGAAAATTGAAATATAGAAAAAGTGGTGTATAATATAGAAAGGGCGAGCAGCTGGTAACTGCTCTTTAAAAGCCCTAATG
>CAJTXZ010000001.1:145598-177124 GCA_910583725.1 uncultured Vampirovibrio sp.
GTGGTGTATAATATAGAAAGGGCGAGCAGCTGGTAACTGCTCTTTAAAAGCCCTAGATGAGTTTAAGTGCTAGTATTATCAGTAAAATGATTACTAGCGCTTTTTCAGTAATACTGAAAACCATCTTTTCACCTCCTTTCAAACAAACTATGCACCTTAATAAGATGTTGTTTTGTTTGGAAGATAAGGTTTTAGGGCTTACCCAAGGGTAATCTTAACATGGTTTTTATGAATATTGAAAAGAATTCATTAGTTTGGATGAGGTTGCAAGGTTATAGCTAAATGTATTCAGGGAATGGCGTCAAAAGGTTATTATGAGTGAATTTGACATAAATACCTGTTATAAATACAATCAGTCAAAATCCAACAGATCTTTAGGATGAACTTCAAGCTTATCAGCAATAATTTTTAACTTTGTTAGAGTGATATCAGTTTTTCCTATTTCAACCATACTAATTGTTGAACGGGAAATTCCTTTTAAATTTGTAAAGTCATCTTGGACTATACCTTTGGCTTTTCTAAGTTTTTTTAAATGTTTTGCAAATTTTTGTAAATATCTCTTGTTCATTTTTAAATTATCAACTATACTGGCAATATTACAACCAATAACATTGGCATCAAATGTCTATAAATCAATATTAATAGTAAATATCAGCTTAATAATGAGGTAATTAATGAACGATAGACAAAAGTTAAATTATATTAAGAAGCATTTAACGGGACTAAAATATTTGAATTCATTATTAAAGGACGCTATATCATACCATGAAGAGGTAGGCAGCGGCGACTATCAATTCATTTATCTCAATAAAATTATTGAAAATAAGTTTGAAAAAATCTTAAAAATATTGTAAATTTTGTAACAGATTTTTAGATAAAAAACAGGCGTGAAAGTGCGCAGCTGTTATGGTTTTAAGTGTATTTAGAATTGTTTTAAAAGAAAAAATGCAGGATTCATAATACTTTCAGCCGCGAAGATTCCCCGCAATACTCTTATTAGTAAGAGTTTACAGGAATATTTTTTGAAAATCTATTTTAATTTTTGTTTAATGCAAGCATTGCAGCTCCGATTAAACCGGCGAAATTGCCTGCTGATGCGTGTTTTACAAGCACTGGAGATGTGACAACCTCCTTGTTAACAAGTTTTTGGACATATTCAACTTCCACAAACTGCGCCATAGAGCCGGATAGCACGATAATTTCAGTATCAAAAATATCATTAAGGCCGATAAGCCCGTCCGCCAAGTGTCTTTGCCATATGTCAAGCGCTAGGATACAGCCAGCATCAGCATTTTTAGCATTTTCAATTATCTGATACGTTGTCAATTCTTTGTTTAGGATGTCCCGATAGGTCAAAACCAGCCCTCTGCCTGATACATAACTTTCAAAACAATCGAAAGTACCGCAGGTACAAGGTCTTTGCCGTGAAAGAGACATCTTAAAATGCATTTCACCCGCTGCACCTGACTTTCCCTTTAATAATCTGTTGTCAATTATTATGCCGCCACCCACGCCCGTTCCAAGGGTGAGTGTAATCGAGTGCCTTGCGCCCTTTGCCGCCCCTATCATATGTTCAGCCCATGCTGCACAATTGGCGTCATTTTCAACAAAGACGGGCTTTTTTGGGCTTAATGACTGAAAATCAATATCAGAATATCCGCTTGGCAAATTTCCTGTTGAACTTAAAACTTTTGTATTCTCATTATTCACGGCACCTGCAGTCGATAAAGCCACTATTGACGCGTCTTTTGCGGTTTTAATAATACCTGAAAGCTTTTCTTTTATGCCGTCAATTGTTTTTGGAGTAGCGTATTTTTCAGGCTCAGAGAGCATTTTGCCGTTTTTATCAACGAGTGTTGCGTAAATTTTTGTGCCGCCAATATCAATTCCAAGTGCTATATTTCCAGTATTCATCAGTGTTTTAGGCCTTTCTTTATAAATCTTTTTACAATTTCATGCGGACGGGTAATTGCAGAACCTATGACAACCGCAAACGCGCCCAGCTCAAAGGCTTTAGCCACCTGTGATGGCTCCCACAGCCTGCCTTCAAGGATTACAGGCACATTGCATTCGTTGTCATTTACAATCACCTCTAACAGCCTAAAATCAGGCTCTTCGGGGTTTTTATCAAGCTGGGCGTTAATTTCTATACTTTCTTTTGTATAGCCGCTTAATGTGGTTGAAATTATGTCACAGCCTATCTTAACGGCATTTCTTGCCTCATCAAACGTAGAAATATCCGCCATTGCAAGGCGATTTTTTTTGTGAATAAAATCCACAATATCAGACAATTTTTCACCTGACGGCCGTTTTCGCATTGTGCCATCAAATGCCACAATGTCAGCCCCTGCCTGGATTACAGCCCCTGCATCAGCCATCGTGGGCGTAATATAGACCAATTCCTCAAAATTTTTCGGAATAATTTTAGGCTTTGTTATACCTATAATCGGGGTTTTTGGAAAAATTGCACGCGCATTTTCTATGTCTCTTTCGCCCGCAAGCCTTAAGCCAGAAGCACCTCCGGACATAACCGACTTAATCATTGCAATCATAACGTTTTCGTCATATAATGGCTCCAGATAGGAACTTTGGACTGAAACAATTATCTGATTTTTTAATTTGTTTAAAATTTCTGTATTGCTCATAACATGAAAATTATACACCAAATTGACCATGATTTTTGTTTTTAGGTTATACTATTATACATAATTAGAAATAAAATAGGTGATTTATGACAAGTAAACTTGAAATTTTAGAAGGCAACATCGCAAAAATTGATATGACAATTGATGCAAAAGAAGCTCAAAATGCTTATAACAGAGCTTTTAAGAGGATAAGCTCAAATGTTAATATAGCGGGTTTTAGAAAAGGCAAAGCTCCAAAAAATATTGTAGAAAAATATGTAGGAGTAGAAAGAATCAAGGCGGAAGCTATTGAAAGTCTCTTCCCAAAAGAGTTTTCAGCTGTTACAAGCGAGCACAAGCTTGACCTTGCAGTTCAGCCTTACATTGAATCTTATGAATATGAAGAAGGAAAAGACCTTACAATGGTTGTAAAGGCTGAATTAAAGCCTGAGGTGACTCTTTCAAATTATAAAGAAAATACTATAGAATTTGAAGAATTTAAGACAGAAGAAAATGCTCTTGAAAGCGAGCTTGATATAATCAGACAAAGGTTTTCAACCCTTCAAAACGTTGAAGAAGACCGTGAGACAAAGGCTGATGACACTGTTGTATTTGACTTTGACGGGTTTGTCGGAGATGAAGCGATTGAACATGGTTCAGGAAAGAACTATACGCTTGATTTAGCACATTCTAATTTCATTCCAGGCTTTGCAGAACAGCTTGTCGGTCACAAAAAAGGCGAAGAATTTACAATTGATGTAACTTTCCCTGAAAACTACCACCAGGACAAGCTTAAGGGTGCAAAGGCACAGTTTAAAATAAAACTACACGAGATAAAGACAAGAATATTGCCGGAATTAGACGATGAATTGGCAAAAAAAGCAGGAAAATTTGACAGCCTTGAGGCGCTAAAAGCTGATATTAATAAATATATAGAGGAAACCGCAAAGAACGAAAACGAGAAAAGAAAGGCCGAGGCCGTATTTAACAAGGTTGTGGATGAAGCCAAAATTGACATTCAGGATACAATGATTGAAAGAGAAATTGACGCTATCAGAGAAGAAACTAGGCAAAACGCCGAGCGCTACGGCCAAAATTTTGACGAGCTTGTTGAAAAAGAAGGAAAAGAAGAGGTTAATAAAAAATTCAGAGAAGAAGCCATTAAGCGCATTAAGAATTCTCTTATAGTTGAAAAAATTGCAAAAACAGAGGATATTAAAATTGGGCAGAATGATATATTAGAGCAGGTAAACGAGCTTGCGCAGCTATATCATTCAACTGCAGCGCAGATTTTTGAAGAAATCAGGCAAAATCCTGCAGGCTTCTCTGTTATAACCCAGCAGATTGCAACAAAAAAAGTGAATGAAATTTTACTAAATAATAATGCTTTTAAGGCAAAATAAATTTTAAAATCCTAAAAAACCCGCATAAAATAAGCCTTATAGCTTGTTGAAAGTGGAAAATACAGATAAAACACGGGTTTATAGGATAAAAATCAGCTAAAATGCAATAAAAACACAAAAAAACAAGTGAAAGGACTAGAAATATATGAGTTTTGTACCGGTAGTAATTGAGCAATCATCAAGAGGCGAGAGGTCTTTTGACATATTTTCAAGACTTTTAAGAGAAAGAATCATTTTCCTTGGAACACCGATTGATGATATGGTTGCAAACCTTGTTGTAGCACAGCTTTTACTTTTGGATTCAGAAAATCCTGATAAAGATATTATGTTATATATAAACTCCCCGGGCGGCTCTGTTACTGCTGGTTTTGCCATTTACGACACTATGCAGCACATAAGGGCCAATGTTTCAACAATTTGTCTGGGACAGGCTGCATCAATGGGTGCTTTCCTTCTTTCATCAGGCACAAAGGGCAAAAGATTAGCACTTCCGCATTCGCGCGTGCTGATTCACCAGCCTTTAGGAGGAGCGCAGGGCCAGGCAACCGATATAGAAATTCAGGCAGCTGAAATTTTAAGGATTAAAAAGTCATTAAATGAAATTTTAGCGGCAAACACAGGACAAACACTTAAAAAAATCGAAAAGGATACAGACAGAGACTATATTATGACGCCTGAAGAAGCTCTTGAATATGGCATGATTGACAAAATAATTACTATGGAAGAAAATAAGTAGAAAGCCCCTTAATTTTAGGAGAAATGAATGGCAAAAAATGATGATCCGAATTTAAAATGTTCCTTTTGCGGAAAGACCCAGGACCAGGTGAAGAAGCTGATTGCAGGGCCTGATGTATGCATTTGCGATGAGTGCATTGAGCTTTGCAATGAAATTCTTGATGAAGAATTATTCAACGTTAAGCAGGAAGAGAAAATTTCGGATCTTGACCAGCTGTTTGAAGGAATTCCAAAACCAGCAGAAATTAAGGCTTATCTGGATGAGCACATTGTAGGGCAGGCTGACGCTAAAAAAGTGCTTTCTGTAGCCGTATACAACCATTATAAAAGAATTGCCCACAATATGGACGTGGACAATGAAAAGCCCGAGGTTGAAATTCAGAAGAGCAATATTTTGCTTGTAGGGCCTACTGGTTCCGGCAAAACCCTCTTAGCACAAACACTTGCAAAAATGCTAAACGTGCCTTTTGCTGTGGCTGATGCCACAACTCTTACTGAGGCAGGATATGTCGGTGATGATGTTGAAAACATATTGTTAAGGCTGTATCAGGCGGCAGATTACAACGCACAGAGGGCAGAGCGCGGCATTATTTATATAGATGAGATTGACAAGATTGCAAGAAAGTCTGAAAATCCTTCCATCACAAGAGATGTATCCGGTGAAGGCGTGCAGCAGGCACTGTTAAAGATGATTGAGGGCACCATTGCAAATGTTCCCCCGCAGGGCGGCAGAAAACACCCTCATCAGGAGTTTATCCAGATTGATACATCAAATATTTTGTTTATTGTAGGCGGCGCTTTTGTCGGGCTTGATAAAATAGTTGAAAGAAGATGCGGAAACTCAAGCACTGTAGGCTTTGGTTCAAAACCGGTAAGCGCCAAGGAAAAAGAGATTCAGGCGCAGAAAATGCTAAAGAAATTGCAGCCGGATGATTTGTTAAAATTTGGCTTAATACCTGAATTTATCGGCAGAATTCCTGTGTATTCAGTATTAGATCCTCTTGATGAAGAGACTTTAAAGATGATCTTAACACAGCCAAAAAATGCCATTATGAAACAATATATTTGTCTTATGAAGATGGATGATGTTGATTTAACGTTTGACAATGAAGCAATAGATTTAATTGCAAAAGAGGCAATCAAAAGAAAAACGGGTGCCAGGGCGCTGAGGTCTATTGTTGAAGAAATAATGACAGATATTATGTATGAGGTGCCATCTAATACTAATATTAAGTCATACACTATCACCGCAGAAATAGTTAGAAAAAAATTAAATGTTGCAGAACTTATAAAATTGCCCACCAAAAACAGCAGCATAGAAGAAATTGCATAATAAATTAAAAAGGAAAAAGAAATGAACCGTATGAAAACGATGTTAACAAAGCTTTTGTGCTTAATAGCAATGTTTTTTGCTTTCACTGTAAGCCAAGCCATCTGCGCACCATCAGATGATTTTTCCGATACTCATCAGGGGTATTGGTCTTATGATGCCATTATGACGCTTAAAAAAGCCGGTATCCTTGCAGGATACCCGGATGGAACATTTAGACCGGATGAAAAGGTTACCAGGGCTGAATTTACAGCAATGATAACAAAGGCTTTAGGTCTTCGTGATGCAGAAGATTTTTCTATTACAATTTATAATGATTTAAGCCCGAAACACTGGGCATACAGGGATATCCAGATTGCATCACACTATGATGTTATGCATGGTACGCCGCAGGGAAATTTCGTTGCAAACGGCCAGGTGAAAAGGGTTGAGGTTATTATGACCATAATGAGTGCCTTGAACCTTAAAGAAATGACACCGGAAGATGCCATGGAAATTTTGTCACCCGTTTATAGCGACCTTAACCAGCTTCCTATTTGGGCTTTAACCAGAACAGGAAAGGCTGAACAGCTTCATGCTATTGTTGTAAGACCCGGAGAAGAAGGCTTATTGATGCCAAACCGCGCTGCAACAAGGGGTGAACTTGCAGTTTTCCTTACAAATATGTTAGAAAAGGTTAAAATTCACCCTAATAAAAAACTTCAAACTGTTTTACCTCAAAGAAAAATTGACGGATATGTTGTAGAAAATGCTTATCTTGATGGCAATATCGCTATTATTCCTGCCGGAACAGTGCTTCCTCTTGGTGTTATGAACTGTATATGGTCTAAGGAAGCAAAAGTAGGCGATGAATTTACAGCCAGAACTCTTGTAAATTTTGTAACAAAAGATAAAGTTTTGTTAATTCCTATAGGTAAAGAAATCAAAGGGACAATACAAAAGGCAAAAAAAGGCACAACTCTTGTTAAAAACGCACAGATGGTGTTTCAGACAGAAACCTTGCTTAACAAAGAAGGAAGTGACACCGGTATAGAGTTTTTAACCGTTGCAAACGCTACACCGCAGGTTAAAGAATTCACGCACAACCCGATTCTTCAAAAAATAGGATTCAACGTATTCAAGGGGCACAATTTCTATACCCACGAATCACAGCAATTAGACTTTGTTTTGCTTGAGCCTGTAAGGTTAAACATTAACAAAAACTGGCTTGCAGAATAAAAGAAGTTTTATAGAAATACAAAAATACCGGCTAATCAATATAGTCGGTATTTTTTAATCTTTAATAACCACAGAATGCGCTTGCCGGTTAAAATATTTGCAGGAACTAAGCTATAAAGTCTACAGCCTTAGTCTTCACTGGCGGCGGTTAATTTTTTTATTTTTTCATCATCGATAGAATCGAGATGTTTTTTAAGCGCTTCGGTTGAGTCAAATCTTTGTGTTTTTATATCAAAAAGCCCGGTTTTGCTATCGCAAAAAGCAGATACCAATATTTTTGCCTTCAGGTCATCTTCTATGGGCTTAATGGTTAAGGTCAAACGGCTGCCATCTTTAAAATCATATCCTGCATTCATAGGGGGAAAAAATCCTGTGAGCGGAATAACCTTTTGATACAATTCTTCTCTTATTTTATTTATACATTTTGTATATTCGTTATCCAATTTATTTGCTTCCTTAGAATGGTCTTTTGAACAAAATTGTACCATATTTCGCATCATATTGGCGTGATATAAAATTGTATTCATAATATTCTCTCTTTTCTTTTGGTATTTAAAAACCTGAAAAAAGAAAAATTTGCGGGTGAATTTATAAAATTTTTACATTTGTAAACATTTTATAGAGCATTTGAAAATTTGGATTAATTTTATGCGGCAGGGCCTGAGTTTTTGAATTCATACAGACGGCCTTTTGAAAGGCTTTCAAGGCAATCTTTTGAGAGCATTTCATTTTCCATAGGGCTTAAAGAAGGAATATTAAGGCTTGGCACAGCGAGTTTATTTTCGCCAATTATATCAAGGATTCCCAGTTCTTTTTTTCTTAAATAGGCATAAATTTCACTTAAATAAGGATTGTAATAGTCATCATAGCTTGTACCTGTGTCTTTCAGATTTTGTATACTTGCTTGAAAATCATTGAGCTGTTTTGCAACATCATTCTTGCCTTCTTTATTAAGACGCTTTGCCATATCAATAACCGTGGTTTTCTTTTGAGTAATATCATATGGAATATGTTCATACTCTGCAAAATCCTGCACCTCAAGGCCTCTAAACTGGCCTTCTCCAAGGGCACCGTTTTTATATTTGAAGTTACATTGGCAAGCTGTGTATCCGGATGGTTTTGAAACTTTTTTGTTTACCTTGTCTATATATTCCTTTGAAAAGCCCAGTTCTTTTGCAAGCTCGCCATCGGGGGTAAGTTTTGTCTTTATTTGCAAGCTGACACCAGATTTTGCGTCATCTGACTGCAGCCAGGCTGATGAAAGTTCTTGTATCTGCCTTTCAGAAAAATATGGTATGCCATCTTTTCCTGCATAGTTTTCTATTTCGGTTATTGAAATTTCATTTTTTCTTATAGCGTCTGCAAGTTTGTCAACTAAATCATTAGTTTGAGCTTCTGCAAGAACAGTGTTTGCTTTGTTTAAAAGTGCTGCATCTGATGTGTTTAAATTATCCCAATTGCCTTCTGCCCAGATTGTTCTCAGCTTTTGAATTTCAGCATCGGTTATATCAGCCTTTTTAAGTGCCGCAAGAGCTGTATCTCCATCCAATGATTTAAAAATTGCTCTTGTTCCTATACCGTCAGCTATCAAGCTATTAACATCTGCAAAAGAATTTACACTTTCGCCCGCTCTTATATGCTTATTGATTTTATCTCCTGATGAGCGGGGACCTTTTGCCCTGCTTGAATATTGAACATTTGTGCCCTTTGTTACATTCTTAAACTGCTCAACAGCTGAATTTTTAAGGTATGAGTTTCTTTTTGAGATGACAGCAGCTAAATCGTAGGATTGGAGCCATCCCAGCTTGCCTGAAAAGTCAGTATTGAGACCGCGCAAGAAGCTTTGGTTGTTTATATCATCAGTTATATTTTTTACAGTTAAATTATTTATAGCACCATCATCAAGCGACAGGTAAAACTCTTTCAGTTTTGGATTATTTTGTGCTACAGCTTTTAAATCATCAGGCAGGCTTGAGAACAGGGTGTCAATCCTGTTTGAATTTTGGATAGACCCGCTTAATGTATTAGCTCTTAAAAGCGTGCCTTGAGCCCTTTGATTTGTATCAATAGCCGAGGGGCTTATATCATCGCTATTTAGAACACGTGTATTACCCGCAATATCAATTTCTGAGGCCGTTTTATTAAATATTTTTTTATTAAGATTTGACGCTGCGCCGAAGACAACCCTTGTGGAGCCCCCTATTATAAGGCCACCTGCAGCACCAAGAGCAGCGCCGTTTATAATATCCTGAGGCATATCTTCAATTCTGCCGTCAGCGAGAGCCCTTGCAAATGCGTCTGTGGAGCCTGAAAGAGCACCGTCAACAGCCATATTAACGCCATATGATGCTGCCTTAGCCGCAAGGAGCGAGATTCCGCCTTTTGCACCCTCTTTTGCAGCATAGCTTACGCCCTGTTTTGCTAAAAGCCTTGTTAGAAAAGATTTTCCGGCTTGTTTAATTCCTGCTTCACCAGCCTCTTTAACTGCAGTTTTTGCACAGGTTTCAACTGCTTCCAGCCCTAAAACTTTAGCGACACCTGTACCCGCAGCACCTGCTATAGCATTTGAAAGAGGAGCCATAGCGCCGTTTATTGAGCCTGTTATAACATCATAACCAAGGTCTGATAATTCGTATTCTCTACCCGCAATAAGAGCATCTGAGGCCTTTATTGCAGTTTTTGTAACAGCACCTGCGCCTGCTGCAACCAACAATGACGCACCGCCGGTAACTGGTGCCAGAGCTGCAGCTCCGACTGCCGTTACACCTGAAACAATGTCACCGAGCACATCTACAGACATTTTCTGTCCTTCTTTATAAGCTTCAAGGCGCTCTTTTGCTTCATCATATTTATCGGGGTCAGATTCCGCTTCTTTGATTAGTTCTTCTACATTATCAGAGCCATTTTTTGCACCAAAAAGATTCTTGATACCATCCCAGGCTTTTCCTATAAGCCCCTGATTATCTTTTATTTCATTTAATTCTTCACTAAGGCTTTGAGTATCAGCTTCATTTAGAGGCTCATCAGAAATATCCAAGTCTTCTTCTTTGACATCATTAGAAGCATTGCCGGAAATTAAGGATTTTAGAGGCTGCTGTTGAATTTCTGCGGCAAATATACTCTCATCTGTGCCTGTTTTAGGTTCTTTATCTTTAAGGACATCTGCCAAGGGCAAAAATTCTCTTGTATTATTCAATTGTATGCTGTTAATAGTCAAAATCTTATCTCTTTATATAGAAAATAGGTTACATGTATATAAAGTATATATCGAATAAAAAATTGCCTTTTTGATTAAAAAAATTAAATAAATGTTAATTTTTGTAATATTTCTAAAAAAGGTGTTTATCATTAAGATATATAAAGTAACTATTTTGAGGTGACAATTATGTTTGATTTTGAAAAATTAACTAAATCTGCACAGAATGTAATTATTGAGGCGCAAACACTTGTAAAGACTAATAAAAACACATTTTTAGAGCCTGTTCATATTGTTTATGCGATGGCAAACCTTTCAAGAAACGGAGAGGAAAATTCAGGCATTTATGAATTATTTTCAAGTCTTAAGATTACAGGAAATATTTTTAAGGATGACTTGCAGGGCGCAATAAATGAATTACCGAAGGTTTCAAATGAATCAGGACAGTTGTATTTTTCTGCCGACAGCTTAAAAATTATGGAGGACGCTAAAAAAATAGCAGACACAATGAAGGACAAGTTTGTTTCGCCTGAGCACATTCTGCTTGCGATAGTAAAGGATGCTGTTGCAAATAAAAATCAGGCTGCGTTAAATAAAATCTTCACCAAATTCTCGTTGAATGAAGTTTCTATACTAAATGCCATTAAAAAAATCAGGGGAAATAAGCAGATAGATTCAAATACGGCAGATGAAGAGTATAAGATGATGGAAAAGTTCTCTATTGACCTCACACAAAGGGCAAAGGAAGGAAAGCTTGACCCTGTAATAGGCAGAGACGAAGAGGTTAGGAGAATTATACAGGTTTTGAACAGGCGTACAAAGAATAATCCTGTTCTTATAGGTGAAGCAGGGGTTGGAAAGACTGCCATTGTTGAAGGACTGGCACAGAGAATAATAAGGGGGGATGTACCTGAAAGCTTAAAGAATACAAGGCTTATTTCGCTTGATATGGGCGCACTTGTTGCGGGTGCAAAATACAGGGGCGAGTTTGAAGACAGGCTAAAGAAGGTGATAAATGAGGTTGTAGAATCACAGGGAAGCGTTGTATTATTTATTGATGAACTGCATACGGTTGTAGGGCTTGGCGCAGCAGAAGGCTCAACTGATGCCGGAAACCTCTTAAAACCTATACTTGCAAGGGGCGAGATGAGGATGGTGGGTGCTACTACGGTTAATGAGTATAGAAAATATATTGAAAAAGACCCCGCTCTTGAAAGACGTTTCCAGCCGGTTCTTGTGGATGAACCTTCTGTTGAGGACACTATTTCAATCCTTAGGGGCTTAAAAGAAAAATATGAGGTGCACCATGGCGTTAGAATCAAGGATTCTGCGCTTGTTGCGGCTGCCACACTTTCAAACCGCTATATTCAGGACAGATTTTTGCCTGATAAGGCAATAGATTTAATGGACGAGGCTGCTTCAAGGGTAAGGATTGAGATTGATTCTATGCCTGAGGAATTAGATAAGCTTGAAAGGCAGAAATTACAGCTTCAAATAGAATTAGAATCCCTTAAGGATGATAATGATGAAGATAAGATAAGCAGGGTAAAAACAGCACTGGATGAAGTTTCAAACAAGGCAGAGGTTTTAAAAACCCAGTGGGAGGCTGAAAAAAGCTCTATAAAGGGCGAAGTTGAGATTAAGTCAGAGATTGAAAAGACAAAGATAGAGATAGAAGCCGCCGAGCGTGAAGCTAATCTTGAACTTGCTGCAAAATTAAAATACGGAAGACTTCCAGAATTAGAAAAGCAGCTTGAAAACTGTAAAAACGCCACCGCAAAAGAAAAGCAGGACGCGCTTTTAAAGGAAGAAATAACGGATGAAGATATAGCAGAGATTGTATCAAAGTGGACAGGCGTGCCTGTTTCAAAACTGGTTGAATCAGAATCTGAAAAATTAATTGAGATGGAGAATATTCTTCATAAAAGGGTGATAGGCCAAAATGAAGCCGTGGGAGTAGTTTCAGACAGTATCCGCCGTGCAAGGAGCGGTCTGAAAGACCCAAAAAGACCGATTGGCGTGTTTTTATTCCTTGGGCCAACGGGTGTAGGCAAAACAGAATTGGCTAAAACCTTGTCAGAATTTATGTTTCAGGATGAAGATGCACTTATTCGTATTGATATGTCAGAATATATGGAAAAGCATTCTGTTGCAAGGCTTATAGGTGCACCTCCCGGATATGTAGGGTATGATGAGGGCGGCCAATTAACCGAAAAAGTCAGAAGGAAGCCATACAGCGTTGTTTTGTTTGATGAAATAGAAAAAGCACACCCGGATGTGTTTAACATAATGCTGCAGATTTTTGATGACGGCAGATTGACCGATTCTAAGGGTAGAACGGTCGATTTTAAGAATACTATAATAATTCTAACCTCAAACATAGGCTCTGATATTATTCTGGACAATGCTGTAAAGGGAATGATTTCAGGTTCCGATAAGGAAAAAACTAAAGAAGAGGTTATGGAAAAACTTAGGGCGCACTTTAGACCTGAATTTTTAAACAGAATTGATGAAACGGTATTTTTTGATGCTCTTCGGCTTGAGGATTTAAGTAGAATTGTGGATATTCAGGTTCAATATTTAAGAAAACTCCTTGAAGAGAGAAAGATTGAATTTGAAATAACCGAGGATGCCAAAGAAAAGCTGGCGCTTGACGGGTATAATCCTATTTACGGCGCAAGACCTCTTAAAAGAGCCATAAGGGCGCAAATTGAAAATCCTCTTTCAAAGGAGCTTTTACTTGGGCATTTTAATGACGGGGATAAGATTTTAATCACGGTTCAGGATGATAAAATTGTTTTTGAAAAGAAATAATTTTCGAATCTACTATACTAAAATTAATATTTAGAGGCTTGCTTTTATATATCGGGCCTCTAAATTTATTAAGAAATATTACAAAAATTTTTAGACCGCCATTAACATCAAACAGGTCTTTTGGCCGCCCGGATTTAAAATTAATTCGTTGGCTCAACATATTTGATAGTGTACAATTGCAGTCTTTTTACACACTTGAGACGTGTATTTTGAAGAAAAGCGATTCATATAAAATTGTGCACAAATTTTTTATTTTGAGCGCGTTTATCAAAAAAAATAAAACGTATGGTATGATTAAAATGACAGAAATCCTCAGAGTGTCAGGTTTTACGAAGCCTGACAGAGAAGGTGTTCAAATCGTCAAAAGATACCACATTTGTGGTTAAACCGCTGAATTAATCAAGGCTATAGAGTTTTTGCCATACATAAATTTAGCTGCCGCATTTTACAGTAAATATGAAATGCCACATAAAAATCTTTTTAATTTAGAAGACTGCAGTGCACACAGTGTTGATGCTTTGGGGTATTTTGTTCTTTGACATTATTTAGCTGCAGATGTCGCATTTTTATGACGCCGGGTTTACTCTGATGGCAGGCTTGGCCCTTGCTACTTTTTAAAGTTATGTATGCGTTTGGGTTAGCAAGCACAAGTGCGGCTCTGTGTGGTGCGCTCCCTCTGGCGGCTGTGCGGGCGCCGAGAGCGGCAACTGCTGGCCGTATCATATGTGGTCAGGGTCGTTCTTTGGCGGCACCAGCTATTGGGCACCGGGTCTGAATGGCGGAAGTTGGGACTCTACCTTTGCGTGCGGCACGGGCCGGTGTGTTTATCAGTATGCCTTTTCGGTGCGCTGTTTGTCTTTTATGGCTTACTGCCCATTTGGCGGTAGTTTTAAGGCTCACTGCTGTCTCGGTTTTTAGTTTACACCTGCGTACCGGTATATTGTTTTGGGCAGAGAGGCACGCGCGCAGGCTGGGTAGCGTTTGTTTTTCTGCAGGTTAATCGTACGGTAGCAGCTTTTTACTTTAAGGCAAGTTTTACTACAGTATGGGTGCTTCTGGTACGCTATTGACTTTTACAGTTGCACAGTAACGTGTTGCAAGGGTCTGCTAGCAGAGAAACTTCAAGAGTTTTAGGCGGTTTTCCTGCTTTGTCTGTTGGCACATTTTATGTTTACGCTATACTTGTGGTTAGCTCTAGAGCAGAGTGCGTGCGAGATTTTTTCGCTTTACTACTCAGCAGAGCGATTGCTTTCCATGTACAGCCCGGTGTAGGGTTACTCCCGCAGCAGGTCATAAGAGGTTGCCCGCCAAGCTTGGCCCATACAGTTGCAGATGCCAGCAGGGAAGTGGCTTTGTGTTGGTTACGCCTGGGTGCAGGGCCAGGTTTTATGACGGCAGTCGAGTGACGGCGGGTTCTACCGTCTGCATTGAGACAGGCTGCTTGCCTGTGCAGCGCAGCAGATACTGTATAGCACTTACAGCTGTGCGACCTGGGCGCCGCAGGCTCTGTGCAGTGCAGCTTTCGGGGTGGCGGCTGTGCGGGCTCTGATGGAGACTACTGCCACCCGCAAGCGTATTGGTCCGCCGTTTTTCTTAGCTACAGCTATTATCGCGGGTTTCACTTCTCAGGAGGCAGTTTTACCACCTCCGGGGCTTGTGATGGTTCAGGTGCCTGCACATCTTCCTATGCCTTTTCGGTGCGCTGCGCTCTTAGCTGGATACTGCTTAGTTTCTTTGCCTTTGGGTTTTTTATTTATGCAGTTTAAGCATTTAGGTGTTATTATTGCGTGGGTCCTTTCACTTTGTGTGGTTTAGAAGTATCCTCTTACCTATATACTTCGAGCCGCTAAGCGCGACACATCTAAGTTTTGAAAGCTGGCTTAAGGTCTTGTACCCTGCACTTTCACCCGTCAGATATCTATTTTGTGCAGTTTTTTACTCGAGTGACAGTTTTTTCAGCGCTATAAGACGGCTAACCTTTATTGCCCTGTAGGACTACATTAGAGGCTTAACCAGGTGTTAAGTTTTGCGGCAGAGCAGGCTAGTATGGCATTTACAGCTGTGCGACGGCGTTGTTGGCTTTGGCTCTGTGCAGTGCTGGCGTTCTTCAAGCTGTGCGGGCGCGGAAGGGTCTACATGTTGGCCACAGTATCCCTGGACAGGCGTCAATCATTCTCCAGGAGCGTATTTTGCTGCTTACTTTGAGGGCGGGCATCTTACAGTCGGGGCTTGGACAGGCAAGGACGCCTTTTCGGTGCGCTCCCTATGTCTTGTACCTTGCCCCCGTGGTTTTACCCTCTTCCCGCTTCCGGTTTCATATAGTTTTGACACACATTAGGCTATCTTTACTTCCTTAGTTTAGCTTCTTCTCTTCGAAGTATCTTGTGAGCGTATTTACAGCTGTGCGACGTCTATGCGGCAGGCTCAGTGCGGTGCGATGCTTATTGGGGCGGCTGTGCGAGCTCATACGATGATGTTTGCCGAGCCTATGACCTATGGTCAGCCAAGGACAGTACAGGCTCCCAGTATGTATTTTGGTTTGCAGGAGGTGTTTTAGCCTCTGCTACGACAGAGCCCACATATGCCCGTTCGGTGCGCTGCGGTTATGGCTTTAGACTTATCCCACCTTATTACTTAGTAAAGTATACGCTTTAGCAAGGAGCAAGCGGCTTTATTGCACACCTTCCCTGCAGACACAGATTAAAGGTGTCGTCAGAGCAGCTTATTCCCTTTGCCTCAGGCAATTTCAGCATATTCAAGCGTATTTCACAGGTCATCTTGCGTTTCAGGACACTTGTCGCTAAGTTATCCCTGATGTTTTATTTTAAGCCTCTATCTTGAAAGAATTATGCTTCCGACGGTTTCGGCTGTGCAGGCTCTGTTACCAGTCAATGCGACCCGTATGCACTATGGGGTTTTACCTCTATTGACGACACACGCTTTCACTCATGGCTAACAGGAAGTGTAATATACAGCGGCTGGACAGCTGTTACCCGTGCTTTTTCGGTGCGCTGCGGTTTTGCAGGGCTACCCTTACTTATACTCTGCAGTTACTGTACGCAAAACAGTATTTGCAAGCCTTGACACACTATATTTCACTATGACTCTTTACACTTGTATCGTTTTATTCCAGTATATCGCGTTTAGGCAAGGTATACTGACATTTTAGGTATGCTGTGCCAGCAGCAGAAGTTTTTGTACTACTATAAATGCTCCGTTAAGCGGTGCCGCCGGGTATTGTTTTGGTACACAGAGCCGTTAGCGGATTTACAGAGCATAGTATATAGAGCCGTGCGCATTCATTACAAATACTGGCAAAAGTACTAAAAGCTCGCCTGAGTATAGAAGTATCAAGAGGTTTACTGACGCAAGCTGCATATTGGGTTAGCAGCCTCTGTGCTGTGCCAGGCTAACTATAGCGGCATATGCGCGGGTGCTATCTCCGGTTCTTGCAGTCCGCATGTTGTATGGGGCACTTTGGTTTTGGGCAGCGATACTTCTAGCGGTCACTTTGGCGGCGGAGCACTAGGCGTAGCTCTTGGTTATTACGGTAGAGAGTGGGCCTTTTCGGTGCGCTGCAGGTTTCTTGGTGTTTTTCGTTTACTATTAGTTACCATAGGTTTTCTTAGGTTAAATATTGGCGTATCGTCAGTTTTGCGCGTTATACGGGTTTTATATGCCATGTCAAAGCTTATAGGGTGTATTTTAGCTATATACTTTAGTTTCTACGCACCGCAGTTTTAGCAGCAGAGCAGCCATAAAGCGTACATTATACGGTTAGCGGCTGTGCGGGCGCGGCACCAGGTACCTCATGGCCTGATAACTGCTACCCGTATCATATATGGTCACATACTCCGTCAGAAGGACATTTTTGGTCCGTATATTTGTATGGTGCGCAGATTTTAGAATATGCATATCCGGTCAGCATAGCCTTTTCGGTGCGCTGTTTGTCTTCAAGGCTTAAGTATTTTGATGAACATCTTGGGTTCTGGTTTATTATTTTACTGTAGGCGGTTTTAGCCTGGCACTATTCCATTACAGCACTAAGGATATAGCCTTACAGCTGTGCGACGCCGGTACTGCAGGCTCTGTGCGGTGCTATAGGACTCCCGGAAGCTGTGTAGGCTCTGCGGGTGATAAGGGCTGGCCTAATGAATTATGGTCAGGTTATAGCCCCAAAGAAGGCTATTTCTTAGACTATTATTTAGAAGGCGGGCTTTTTAAAGAGGAGACTATTACTGGCACATATGCCTTTTCGGTGCGCTGTTTGTCTTTTATGGCTTATTGCTTATTAAGTCATTGTACTTAAATTTAATCACCTTAACGTTTTTCAGATTACTCCGCATAACGGCATTTAATTATCTTAATAGGCACCTGAGCTAATATTTACTGCCCTGCCAGACCTTGCTGGAGTTGCAGGCCAGCAGACGCAAGTCAAAGGTTTTCATACAGCTTTTAGCAATGTCTGTTATATGCAGATAATTACCAAGTTTTAGGCAATACAGACATCTTTGCCGCTATACTGCCTGCAGGCGCTGACAAGAGATTAAAAGGCTCTGTGCAGTGTGGCCCGCACTGGGGCGGCTGTTCAGGCTCCGAGGGGGATGGGTGTTTTATTGACAGTATCTGGTCCTCAGCCTATGTAGATGGTTTGGTTTGCCGCACAGGATATCTTTCAGGCAGCCGGTTTGGCGCAGATACCCACCCCTGCAAAATGGCCTTTTCGGTGCGCTGTATGGATTTTTTACTTATACGCCAGATGAATGGTTATATGCTGTGCGACCACGTTACAGCAGCCTCTGTACGGTGCGACTGGCTGGATGGATGCAGCGGTGCCCGCAATAACCGTTGTCACCCTTATCATATATGGTCAAGCTCTACTGTTAGTGGCAGCTTATATAACACCCCTCTTGTGCAAGGAGTTTTTAGCGCAGGGTACAACAATGCCTCTGAGACCTTTTCGGTGCGCTGTTTTTTTGGATTTGACCGTTAAGCAGCACCCTATATTAAGCAAGCTGTATAATCTACTGCAACATAGGCACAGGAAATATATGGCAAATACTATATGCCAAAACCTTCATATACCTCTAATTTAGCAGTTTTAAAGACGTTATATAGTTCTAATTTGTCCATACATTAGAAGTTATTGTTTTACTCGATATTTGAGGAAGAATAATTTCAGTTAATGGAAATTTATATTCTATATTTGGCATATATGACTCTATCAAAGCGTTTCATAACGTCTCTATATATATTAGCATTTGTTTTGTGCAGAGATGTTTTTGATTATTTAGTAAAAGCTTTCATTTATAGATTCAGACGGCTTATCTGCTAAGCACTATTAATGCACGGCAAGATTTTCAAAGACCAGGCTTATACTCGGGCTCTGTGCAGTGCACCACCAGCAGCAGATGTGCAGGCGCCGCTTCAGGTGTTGCCGGTAACATTGATGTTTGTTGGGTACAATATATATGGGCACAACAGCCTGGCGAGGGAGGATACCGTTGTGCTTCCTTGCGGGATGGCATATTTATCACCCCTGTTTTTCCGGCATCACTTGCCTTTTCGGTGCGCTGTTTGTCTTTTATGGCTTCGAGCGTGTTTACAGCTCAATTTACACTAATTTAGATTTTCAGGCTAATATTATACATCGGCTTTCTTTTGTTTTGTTGAGTTGTATAAAATGCTGCACAGACCAGTTTGGCAATTACAGCTGTGCGACGCAGACACAGCAGGCTCTGTGCGATGTGATTCATCTTTATACTGTGAAGGCTCGCGCTATAATAATTGCTATGCTAACCATGTTTGGTCAGACCTTCATGGCAGCGATGATACAGGCTGGGTTCCACTTTTTCATGGCGGCGCTATGCATATGACAGCGGCTTGCGGAAGCGGTTTTTGCCCTATTACTATGCCATTTTCGGTGCGCTGCCAGTTTGGATTATGGTTAATTATATGCCATAAATATTATATATAAGACTATATACTGGTTTGTGGGTATCATATCCTATAGCAAAATACTGTTTATCTTTTGCTATTTTAAAGCATTGGAATATAAGACAAAATAGGATTTTATATGTTAAATCACTTATTAAAGCACACAAATAATATTCCATATTTGGCATATATGACCATACAAGAGTCTTTTGAAGAAGATGAGCAGATATTAATATACAAACAGAAGAAGTAAGGGATTTTTCAGGAGCATGACAAGTAAAAGCCATATAATCTCTTTGTAAAAGTCCTTGAGGCCTTAATACCCAAAGAAAAGCGGCGTTATGATTATACTTAAAGCTGTGCGACAGAGACGCGGGCAGAGGCTCTGTGCAGTGCGCAGCTTATGGCGGCTGTGCGGGCTCCGGCACGTGCTATCCGTACCATATATGGTCAGGCACAGCGCAAAGCTCCGGGTTATATGGAGTTCCGGCTCTAGCTAACGGCTATATCGACACCACGGGTGGTTGCGGGACCGGTTATTGTCCTATTTCTCTTGTCTTTTCGGTGCGCTGCAGGGATTTGAATATGCTCTAATGCCACTGAAACAGGCTCAGTGTAGTGCCATTATGCATACTACTGTGCAGGCTCCACTGATGGAGGCTGCTGGCCATACCACGTCTGGTCAGGTATATCAGATGTGGAAAACATTTATTTCAATGTTAACTTAAACAGTGGCAATATCGGCCCCACACAGCACATACGGCTTTGGGCCTTTTCGGTGCGCAAACACAGCAAGCCAATGGATTTGCAGATTGGGCGCCGTATGTGGCTATTTTGGATTTTACTATATTGCATTGACAATGGTTACGTATTTTTTAATCAAAGACAGACATACAGCTGTGCGACTGGAGTATAGCAGGCTCTGTGCAGTGCGCTCCAAGATATAGCAGCGGCCGTGCGGGCGCTAGCGAAGGCAAATGCTTCCCGTATCATATGTGGTCAGACTTCGCTTTTAGCAACAGCGAGCACTGGGCGCCCGGTACGAATGGCGGAGTATTTAATCTAACCCTTGCTTGCGGGTCTGGTCACTGTTCTAACTTTTACGCCTTTTCGGTGCGCCAACAAAACATTTATACCCCCTTGCAATGGATTTTTTGCGAGTTTCATACGTACGATATACCCGTTTAGCAAGTCTTTTCAACTGACTAACCGTTCATTATAGTGTTCCCGCCGAGCTTTCACGGTAGGAAAATTTCTCTACAGTAAGAATAAATCAGCATATTTATGCAGTAAGGCGAATGCCTGTTGTAGCTGTGCGACGCTCAAGCTGCAGGCTCTGTGCGGTGTTACTACCTGGATAAAAGCTGTGTAGGTGCTTCACCGAATACAGGAGGCGCCAATAAATGCCACCCGCATGTTACTTGGGGAGATACTCCATCTACAGGCATTCCGGCTTCAGGGCACTTTAGTTACGGAAAGTTAAGCACAGGCAGAGGACATGATGTATTGTGGGCCTTTTCGGTGCGCCTTTATAATCAGCTAAGCTACTCAGTCTTTTTTTTGGATTACTGCAGGAGGTTTACACCTTGCGGTCAGATACTACATATACTGTTAAATGTACTCCACCAGCAAAAAGAAGCGTATGCTACTTATAAAAAGCACAGGGGCAAGCGTGCAGGCTTAATATAAAGACGCTTAGCCACAGGCCTAGTTTGAGAGTTTAGATGTTATTCATCACTGCCCCGGCATGCCAAAAATAAGGTATAGCGGGCTTCGGGACGATGGCTGTTATAAGGCTTACGGCAGCAAAATTTATGTGCTGCGTTTAAGTAGAGAAAGTTCACCGGTCTGTTGCATTAATATTCCAAAATTAGAATATAGATAAATTATATCTTAGGCTTAAATTCATATATAATAAGTTATATTAAATTATATATAACATTTTTGTCATATTATTATAAGATATTGACTTTATTTATGGATATTAAGATATATGCCATTATTGTTATATTTAAACAACTATTGGGGCAGATTATTGCACTAGACAAAGCATCATACAATAACAGCAGGGGACATTGTATTATACAAACGGGTAGGGGTATTACAGCTGTGCGACGGCTGGAGTGCAGGCTCCGTGCAGTGCTCCGGGTTTGGAAGCGGCTGTTCCGGAGCTTTAGATACCAGCTGCTGGCCCTTTCACATGTGGTCACAAACGTATTCCTACGGTTACTATCAAGGTTTTACGCTTGCTGTTGGCGGACTTGTTAATGAAAGCTGCGACCACGGCAGTTGCCCGCCCACACATGCCTTTTCGGTGCGCTTTTTGTTGTTTTCTTTAGAAGATATTATCTAAAAAAAAGCGTACCGATATTGGATTTTTCATCGTTGGCAGACGATTACAACCTGTACAGATGTGTCAAATGCTCAATATATGCAGCTGTGCGACTGGAGTATTGGCGGCTCTGTGCAGTGTGATTATCTTGAAGGCGGCTGTTTAGGTTCTTATAATGGCTGCTGGACAGAATCCGTATGGTCAAACACTATCAAAGATGTATCAACGCACGGTACGGCTTATCTTCTCAATGGTAGGTTGCTTTTAGACTTTCACATAGCCACACTTGCCTTTTCGGTGCGCTGGTTACCGGTTATTTGTGTAGCCTTAAAGCCCATTTTATCTAAAACCATAGCGCGTCAATAGTGGATTTACGCCGATTGGCGGTTTTGCGCTATACAGCTGTGCGACGGAGGCAATGGAGACTCTGTAAGGTGTACGGTTTCTAGCGGCTGCGCGGGTTCAGGAAATGGAGGATGCTGGCCGTATTACTTATGGTCAGGTACTGTTAACACAGGCAATAGCTATCATGACTGGCGCACAGACGGCGGTTCATTTTACCATTACTATGACCCATCTACACTTGCCTTTTCGGTGCGCCTTTAGGATTTATTTAACAACCATTTGCCTTAAATAAAAGAAGGGTTCTAATAATGAGTATTGCTGACAAATAAATACAAAAGTACGGCGTATAGGTTTGCAGCTGTGCGATGGAGGCAGTGGAGGCTCCGTGCAGTGCTCGTACCTTAACAGCGGCTGTGCGGGCTCTATTTATTCGGGCCACTGCTATCCTGATCATATTTGGTCTTATGCAGAATATGATTCAGGAGTTTATTTCACCCGCCTTTTGGGCACCACTTTTTTCGAGAGTCATGACGCCTCTATATATGCCTTTTCGGTGCGCTGTTTACATTGTAATACGCAAAATCCGTGTGTACTGCGTGTTTGGATTTATCATATATTCCAAAATTGGCATATTAATTAAGACATATTTCAATACCAAATACGGGCAGTTATTTAAAATATTGAATACATATAGCTGCTAATGTCAATAATTAAAAAATTATAATATCAAAGCAAGAATCATAAGGACAAAAGTGCCAATCTGCATGCCGGTTGAGGCAAATTTCTGGAATTTATTGCCATCATAATATTTTGCAGTCTTTTTTGCGGTAGATGCTGCTTGAAGGCGGGAAATCCTTGAATATTCATCGTCAGAGGCAAAATCTCTTTGAAAGATACGTCTCTCAAGACGATTTAGGCGGACTGCCATAGGGTCATAAGAATAAGTTTGTCCGAACAATGAATTCTCAAGACCTGCAATTTGAAGTGCCATATCAGAACCGCCATAGTTATTATTATAGTCATAGTTATATTTTGGTTGTCTTGACCTGTTTTTGGCATCAGAGCGGGCTTTTGCTATTACGTCTTCTTCTGTGTATTCATCACCATAAGTATACGGAGAGTTTCCAAAAGAGCCGTTTGAAGGAGCAGTTTGCCTGTAATATTCACCGCTTTGATAGCTTGGCAGCGTAGAAGATGGTTTCATCATTGAAATTTTGGCTTTAAGGCTATCTGTTCTTTGTGCCAAATCACCTTTTTGGGCTTTGCCAAAAACCTTATCTTCAAGCCTTTCAAGCCTTTTATATATATTCTCAGATTTATGATTTTTACCTAAAAGCTGCAGTTCAAGCATATCTACAGCCGGATAATTAATTCCTGCGGCCTCATCTTTATATAGTTCTGAAATTGGGGCCTTTGCCTCTGCAAGACTTTCCAAGCCTAGTGCAGAATTTAATTTATCTATTCTTTCCTGGAGGGATATTTTTGTTTTAGACTCAGATGTGCCGAAAACTTCTTCTTCTATCCTTTTAAGGCGTACTTCATCTGCATCTTCAGGATAATTCAAATCCCACAGTGTGGTTTCTATTTTTGTAAGCTGTTCTTTTACAGGCTCTTCATTTGCAGCAAAAGCTGCAGGGACCATAAGAGCTATCACCAAAAAGAGCGTTAATATTAAATTGTTTATACATTTTAACTTTTTCATAGAACTCATTATATCAATAAAAATTTATTAAATTACTAGATATAGGTATAATAATTTTTTGTTATTTTTGTCCAAATAGATTTTAAACTTTTGCATATAGTTTTTATAGCTAGGCTTTTTGAGCAGCCATTTTCTCTACTAATTCATCAGCAAGGCCTACAAGCGCATTTTGATAGCATTCGCATTTTTCCTTGGTTTTAGCCTCAAAACGCATTGTAAAAACAGGCTCCGTGTTTGACTGTCTGATTAGTGCGAAACCATCCTCAAATATTATCCTAAGGCCGTCAAGTGTCACAATATCTTTTATTTTTGAATCAAAAAGATTATCGTCAACTTTTGTGCTTAATTCTGATAATACCGGTTTTTTAAATTCATTAGGGCATTTTAGTCTTATCTCGTTTGAAATAAAGACTTTATCAAAGGGTTTTAGGAGGTTTTGAATTTTAAAATCGGGGTTATTTTTTTTATTTTTTGAGACGATTTCAATAAGCCTCATGCCGGCATAAATAGCATCATCAAAGCCGTAATATCTGTCTTTAAAAAAGATATGGCCGCTCATTTCACCGGCAAGAAGCGCGTTTGTTTCCTTCATCTTTGATTTTATGTATCCGTGGCCTGTTTTATACATTATGGCATTTCCGCCGGATTCATTAATGGTGTCGTATAGCACTTGAGAGCATTTAACTTCTGATACAATAGTAGGCTTTTCACCTCTGCTTTTTAGGGAATCAATCAAATCAAGTGCATAGATTAATAAAAGTTTGTCACCCGAAACCATTCTGCCATCTGAATCCACAAGGCCTATTCTATCTGAATCACCATCAAATGCTATGCCAAAATCAGCTTTATTGTCCAAAACCGTCTTTTTTAAATCATCAAGTGTTGATTCTACAGATGGATTCGGATGATGGTTTGGGAAATTACCGTCAGGTTCAGAGTATAATTCTATAACCTCAGCACCCATTTCTCTGTATATTTTAGGGGCAACAAGGCCGCCTGTAGCATTTGCGCTGTCAACTACAATTTTTAGGCCGGATGCGCATTTTGAAAAACCGTCCAAAAGTTTTTCAGAATAAACTTCAACAAGGTTAAATTCATACACAAAACCTTTTTTGTATAATGACAACCTGCCTTCTTTTGCAAGCTCATATACCTCTTCACTTGCTTTTTTTACCTCTTTAATATCATGCTCCGTTAAAGATGCTTTATTAAAGGTCATTTTGAGACCATTGTATTCAGAAGGATTGTGCGAAGCTGTAATTATAAGAGCACCGTTAATTTTACGGCCCGATAATACTTCGTCAGGGATTTTTGCAAATTCACTAAAATAGCCTAAGGGTGTAGGCGCGAGACCGATATCTACAACATTTGCACCATATTTTGAAACACCTTCAATCACAGCATTTTTTAATTCCTTTGAATGAAGTCTTGCGTCCATACACACGCAAAAACACAAGTCTTCGGGGCGTTTTGCATTGTTCATTGTGCCAAATTTATCAACTGCCCATTTTGCATACCCCATTGCTGCGTATAAAAAAACTTCGGAATTCACGTCTTTTGGGAAAATTCCCCTTATGTCGTTCTTGCCAAAGGCGGATGTGTTTAATTTATTTTCCATTTCCATGCTCCAATCCCATATCTTATTAAGTTCATTATACCATCATAATTTTAGGCTTCATAATTTTTGCGTGTGTTTTTTTAAAAATTATTGTATAATTATTTGTATGACAGATATTTCATTAACAAAGGAACAACTTTTTAATTTAATTAAAATTTCAGGGATAGATGCAAACCCTGATACGGCGGATGAAGCAACGATTTCAAAGGCCTTGATTGCAATTGAGCGGAAATTAAACTTTTTTAATTACCCTTTGAGCTTTTTCACTGCCGAGAATCTTAATGTATTAATTGTTGATGATATGGAATTATCAATATTCCAGCTTACCTCTATGCTCAAAAAAATCGGCATGAATGTCTTTGTTGCAAGAAATAAAGAGGAAGCAATTTCAGAATTTAAGAAAAAACATTTTGACTATATAATTGTTGATTTGTTTCTGCCGGATGCAGAAGATGGCTTTGCCCTTGTTGAGGCAGCCAACCGGTTTAAAAATGAGCAGAATAAAAACTTTAAACTACTCGTAGTTTCAGGCACTGATGATAAGCAGATGGTGCAAAAATGCTACAGCCTCGGGGTTGATGAATTTATATCAAAGCAGCCGGATTGGCATGAGAAGGTTATGAAATTCATTTCAAACTCTGTGAGCAAAACAAGCAACGAAGAATTTCACAAATATTATATTAATAATGATATATGTGTGCTTTCAATATACAAAATTAACCACGAAACTTATATAAAAAACATTATCAAAGAAGTAAATACAAACGTTTTAACAGGAAAGCCCAACATTGTATTTAATATGGAATATGTGAAGATATTTTCCGACAACTATGCAGGAGTTTTTGCGGAAGTATACAAAGCAACTGCACAGAAAAACGGTATTTTTATCATTGTAAAACCGTCCGAGGATGTCTTAAAGGCTCTTAATTATGTATTTTTAAACAACGTTATTCGTGTATTCGATACCATTGAAGAGGCGGTTGAGTATATAGAGATGAGCAATAAATAAAATTATTCTGCTTTTTCATTGCTTGCAGGAATTTTTTGCTTGCAAATAAAGGGCGGCTGGCTGAATTACTGTACTACGATAAATTTGGCAAGTATATGCCGTTTTCTATTTGTTTATTAATGTTTTCTTTTCATTCGAGTTCATAAAGCATAAGTTTTGTCTTAATAGGAAACTTATTTAGGACGTTGTTTTACATACAAGCTTCCATTGCAAGAAAAAAGAAATCAATATTTTTATACAAAATTGTATACAATTACCTACTTTGTTTAATGCCATGGTTTTATTTACTTAACAGGACTACAATTGCACAGACAATTTTCGCCTGATGTGCTCGGGGCTTTGCATTGCATAAAGAAATAGTCATTGTATACAAAGTTTACAAATAAAAGGTTTTGCAAGACTACAGCATGGAATGCAGAGGACTATACAGGTTTTATTTTTGCAATTTTCGGATCCAGAAGTCTTTTACCCATATTTTCAAATTCTATCTGCAGAAGACACCTGTTTGAATATTTAACAACCTTTAATATATTACCCTCACCGTATTTTTCATGGCTTACTCTCATGCCTTCTGCAAAATTATACTCGGCTTCCTGTGTTTCTTCATCGTTATTTTTAAATATAGGAAGAGATGTTTCGGCTCCGTTTATGTTATTTTTTATCTTATCAAGGTCAATTGAAACATTTTCATTAATTTGAAGTTTGTTTTTGCCGCTGCCTGCGCTTCTTTGCCCTTCCTCAATAACCTCATTAAAGCGTTCATCAATTGCTTTTTGAGCAAGTTCCCTAAGTGAAACGTCTTCTTTAGCGTCCATTGGAGAATCTTCATTATTATCAGCTTTTGATTCAATGGCTTCTTCGGTAAAATCTTCAATTAAAAGATTTGGTTTTTCCTTCACAATTATGATTGCTTCATCAGGATTAGCCTGTTTTGAGGTTATGGGCTCCAAAATATTGTTATCATTTGGAAGCATTTTCTTTTCTTCACCTGAAACGACAGAGTCTGAAGCATTATTCTTGCTTTCAATGATTTTATCTGTATTATCAGTCGTATCATTTACCGCTTCATCAGGTAATTTTTCAGTTGCAGATAAAGTTTCAGACACTTCTTGTGCGGGGAAACTATCTACATTTTTCTGCTTTATGTCTTCCTCAACAGAAAGGTCTGTTTTTAACATCTCCGGCTCTGTTTGGATAGAAAGAGGTTTTGTAGTCTCAGCAGCCGGAATAGCACTTTGTGCGGCCAGCGCTTTATTATCCACATCAATTTCTGACACAAGGACAGAAGCTTCGCTTTGTTCCGCATTTTCTTTTTCAGTCTTTATAGATTCCTCATTAAGAAGAACATTTTGTGCCTCTTCTTTTAATTGATGCAGGGCAGTGTCAAAATTCTCAGTTGATTCGGTGTCTATAGGCTCTTCAACAAGAGAGGCGTTATCTAGAATATTATCCTGAGCATTGTCCTCTAATGTGTCAGGTTTTTCCTTAAAATTAGCTTCAGTGGCCGCGTTGCCATCAGCATCATTTGCCTCTTCTAAAGAATTTTTTTTTATATTTTCAATCAGAGATTCTTTTTCAGACTCTTTATCTGTCTTAGCTTCAATTTTGTCTGTAAGTTCTTCCTGAGATGCTGCCTTTTCAATCATTTCAGAAGTTATGACGCTTTCTTCGTTTTCTTCTTCACCAGAAATAGTTTCATCATCGGATGGGCTTATAAAATAATCCAAATCTTCTTCTGCAAGGGGGATATCAGCAGTTTCAACAATAACAGCATTATCAGCTTCTACAGAAGTTTCTTGCACACAGGGGACTTCCGTAGAATCAGAGCCGGAGTCATCAGGCGTCTCTTCATCCTGAGATTGAAGCTCTTTCATATAATCTTCATCATTTTTGAGGCTTGCTTCGATAAGCTCTGCCATTTTAGAGTCTTCATCTTCAGCCATATCGTCCGATTCGGTTTCGGTTACTTGTGCTTCTTCTGTCGGCTCAGTCGCATTATCAGCAAGAATTTCAATATCTTCTTTTACTTCAATAACGCCCGCAGCATCAATTTGAACCGTATCAGGCTCATCAGAGGTCAGGCTTTGTTCACTGTCATCGGGCAAAAGTTCTGTCGTTTCAGTTTCATCAGGTTCTTCAATTATATTTTCTACAGTTTCTGAAAGCACGGGGAGTATTTCTTCTGTCTCTGTAATTTCAGCCCTAAGCTGTGCTTCAAGTACTGCAGGGCTTTCATTTATATCAGCCTCAGCTGCAGACTCAAGAGCGGGTCTATCTTCAATAACAAGAGGAATATCCTTAAAAGTTTGCTCATCATCAATTGTATCAGGTGTTTCAGCTATAAAGCCCGCATTCTCTTGAATATTTTCTTCATCAAAATTCTGATTATCTTCCTCGTTTACATCCCTGGCAGCCTGATTTTCATTATATGCTTCATTAAAGACATCTTCAAGGGCAATCTCGTCAGCCAGTCTTTGCTTCTTGCTTTTTTGAATATGGACATTTTTTAATTCAAAATTTTTACCCGCTAATTCAACAGGCTTCATATCTTCAAGTTCAAGATTCAGGTCGATATAAACCTTTTTATCTTCTTCTTTGTTTAAATCTTCTTCATCAAAGACATAGTTTTTAAGCACAAACATAAAGTCTCTGGTGTCTTCGCCAAACATTAAAAATGATGAAGAATTAAGCGCTGCAACCTGAAAATTTGCAAAACCAAAGTCACGTCTGGGGTTTAGAGTTTTATACAGAATGTAATTTTTTGCATACTCCATAATGTGCGGGAGTTTTACAAAACCGTATGAAATGCTTGAAATAATGCTTAGTTTAGGGTTTTTCAGATATAAGTCATTTATCATCTCGGGGTTTGAATTATTTTCATTCAGCCTCAAAAGCAGATAAGCCTCATAATCTCTCACCTGCCTTATTGCAAATTCTAAAAATTCCCTGTGCCATTCAAGCCTTAAATTAGACAAATCAACAATTACAACGTCTTCCTTTTGAAGAGCCTTTGAAATGCCCTGAAATTCTTTCTTTGAGCGGGCGAAAAGCTCCTCATGCCAGTATCGTCTCAGGCTGTTTAAGAAAAGTTTCAATTCAATTGCAGGAGTGGCTTTGTATTGTTGTTCAATTACCTTTACAAACCTTGGGAAGGGGATATATTTATCCTCGGTTGAGCTTACAAACTTTTGCAGTTCAACAAACATATCTTCAAGCTCTGCCTGTGCTTCAAGAGAGGCACGGCTTGTGGCCTTTTGCCAAATATATTCAAGCGAATAAAAATCCAGAGGCAGTTTAAAATCAGCCTTAGCCTTGATTCTTTTAGCATTTTTTATGTTCAAAGTGCCGGTATAGTCAATAACTACAACCTTTTTAAAACTTTTGAGTTTTTGGGCTGCATTTTCAAAGGCACAATTAACTTCATTCAGCTTATCTGCAAAAATTACAGGATTATTGTTAAAAAAGTTTAAGTTTATGTTTACAATTTTGTTGTTTTTTGTGCTGATACCAAATGGAACCGTGTCTTTATCGGTATTGAGGCATTTTTCAATCTCTTCAAGCTTTATTTTAGCAATTTCACATTCTCTTGAAGGGGTAAAATTATCATACGGCACAACCTGATGATCAGGCAATATCCTGTATACAAGGCGTATGCTTGCAACATTTTCTTCCTGATTAAACTTATCATCATATATTTCAACAATCTGCCCTAAAAAGTTGTCTCTGCCGTCTCTTACTATTAAAAAATCACTAAGGCAAAGGCCGTCTGTTTTGGGGTTAAAGATTAGTCTTATAGTATCATTTCTGGTTTGAATAACTCTCATCAGTTCCGCTTAATATCCCATATTTTTCCGTAATAATATTACAGTCTTTATTATACAACACACAAATTTATTGTAAAATATTAAATATGAATGAAATTGAATTCAGTATAATAATTCCTCTTTATAATCAGGAAAAATATATTAAAAAATGTGCTGAAAGTGCTTTAAATCAAAGCTTTGGCGGAAATTATGAAGTGATAATTATAAATGACGGCTCAAAAGACAACAGCAGAAAGATTCTTCAAGATTTTCAAAACAGCAGATTAAAAATATTTGATAATGAAAATTTCGGAGTTTCCTATTCGAGAAATTTCGGCTTAAAGCATGCTCTCGGCAACTATATAATCTTTCTTGATGCGGACGATTACATTGCTTTTGATACATTGGAAAACATTTATAAAACTACAAAACAAAACAATTTCGATGTTATTCTGACGCCGTTTTACGCTCTTCGCGAGGAGAGAAAGGATATAAAACTTTACAAGCCAATCAAAGAATATGACGAAGCATCCGGCTCTTTGAATATAAAAAATACTAAAGGAAAAATTTTAAAGGCAAATTTAGAGCTTTGCACAAAAGTGTATAAAAAGCAGTTTTTGACAGAGAACTGTATTGAATTTCCATCATACAAAACGGCCGAAGATTTGCCATTTTTTTATAATGTCATGATGAAGGCAAACAAAATTAAGGTCTTAGACATGCCTTTTTATTTTTACAGAAAAGGGCACAAAGCTTCTTTTAAGGAGGAGGCTGTTATCGATGTTATTAACGCAGCAAGGGAAAGTGGCGATATTATTAAAAAATATGAAGACTTTGAGGCGATAAAAAAAGTTTATATTGAAAATTTTATTAAGGTTTGTTTATATTGGTGCAAAAAATTTAAAAAACTAAACAACAGGATAATATTCTACAGATTTTGCCTGGCTGAAATGAAGGCACTGAGGGCGTCTTTGGCATGTTTTGTAAAATTTTATTTGAGACTTTTTATCATTAATTTGATTGAAATTTAAAAAATATTTGTTAATTCATTGAAAAATTACTTGACAGTTTAGTTTATCTTGAATAACATAGTACTATTGATAAATCATGCCGATGTAGCTCAATGGTAGAGCAACGGTTTTGTAAACCGTAGGTTGCGGGTTCGAGTCCCATCATCGGCTGATTTTTTCAAATTGTACCTTTAAATTTATATCGGTATATGCCCGCTCCAAGCAAAGCACATTGAGGTTTAGAAGTTGACTAAATGTCAAGTTATAAACCGTTTGAACACTGTTAATCAATTAAGCCCGCCAGTCGGAGCGTATACCCAGGACGAATTAAGTCCAAGAACCGTACATTTAAAATCAAAAATATATGGGTAGATGCCCGAGTAAGCGAAGTGTAATGAGGTTTAGAAGTTGACTAAATGTCAAGTTATAAACCGTTTGAACACTGTTAAT
>CAJTXZ010000001.1:177224-231853 GCA_910583725.1 uncultured Vampirovibrio sp.
TTAAGTCCAAGAACCGTACATTTAAAATCAAAAATATATGGGTAGATGCCCGAGTGGCTAAAGGGAGCAGACTGTAAATCTGCCGTCTAACGACTACGGTGGTTCGAATCCACCTCTGCCCATTTTTTACTAAAACTTTGCGCTAAAACAATAATCCAGCGAAATTTAGCAAAAAAGTCAGGCCGAATAAAGTTACTTTGCTGCTGTGCCCGTTAAGAGCGAGCTTTCAAGACAAATGTCAAGTTCTTATGAGAGGAAGTACTCCCAAAAGGGCGCATAGGTCTACAAACATTAAGCCCATGTGGCGCAGGGGTAGCGCACTCCCTTGGTAAGGGAGAGGCCACGAGTTCAAATCTCGTCATGGGCAAAATTAATACCCGGTTTTAATCTATACCATCTTTAAAAAACAGAGATTCGAGCAGCACAACATATTGCCTATATATCTAACAGGCAAATTACAAAAAGCCGCACCAAAATTTAATAATTTAAAAATAAACCCAAATAAAAATACAAAAAGGAGAAATTAATCTTATGGCTAGAGAAAAATTTGAAAGAACCAAGCCGCACGTTAACGTTGGTACTATTGGTCACGTTGACCATGGTAAAACAACTTTAACTGCTGCTATTACTGGTTGTATGGCTGCAGCTGGCCAGGCAGAAGCCAAGAAATTTGACGAAATCGACGCTGCACCAGAAGAAAAAGCTCGTGGTATTACCATTTCAACTGCACACGTTGAATATGAAACAGATACAAGACACTATGCACACGTTGACTGCCCAGGCCACGCAGACTACGTTAAAAACATGATTACAGGTGCTGCACAGATGGACGGCGCAATCCTTGTAGTTGCTGCAACAGACGGTGCAATGCCTCAGACTCGTGAACACATCCTTCTTGCACGTCAGGTTGGTGTTCCTAAATTAGTAGTATTTATGAACAAATGCGATATGGTTGATGATGAAGAGCTTCTTGAATTAGTTGAAATGGAAGTTCGTGAAATGTTAAGCTCATACGAATTTGACGGCGACAACATTCCTTTCATCAAAGGTTCAGCTCTTAAGGCCCTAGAAGCAGTTCAGGCTAATTCTTCAGTAAAACGCGGCGAAGACAAATGGGTTGATAAAATTTGGGAACTTATGGATGCTATTGACAGCTACATCCCAACCCCTGTTCGCGACTTAGATAAACCGTTCTTAATGCCTGTTGAAGACGTATTCTCAATCACAGGCCGTGGTACAGTTGCCACAGGCAGAGTTGAACGTGGTGTTGTTAAAGTTGGTGATGAAGTTGAAATCGTTGGTTTTGGCGATACTAAAAAATCAACTGTTACCGGTGTTGAAATGTTCAGAAAACTTCTTGACCAAGGTCAGGCAGGTGACAACATTGGCGCACTTCTCCGTGGTATCGATAAAAAAGATATCCAAAGAGGTCAGGTACTTGCAAAACCGGGTTCAATCCACCCACACACCAAGTTTACAGCTAACGTTTACGTTTTAACCAAGGATGAAGGCGGACGTCACACTCCATTCTTCCCCGGATATCGTCCTCAGTTCTATATCAGAACAACTGACGTAACCGGCTCTATCAAATTCGAAGGCGAAATGGTAATGCCTGGTGATAACGTAGTTATGGACGTAGAACTTATCGCTCCTGTTGCTATTGAACAAGGTATGAGATTTGCGATAAGAGAAGGTGGCAGAACAGTTGGCGCCGGCGTTGTAGACAAAATTATTGAATAATAATTTTAAAGTCTCAATAAAACATTCTAAAAACCCTGACACATAAGCGGTCAGGGTTTTTTGGCGAGATATTAATGTATCGGTTTATGAGGGTTGCTTGATTTTAATTTAAGGATTCAGGCAGCCTTATCCTATACAAAGAGCACGACAAATATGACATAAATGTTATGAATTGATTTTTGCAGCCAACCATCAGATAATTAAAATGCTCCAGAGTGTTAGGGTTTACGAATTTTAACAGTGAGGGCTCCTAAATCGCCGGCAAGGTCATTTAATAAATGATAAATTTTATACATACGTATAAATACCGCCTGACAAAGTTTATTTTGCCTGGCCAAATCACCTGCCGCTTTTATTGACACAGTGCCCGGATGACTGTTCGTACGTTTACTAAAGCTTTATAGCGCTATTAATATATCATATTTGGCATATATGTCTATAAAAACACAGATATGAGCTCGGTTAAGTACTTTTATACCCTATGAATATCTTACAGCCAGAGGCTTTTTCGGGATGTTACAGCTGTTATGCGCTCCAAGCGTATATTTTTAGAAATCTATGTGTACAAAGTGCAGGCTATATAAGGCTTACACGCTTCTTGACTGTGCGACTATTCTGCTGCAGGTTCTGTTGCAGCCCAAGCGGGACCTGTGCGGGCGCTACAGGAAACTGCCACCCGAGCCACATTTGGTCAGGTACTCCGTCGAGTGAGTTTTACGTTATATTCTCGTTGTGGGGCAGCCGACTTAACAAGCAGCCTCTATCTGCCATCTTTCCCTTTTCGGTGCGCTGTTTATGTCTTTAGCTGTTTTTACCAGTTATTCAGTTTATTGGTTTTAAATTTATATTCCTGTTACCCTGCCCACTGTCTTAGGACTATGCATTCCCGCATTTACAGCTCTAGGACATACTTAGATATCCGCCGCAGTGCTACACGCTGCAAGTATATGGAATTACCGCTTTAGCAGATACATTAAGAGTAGCAATGCTGCCGCTACGAGAAATGTTGGATTCACGGCAATATAAGCTCTATCCATATAGGAATATACAGCCAAAAGGCCGATATCGGAGAAACTTGTTTGAGACACAAACTATGCTTTGCAGATTCTTTGGTATTTGGGAATTTTGTATGCAGACACACAGCATTGACGCATGAATTTATTCGGCACGCGCTGTATTAACCACCCTTTCAAAAGGTGACAAGATGTTGTATTTAGACTGAGATTTAAGCCTTAAGCAAGAAATGGCTCGCCTTACAGACATTAGCAGGATTTAAGGTTTTATGAGCAGTTTTTTAATGCTTAAGGGCTACAAGAGGCTCTGTTCGGTGCGACTACGTTTCCGGCTGTGCTGGCAGCTGTTGGCCTTCGCACCTTTGGACAGCAGTTAACTCCGGCACCACCAGTATCACGGGCTGGTTTGACAGCGGAAAGCTTGGTAGCGGCGGGCGTAGTTGGCTATATGGCTTTTCGGTGCGCCGGTCGGGTATGGCATTCTATCGATAATACCAAATCAGGGCTTGTGTCAAGTGGATTTTGCTTATTTATATTCAATTATCATAAAACAATTATGGCATAAAACATCTGCAGCTGTGCGACCACAGGGCAAATGCCGGCTATGCAGCGGTAGGATGTTTTTATTCAGCTGGTGGGTGCAATGGCAGTGTTGATAATAATTGCTGGCCCACAACAGTGTGGTCTGGCACTTGCCAGGATTACAATAAATGCCATGACAGGTTTTTAGACAGCGGAAAGTTTGCAGCTGAGCTAATTACCACTAAGCGAGCCTTTTCGGTGCGCTGTTTTTTGTATTAAGACAGCGTCCCCTGGCTTTAGATAATAATTTGCACATTTTGAAATGGATTTAATATCATAAAATCGAGACACAAAGAGAAGTTTTAAGATTTTTTGGATGATACTTTTTTAGTATGATTTTTTAGCTTTATACTTGACTTGCAAAAAAATATATGCCAAAATTGGAATGTTGAATTAAATTATTATATGCTATTTTTGGCATATAACAGGCTATGAGAGAGTTTGAAAAGGTGTTTTATGAGAACAAATTTGCATGAAATATTATTATTTGAAAAGAAGGCTGAATTATTTAAGGCGCTATCTAACACCGTGAGGCTTGAAATCCTTGATATACTGCTGGATGGAGAAAAATGCGTGAATGACATAGTTGAAAAACTTAGCTATGAGCAGCCCCATATCTCAAAAAGCCTTGCAAAATTAAGGTCTTCCGGCATTATTAAAGACCAAAAACGCGGTTTGAAGGTATATTACAGCATTTCTAAGCAATATATTGCTGATTTTATTAAATATTTAAATAAAAGTTTATTGTAATATTTATATTCCATAAATGGCATATATGCTGCCTTGCGTGCAAAATGTGTGTGGACTTGAAAACAGTCTAAGAACATTTTACTGAGAAAAAATCAGGCATATTGCAAGTACAAAAAGGGTTTATGGGCATTTTTACCTGTAAAAGTCAGATATGGCAGTAATTACAGAAATTTAAATAAGGTAAAACATCGCAATAACGAGGTTTTTACGCACTCAAAATCCTGCAAATACAATATGCAAAATCTTTTTTAGGAGATAAAACATCGCAAGTACAGTATTTTATAAAAATAAAATCCAAAATGACGGCAGCAGCAAGGATTACAAGAATTTTGCACGTTTGAAATTCATATAGATATTGATTTTTAGGGAAATCGGCGGTAAAAAACGGTAAAATACTTTCATAACATAGGTTTTTAGACCGTTTGAGCCTTAAAAATATATAAATTACAGGCATTTTAACAGGCTGATTGGTTCAAAAAGTCTGCTATGAGTGCATTCTATATAAAAAGCAAAAGGCACGCGATGTTTTTTAGACAATTTTGAATATATACTACTTGGCTGAAATACGCTTGCCACCAGGGTTTTCTAGAAAGGAAAGTTTTCCACAACGGTAGAAAGCCGGCAAAATCAGCTGCTTAACTTATTCGGAATAAAAAATTATAAAAATAAGAATTTTATGAAATAGCCAAAATGCTTGCCAAGAAGGCACTTCCACGGTACAATAAGACAATAAAGGAGGATTTATGAAATTTCTGCACACGATGATAAGGGTGAAAAATATTGAAAAATCTCTTGATTTTTACCAAAATTTATTGGGGTTAAAAATTCAGGATAAAAAAACTTTGGATGACTGTGAATTATATTTTCTTGCAGAATATGACGGCGCCCCAGAGATAGAATTGACCAATAATTTTGAAACACCGGAAGGCGGATATGAAAACGGCAGCTGTTTTGGGCATTTTGCCTTCGCGACAGACAGTATGGATGAATTTTCAAAACATTTGAAAGAAACAGGATACGATTTTCTTTATGAACCATATGAATTAACGCTGAAAGCCGCTGATGGCAGCGAGAAAATCAAAAAAATTGCATTTGTTAAAGACCCGGACGGGAATGAAATTGAAATAATTCAAAAATAATTTTCTTTAATCTCTCTGCTGGTTGACAGCCCAAAACTCCTGCGAAACGTTGGTTTCAAGCCAAAACAGTCCTGACCAAATGCATAAATTAATTTTTTCGGTTATAAATATCAGAAGGCGACTAGCAAAAATTATTTTTTTCAGGTTTTATATATACAGGCGTATGAAAATCAGTGGAATGAATATAAATAACAACCCTTTAAAATGCGGCAAATTTGCAAATTTTCCACAAAAATTTGCAAAAACATTTGCCAATATGGATGACATAGGGGAGGGAACAAGCATTGCGCTTGACTTTGCAGGAAAGGCATTAGTTGTGCCCATTACCATAATGGCGACAAGCAAGGAGCCGAAGGAGACAACGGAATATAACGCCTTAAAACACCCTGTGGCAGGCACAATACAGCTTTTAATCGAGGTTCCCACACTATTTCTTGGCAGAAAATATATAAAAAATGCGGCCGACAAAGGTGCTTTGGATAAGGATTCTAACAAACAATATAATGAAAAATTTTTCAAAGATATATTTGTTTCAGAATTAGAAAAATCCGCCCAAAGCGGCCAAAAACAGGCTGAAACAGCTGATATAATAAGCAAAATAAATAAAAAGGGCTTGGGCAAAAAAATTATTTACAGTATTGAAAATTATATTGAACAAGCACCAAAAAATGCCCAAGAAGGGCTTCAAAAAAGCTTTCTAGCATATAAAACAGCCCATACAAAGCTTGGGCACTTGCAAAACAGGCTTTGTTTTGCTGCCGCAATTTTATTGACACCGCTTATTTGCGCGCTTGAAAACAAACTGCACCCCATTATTATGGATAAACTTTATGAAAAAAAGCCGGCCCAAACAACGAGCGCTAACGAAAAAAATACAAAGCTGCAAGGCAAGCCTCATGCGCTTAAAAACCTTTCAATCCATAATTTTATTAAGCATATCAAGAAGGGAGGGGCAAAGCAATGAAGACACCAAACCTGCTTTCAAAGGTTGCAAATTCTAAATTTATGACCACCCACATTGAAAAATGCAACAACCCTAAATTTATTGCAAGAACACTGCTTTTGACGAGCGTGTCAAAAGACGTATTTGCGTATGGTTTAAGGGTAAAAAACACCCTTGAAAACGACAAAATTCCAGATGAAAAAAAGAAATTTTCAGCACATATGGATTTGGCATCGGGCATAATTACGGCCATTGTGCAAACAGGGACAGGCTTTTTAATGTCAAATGAAAAATTTCAGAATAGCATTTCAAATAAATTATTTAGCTCCATAAAAGACAATAAGAGGGCCTTTAATGCAGCAAAAACGTCATTTAGCGCTATATCTACAATGGTTGTAGCCACTTTATTTGCAAAAAGGATTTTAACGCCAATAATCGCAAACAAGGTAGTCTATAAAATTGACCATAAAAACAATGATCAAAGCCGGCTTCCAGCAAAGTCATAAAGGGTGCCACGGAAAATGCCCGGTTTTGGCAAGCATTTTAGCCATTGTGCAGGCATAGTGCAAAAAATATGTTTGGGGCATGTCGGGCACAATTCAAGCAAAAGTTTTGTTAAAAATTTGATTTTTGAACAGAATAATCAGATAATCTTAAAAGCCTTAGAGTGCTAGAGTTTAAGGATTTTAGCAGAAAAGGTTTTCAAATCGTCTAAGATACCATAATTTTATGGTGAAATGCCCGATTGCGGGCTAATATATTTTTAATGTATATGTTAAAAATATAGAATTAATCTTATTTGCACTTTGTAAGGACGCATTATTTTTGTAATATAGGGCTGGGGCTGGTTTCCCATGGTTTCATTCATATAATATTCCAAATTTGGCATATTATATAACCTGCCGGAAATAAAATTAGCCTATGGCAGCTTGCTCTAAAGACACTTGGAAAGTGAAAATCAAGACCTGTAGAGCATTTTGGCACCAAAAAGCTGTGCGACAGGTTCGAGGCAGGCTCTGTACGGTGTGAAATGGCAAATGGCGGCTGCGCGGGCTCTTACTGGGATTGTGAGCCGCACGTTATATGGGGGTTTACACCAGTTGGCGAGGGATATATTCATGGCTGGCTAACAGGAAGCGGTTTTAACTGGGGTGAGGCGCAAGCTACCAGAAGCTTTTCGGTGCGCTCTTGTGTCCTTTTGGATTATATTTTTGCCTGGGTAGATTTTATATGCTAAATATGGCATATAAAATCTTAATGCATACAAGAGCTTATATGAGATGTCTCTTGGCATTAATGCGGTATATTGCCAGATGAAAAGCCTTTTAGCAGATATAATTACATACAGCTGATAAATATAGGATGGGCTTTTGAAGGGTAGGCAGGCGGGTTTACAGTAAAGTAGTCAGGCTCTGTGCAATGCAGTGTCGGCGGCGGCTGCGCGGGCTCTACTAAAGAATGTTCTGCGCACTATGTATGGTCAGATGCCCTTATAGACAGCAAGAATGGTGACCGGTGGCTTACAAGTGGCACTTTTGGCGAAAGTTTTTACCCTGGCACTTCAGCCTTTTCGGTGCGCTGTTTTTAGCCCTATATTCTGTATTTGCATAGTTTTTATCTGTTATGCAGGCTTATTTTACTCACCTGTTTTTTAAGATGATGCAGTGAATGTATGAGTGTTGGCGGCGCTTTACCCTGAAAAAGTTTCAGCAGAGGAATATTTGTATTTCTGGTATAATAATATGCTTTTTTTAGCATATAGCTTTGTTAGTGCAATCTACAGTATTCCATATTTGGCATATTATTGCTATACAAGGGTTTTCATAACTTAAATATAACAATTGTGACATATAAGCTTTTATTATAGGGTTAATTTTAAAAATATATATCATTTATGGCATATAATTTAACAAACCGCAGCGCACAATTAGTCAGGCATATACTTCTTTTTATGAAGGTTTAATTCATAAGGAAGTTTTCAAGGCCTGCGGCCATATAAACAGCGTTAGCTACAGAAGGTGGCATTGATATAGAAACTTGTGCAGTGCAGAGTCAGGGGCGGCGGCTGTGCGGGCGGCCATAATGGCAATTGCGACCCGTATGTACTCTGGGCAGACGTTGCGCCAAGCAGCGGTCAGTGTCATTACGGGTATATGTACGGCGGAAGCTATGTTGCAAGCAGCAACTCCTGTGCCCAGCCCTATTCGGTGCGCTGTTTTGGACTTTGCGGAGAGTCTTTGATACATAGGCCAGTATCGTGTGTCCTTATTGGATTTTAGTTTTTTTAAATAAAATTTCACTGTAGCGCGCTATTATTAACAGGTTGGGTGCAAATTTAATACAAAATATTTAAGTAGTGTGCAGTTTTTTATTGAATGCCGAACCTTTTATTCAGACAGCGCGAAGATTTTGGGTAGTTCACGGGTGAAAGGCAATAATATTAATGGTTTTATATTTTATTTATGACAAAAAAGCTTTAGAGCAACGTTTTTTGTGGTATTTTAAAATTATTCACATGGGGATTAATCCTTTTTTTGATTATCATTGCTTGCTTTAAGGTTTTTTAATCCTGATTTTATGAGTTTGGATGAAACGCCAGAAAGTGTGAAAAATATTGCAGCGCCTGTTATTGCACGTGTTTTATTCTGTAAAATTCCTGTGAGGCCAAATTGTTTTACACCATTAAAGGCTGCACCGAGCTTGGTTCTATAGACTTTGAGGGGTTTATCAGTTTTAAGGGCAAAATCATCCATATCTGCGATGAAATTTTTATTAAAATATTCCTCATTTCCAGGTATATAGAAGGTTTTAGACTTGTGTCCGGTCAAAGCATTTAAAAAAGTCGATATAACCATACTGTATGAGGCTTTGGAATCTTGTTTCAATAATTTCTTTGAGGCTTCCAGAGCTTGAGGTTCTGAAAAAAATCTGTAGACATTTTTTTGCACTTTTCTGTAAATATTTGCTGCGGCGTTTTTAAAAAGGGCTTTGATAGGGTTTGGGAAATGCTTTGGGGGCTCTTTAGCTGCTCTTTTGGATATTTCGCCAAAAAAACTATCCATTGTTTGGTTATTGATGCCTGTTATGTGGACAAAATTTTCGCTATTTTGCATACGGATTTTGTTAAGAGAAGATGAACCCGTACCGCCAAATTTCGGGTCAAGTACGCAGCCGTTTTTGATTATGTCTTTGGCATTTTTACGGCTTGTTGTATGTTCTTCAATTCTAACACCCATTGCACGGCGAAGGCCGTTCGTCGCTGCTTTATAGCCGACATATCCACCAAGAGCAAGCTGAAAAGCGCCTTGTTTTCTTGAATCCTCCCTCAAGGCTTTATGCTCGGATATGCATGTCGTTATAATCGCGGGTATTGTCATAGGTTTTTTCACATGTATGCTTTTACATTATAGTAAAACATCAACAAAGAAAAATTTGCTAGTAATTTTACAGGATTTTGAATTAACTTACTAACCTTAAAAATGCGATTTTAGCGCTTTTAGGATTATTATCTTATTAAAAACGGCTTGCTGTTTGTAAAGTTTTGTAACAGTAACGAAGCAAATATTCTAAGATTTATGAAATTTATAAAGTATTTATGGAGAAGCTGCCAAAAAAAGGTAATAATATGGAATATAAAAATGCGATTGACAGCAAAGGGAGAAAAATCAGTCTGCCTATGGGCTATAAATATTGAATAACAGGTATGGATGATAGAAAGAAGGCTGTAACAATTGTGAAGATTTCGGTTTATTTTATACTTCTTTAGAAAACAGCTATATTATTTGCCTATTTCAAGGGCGCGGTTTGCCATTGTTTTTGCGATGGATAATACGCTGAGACTGGCTTCGTATGCGCGGTTTGCAAGGACAGCATCGCCTATTTCAACCATAGGATTAACATTTGAGGTTCTGATGTAGCCGTATTCATCAGCATCAGGGTGGCCCGGGCGGTAAATTTTTTCGCCTTCGGTGGGGTCTTCTACAAGGCCTGAAAATTTCACACCGCCTGATAAAAACGGAATTGTGCCGACGCCGAAGACATTTTCTTTCATTGTGTTTAAAAGGCCATGAAAAGATACATCCTCTGTGGCATTTAGGACGGGAATTTTTCTTACATAGTTTGGCGTATCCATATTTGCAATGTTTTTGGCTGCTATTTCAAGCCTTTTGCCATGGACATTTACGCCCTCTCTTCCTATTTCAAAAGAATCCATTATTCCCATTGTCGTCGCCTTCTTTCTTGTTTTAGTTATAAAATTTGATGGTTCTGTTTTACCAGAATGATTATTTATACCATTACTTTATTTATGCTCCTTGGGAACCCTGGGGTTATTCTACTTGCCAACATTGATTGCGGTTTTGATTTCAGATATTGCTGCCGTCATTTGCCTTGCTGCAACAGCATACAATATTGAATTTTGCTGCATCAGGGCAAGTTCATCCGCAGCAGAGAGTTCTTGTTCACGCGCCCTTATAACGCCTGAAGGACCAAGCTTTTGGCTTAATTTTGTTTCAAGGGGTGAGTCTTGAGTATTTAAATATTGCGAAAACTCAATGTCGCGCCTTACATAGTTTGGAGTATCCATATTAGCAAGGTTGCTTGAGAGCGCCTCGTTTCTGTTTGAAATCAAGTCCAGATAGAGCTGAGATTTTGCTATAGGGTCTTTTGGAAAATAGGTCATTTTTATTCCTTATTACTGGTTAATATTTATTGCTTTTTCATACATCTGATCAATTGCGCCCATAAGGGTGGTAGAAGCTAAAAGGCTGGCATTTACCCTCATAATATCGGTAACATGACTAAATACATCAACGTTTGACCTTTCAAGCTTATATTGACAAATTCTGTTGTGGTCAGATACAAGGGTTTCTTCGCCTGAATTTTCAGTCTTTTCCCATCTGTTATTACCGACTTCTTTTAGTCCTTCGGGGTTTTGAAAGATTACAAGTGGAATTGTGCCTTGAAATTCACCTTCACCCGGGACTTTTTTATAGGTGTAAACATCGCCGTTACCTTTGATTTCAACCTTTACACTATCAGCCGGAATTTGTATGCCGGCGCCCACTATGTCATTGTTTGAATTCATAAGAATGCCGTCTTTTCCAAGGCCAAAGGAGCCATCACGCGTGTAATATATTTCGCCGCTTTCAGAGGTTATCGGGATAAACCCCGGACCGTCTATTGCAACATCCAATGGGGCTTTTGTTACCTGTATACTGCCGTTTGAGTGGTCTGTTCTAAGGACGGCCTTTGAATAGCCATTCTCACCAAGAATTTCTTCAAAGCGCACGGCCTTATAGCCGTTTGTAGACCAGTTTGAAATATTTTCAGAGTAATAGCCCATCTTGTCAAACTGTGTTATGGCATTTAGTGTATTTCGCCTTATCAGCCCCTGTAAATTATATCCTGATGTCATTTAGATTATGAGCCTCCAATTTGCTGTATTGCCTTTGAGAGCGCATTATTCTGTATCATAAAAAGCTGCCTGTTTGCATCAAAATTTCGCCTTAGGGGAATCATTTCCAAAAATTCCTGCGCCATAGATACGTTTGAAAATTCAAGACAGCCTTGTTTTATATCAGGCTCTAAAACAGCGGCGCCGTCAGATGACACAACGCCAAGGGTGTCAACAAATTCCATTTTTCTTGTCTCAGGGTTAAATATTGACAATCTGCCATTGGTATCAACCCTTATATCTTCTTGTTTTTCCAGGAAAAACGGCAATACAACAGGTGTACCGCCCTGGGTTAAAACTTTTTGGTTTTCAAGGCCTAAAAGTTCGCCTTTTTCATTGATTTTAAAGCGGCCGTCGCGGGATAATTCAACCGCGCCTGAATCATTGAGCAGTTGGAAATATCCTTTTTGGCCTATTGCAAAGTCAAGAGGCTTGTCGGTCCTTGCTATACGGCCTGTAGAATCATCAACAGCCTTAGATAGACCGTGCACGCCAATGTATTCAGCAAATGATGAAACAACACCGTCTTTTCTTTGATAGCCAACCTTATCGAAACCGTTTATGTTTTCCTGTGCAATGCCCATTAATTCAAGCTGCATATGCATTGCGCCGATTGATTTATTAAGCCCTCTTTGGCTTTGGCCGATATAGCCTTGTAATCTCATATTTTCTCCTTTTTTAAGGAATGTTTTAAAATACTTACGGCCGGAATATTTTGTGACAATATTTTTAAACAGCACTTGGCGGCCGCAGCTATAAATATTTATTTTGTAATAGTTTTTACTTTATATGACGGCAGAAATAGAGCAAAATTAAGCAGGATTGTAAAAAATACGCCGGATGGAGGAATTTTACGGGCTTAACTCAATAGTTTTGGACCTTATTTAGACCGGCTATATTCGTTTAAAGCCTGGCTTTGTCGAGTTTTTGGGTAGTTATTTGGAGGCAGTGCTGTCATTTTGTTTATTAATGACAGTTTTTTCAAAGTCAAGCTCTATTATAATTTGTATTAAACTGTGCGCCATAAGCATTAATTTTGGGCTAATTGCCCCTTTTGCCATTATTTTTACATTATTTTTATAGTCAAAATCTTTTTTGGCGGCAATTTTTGAAATATTAGCCGAAACGTTTGAAGTTACATTGTTCAAAGAGGCGGCTTCTTTTATAAGTTCTATCACCCTTTTGTGGGGAAAATCTTTTTCTGCTGCAACATCAACGTCCACCTGGCCAAGCGGATTAATTTCAAGAGAAGCTGTAACGTTTGAAAAATTTTTGGTCTGTATTAAGATTGTAACGGTTTCGGTACTCTCTTCGCTATCAGGGTCCGGCCCTTGGATTTTATCGAAGATATCTATTGTAAAATCAAGATTATCCTCATTCCTTGCAGACAAAGGAAGCCAGGGAAGGTATAGGAGCATTACGGTTTTTAAAACCTGGTTTTCACTCATCATTGCACTATTTGTTGAAAACAGCCCAAGAAGCTCTTTTAGGCCCGAAACATCGTTTGCACCGCATTTTGCAGCATTTGCAATAGCCATCATAAGTTTTTGCATTGCAGCCTTTGAATTTTCCCCAAGAAGCATTGATAGCATTGAAAGGTCAATTTTTGAGTTTTTAAACACCATTGAGGCCGCATTTTCGATATTCGCCATTTGGGCATTATTATTCTTCGGAGAAACAAGTTCATCAAGAAGCTCTTTAAATTCGCGGGGAATTCCAAGTAAATCCTTTACATAGCTTGCTTTTTTATCAACCTCTATGGTTGTCAGCCTTTGTTCAGAGGCAAGATTTAGTATAAAAGGTGCCGGTTTAAACATAGCGGGGGTGCTTGTTTTATCCAAAACAGAGAACATATTTTGTGTTTTTAAGTCTTGGACAACACCAGCCAAGCCGCTGCCAAAACCTGTATTTACGGCGCCTTGAGAATTTTTTAAATTATTATTTCGAATAGCATTATTTGCAATCTTTGTAATTATTTGAAGCGGGTTAAATGAAGAGTTAAAGCCAGTCATAAAAAGCCTTTTGATGTTTGTTTTATCTTTATATTATTAATGTTTTACAAAAATAAGTCAAACTTTTTTGCTTTTTTGAGGAAGCTTCGACTTGCCATTTGGGCTTTTAGCGGGACGACATAGGGGAAATTCTTTTAGGGCAGTGCATACCCCGCATGTGTTTATTAGGTTGTTAACTACAAGAGGTGCTAAGCCTGTTCTTTCTTGTGTTACAGGGGTTTGTCCGGTACAAAATTCTCCTTGAAGGCACTGTGCAAGCACTTTACAAAGCCGCAGCCGTTAGATGACGCACACGGTGCAGAATCTTACGGATGGGGTCATCCCCTTGGGGACATCTGTGCCCCAGCCTTCGCTCGTTAAGTGCAAGCACTAAACTCGCTCTTTATTTCTTTTACATGGTACGGACTTCGTGCCAGCCCACCGCCTCATCGGCGCTGTGCAAGCACTTCGCACACCTGTGCCCTAGCCTTCGCTCGTTAAGTGCAAGCACTAAACTCGCTCTTTATTTCTTTTACATGGTACGGACTTCGTGCCAGCCCACCGCCTCATCGGCGCTGTGCAAGCACTTCGCACACCTGTGCCCTAGCCTTCGCTCGTTAAGTGCAAGCACTAAACTCGCTCGGCTAGGGTTTTTTAAATAGCCATTTTTTGATTACTTTTGCAACGTATGTATAACTTTCTTTTATGCCAATATTACCTGGTTTTATATTTCTTGCATACATTAAAAGCGGCACCATTTCTCTTGTGTGGTCAGTACCTTTGTAGGTGGGGTCACAGCCATGGTCTGCTGTAATTATAAGCAAATCCTCATCATACATAGCATTAACGATATTATATAAAGCTTTATCTATTGTTTCTATTGCTTTTGCATACCCCGCAACATCACGCCTGTGTCCGTATAACATATCAGTATCAACAAGGTTTGTAAAAATAAGGTCAGAATTATCATTCCTTACTGCATCCAGTGTTATATCCAGTCCTTCAATGTTTGAGCCAGTTGGGGTAAATTTTGTAATGCCTGAGCCAACAAAAATATCGTTTATTTTTCCTATGCCGTAGGTTACCATGCCATTTTGTTCCAAAACATTTAATATAGTGCCCCGTGGCGGCTTTACGGAATAGTCATGCCTGTATTTTCCAAGCCTTACAGGTTTCCCGTTTACAACATGATATGGTCTTGCTATTACCCTTGAAACACGATAGTCGCCTTCATCCAATAATTCACGCGCAATCTCACACCAGTTGTATAACTTTTCCAACGGTACAACGTCAATGTTGGCAGCTATTTGAAAAACACTGTCTGCACTTGTATAAACTATAGGAAACTTTGAATTTGTGTGAACTGTGTTGTAATCTTCAATAATTTTTGTGCCGGAGGCTGGAATATTTCCAAGGATATTCTGACATTTGGTTCTTATTATAAATTCATTTATCAAAGCGTCAGGAAATTTTTTATATGTTTTAAAGGGTTTATCAAGCACAATTCCTGCAAGCTCCCAATGGCCCGTGGTTGTGTCTTTTCCTTTTGATTTCATCTTCATAACGCCGTATTTTGCTAACGGGGTTCTGGTTTTATTAACGCCTGTTATTGTTCGTATGTTCCCAAGGCCTAATTTTTCAAGGTTTGGAACATTGAGGCCGCCATTCGCTCTTGCAAGGTTACATAGAGTGTTGCACTTCAAAGAATCGCCATATTCTTCAGCATCGGGCATTGCACCAATTCCCATAGAATCAATTACAATTAAAATCACTCTTGTTTTCATAATTTTATTACTCCCGCATCTTTATTCAAATAACAAAAATGCTCACTCTGTATTGCTTCACCCGGATATAACACTCCGATTCCGGGTGGATATGGAACTATCATGTCCGATGAGAGCATAAGCAGCGAATCTTTTTTTTCGACATAGATATAATCTCTGTTAAATGCTTCCCAAGGCTGTAATTTCACAAGGGGATAAGGTTGAAACACCGGAGGTAACATTTCATCGGACAAAATTTCAGTAAACCTTTTATTTTTTGTATCAATCAGGGCATTTTTTAATCTATCCAGCTTTGCTTTTGAGGTACCTATCCCTGTTAAATATAAAGAACAAAAACGGCTTGAGGTTTCATCTTCTATATTATATTTATCAAAAAGAATGTCAGATAATTTTGAACAATCCGCCCCATTTAATTTTAGCACAATTTTTGTTAAATCTGTATATTTTTCATCCAAAAATTCAAATCCTTCATTTTTTAAGAATTTTTGAAATTTTAGGATGTTTGATATCAAATCTTCTATTGTTTTTTTACCCTTGTTTGATATAAGAAAATTTATATTGGCTTCAATGTTAGCTATCAAAGGATATGAAGGGCTTGTTGTATGAAAAAGATTTATAGAATTTTGAATTTCCCGCCAGTCAAAATCTGAATTTTTCGAAACATGTAAAAGCGCGCATTGATTAAGGCCGCCTGAGTTTTTATGCAAGGAATTTACGCTAAAATCTGCCCCTTGTTGGATGGCAGTTTTTGGAAAATAATCAGAAAAATTATAGAGTGCGCCATGTGCTTCATCAACAATTAAAATTACGCCATATTGTCTACAAACCTCTGATATTGCTTCAATATCACTATTAATGCCTTCATACGTGGGGCTTGTCATTATAAAGGCTTTGTATTGGTTTAGTTTAAAGGTATCCCGCAATTCTTCAGGGTTAATTTTTCCCATTATTCCCCAGTTTTTGCATAATTCAGACTTTGTATCCGGCATAAACCAGTCAACATTGGCGCCGGTTAAAACAAGGCCCGAAAAAACAGATTTATGACAGTTTCTTGCAACAAGAACTTTATCGTTAAACCTTAAAACAGCCTTCATTATTGCAAGAATACCGGTTGTGGAACCTTGTGTTAAAAAGAAAGTTTTTTTAGTGTCATAAATATCAGAAGCCTTGCCCTCAGCCATTAAAATAGCACCTGTCGGGTTTAATAAGTTATCGTATCCTTCAATTTCAGAATAATCCCACTTATAAAAATTTGAGAGGTTAGGCAAAAATGGTGCTTTTTGGCTATGTGCCGGGGTGGTGAATAGACACCTGGTTAGTTTTTTGTTTAAAAGCTTTAACAAACTCATTCTTTTATAATAAAATATCTGGTATGGATATACAAGAAAAAATTGAAAAATTACGCAAGGAAATTGAATTAAACAGCTATCTTTATTATGTTGAAGATAACCCGAAACTTGAAGATTATGAGTATGATGCACTGTTCAGGGAATTAGAGAGCCTTGAAAGTGAGCACCCGGAGCTTATTACGCCTGATTCGCCAACACAGAGGGTGGGGGGAATAAGTGAAAAATTTGAGGCTGTAGCGCACAGAATAAGGCTGTATTCTTTAGAAAATTCCAATGATGAAGCTGAATTAAAAAAATGGTATGAAAGGGTAATGAAAGACCTGCACCCAGGAAGCCAGATGAGTCTTTTTGGCGGAAGCGGGATAACTTCAAATGCCAAAGATATTGAGCTTGCCTGCGAATATAAAATTGACGGGCTTGCTGTTGCTTTGACATATAAGGACGGAAAATTTATTCAGGGTTTAACAAGAGGGGACGGCTTTATCGGGGAAGATATTACAAATAACCTTAAAACCATAAAAAGTATCCCATTGAAATTATTTGAGCCTGTGGATGTTGAGGTTCGCGGTGAAATTTATATGCCCGTTTCATCTTTTGAAAAACTAAACAAAAAACAGGAAGAACTTGGCCAAAAGACATTTGCAAACCCAAGAAATGCTGCAGCAGGCTCCATCAGACAATTAGACCCTAAAATAACTGCAGAACGCGACCTTTCAATCTGGGTTTATGCGGGAATTTTTGAAGGAAAGGACGCTCCAAAGAGTCATTCTGCCACAATGAAAAGACTTAAAGAACTTGGCTTTAAAACAAATAAAGTAAGCGTGGTCAAAGGAATTGAGGGCGCGATTAAATGCATTAAAAAAATAGACGAGGTTAGGAAAAATCTTAATTTTGCAACAGACGGCGTTGTTATTAAGGTGGATGATATTCAAAGCCAGAATGAGCTTGGGTTCACTTCACGCGTGCCAAAGTGGGCGACAGCTTATAAGTTTCCGCCAGAAGCTGTTTGGACAAATCTTTTAAAGGTAGATTTTCAGGTTGGAAGAACAGGTGTTATTACGCCTGTTGCCATATTAAAGCCTGTAAGCCTTGCAGGGAGTGTTGTTTCAAGAGCAAGCCTGTATAATTTTGATGAGGTTAAAAGGCTTGATATTATGGAAGGCGACAGGGTTTTAGTAAAAAAAGCCGCTGAAATTATTCCAAAGGTTTTAAAGGCTGAAAAAACAGATGCCTCAAAACCATTCAAAATGCCTGATAGCTGCCCCTGCTGCCACTCAAAATTAATTGAAAAAGAGAATGAAGTAGGGCTTTGGTGCCCGAATAAAGACTGCGGCGATGTTTTAAAGGGCAAAATTGAATATTTTGTATCAAAGTATGCAATGGATATTGAAGGCTTTGGTGAAAGCATTATAGCCCAGCTTATTGATAAGGGCATGGCGAAAACCTGGGCAGATTTGTATGAATTATCGCTTTTAGATTTTATGAAACTTGATTTAATAAAGGAAAAATCCGGTACAAATTTAGTGAATGCCCTTGAAAACAGCAAAAACTGCAAGCTGAATAAATTTATAAATGCCCTTGGAATAAGGCTTGTAGGCAAAGAAAGCGCTGATATTTTATGCAGATATTTTAAAAATATCGATGAAATTAAAAAAGCAAGCCTTGAAGATTTAAACGCCATTGAAGGCATTGGCGATAAGATGGCCAAAAATATATATGAATATTTTCACAATGAAGAAAATATTGCAATCATAGAAAAAGGCTTAAGTCTTGGAATTAAGCCTGTTAATACTTATACAATAAGTGATAACTTAAAACTAAAGGGTAAATCTTTTGTTATAACTGGCACTTTAAATGAATTTTCAAGGGACAAGGCGCAGGAAATTTTAAAATCATTGGGCGCAAAAACCCCATCGAGTGTCAGCAGAAATACAGATTATGTCATAGCAGGAGAAAACCCCGGCTCAAAGCTTGATAAAGCAAAAAGCCTTGGAATTACGATACTATCGGAAGATGAATTCAAAAAAATGGTAGAAGATTAGGAGGAATTTATGAAAAAAGCATTAAGCTTAGTTATTTTAGGTTCAGTTTGCGCCGGTGCATTGGGTTTTGGGCTTTCAAGCCTTGGTGCGCATGCAGCAGAGGTTGAAAGAGGATATATTTCAGTATATTCAGAGGCAAGCGAAGAAGCAGCACCAAATATGGCAAAAATTACATTGAGTGTTGAAACATCAGACAGAGACATTACAAAGGCAACAGAAGCTAATAAGCAGGCTGCAAATGCTTCAATTGAGGCTGTTAAAAAATTATTAGATACATCAAAGGGTGAAACAATTAAAACTACAGCATTTAATGTATCACCTGAGTATACATACAAAGGCAATGTGAGAACATTTGTAAGGTATAATGCAAGAAACTCTGTTGAAGTTACCATTAAGGATGTTTCAAAATTAGGCAAAATAATTTCAACAGCACTAAATAACGGTGCAAATGTGGTTTCAAACCTGTCATATCTTCTTGACACCAATGAAGAAAGCTGCAATAAACTAATCCAACAAGCTGCCAAGCAGGCAAGGGCAAGGGCAAATGCTGCAGCAAGTGCTATGGGCACAAGCATTGACGGTGTTAAGAGTGCAAATGTACAATGCACAACCAATGACTATCAGCGCCCAATGTACAGAATGAGCTTAAAGAGCGCTGAAAATGCCATGGACGCTGCAGCAGGCGTGCCTACGGAAGAAGGTACTATTAAGCTTCGCGCCAATGTTGATGCTTCATTTTTTGTTAAGTAATATAAATTTTTATTAAAAAATTTAACAATTTTTACAGTTAACGACCAAAAAGAACAAAATAAAATATTCTCCTGTTTTATATGTATACCGCATTAATTCAGGAGAATATTATTTTGATTAATCTTAACAATATTAATACACAACCAATAATTTTTTCAGGAAAGAATAAAGAAGTTAAATCCGGACCAAAACGGAATAATGTAACACAATACTATACATCAAAAAACGGTAAAACAGTTGCCATATACAACAGGCTTCCAGGCAATATAGCAAAGGCAAAAGAAAAAATTGAAGGCAAAACACGGGAAGAAATTTTAAACCTTTCAGGAATTTATATTGTGCCTAATTCAGAATGGAAAAAAATCCTTCCTAATAATATTAAGACAAGCAGAAAAGATATAGTTTTAAGCGAATACTGCCCTCCAAGGACGACATATGGTTTCAATGCACTTGGGATAGATGAACAAGAACTTTTAAAAAATGTTATAGGAACAACGGGAAGTTTTAATTTAAGAAACAGCTCGCTTGAAAGCTCCGGCTCTGTTCAATATATAGGCGGAGATTTAGTTATCGGCCCTGAATCAGAAATTAAAGATTTAAGCTCCATTAAACTTGTAGACGGTTCTGTTGTTATAGAATGCGGCAGCCAAAAACAAGCCGAAGAAATACTGGATGAGCTTAATTTTGACCAAAATGCGCTAAATGGCAGCATTATTGTTATACCGCCTAAAGTTAACAGGCAGAAAAAACATACTAAAAAGCTTGACTATCAAGCGTAGATTATCTTTTGTACAAGAGCACAGCAGATAGCAATACAGTGTTTTTAAAAGACATTATCGACGGGTGCTTTTATATGTAATTTACTCCCTAGGCGCTATGTTTATAAAGATTTTCCGTCAAGGTTTTAGCCTCTTTCCAAAGATTATCCCACTCTTCAAGAGACAAGTCTTCAAGAGGCTTTTTAGCAAGCTCTTCCATTTTTCTGAATCTGGTTTCAAACTTATTATTTGCTTTTATCAGGCACTGTTCGGCATCAAGTTTATGCCAGCGTGCTAAATTTACAAGCGCAAAAAGAATGTCGCCAAACTCCATTTCCCTATCTTCCGGGGTTTTGGCGTGAACGAATTCTCTGAATTCAGATTTAACGCACTCAATGAGGTTTTTTTCATCAGGCCATTCAAAACCAGCTTTGACAGCCTTTTTGGATAGTTTTTCTGCTGTCATTAAAGGAGACTGCGCCTTTGAAATACCATCTAAAACGCTCTTTCTGTGCGGTTTTTCCTCTTTTTTGAGTTTATCCCAGTTTGCTAAAATTTCATCCACATTTTTTACCTTTGTATCAGAGAAAACATGCGGGTGTCTGTGTATAAGCTTTTCATTTATGCCTTTTGCAACATCTTCAAAGCAAAAACAACCTTCATCATCAGCAATCTGAGAGTGCAACACCACCTGCAGTAAAACATCACCAAGTTCTTCCTTTAGGTGCTTCATATCATTATTGTTTATTGCATCCACTGCTTCATACGCTTCTTCAAGCATATTCTGCCTAATAGATGTATGGGTTTGCTCTCTGTCCCATTTACAGCCGTTTTCGCTCCTTAAAATTTTTATGGTTTGGAGCAATTTTTCAATCTCTGTCATATTATTTCCTGTAAAAATCGCTATTTATAACGGTTTTAAGCTCCGCCGAACAGTGAAAGTACAATACTAGCGCACCATTTGATCAACCGTTAAGATTAAAATTCCTTGTCCACCAAGGGCTTTTAGCCTGTTTATGCTGTCATAGATTTTATCTTTATCCACAACAACATGGATAACAACATTTTTATCATCACCCCAAAGTGTTGTAACAGTAGGGGAAGATAGCCCCGGCAAAAAAGATTTAATTTCATCCACCTTTGTTTTTGGAACATGCACCATAAGATATTTCTTTTCTTTTGCGTCTAAAACTGCATCCAGTGCAAGCAAAAGGGCATTCACCTGCTTAATTTTATCTTCATCAAGATTTTTCCTCTGCACTATGACACAGCTTGAATCCATTATTTTATCAATGATTTTCAGCCTGTTTGATTTCAGGGTGGAGCCTGTTGATGTTATATCGACAACAACGTCTGAAAGGCCTAAATTCGGGGTAATTTCAACAGCGCCTGAAACCTCAATTATTTTAGCTTTTTTACCTTTTGATTCAAAATATTTTTTGGCAATATTCGGAAAAGACGTTGCAACATTTATACATTCGGGCAAATCTTCGGTTTTTGAATAAGTGTCAGAATCTTTTACTGCAACAACCATATCGCAATAGCCGAAGTCAAAGCGCTTAACAACATCAAGGTCAAAGCCTTCTTCTGTTACCACATCAAAGCCGGTAAAGCCTATATCGGCAACTTTGGCATCCAAAAACCTTGGTATATCCTGGGTTCGAACAAAAATTATCTGACATTTGCCATCCTGTGCTTTTATTTGCAGACATCTTTCGTCTTTGCTTTCAAAGGAAAGCCCTGCAGCGTTTAAAAGTTCGTAAATTTTTGTTGAAAGCCTTCCCTTGTTTGGAATTGCGATTTTTAATATATTGTCCATTTTTCTATTCCTTTTTTTGGTCTGTCAGCCTCTTAGGGCTGGTTTTATATTGTAAAATCCAGAATAATTTTCCCAAAAACAAAGTAAAAAAGCAAAGGGCGCCCTAAAAGTTTTTATGTTTTGCATTTAGGGCAGAAAGGCTGCTATAAGACGCTATTTTGCAATAAAAAAAAGGGCGCTGAGGTTACAAGAAAACAGCGCCCGAAAGTTGTTTTGTTATCGTAAATATTCAATAAAGAAGTGGTTTTATAATAGCCCCGCGGTCTGATGAACTGGTTGCCTTTAGCCATCTCTTTTAGCCCTCTTAGCTATCCTCCTTCATTCACATAAAACTCTTCCCATTGAATAAGAACAAGACCATTTGAGCCATTGCCTCCTTTGTAGGGGGTTGAGTTTTGTATTGAGCCTCCGCCACCTCCTGCACCTGCAGGAGAAGCGTCTTTACCATAAGGAGTTTCAGAGGGAGAGAAACATTTGCCTGATATCATGCTTCCTCCGCATCCTCCTATGCCATCACCTGATGCTTGTGATTTATAGATACTGTTTGCACCTATTCCTCCAAAGCCATCCATACCGGGATTACCTTCATAGCTTTTAGCAGATGATTCGGTTAAATCTTCAAGTTTTCCGCCTTTGCCATGTTCTCCTTTTGTTAAGCCTCCCTCATCACCGCCTATACCACCTTTAGCTTTATATGTTCTTGTACCTATCTTAATTAATGTATCTTCTCCGTTTCCTCCTTTAGCTCCGGGTTTATACTTTGTTAAGCTGTCATGTTCAATATTTGCTGCCTTTCCTCCTTCACCTATTGTTATTTCAAGCTTTGTATTAGCAACAGCAGATACTATTATTTTTTCTTCTATTATTTCTCCTGATGAACCACCACCTCCGTTACTGTCACCCCATTCTATGTATATATATCCATCTGCACCACGTCCGCCATTACCAGGGAAATGTCCATAGGTTGTTACACCTCCTCCTCCGCCTCCTCCTGTTCCCGGAACAGTTGCATCATATCCGTTATTCTCAGCATTACCAGGATTACCTCCATCAGAGAATGAACCATCCATTAAATATATTCCACCGCCCTTGCCACCTGATGAACCTTCGGTTGTTGTTTTACCGGGTAATCCGTTTTGTCCTCCTGATGTATTAGTATTCTGTTTTGTCCAGTCATACCAGTTTGATGTTTTTTTACCTTTTCCTAAACCAACAGATGTTGATATATTGGAAGAAGATGAATATATTCCTCCTCCACCGCCTTGTACTGTTGCAAGAACTGCTCCTGCCTGATTTAGAATATATGTATCGCCACCATTATTACCATTTGATGAATTAGCTGTTTGCCTATTTCCTCCTTGCCCTATGAAGAAATTAAGATATTGACCTGGTGTAACATCTATTTCACCAATCCACACCTGTCCTGCTCCACCACCTGAGCTTCCGTTTGAATATGTATTATACTTGCATTTAAGAGCATTGCTTGTGGCAGACCAGGATATACGGATAGCGCCTGGTTTACCATTTTGACCTGCATTACCTCCATTACAGTAATCTGAGCCGAAGATATTGGTGGGGAGAATGCCGCCACGACCATAAACCATTGAAATCGACTTTTCAATTGCAGTAGTGCTTGTACCCGAAACGCCATATTTTGCACCGCCGCCTCCTCCGCCATAAGCATTACAAGGACCCGTGCCACAGTAACAACTGCCTGAAGTGCAAGAACCACTCTTTGCACCTGCTGCGCCACCGCTCGTACCTGAACCGCCACCACTGCCAGCTCCAGTATATCCACCACCACCTCCGCCTCCGCCTGCTTCCGGGCCACCTCCACCACCACTTCCTGCGCCTTGATTAGAACAATGGCCACCAGTACCGCCTGCACCGCCACCTGATGCAATAAATAACACAGAATTAGAACTATTCATAACTATAGCTGGACCACCACCTCCGCCTCCGCCGCCGTCACAGCGTGACCCACCGCCACCTCCGCCTCCGCCATAATATCCACCCCTGCCGCCAGCTTTTGAATCGCCAAAGCTTCCGCCGCCATAAGAACCAAGAGTGCCACCACCATTGCTGCCTGCAGTTGCAACCTTTCCGGCATTACACCCGGCGTACGTGGCAACTCCTATGCCGCCTGCACCTCCATAGGTGCCACCCGGAGCTGATGTTCTTACCATTGTAAAACCCTCATGAGCGCAGTTGTTAGTGCCAGGATACTCACCACCGCTTCCGCCTGCACCGGAGCTGAATCCTGCAGCCAGTGCATTATATCTGCTGCCCGTTGTAGCTATTCCCGGCATGCGGATAATATAGTTATCAGGCAGGGTGATGTTTTGTGTTTTGTAACCGCCTGAACCTCCACCGCCCCCTGCATTTTCACCCCCGGCTCCCCCAGCTCCGCAGCCTGTAACGCTCACTGCAAGAGATGATATGTTTGGCTCCCAAGAGTTATAACCGCTTGCTGAGCACTTAGAATCTATTGCAGGGTGATATTTTGATTGGGTTTTGGTTGTAATCAAATCACTTATTTTTTGATTTCTAAACTCTCCTCCTGTTTGAGCAGGTGTTTTACTTGCAGGATTTTCATCCTTGTATTCATACCACCCCGCATTCAATGTTCCTGTTTGGTTTGCAAGGACAATACCGCCTGAGGCTCCGCCTCCTCCTGCACCTACCATATATACTCTTATCTTTTTAACACCGTCAGGTATTTTCCAATCTCTTTCTGTTGCAGTTATTATTTTAGAGCCAAATGTTGCTCCTCCGCCTGCTCCTCCTCCGCCTATCATTGTTACCCTTACATTTACTGCATTAGATGGAATAGTGAAGGTATTTTCTTCTGTTCCATTCTTGGATACATCATCAAATATTTTAAAGTGTTCGCTTGTTTGTTTTCCTGTACCTGATACTACTACATTTTCATTAAACCTTTTTGTCATTACAGGCGCTAATGCCGCCATCAAAAGAGACGCCACCAAAAGCGCCATAAGCATTTCGACTAGGGAGAAAGCAGAATTATTTAGTTGTTTAAATACTCTTCTTTTAATCATTTTGTTTATTTCCTATATCTTCTTATCTATGATTAATATTGTTTTATCTTGATTGTTCATTTTTCTTTCTTTGATTCAAACGCCATACGCAAAGAAAGAAAAATGAACCAAAAAGAAAGAAACGTCGGCTTTGGGTCGGATTGCGTGTGGCGTAAATATATGTTTTTTGTATTTGGTGACTTATTTGTTTATTTATTACGTTTTTACTAATTGTTTATTATTTAATTTTTTATTTTTATTAATTTGTTTTCATCCCGCATTACAAAATTCCTGGAACCGGCCTAAGGGGGCCCGGCTTGCACGAAATCTGAGAATTTCGACAAGTGGAGGCAGGTTCAGGATGACATATGGGCGTTGTGTGGCGGAAGACAAAAGATTTTGACCAAGGTAGTCAAATGCAACAAAGGAGAGTGGGCGAATGCCTGTATTGCAAGTTGAATAGTTGAGCGCCAAAACACAGCATGACAAATTTTATTGCGGTGTTTTTCTGCATAAGAATAGCTGGATTAGATTAGATATATTGCCAGCAAGTACAGATAATAATCTGCATAACTTTAAATAAGCACAGTTGAATGTGCTGAAAAACAGATGTAATTTTTTCATTTTAGTAACCTTTATTTAAGATAAACAATAAAACAATTTCTTTTTGGATGTGGTTTAGAGGTATTTTTGGCATTTTTTGAGATAAAAATCAATTAAATATGTGCCAAATCAAACATAAGCCCTGCAAAATAAATATTTTTAGGGGTTGTTTTGTTATACCTATAAAGTCAATTTTACCGTTTTTTTTTTTTTGTCAAGCTCGTTTCTTCAACTTTATACAAAGTTTAATCTTGATGGTTATATTTTCATTCGCCCTTTGTTATATCATGTTCCGGGCTGAACATTAAAATGAAATGGAGTTATTTATAATCATATACAATGCTTATTGGTGGAGGGTGGGAGTTTTTAGGGGGGTGAAATGTTACCTTTTGTAACAATTTTTTAAATTTATAAAATTTTAGTGCGGGGAAATTTTTTATTATAATAGTTGCAAGGCATAGGTGTGCAGTTTAATAAGCATAAAGGCTAAAACCAAGTGATAGAGTTAAATGTAGATTTATCATATCTTTCAAAGTATTACGAGTTATCCACCCAAAGGATAAACCGTTATGCTGCCGAAGACCCGGATAAGATGATTACCATTGAAACCGGGGCGGGCTCGGTTGTTTTAAGCAAGGAAGAATTGCGCACGTTATTGCAGCACCCTTCAAAGGTTGCAAAAATTTTGCAATTAATGAAACCTAAAAACCGCTATCTTATTATAAGGAATTTGAGTGAAGATGATTTAGCCAAAATTTTACCATATCTAAGCCCGGCGCAGCTTTCCTGGGGGCTTCAATATTTTACGACAGATAAACTTGAATCTTTGATTAACAAACTGCCGACAGAACAGCTTGCAACGCTTGTGTTTCAACATTTAAGCGTGTTTGATGTTTTAAATTTTATGGATGATGATAAGATGGATAAATTTCTTAAGAATGAAAATCTTGAGAAAAAAGATATCATGAAATATTTTAAGCAGCTTGATGATGAAAAATTCAGGCAGATTATGATAAAACAGTTCGGAATTTCAATGCAGGACAAGGGCAAAGGCGATTACCTTAAGATGATAGATGAAATGAGCCCTGATAAATTTATGGATTTTCTAACAGGTTTTGACCGCAAGGATAAAATGAATTTGATTGCGGGCATTGTCGAGATTGAGCCTAAATATGCACTTCTTTTTGAAAATGAAAGCCTTGCAAAGCCGTTTATGCTGATGGATAAGGAAAAGATAATGAAATCTTTCCCCGTATTAGATGCAGAGTTTTTAATTCCGATGATTCAGGAGTTGCCAACAGATTTAATTCAGGTTGTGGCAACACAGATAGACCCGGATGCGTTTGCTGAAATTATTGTGGAAGAATTTCCTGATTTAATTATGGAGATGTTATCGGCGTAAGCGTTTTGGCATAAACCGTATGCGGGCACTTTTATTAAGCAGGGACATCAATATTTTTATTTACAACAATGCTTGTTTTGCCATTTTTGTCCCTTTGGCTGAATTTTATAATTTTGCCAGTATCTTTATCCATAGTCAAGGTTTGGGATGAGACAAGTTTGCCTTTTTTATCTGCCGTTTCTTCTAAATAATATATGGCATCATCCTTAAAGCCAATAGCACTGTATATGGTACCATCGGGTGTGTTTTTACATTCATCGTATGATACCATTTTTGCGTTAGCATCAAGAGACATGATTGATTTTTCATCGCCGTATTTATCATATTCAATATATTCGACAGGTTTGTCGTTAAGCGTTGCTATAGTTGATTTTGACAAGACTATATCGTCAACACGGTAAAAACCATTATATATCACGCTTGTGTTTTCCCTGGGGTTAATTGCAACCATTTTATCAGCCTGGAATACGCCATTTACATCAGAAATATTTTCCGCATAAGTATCAGGCGTGCTTAATGCACCGTGGCATAGATAATTAAAGGTGGAGAATGTCATGCAGGTATCAGCTTTATAATCATCATTAGTATTGTTAGACAAAAATTCTACACCGGTTTCATAACTAAGAGGCACACCGCCAGCAAGCGTTAGCGAGTTATGCTTTCCCCCTTCCTTTTGTGTTTCATCAATTTTTATAGGAACAGGGTCTGAAGGGTCTGTGTCATTTATTATGGTTTGTCTGAATTTGATATTACCATCAAGATATTCATTCATTGTTTTGGTATTAGGGTCAATAACATTAGTGTATATTCTAACTCCGGGTTTTTCGTCTTTGTCTGCTTTTTTGCAGTTATTGTAAGTGTTTAAGACATCACGCACTGTCTTCGTTATTTTCTCGCTAGCTGTATGTATATCATAGCTAGTAAGTTTGGTTTCAAGCATTATATCTTCATGTGTATCTTTTGCTCTTTCAGACATACGCTCAAAATTTTTACTCATTCTTATGATGGCTTGATTTAAATTATCAGCCTTTCTTGAAGCCTTAATAAAATGAGCATTTTGGCTTGATTGAATTTCAGATGCAGCATTAAAATCAAGTCGGTCATCTTGTCTATCATCATTATCTTCAAAAAAATTATTGCCATTATCGCCTTTAAAAGAAAGGCTTTGCGGGTTTCTAATTATATTTGGTGCAGTCAAATTATTTATTCTTATTGCCATATCTTATTTTCCACTGTTAAATTATATCGGGTTATTATATAAAACCCCTGATAAATATTTTTGCTATTTTAAAGTTTGGAGATTAAAATTTCTTTACAAAATTTAATAAATTATATGCCATTTTTGGAATATTATTCGTTTTTATCATCAGGGGTGCAGGTTTGAATTCAGTAAAAAACCGCGCCACAATTGTATTTTGAAACGCGGTTAATTACTTTATAATTTTTAAAAATTATTCTAGTTTATTGCTTCCCTGCATTCAGGACAAATACCATCTTTGTCTAAAACCCTGTATTTCCAGCACCTTTGACACTTTTCACCTTGTGCTTTTTGTACAGAAATCTTTATGCCATCTTCGGCATATTCATTGATTGGCTTGAAGTTTGCCGCATCTTTTTCCTGCGTGCCGACATAGGCGTGAGATACAATAAACAAATCTTTAAGTTCATCTGAATATTTTTTAAGCAAAGTTTCATCTATTATTGAATCTTTAGTACATTCAATTAAAATATCAGCTTCAAGCGAACTTCCAATAACCTTATCTTCAGAACTTCTTAGAGGCTCAATTGCCTTTGAAACAATCTCTCTTACCTTTAAAAGCTTTGAAAATTCTTCATCAAGTGTATCGTTTTCCCATTCAGGCTTTGCTTTTGGCCAATCTGAAAGCAGAATGCTTATCATACCGTCCTTTTGTCCTTCGGGCATATTTTGCCAGATATCCTCCGCCTGATGAGGCATTACAGGAACTAAAATCCTGACAAGCGTTTGCAAGATTTCATGCATAACAGTTTGACATGCTCTTCTTGATAAGGATTTTTTGCCTGCAGTGTAGAGTCTATCCTTAACTATATCAAGGTAGAATGCGCTTAAATCAACCGCTGCAAAGTTTTGCAGGTATTGAAAATATTTATAAAATTCATAATTTTTAAACGCTTCATCAACATTTTTGATTAATTTTGACAACTTATTAAGTGCAAACTTATCAATGGGTAAAAGCTTGTCATACTCTACGTAATCGGCCTTCGGGTCAAAATCAAAAAGGTTGCCAAGCAAAAATCTTGCCGTATTCCTTGTTTTTTTGAATATTTCAACAAGCTGTTTAATAATATTTTCGCCGATTTTAATATCGTTTCTGTAATCAACGCTTGCGGCCCAAAGCCTTAAAACATCAGCACCGTAAACCTTTGTAACTTCCTGCGGCAAAACAGTATTTCCCAATGATTTACTCATCTTTCTGCCTTCGCCATCAAGCACGAAGCCGTGGGTTAATACTGTTTTATAGGGTGCTGTGCCTTTTGTTGCAACGCAGGTCAAAAGTGAAGATTGAAACCAGCCTCTGTGCTGGTCAGAGCCCTCAAGGTACATATCAACAGGAATCGGGTCTTTTCCTTCTGTAAATTCTTCTTTTCTTTTTTCAACAACCGCTTTCCAGGATACACCTGAATCAAACCAAACGTCCATAATATCGGTTTCTTTTGTAAATTCAGAGCACCCGCATTCGCACTTGAAGCCATCCGGCAAAAAGTCTTTTGCTTCATATTTTTCCCAAGCGTCAGAGCTTTCTTTTTCAAATATATCAGCAATTTTTGCTATTGTATCTTTGTTGATTATTGCCTTGCCGCAGTCTTTGCAGTATAAGACGGGGATAGGCACACCCCATGCACGCTGGCGTGAAATGCACCAGTCTGTGCGGTTTTCAACCATGTTTGATATTCTTCTTTCGCCTGCGGCAGGAATCCAAGTGACATTTTTTATGGCATCAAGTGATTCTTTCTTAAAATCTCCTACTTTTACAAACCATTGGGGCGTTGCACGGTACATTACGGAGTGTTTGCAGCGCCAGCAGTGCGGATAGCTGTGGCTTATGCCCGTTTTTTTAATCAAAGCGCCGCATTCTGTTAATTTATCAATTACGATAGAATTACCCTTATAATAAGGTATACCCTTAAATTCAGGTACTTCATCCGTCCAGCAGCCCTTTGAATCAAACGGAGAGAATGTCTCTATACCGTATTTTTGGCCTGCTTCCCAGTCTTCTAAACCGTGCCCCGGAGCTGTATGCACGGCACCGGTACCAGCTTCAAGCGTGACATGAAGGCCCAAGATTATCGGCGAAAATCTATCTATTAAGGGGTGTTTTGTATTTAGATTTTCTAAATCATCACCCTTGACGCTTCCTAAAAGCTCAAGTTCATTTTCTTCCCATTCAACATCTTTTACAAAACTTGAAACCAAGTCTTTTGCAATGATATAAATTTCATTATCCTTCTTATAATATCCGTAATCAAAGGCAGGATGCAGGCAAACGGCCATGTTTGACGGAATTGTCCAGGGGGTTGTTGTCCAGATAACAGAAAAAACTTTTTCGCCGTTATACTCTATACCAGCCTTTTTGAGCACCTCTTTAGGGTTTTCAAATTCAAATTTTACATAAATTGAATCTGATTCAATGTCCTGATATTCAACTTCCGCCTCAGCAAGGGCTGTTTCGCAGTCAGCACACCAGTATACAGGCTTTTGGCCCTTTACTACATATCCTTTTTCATACATTTTGCCAAAAACCCTTATCTGCTCAGCCTCAAACTCAGGCGCAATACTGATATACGGCTTTTCCCAATTTCCCCAAACGCCAAGGCGGCGGAAATTTTCTTCCTGGCCTTTCAGGTTTTTAAGTGCAAATTCACGGCAAAGCTTTCTTAATTCAAACTTTGAAACACTTTCTCTTCCGCCCTTAAGCTTTTTTACAACAGCGTTTTCAATAGGAAGGCCGTGGGCGTCATAGCCCGGTATGTAAGGGGCATAATTACCTTTTTGGGAGTGGTATTTTATTACAATATCTTTTAAGATTTTATTCAGGGCTGTTCCTATGTGAATTTTATCAGAACTCAAATACGGGGGGCCGTCATGAAGTATGAAAGAATTTGCTTTATCTCTTTGCGCCAGATTTTTTTCATAAATTTTGTTTTCTTCCCAAAATTTTTGAATCTCAACCTCTCTGACTGCTGCATTAGCGCGCATTGCAAGGGTGGTTTTGGGCAGGTTTAGCGTATCCTTAAATTCTTTCTTTTCATCACTCATAGCTTTAAAATCCTATTCCATAAATAATTCTTCATTCAATTTATAGACGATATTTTATGACAAAAAAATGTATTTTAAAAGCAATACTTGTGTGGACAGTTTTATTGTAAACTTTTGTTAAATTTTTTAAATAATTTTTATGACTGTGCCGATAATTTTTCATATAGGCAAGGAGAAAAATATGGCAGGAAATATTTCAGGAGTAAACGGAAACACAAGTGTAAACTATAATGTGAATAACTCAACTAAACAGGCAGAAGATACATCAACAAAAGCACAGACGGCAAAGGCCTCTGAGGATGAATATGTTGATATAAATTTCGACAATTGCTCTTTAGATGATGTTACAAATATTGTAACCATCCTAAAAGAGGAGTTATCATCCCTTGAGGTTCAATTAAATAATATGCAGCATTTGATTGAATCTGATGAAATCATTAAAGAAGGGTATGAAAAAAGGCTTGAAACCTTGCAAAAAGAACTGCAAGAGGCTTCAAGCCAGATAAATTCAGCCAAAACACCCGAAGAAAAAGGCCGCTTGCAGACAAAAATTTTCAACTTAAGAACATCAATAAATATGCTGAATTCACAGATTAGCGCAATGGATGGCATGATAAAGGCGCACGGTGCTATGGAAGATGTGATTGAAAATAATTATTCAAATGTTAATACACAGTATAATCAGGCAGTGTCAGCACAAACCTCTAAAACACAGGCTATAAGCCAGCCTTCGGCCCAGGTTTCTGCGGTTTCAACTCCAGCAACACAAACTGTTCAAAATGCTCAAAATGGCGGCACATACACGTATTCAGGCTCTAATGAGCAATTTGTAAATAAATTTAATTCTTCAGCATTTAATAAAGGCGTTCTTGCAGGAAAAGGCGCTATGATAGCGTCTATAGCGGAAAAGAACGGACTCGACCCAAATCTTCTTGCAGCAATTATGGCCAATGAAACCGGCTGGGGCACATCAAATGCAATCAGAAACCATAATAACCCGGGCGGTATGATGGACCCTGCAACAAACTGGTCAAAGATTAAAACCTATTCCACCCTTGAAGAGGGAATAAACGCCGTTGCAAGCAACCTAAAGCGCAATTATATAGACCAGGGGCTTACCACAATCAGCACAATAGGTGCAAAATATTGCCCTGTGGGTGCCGCAAATGACCCTAACGGCCTAAATTCAAACTGGGTGCCAGGCGTTACATCGGTTTACAATGATTTTACGGGTGCAAATATAACATCAGGTACAAAAATAGCATAAAAATAGGTGTCAAAAAACACCAAAGACTTTCTTAATGTGCTTTTTTAAGCCCTTATACAATTCAGACAGTTGCATATGTTTTATTATCCTATACAAAGGCGTTTAAATACGCCTGAACTTGAGGAAAATCCGGGAATGTGCCACTTTTTGCGGCAGCAAAACGCAGTTATAAAAAATGAATCAACTTTTGAGCCCAATCACCGTAATTTTTGTAACCTTAGGACAATATTTTTGTAAAATAAAACTTTTACAAAATTTTACACTTTGAATTATAAAATTCCATGCCGGAAAAATTTTATATGATAAAATATTTTGCTGTAAATTATCATTAAAAATAGGGTTTTATAAGTGTTTTTCAGAAATGAATTCCAAATAAAAAAATCAAAGGCACGGGTTAGAAAATTTGTGGAATCTAAAAAGTTTCAGAATTTTATCCTCGCTGTGATTATCCTGAACTCTATCCTTCTTGGCATTATGACATACCCTAAAATAATGGCAGCAGCAGGGCCCTTGCTTCATATAATGTGCAATATCTGTGTTGGGATTTTTACGGTTGAAATAGCCCTTAAATTATATGTTTACGGCAAAAATTTCTTTAAAAGCGGCTGGAATAATTTTGATTTTATCATTGTTGCAATTTCCCTTGTGCCCACTGGCGGCGCGTTTTCATCCTTCCGTGTGTTTAGAATATTAAGAGCATTAAGGGCTTTAAGGCTTATCACCCAACTAGAAAGACTTAGGGTGATAGTTCAGGCTATTATTGATTCTATACCAAATGTGGGCTGGGCGTCTGTGCTTTTGCTTGTCATCTTCTACATTTTTTCAATAATGGGCACAACGCTTTTTGCCGCTGATTTTCCTGATTGGTTTGGAAGCATCGGCAAAAGTATGTACACGCTTTTTCAGGTAATGACGCTTGAAAGCTGGTCTATGGGTATCGCAAGGCCTGTAATAAGTATACATCCTTTTGCATGGATGTATTTTATATCATTCATCCTGATTTCATCATTCATTGTCATGAATGTGATTGTAGGGGTTGTAGTTAATGCTATAAGCGAAATCAGCGCAGATATTAAAAAACAGAAAGAAACAAACAAACTCATTGCAAATAAAACCGATTTAAGGCAGGAATTATTCAGGCTGAAAGAACAAATTGCCCTTGTTGAAAATTTAATAGAAATAGACGAGGAGAAAATAAAGCGGAATTAGCCTCTAAATGATATGCTGAAAGTATTGCCCTGCTGGGCTTATAACAATTTTAATTGCGTTAGTAAACGCACAAGCCTGCGTTGCAATAGCTAATTTAAAAAAATAAAAAGGCGACGCGCCCAAAGAAAAGAAAAACCGGGGAATAAAACCCCGGCATGCTTGGATTAAAATTCCATATTAAAACTTTACGCGACCTTGACACCCGGCTGATGTTGAAGAAAATCAAGGATTTCCTGTTCGGATGTATTTGGCGCCCTTCCTTTCATTGTTGCCGCAAAATCATCATAGAGTTTTTGATTTGTTGTTTCGGTTATTAATGTTTCATTGGTTTTCTTCATTGCCGTACGCTGTTTGCCCAGCTCCTTAGCATTAGTTCTTAGTTTTTTCTCCAGCTCGGCAATTGAACTTTCGCCGGTATCGGCCGTTAACTGACTCAATCGTTTATTTTTCTTTTCTATCTGTTTTGTTAAATCATCAATTGAGGCCTGACGCTGAGTTATCATGGCGCTTATATCCGTACCGGTATCTGCCGCTTCCTTCTTGGCATCCTGCAATGCTTTAGCCAAGGTTGTTTTTTGCTCTTCAAGTGCAGCAGCTTCATTAATCAGCGTTTTCTTTTCAGCCTTTAAAGTATCACACTTTGTACTAATTTCTTTAGTATCGTTATACAGCTTTTGCCACTTTTCATCACCTTGGAGGGTTGCATTAGTCTGCACTGTCGCTGCGGCCTTATTTGCCTTGCTAGAAGCCTTTTCGGCGTCCTTAATCTGCTTTTTCAAGGCGGTCATTTTTTCTTGCAGCTCTTCCGGTTTCGCATCTTTTGGCGGATTTGTTATCTGTTCCTGTAATGCTTTTTCTTCCAATTTTAATTTATTAAGCGCCTCTCTTGCACTTTGGGCCTCATTTTTTGCCGAATCAACGGTGCTTTGCGATACTGTTTGCACAGCGCTTTTTGCATTGCCTGCATTCTTTGCAGCCGCCTCATTAGCCTCTTTTGCAACATTTACCACCTTGTCTTTATACTGTTCGGCGGTTTTACCAAAGAAACTTTTGATTCCTGTCGTAAAGTTTTTTAGAATTCCGCTTTCGGTATTTGTTGCAGCGTTTAATTTTTTACCGCGGCTATATGCCCAAATGCTGCCGGCCGCTAGCGCAATGCTGCCAATTATACCAACGGTTTTTGCTGTATTATTTTTTTCTTCCTGCTTTTGCATTCGGTTAGATAACATCAAAAGTTCTAAGTCTGACTGTCCTCCCTCAAGAAGGCTTGTATCTGTAGTCTGCCCCTGTGCAGGTGCACCATTTCCTCTAAAAGCTAACTTTTGCTGCGCATACAGGTTATTTGCCTGCATGGCCCCGTTAAGGTTCATTCCCATTTCTTAATTCTCCTCTTTTTAATAAAAAGTTCTTGTATATTTATTAAAAAAATATGCGTAAAAATATTGACATTTCATGTCGATTTTATATATATTTTGTTACAAAAATTAATAAATGGGATAAAATTTAAACTATGTAATACCTTTGAAAGTTAAGCTATTATGGGTTTTTGGCTTTTTATACCTGTAGTAAAAAAATGTATCCAAAGAAACAAGAAACATATTTAAAATATATAAATAAATAACCCAGTCAAAATTGTGATGAATTTTATGAATTATACCAGCCAAATACCCTATTATTACAAGCCAAAGAAAGAGTACACTTTTTCCTTCAACATTTTTTGTTCTATAAGTCTTTGCAACCTGAAAAGGCCAGCTGGCGCCAAAACACAGCATCATTATTGCTTCAAAAATACTCATATTTTTATTCCTTGTTAATGCCAAAAATATAATAGCACCAAAATATTTTTTGTTTCAAGCAACTAAAATACAGCCGTACAAACGTTTGAGTACAAATGTTTTTAGAAATGCAGCGTTTAATTTATGTTATAATCAGCATATACAAATTTTTAGGAGAAAACCCCGTATGGCAGGCATTTTAAGCATTCAGTTTGAGCCCGTTTTAAATAAAATGGATAAAAACCTTGAAAAAATAGAGAAAATAATTGATGATTATATGGAGAATTCACACGGCGAAAAACCTCTGGACTTAATAGTTTTGCCGGAATTTTTTACAACGGGTGTTTCACATAAATATGTTGACAACCCCATACCCCTGGACGGCGGCAAACCCATTGAATTTGCTGCAAATATGGCCAAAAGATACAATACAAATGTTATAGCAGGCACAGTTATTACAAAAGAAGATGAAAAGCTTTATAATACTATGTTTGTGCTGGACAGAAAAGGGGAAACCATAGCAAAATACAGAAAAATTCACCTTTTTAAATACTTTGGCGGCACAGAAAATGAAAGAATAACACCCGGAAAAGAAGTAGTAGTGGCAGATTTAGACTTTGCAAAGGTTGGCCTTAGTATATGTTTTGACATAAAATACCCTTTACATTACAGAAAACTTGCGCAAAAAGGAGCAGAAATTGTCATAAGCCCTTCTGCCTGGGCGTTTTTAAAGAGTGTTGACGGTCAAAAAGAGCTAAATACAAGGATTTTCAGGTGTCTTAGCGTAGCAAGGGCAAATGAAAATTTATTTTATTTTATAACCTCAAACCAGTGCGGAAATGCAGGTATATTGGGCAATACAGGCAGTTCTATGATAATATCGCCTACTGCTGAAATTTTGGCTGATGCCAAGGAAGATGAGCGTGCAATATATGCTAATATTGACTTAGAGCTTGTTCGAACCCTAAAAAAGACTACTCCAATAGCCTTTGAGGAGTAACGAATCCCTTAAACACAGTGGTTGCAAGCATTTTTAAGGTTTTAAGCATGGCTTCCAAATTAAAATTTTCCCTCATAAAAAGCAAAAAAGTAGGTAAATAACCTCACAAAGCAGATTTAAGCAATATGCCAATAATGGAATATATTTATACTATTTTATATCTCATAATATAATCATCCATTATAAAGCCTTGTCCTATATCGGTTACAGCTTCTTCAACCGTGTGAAAGCCCCATTTTTCATAAGCTTTAATTGTATTTGTGTTGTATTTATTAACCGTAAGATAGATATAGTCAAGGTTTTTAGCGTGCGCAATATTTATGATATCTGAAAACGCTTGCCTTCCAAGCTTTTTGCCCCTATAATCAGCCTTAATATATAATTTTGAAAGAAACAAATAATTGCCAATTTTTGACTCAGAAGATTGCCAAACTTTTTTATCTTTAGCTGAAACACCATAATAGCCTACGCTTTCACCATTTATTGAAATAATTTTATAAATATAATCTTCATTCCAAATTTGGCATTTAATAGCATTATAGGATTGGAATTTTTCAACCATATACTGAATTTGCGCCGGTTTCAAAAGAATTGGCCAATATTCATACCAAATTTCTTTTGCTAAATCTGCCAATATTTTTATATCATCATTTGTTTTTATTATCTTAAAATCTATCATGGCTAAAACCCTTTATTTACAAGCATTTTATGGATTTTATTATAGCATTAAAATATTAAGTATAAAACTTATTGCAAAAAATGGCGCAAATATTGTATAATAAGGTAAAACACAAGGGAGAGCAGGACTTTGGAAAGATTTACCGGAATTTTTGGCATTATAATTATACTTTTAATTTGTTTTTTAATGTCAAATAACAAAAAAAAGATTAGCCTAAAAACCGTGATATCCGGGCTATTATTGCAGTTTTTCCTTGCTGTCTTTATTTTAAAAGTGCCGTTGGGACAAAAAATTATAGAAGTAGCTGCAGCAGGCATTGAAAAAATTCTACAGTTCTCAAACTCAGGTGCTGACTTTGTTTTCGGCTTTTTGAACAATTCCCCTGATAAAATAAATTCACTTTTTTACCCGGGAGCCTCATTTTTATTCGCTATAAAGGTCATGGCGACAATAATTTTTGTTATGGCAATTGTAAATATTTTATATTATTTTGGCATAATGCAGCGCGTGGTGGCGTTTTTCGCCAAAATAATGTACAAAATTATGGATGTTTCAGGGGCTGAGGCCCTTTCAAATATCGCAAGCGCCTTTGTAGGGCAGGTTGAGGCCCAGATTATGATACGGCCATACCTTGCAACGGCAACAAAATCAGAGCTTTTAGCCAGTATGACAGGCTCAATGGCTTGTATAGCGGGCGGTGTGATGGCAATTTACATTGCTATGGGTGTGCCGGCAAAATTTTTGCTTGCAGCCTCAATAATGGCGGCACCAGGGGCTTTGGTGATTTCAAAAATTGTTTATCCTGAGGTGGAGGCCAGTAAAACCAAGGATAAAGTGTCTGTAAACATTGAAAAGACGCACGTTAACCTGATTGATGCCGTGGCACACGGAGCGAGTGATGGCATGAAGGTGTCATTAAATGTTATTGCAATGCTAATTGCTCTTTTAGCGTTAATTACTATGATAGACTGGCTGCTGGCGGGTTTTGGGCACTTCCTTTTTCACACGATGCATATAAATTTGCCATTTTTAGATCTGAACAATCTGAGCCTGAAATCCTTGCTTGGAGCCTTTTTTAGCCTATTTGCACTTGTTATGGGCGTGCCGTTTGCAGATATTTCTACGGTGGGCGGGCTAATGGGCGAAAAATTAGTTTTGAATGAATTCATCGCATACACTGATTTAGTGGCCGTTAAGGATTTTATCACGCCAAAAGCCTTGACAATAGCGAGTTTTGCCCTATGTGGATTTGCAAACTTCGGCTCCATTGCCATTCAAATAGGCGGCATAGGCGAGCTTGCGCCCGAACGACGCTCTGAATTGGCGCAATTAGGCATTAAAGCGTTGATTTGCGGTACCTTTGCTTCATACGTGTCAGCTTGCATGGCTGGAATATTGATGTAGCAATGCTTTAAGGCGTATTCACGGAGAAAAATATTGCGCCCCAAGAGATAGAGGCAAATTTTACACAAAAAATATATAAATAACGGGCAAAAGTATGAGTATAGTTGAAAAAAACATAAAATTAAACCCAAAAAACGGCCAAGAGAGCTTGATTCAACAAATTGAAGGGGCTATAAACAAAGCTGGACTTGAGCCTGTGCGATGGGCGATAGTGGCTGTGCAGAAAAATGAGCTTACAATTTTAGCAAATGGAGTCCAAAAATAGTACTATAAAGTCATTTCAGCATTTTAACCCAGCCAAAAACACACCTATACAAGGCTTTTAAAGATTTTTGCCCACCAAAATTCCATAGCAAAATTTTCATTTTATTTTGGGGTAATTATATAAAATTTTACACAAAATATTAGCTTTTTTCTTCTAAATAAAGTTTTATTTTTAATAAGCTGATATAAAGCCTTGCAGAATTGGCTTATTTTATTTTAACGATATCAAGAAGCATTTCTACTTTGTCATTTAAAATATTCACAACCGGAGAAAGCTCGTAGTTATTATCTTTGACCCATATGTTAAGCATCTTAACAATTGCTTGAATATCTTTAATTTTCTCTTCAAGCAAGGCTTGATTGTCGGTTGCACTTTGTAAAGAAGCAGTGTTTTTCATAGTTTAGCCCTATTATCATTATTATTGAGTCATTATTAGTGATTGATATATAATGAATTCTAACAGAAAATTACAGAATGGACAAGATTTTTGTAGAAAAAATTGCAAAGAATATTAAGAGATTAAGAGAACAAAGAGGGCTAACCCAGCTAGGGCTTGCACTTGAGATAGGTGTAACACCCGGAGCCATTGCAAACATTGAAACTGTTAGAAGTGACATAACCGCAACAAGATTAAACTCAATCGCGAAAGCCCTCAAAGTAGAGGCTTATGAACTTTTAAAATTTGATGATTAATATGCCAAAAAGAGAATATACTTGCTTGGCAGCGGTCTTGAGTTAAATTTTAATACTGTCATAGCAGAGAGCTAAATTATTTTGACATTAATTTAACAAAAAAGGACAGCATTTGCTTCTTAGATTTGTATTCCAAAAATGGAATATATAAAAAATGATTAACAAGAAACTACCAAGAATAAAAAATTTTAAAAAATCACAAATACTATTTGGGACAAGGTTTTAAAGGTATTTCTAGGAACATAAAATAGACATTACAGTCCATAAATTGGATTTATATTCCAGTTTTGGAATATAATACATTTTGCATATTATGAGTATAAAAACCAGAAAAATCTTGCATACACCAAAATGGGCAGCAGGAAAGGTTTTAAGGAGTACAGCCTTCATAAGATTCAAAAGTTAATTAGGGCAAATAAAATTATATTCCAAAATAAGCATATAGTTATTGTTCAAAATTTATCTTTTGAAAAATTAATAAACCGTGTTGAATATCCTGTCACCTGCATCTCCAAGCCCTGGAACGATATAGCCCTTGTCATTAAGTTTTTCATCGATTTGTGAAGTTATAATCTTTATGTCAGGGTAAACTGTTGTGAGCCTTTCAACCCCTGCCGGCGCTGATATTAAGCTAATAAAAATTATATTTTGGGCGGGAATTTTTTGTTTTATGAAGTTATGAACAGCGTCATAGCCTGAATTTCCGGTTGCAAGCATAGGATCAAGTATAAATACAAAGGTTTTTTCAGGGTCTTTTAATTTACCCTTCATTTTATTATAGTACCAAATTGGCTCCAAAGTGGCTTCGTTTCTATACATTCCAAGATGATGAATATGAGAGAAGGGCAATAATTCCTGGGCAATGTCTGAAAAAACAAGCCCTGCGCGCAATATCGGAGAAACAATAATTTCGATATCGGGGTTTATTACAGTGCCAATTGTATCGCAAATAGGCGTAGATACAGGCTTTTGGGCTGTAGGAAGAAACTTTGTGCCCTCAAAAAATAGAGCGTAAAAAATTCTTTTAAGCGCATGGTTAAATTTTTCAGAATCAGTATTTTTATCCCTTAAAATCGTCAAATTATGCGCTACGAGCGGATGATTAACCACAAAAACATTTTCATTCATAATAATACCAACCTAACTTTTTTTTATTTATTATAATTTAAAAATATTAAACGGTATACTTTAAAAATTTTGTAGTATAATTATTTTAAAAAGTATGAGGATTTTTGATGGTGTTTGACTTTAACTCTGATTTAGCACAGGAATACGGGATTTATAAAAACGAAAAAGCGTTTGAAATCGCAAAATATATGAGTTCTGTAAATATTTCCGCGGGTTTTCATGCGGGCGATCCATTAAGCATCAAAAAAGCCTTGGAATTTGCAAAAAGCTCAAATCTAGCTGTGGGTGCGCATATCGGGTATCCTGATATTTCAGGTTTCGGCTATCGGAATATGGAAATGACGGAGGATGAGATTGAAGCTATGGTAATTTACCAGCTTGGCGCCATTTCAGCCTTTGCAAATGCCTTAAATACTGATATAGAGCACGTTCGATGCCATGGCGCAATGTATGAAAAAATGAATAACGATGCTGATTTTGCAAAAAAAGTGGCTGAAGCTGTTAAAAAATTTAACCCCTGGCTTAATCTAATTGTCGGAAATCCTGAAACTAAGGATATTATTGAAAAAGAGGTCAAAATTAATTGCGCATACGAGGTTATGTTTGACGATAATATGTCAATCAGGCAGTTAAGGGAAATGGATGTCAAACCTGATACGGTGCATTTTTCCACTATTGAAAACGCCGCAAGGGCATATGATGTCATAAAGCCAAGCCCCATAAATTATAATAAAGTGAAAGAACAAATATAGGAATTTAATCTAAAACATATGAAATTTTTCAATTCTAAAGTAAAGATGCCAAAAGATGCAATTTGGCTTGTTCCCGGATTAAGGATAAAGAGATGGTTTGCGCTGATTGTTTTGGGTTCCGTGCTTGCGGCCATTGGTATTACGTTATTATTTAAGCTTGAGCCTATTTATTTTATAGTATCCACTGCTAAAAAAATATTTCACATTGTGCCAGCAGAGCTTGCAGGACTAGTGTTTATAGGATTTGGAACATATATATTTATACAGGCCTGGAAAAAGACAAATTTTTCAATGCTTGATTTAAAGGGGCAAAGAAGTCAGGATGCTATCGGGGAAGCTTTATATCGGAAAATGAAGCTGAATCACGGGCCAAAAATAGTGGCAATTGGCGGCGGCACCGGGCTTTCTACCATGCTTCGGGGTATTAAAAAAATTACAAATAATATTACGGCAATCGTAACAGTGGGTGATGATGGCGGCTCATCAGGCAGATTAAGGGAAGAGATGGGTATTCTGCCGCCAGGGGATATAAGAAACTGCATAGCAGCGCTGGCTGATGATGATGACATTGTGACACAATTGTTTCAATACAGGTTTAAAACCGGCGAAGGACTTGAAGGACACAGTTTTGGAAACCTGTTTATTACTGCTATGAGTGCGATTTGCGGAGACATGATAACCGCAATCAAAGAATCTTCAAAGGTTTTACTTATAAGGGGCAAGGTAATTCCCGCAACGACAGATGATATGCGCCTTGTGGCCAGGATGGAGGACGGTTCGCTTGTTAAAGGCGAAAGCCACATACCAGAATCCGGCAAAAAAATTGTAGAACTGTGCTCGGAGCCTGCTGTTTGCAAGCCTTCGAACGAAGTTATCGAGGCTATTAATAATGCGGATTTAATAATATTAGGCCCTGGCAGCCTCTATACATCAATCATCCCAAACCTTCTTGTGCAGGGGGTTTCAGAGGCTATAGAATCATCAAAAGCAAAGAAGATATACATATGCAATATAATGACGCAGCCTGGAGAAACCGACAATTATAGTGTTTCAGACCATTTAAAGGCGATTTTTGAACATATGGAAAAATCCGGCGCAAAAGGCTTAAAATATGGCGGCAAACCTTTTGTAGATGCTGTTTTAATAAATAACCAGCTGCCAAATAATCTTGCAAAGAAATATGAAGAAAAAGATTCGCTGCCTGTTGAGGTAGATAATGGCGAAATTAAAAAACTTGGGGTGGAAATCGTTGCAGCAAAACTAATAGAGGACAACAAGCAAGGGTTTGTAAGGCATTCGCCCACTCGTCTTGCAAAAAATATTTATTACTGGTTTAAAAAATCTTCAAAAAGGAATCAGTACACAATTGTTACAAAATGCGCGGCGGTGGAAAATTTAGCTGAAAGCAGACAGAAAAATGAAAAAGAACGCAAGGAAAATAGCAAAATATAAGGCGGAAGGCAGAAAGATTGCCGCCCTTACTGCTTATGACTATCCGAGTGCAAAATTTATTGATGAAGCAGGAATCGACATTATTCTTGTCGGAGACTCTGCAGCAAATGTGGTGCTTGGGTATGAGTCTACAACAAAGATTACGATTGACGAAATGCTGATTTTTACAGCAGCCGTAAGCAGGGGGGCTAAAAATGCCTTGATAACAGCTGATATGCCATTTTTGACATATAATATTTCTTTTGAAAAAGCACTTGAAAACGCTGGAAAATTTATTCAGGCAGGCGCTGATGCTGTTAAAATTGAGGGCGGGAGCGATTATATTATTGAATTAACAAAAAAATTGACCGATTCGGGAATTCCCGTTATGGCGCATCTTGGCTTTACGCCGCAATATGTTAATACTATTGGCGGAAACCTGATTCAGGGAAAGAATTTTGAAACCACATTAAAGATTTTAGAGGCAGCAAAAAAGCTTGAAGCGGCAGGCGCATTTTCAATAGTGCTTGAGATGGTGCCAAAGGAAAGTGCAGCGTTTATAACAAAAAATTTAGCCATGCCAACAATCGGAATAGGCGCAGGGGCAGCTTGCGACGGACAAATTTTAGTATTAAATGATCTTATTGGCAAATTTGATGATTTCAGCCCGAAATTTGCAAGAAAATATTTTGATTCCAAGGCAATAATTATTGATGCGGCTAGTAGATATATAGAGGATGTAAGGATGGGGAGTTTTCCAAATAATGAGGAAAGCTTTCAATTAAGCGATGAGGAGCGGTGTAAACTTGAAAATTATACACAAACCAAATGATTTAAGAAGCGAAATTGAAAAATTAAAAAATACAAAAGGGCTTTCTGTGGGGCTTGTACCTACTATGGGAGCGCTTCATGACGGGCATTTGAGCCTGATTAAAAAATGTGTTAAAGAAAATGACATTGCGATTGTGAGCGATTTTGTAAACCCCACGCAATTCGGGCCAAATGAAGACTATGCAAAATACCCAAGGACGCTTGAAAAAGACAGTGCGCTTTGCAGCGAAGCAGGGGTAGACATTGTTTTTGCGCCAGCACCTGAAGATATTTATGATGAGTATTATTTTAAACATAAGGAAACAACTCTTATTTGCCCGCCATATGACGTTGTAAACAAGCTTTGCGGGAAATCAAGACCAGGGCACTTTGACGGGGTTTGCACAATTGTCGGCAAATTATTCAATATTACAAAATGCAATAGAGCATACTTCGGCAAAAAAGATGCCCAGCAGTTGTTTATAATTAAAAAAATGGTAAAAGATTTGTATTTTGACCTTGAAATTATCGGCTGCCCAATAGTTAGGGAAGAGGATGGCTTAGCACTTTCAAGCAGAAATACTTATCTGACAGCAGAATCAAGAAATTTGGCACTAAATATAAGTCAGGCACTTTTTAAGGCCAAAGAACTATTTGATAAAGGGATAAAAGAGGCTGATACCTTGATAGATACAGCACTCAGCTATTTAGAAAAACCGGGCCTTGAAGCAGAATATGTCGAAATTGTTGCTCAAGAAAATTTTGAAAAAATCGATACATTAAATAAAAAAGCTGTAATGTTAATTGCTGCAAAAGTGGACTCACACGAGGCAAAGATTCGGCTGATAGATAATATTGAATTATGATTATGGAACAAAAATACAGAAGGCTATATGATTTTGTCAGCACTATCAGGGTGCTGTGCATTCTTTGCACAATTTCGTATGTTGTATTCTGGTTTTTAAAGATAATAAATTTTCCTTGTATTAATTATGCGGGGATTGTTTTTAACCCGCTTACAAGCATAATTAAGGCTACACATTTTTTAAACTGGACAATAAAATATAATGATTTTTATATTGATATGACGCCAATTATTGCTGCACTAGGTTTTCAGACAATTTATTTTTTATTACAACCTGTGTTAAATACAATAAAGGTGCTTGATAGAAGGCACAGACTAAACAAGATAGCAGAAAAGAGGCTTGAAGAAAAGCTTGTTAATGAAAATTTAAAAGAGATTTTTATTAACAAGACTTTGGAATATACAAAATTTGCCATTTTGCTGAGTTTAAATGTTAAGGCAGACATAAATCCTAATATGATAGAAAAAAATATTGATACAAACAATATGCCAATGTTGGAATATGTAAAAATTGTTAATATTATGAGAAAAAAATACCCAACCTGCAAGGCAATAACGCCTGGTAAACTTTTTATGGTTTATGATAATTTTACAATATTTGATGATTTTTTAAGCGATATAATAACAGAAGTTAAAAGTTTCTGTGCTGAAAACCAAGAAAAAGGACTTATTACTGAATTCAAGGTAGCTATTGATGCGGTTGAAGAATCGGGAAAGGTGTCTAAGATTTTGGAATTTTTAGAAAAAATTTCAGCACTAGGATATACAAACAAAGCAATATCTACGCCCGCATTTAAGATGAGATATAACTTAAACAGTCAAAAGAATAAATATAATCTTGAAACAATAGGAATATCAAGATTTTTTGAAAATAATTTAGATAAAACACAAAAGGGTATTGATATCGAATTATTCTCTCTTAAAACTTTTAAATCCAAAGCAGAGAAAAAGGGTGGTTAATTTAGTCTGTAATTTTAGATGGATTATTGGTTTTAGCAAAAACAATATCTTTTATGAAAAAATGCCATATATCTTATCATCAGGGTCTGGCACTTGAAAAAACAGAGTAGTTTTATATGTCAAATTTGGCATATAACAGTAATGGCTGGGGCTTATAGGTTTAGAGATTTTATTTATTTTAACAATATTAAAATCGCATTAGCGCGTATGCCAAAAAACGTTAATTAAAAAGGAAAAAGAAACCAGGGGTAATTATAATTTTTTTATAAAAGAATAATTGCTCATAATATATATGCCAAAAATTGCATTTAAAGGCAAGTTAAAAATTAGTATGCGGGCGCATCGAAGATTATTTGCTTGTTATATATAGAATTGCCGGCTTTTGCTGTTTTAAACATATCTTTAACAAGAATTTTAGATTTTCTGTAGTGTGTAAAATCGTAATTTTTCATCACATCAAGCATGGCCTTACAGTTTACAAAACAGTCCCGCAGTCTTAAATACAGCGTCCAGCTTGTGTTCCGCTTTGATATTTCAGATTTTGTAAACTTTAAAATGTCAGCTAAAAAAGCTTCATAAGAGTTTAGAAGGACGACATCAAGTAAAAAATCAGTGTTGTTTTTGGTGGAAATTGTAAAATAGCCAAATATTATGTTTTTTGCAGTATTTTCAAGCACATATCTGAATGCAATATTATTATAAATCCCAACAAAAAGAGGGTCCTTAAGACAGCTGTCAGCAACGCCAAAAACAGGCAGCTGGTGAGATTTTAGTTGCCCATTGTACAAATTAGCAATTTTTGATGTTTCATAATTTTTGGAAAACCTGATAAACTCATAGGAAGTATCTTTTTGATATGGAAAATCTGATTTTTTAATTTTATACAGATATTCGGCCGCCTGAATTCTAAATTTACAAACATCAGAAAATAATTTTAGCATTTTATCGTCAGTTTCATCTACAACGGTAAAAAACGACTCTGCCCCCTGACTTAAAAATTTACTTACAACATAATTTATTAACAATTCGCCATATTTAAGAACGGCCTCGTCAATATAAATTTTTGAAATATTAAGACTATTAGTCCTGTTATTGTCCTTTTCTATAGAGATTAAGGCGTATATTTTATTATCATCAACTGCAGCATAAAATTCATTCAAAAATTTAAATCTGAGAGGCAAAATTCCATGAAAAGTGTCAAGAGGGGCCGGAAAGTCTCTTAAACAGTCGTTTATTTTTGAATTTGATGCCAAAGCCCTCAGCTTATCTTTCGGAATGAAGGCCAGGTTCTTGATTGTAGCCATAAAATAATCATAACATATTAAACAAGGGTTTCAAACATTTCCAATATTTTAAGGCAGGAGATAAAATGCGCCTAAAAAATAAAGGAAGCAGTAAAGGAATTCAATCAGGCGTTTAAAGCTATTTTGCTTCTTCTTTTTGTTCTTTTTCTTTTCTTTCTGCAGCCTGTTTTTTGTACTCCTCAGGAGCATCTTCTCTTTCCTGGTTCCACCTTTCAAGGCCTAATTGTTTTCTAACCAAGCCAATACCAACATGAACTCGCCATTCATCCATTTTAAGCTGCATAGCAAGTATTTTATGACAGCCTATAGGAGGAAGGGGCAATAATGGTTCATAAAGATTTTTTACAGCCATTAATTGGTCTGGTGTAAGGGCAAGTTTTCTTTTTGGGAAGCTTATCTTCGGAAGCATCATTTTTTGTCTTATAAGATTTATGCCGAAGAAAACTTTCTTTGGTTCCAATCCGATGGCTTCCCCTATAACCTCATGGGCATCAGGGTTTGGAAGAGGAAGCATTTTTTTATACATTTCCTCAATTTGAGCCAATTGTTCTTTATTAACCAATAACGGCTTTGATTTTTGCATAGGGCGCCTTTGTCCGCCAGGACGGGCACCGGGCCTTTGAAAACCGCCTGGGCGCTGTGGTCTTTTTTGAAAACCGCCTGGGCGCTGGGGCCTGTTATTATCACGGTTATAAGGTTTTTTATAATAATTATCAGAGCCTGCAGAATAGCTTCTATATTGCTGCTGAGGCACGGGCTGTGCAGCAGGTGCATTCGGATCAGTCAATATCGGAGTTTTATCCGGATATAAACATGACGGGCATATTACCCTTTTTGGATTTTTGGTTTCAAATTCCTTGCCGCATTTGGTGCATTTATTAGTATACATAAAGAGTTATCCTTCTTGGCTCTAGCTTTATTCCATCAATCAAAATCAGCAAAAATGCAAATTTTCTCCCTTAAAAAATTAAACGAGAGCGATTACTCACTTATTTTATACTTAAAATTCAATTAATACAAGCCTTTTTTAGGAAATTAATAATAAAGTTTTTATTTTTGTTTAAAAATAGCCCTATTTAGCTAAAAAGCCTGCAGAGCAGGCCTTGTTTTTCATGCTATAAAATTGTTTCCGTATTTTAGCGAACCAACAAAATAACACTCTTTCAGCATTTTGTTGAGGCTTCTGTATACCTTTTTTGTAGGCGGTTTGCAAGCCTCTTTGATTGCATTTGTAGCGTTTTTGTATTCATTTGCAATCGTTCCTGAAATAAAAAAATTGTTCATTTTGTTTACTACTAATTCTGAATTTGAAGCCAGCATTTTTTTTGATATCCTTATTTTACTCTCGTTGTGTATATTTAAATAAAGTAAAATTGGGAAAAAATATTGATAGAATATATCAATTTTGCATAGAAATTGTTACATTTGTTAACAAAATATTATCAAACAACTCACAGCACATTTCAAATTTATTTATGTCTGTAGTTATTTCTATTTGCAAAAAACAAATTTTATTCTATTTAATTCTATTCTATGTGAAAAACTAGCCAATTTCATATTGGAAAAGATTAAGTGCTTCAATTGTATTCCAAAGATTAACATCGCTTTCTTTGTAAACCTTAATATAATTTCTTGTGATACCAAGGTATTTGCCGGTTTTTTTATCTTTTTTTTGAAACAAAACCTCATGGGTCAGGTTTTTATTTTTGTTTAAAAAATCGCTATGAAGCTTTGTTGACAAGTCTATCAGGCGTTTTGTTCTTTCCTTTTTTATGTGTTCATATACCTGATTTGGCATATTGCATGCGGGAGTTCCTTTTCTTTTAGAGTAGGGAAAACTATGAATATAAGAAAGTTTTGAGGTTTTAAGAGCGTCATAGGTTTCAATAAAATCTTCCTCTGTTTCATCAGGAAATCCTGTAATTATGTCGCAGCCTATGAATGGGAGATTAAATGTTTGATGAATTTTGTTTATGACATTTATGGCATATTCTTTTGTATAAAATCTATTCATATTTTTCAGTGTTTTATTACACATGCTTTGAAGCGAAAGATGAAAGTGGGGGCAGAATTTTTTAGACACAGAGAGGAATTCAAGCATTTCATCTGGAAGTTCCGTAACATATAGTGAGCCAAGCCTGTATCTTAGAATATTGATTTTTTCGATTTCCTTGAGCAAGTCAAGAAGGGTCTTGCCAAATTCTTTTCCCCATTCGCCTATGTGTATTCCAACAAGGACAACCTCTTTATAGCCGCTGCTTGCAAGCATATTTATTTGATTAATGATGTTTTCTGCAGTATCAGAGCGGGAATTGCCTCTGGCATAGGGGATAATGCAATAAGAGCAACGGTTTGAGCAGCCTTCTTGGATTTTGATGCTTGGTCTTGTTGTGTTTAGGGTTTCAAGCGGTTTATTATGAAAAGTTTGCACATCAAAGATATTTTTTGCAAAAATACGTTTTATGCCATTATTGGAATATTTTAAAAACCGTACTATATCAAGCTTTTCATCATTTCCAAGAATAATATCAGCATTAAGTTCATCCGGCTTTTGCGCTGTTTGTGCAAGACAGCCGGTTAAAATTACCTTGGCATTTGGGTTTTTGACTTTAAACTGCTTTATAATATAAATAGCCTGATTATCCGCATGGGATGTGACAGAGCAGGTATTTAATATAAAAAAATCACAATCATCCTGGGTTGAAACCGGCTCATACCCGGCTTTTACAAGTTCTTGGCTTATAATCTGCCCCTCTAAATGATTAGTCTTACATCCAAGTGATTTTACAAAAAATTTATTTTTCAAAACAGGCTATACTTTCAATATGGTGGGTAAATGGAAACATATCCGCTCCCTGCAAGGATTTTAATCTGAAACCGAATTCATTTAGAATTTTAGCGTCGCGCATTAAAGTTGCGGGGTTACAGGAAACATAAATAACAGCCTCACAAAGCTTTGATAAGACCTCAAGCGATTCTTTATCAGAGCCTTTTCTTGGCGGGTCAATTATTGCATAATCAAACTTTTTTTTGGATTTGAGAAAATCTTTGAAAATTTTCTTTGCGTCCCCAAGAAACACCTCGTAGTTTTTACAATTGTTGAGTTTAAAGTTTGCTTTAGCATCTATTGTAGCGCTTTCGCATTCTTCAACAAGGGTGATTTTTCTTGCTACGTCACTTAAGAATATTCCTATGGTGCCAACACCGCCGTATGCATCCAATATGGTTGAATCAGGCTTTATTAATGATTTTACGGCATCAAATACTTTTTGTGCAACAAGGGGATTTGTTTGAAAAAAACTATTTTTGCTAACCCTGTAATTATATTCTATGCCATCTTTGGAATATAGTTTTTGCAGTATATAATCCTCGCCTGTGATGATTTCAGTATCATCTCCCAGTATTTTATTGGTTTTTTTAGGGTTGAAATTAACCAAAACGCCTGAAATATCGGGAAAATTCTTAATGAGTCCGGCAGCAAAGGTTTTTGTATCATTTTCAATCTTGTTGAACCATTCAAAGTCTTTGTTTAATACTAATGTTAAAATTATTTTTTTAGACGTTGAAGAATACCGCATTATTATATGCTTCAGAAGTCCTTTGTTCTTTTTTTCAATATATGCGCCAAGTTTCCAGTTATTTCTAATATAATCAAGGATTTCATCTATTATTTTTGGTTGGATAGGGCAATATTTAATATTTACAACATCATGGGTATTTTCTTTATAATAACCGCAAAGAAGCCTTTTTGAAACCTTTGTTTCGCTAACGGCATTTTGAACTTTGCACCTGTATTCCTTAGTAGAGTCGGATTTAATAAATGGTTTGAACTCAATATCATAAAAAGCAGCAAAAGTTTTGGGTGAAAAAAATTCTTCCAGCATTGCCTGTTTTTGACCAATTAAAAAATCATACTCCACATTTTGAAGGTTACAGCCTCCGCAGGCATTAAAAAGCGGACAAAACGGCTCCACTCTGTATTTTGACGGAGTTATTATTTCAATGGCTTTTGCTTTAATATAATTTTTATTAACCCTTAGAACCCTTGCTTTTATTATATCTTCAGGAACCGCATTGGTGACAAAGACCGCTATGCCATCATAATGTGCAAGTGCCGAGCCAGAATAAACCAGTTTTTCTATCTTTAATTCAATAATATCATCTTGTTTTATATTCATCAGTACCTGAAATATCTGTCAAAATCCACATCATCGAAGGAACAAAGCAATCTATAGACAGGATCATCCTCATCCATTCTTTGAAAATTATACTCATCAAACTTCCAATATTTAGGGTTTATGCCAATAGCTCTCACTATTTGATGCTCATACAGAATCTTTAATTTTTTCTTTACCGTTCCAAGTTCTATTTTTAGTTGTTTAGATAATTCGACAGCAGAAATTCCATCGTCATTGGAACATTTCTCGGGCGTTAAAAACATTAGCTCCAAGCCGATTTTTTTTAAATCTTTATCTTCATCTTCTATATCTAAATAATTCGACATTACTTAATAATAATACCCCAAAATCATTATTTTAAACATATACCCTAAGGTTTAATTCTTGAGTTTGACAGGTATATTATAATGAATACAAAACAGAATTGTGTTAAAATTTAATTATGAAAAAAATATTTACCTTTATAATGTTTTCATTATTGGTTCAAAATACCGTTATGGCATCGACATTTGGAACATATAAGCCTGAATACGAGTATGGCCTTTTCGACGGGATAAAATTTAACCTTTTAAACAAAGAAAAAAAGGATGATAAGATTATCCAAATAAGAGAAGATTCTGACAAAAAGATAGAAAAAACAGAAGAAAGCAAGGAAATTCAAGACAAAAAGGATGATGATGAGTATCAGATGTATAAGTTTATGCTTGAAAACACTGTGCCCATCTAGTTTTTTAGCGGTGCTTCGGCTTCTAAAACCAGGCAATTATATGCCAGCCCTTTAAATGTTTTTTTAGCAGTTTGTGCTTCCAGGCTTCAAAAAAGCTAAGATATACTCTTTTTTTATACATGAGGCACTCTATTACAAGAGATAAACCTGACCAGCTTTTTTGTAAAATTGAATAAACTGTTAAAAATTTGATTTACATATTTAAAAAGCCCCTTAAATCGGGGCTTTTTTGATTTATATAATAAGTTTTTACAGAAATTTTTACAGGATGTTTGAGGATAGGATAAAGTGAACCCTGCATCCTGAAGCATTTTCAGGCTTATCACCTACCGGGATACCAACATATATGTTACCTGATAAGTATTTGGTTAATTTCAGAATAACACCGCCGCCAGTACTCATAATATAGTTAGATCCGTCAGATGATTTTACATCACCATACCAACCCATATCATAGAAAGCAGCAAGCCTGATACTGTCGTCAATAAAGTGAAGTTTTTCAGGGAGCATCATCCTGAGGAATGGTATCGGGAATCTAACTTCAGCAGAAGCGGTTACACCGTAGTCTGATATAAATGTACTTTCTTCATAGCCTCTAACTGTTGTCATACCGCCAACAGCCATCTTTTCTGATGGAAGAAGGGCCCTGTTTGCCCACTGGCCGCCAGCCTGCAAAATACCGGTTGACCTAAACGGCAAAGCTTGTAATCTTGCTGCGTTTGCAAAAACCTTTACAGCATTGTTATTTGGTACAGATTTATCACGGCTGCTTGCGCCAAACATATGGTCTGTTTCATCCCAAAGCGGAATGCCGACGCCAGTACCAACGTTAAAGAAGGTTTTACCATAAAAATCGTCTTTAATATTTGTTAAGTTAACCTTTGCAGTTCTTGATCTGTATTTATAGTCTAAAATCGGGAGTAGGTCAAAGGTTGTGCTGGTATTTCTTATATCTAAACCAATATCGCCGTATAACTTATAGTTATCAGTTTTAACCAATCTTCTTGAAACAGAACCAAAGAAGTTATGAGATTTTGATTCAATTCCCATAAACTTCATATCTCCGCCAACTTCAGCACCTGAATATGAATAGCCTAAGTTCAACTTAGTTTCTTTGGTTTTTGTTAAAGGAACGCTGTAAAACACACCCTGGCCTATAGAACGTCTTGCTAAAGTGGTTGTAGAATACAATTGGTCGCCGTGGCCTGTTAAGTTATACATACCGGCGAAAAATATTGCCCTGTTTAAACCAGTGCTTGTGGTGCCCATATCATCCCACCTGAAATCAAAGTCAAGAGGAAATCTGTCGGCAACGTTTAATTCTAAATTCGTAAATTCAGCGCTTTCTTCATTATCTGTCAAGGCAACCTGGCCTTTCATATAGCCTGTTGCGTTAATTTCTCTTAAAGATTCCTGAATATCACGAACGTTAAGAAGTTTTCCTTCTTCTATATATTTATCTGTTAAATAAGCGTTTTTTAAGAAGCTTTCTTTTTCCCATTTATTGCCGGTAACTTTGATATCACCGTATTTACCTTCCATGATCATAATGCGGATATTGCCGTCTTGTACCCTTTGTGGAGGAAGGTAGGCAATTGTAGAAATATAGCCTCTTTGCTGGTAATAATCTGTGACCATATTGGCCATGCCGACAACATCAGCAACTGTCACCTGCTGGCCTATCTTTTCGCATATTAAATTCATTAATTCTTCTTCTGTAAAGGCAGTGTAGCCATCGAACTTAATTGAATTAAGCTTGAATGTTACCTCCTTATTAGGAAGCCTGTCAACTTCTTGCTGCAGTTCCTTTTTCATTTCAATCTGCTCATCGCCCCTGTGCTCATCATTTCTTTCTTCGCGGGCTTTGATTTCATATTCTTTAAACTGTCTCAGGTTTGATTGGTCAATGATACCTGAGTCAAAGTTTCCTATAGGAGATCTTAAAGAAGTATCTGCCGCCGCAAAACAGGCACTCGTAGAAATTGAAAGGCAGAGAGCCAAGAGCGGAAGAGATAATCTAGAGAAATTATTTTTCACTTTTTTACTTGTCCTTTTCATAAAAAATATATATTTCAAGCACTACTCTTTTTTTATAATAATGCAATACATATAAGACGGCAATAAACTATATTAATGATTTTTATCTTTTATTTTTTTAAAATCTATTTATTTATACAATATTTAAAACAACAAAAAAAATCAACATGCTAAAAAAGTGAAAAATATTAATTTTTGTAAATTTTTTTAAAATTACTAATGTTTTTTAAAAATATACCGATAACAGTATTGTGAAGGCACAGAGGATAAATTAATATAAATGTTACAAATTGCAAAGATTTTTTTCACATGACGCAATTTTTTATATTCAGGAGTTTTTATTATAATATACAAGGACATAACTATAACTATTTAATGAGCAAATTTAACAACTTATCTTTTTTTGAAGGAAATCTATTAATTTAAAAGTACATTAATCTAATAAAGGAAAGGCAAACAAATGAAATCTTTAAACAAAAAAATTAAAGCTCTATTGGTTTTATTCAGCTTTATTGCCTACATGCCCATTTCAATGCTTCCATCATTTGCATTGGATGCTAACGCAACACCTGATTTGAATTCATCAATCAACGGCGGCTATGTTGGCAAAAACCCGACAAACAGCAATAAATTTGATGTTAACGTTGAAGCAGGCAAAGGCGGCGTTGCACAATTTGACTGGAACAGCTT
>CAJTXZ010000002.1 GCA_910583725.1 uncultured Vampirovibrio sp.
TGTTTTCTCTTTCAAACTTAGATTTTCTTCTTTTTATGTCTTGGGGGTTGGTATTAAGGGATGATTTTTCAGGGGTCCAGCCTGTTTCTTCTTTTACCTCATGGATAGGATCGGCAAGCAGAAGTTCCTGAGCGTCATTGTACTCTTTTATGATTAATTCAAAGTTATCATTTATTGCCAATTCAATGTTAATATTTAAAGCCTGTGCGGTGTCTAGCTTATTCTGGTTAATTAATTGACTATTTTGAATATTTTTAGCTTCAACCATAATTTCTTTTTGAATCAGATAATCAATAAATGAATTAAAGTTTTGCTTAATATTTTTAATGTTTAGATTATCAGCGTCATTAAAACGCTTATCTATCAGGCTTTTTAGTGATTCCAATATTGTTTCCGATGAAACATTGTTTATCAGGTTTTCATAGATATTTGTTGCAAAAGAATTCATACCATAATATATTCCTGTTTCGGAGTTTATTATGATTGCAATATTATCTGATATATCTGCAAACATTTTATCTGTGTTTAGCATGTATTCCGGCATAATATTTTTCTTTCTTGTCTTAATTCCCTAAATAAAGCAGTTTACCTACAGGCTCTTTGTTTTGACATTTTTATTCACAACTTTTTATATAATTTTCGAGTATTGATTCAGGAGTTTACTAAATAAATTTAAAAAAATAAAAACTAAATATAATACGCATATGCTAAGGCTTAAGTTATAAATATAATTGAGCCTTGTTACAATTAATATTAGTCATGACAAGAAAATTTGGCAATAATGACAGAATTATGTTTTACAAAATTCAACATTTTGGTGCTTTTTAGGGATAGTTTTTTTCTTTAAAAAAGATGAATAATATTGTAAAAAGAAGGCATTAGCCAATTAGAGATATTTAATGAGTTTAGTTGATAAATTTTATCAAAATAAGCCCTCAGGGGCGTGGTGAAAATACGGGTAAAACATTGAAAAATATTATTATGGCTGACAATGGGGCTAATTGCGGGGTATGAGCGCGATATTGTGAATAATTGTTAATTTTTGTGAATTTATTGTAAAAAATACAACAAAATTTTTTTTCACAGGGTTTTAATAAGATACACGCATAAGAATTTAACAACAAAAGGAAGGAATAGAAATGAACATTACCCCTGTTAATAACGTGAGTTTTGGCCGCCAGGTTGGCGCAAATACGCTGATAAGGCTTGCTGGGAATAATATTACGGGAAAACCCCTGGGAAAAAGCTATGACTATGGCGCAAAGGCAATTCATTTAATTGCTGATATTGATATGCAGCGCAGCACATCCAGCTGGCACAATATTATGATAAAGGCAGCAGATTATATTCAGGAAAAATTTCCAGAAATAGGAAAGACGGCAAAAAGAATTACTGCACTGCCTGTAGATAAAAGAAACGGTGCTGAAATTGAAAAAATAATGAACGAATACACAAGCAAATTCGGCGATGTGGTTGAAGTAAAAGCGGATGATTTTAAGAGGGCAGTTCTTGGGCCAAATACACCAAAGTTTCCTAAGCAAAAAGCAAAAACCCAGTTTGCAGCAGAGCACAATTTACCAGCAAAAGCAAAGCCGGAGACAATAAAACCTGCAAAGCCAGCGGCACAGCCAGTATTTATACCGCCTCATATTGACAAAGAAATTGCATATAAATACAAATATGCCATGTTTGCATAATAAGCGGATTGCGGCACTTAAAAATACAAAGATAAATCCTGCGGTATATTTACCCAAAGAACGCCGCAGGATTTGTTTTGCAAATAATTGTTAAGTCTATAATAATAGCTAAACTAAGATGAAAAAGGCCTAAAAGCTATATGCGGCAAGGATTAATAGCTGCTGCACCTGTACGGCAGCAGCACCATCAGGCACATCCGGCCCTTGCAAAGTAAAAAAGGCTTTTAAATGCGTCAAAGCGGGCTTTCAAGATACATTATTATATTGTTAGAGATGAAAAATAGCACCAAATCTGATTTTTGGGCTCCGCTTTACCATCGTTATTTTTATGGTAAAATTTTATAGGAAAAAAATTAAAATGCCCGCTAGACAGGCTCAAAATAAGGAAACAGGTATGGAAAAGAAAGAAAACGACATAGAATTGCAGACTATAAGGCACTCTTGCTCGCACATTATGGCGCAGGCAGTTCAAAACCTTTACCCTAATGCAAAGTTAGCCATAGGCCCTGCAATAGAAAATGGTTTTTACTATGATTTTGACATTGAGGGAGTTTCACTTAATGATGAAGATTTGAGAAAAATCGAAGATGAGATGAAAAATCTTATCAAGATGAATTTAAGGTTTGAAAAGTACACCATACCTGATGTTGAGGCACAAATTCAGGAATTTAAATCACAAGGTGAAATTTATAAAGCTGAACTTTTGGAAGAGCACAAAAATGACAATCCTACCTTGTATTTAACTAAAGATAAGGATGGAAATGTGCTGTTTAATGACCTTTGCTCCGGTCCACATATTGAAAACACCTCTAAAATTAAGGCCTTTAAGCTTTTATCTACTGCAGGTGCTTACTGGAGAGGCTCCGAGAAAAATAAGATGCTCCAAAGGATTTATGCCACCGCATTTAAGACAAAAGATGAATTAAAAGAATATTTGACAATGCTTGAAGAGGCCCAAAAAAGGGATCACAGAAAGCTTGGCAAAGAACTGGATTTATTTTCCGTGCATGATGAAATCGGTGCAGGGCTTGTACTTTGGCACCCAAACCTTGCTCTTGTAAGGGAAAACATTGAAAATTACTGGAGAGAGGAGCACAGAAAAAGAGGGTATGTTATTGTAAATACACCTCACATTGCAAAAACCAAGCTGTGGGAGGTTTCCGGACATATTGACCATTACAGGGAAAATATGTTCTTCATACAAAAAGATACAGAAAATTTAGACAAAGAGGCAATTTCAACTGTTTGCGAAGCCCAAAAAGCAGCCGGCACAAAGGAAGAGGACCAATTTATATTAAAACCCATGAATTGTCCTTTCCATATTTTGATTTATGCCTCACAAAGGCGTTCTTACAGGGATTTACCCATTAGGATGGCAGAGCTTGGCACGGTTTATCGAAAAGAAAAATCCGGCGCATTAGGCGGCCTTACAAGGGTTCAAGGGTTTACGCAGGATGATGCACATATTTTCTGTACACCCGAGCAATTGGTTAACGAAATCAATGAAATAATTGATTTTGTTCAGGATGCAATGTCAATCTTTAATATGACTTTTGAAGTAGAGCTATCCACACGCCCTGAGAGCTTTGTAGGCGATATTGAACACTGGGAAAAAGCCGAAGCCGGCCTTCGCGAAGCTATGGAAAAACGCGGCATGAAATATGACGTAAATGAAGGCGACGGCGCATTTTACGGCCCAAAAATTGATTTCAAATTCAAGGATGCAATTGGAAGGACTTGGCAATGTGCTACAATACAGCTGGATTTCAACCTTCCAATGCGCTTTAACCTTAAGTACCAGGATAAAGACGGGGAACTTAAAACGCCTGTCATGCTTCACAGAGTAGTTTTTGGCTCTATGGAAAGATTTCACGGCATTTTAACGGAGCACTATGCGGGCGCTTTCCCGGCTTGGCTAAATCCCAAGCAGATAGCGGTTGTGCCTATTGCTGACAGACATTTAGAGGCTTGTGAAGCGGTTTTTGAGACATTAAAAAGCCGGGGATTTAGGGTATTACTGGATGACAGGTCTGAGAGCATGAATTACAAAATCAGAGACTGTCTGCAAAATAAGAAAATTCCTTATGTTTTGGTGCTTGGAGATAAAGAAATAGCCGAAAACACTGTGGCAGTAAGGGCCAGAGGCAGAGGGCAAATCGGAGTGTTCCTTTTAGAAAACTTCATGGAAAAGCTTCAGGAAGAAATTGCGACAAAAGGAAAAAGCATTGTAGAATAAACGTCGAAGCTCTCTAATACAGGGCGTGAATAAATATTGATACGCTAAAACTCTATCTTTAAAAGGGTTTTAGCGTATTTGTTTAAAAATAATTCTTTTTTTGTTCACGCGGAGTTTTTTGAAAGGTCTAAACTGCCTAACTGAGGTAATTTAGAGCTTTTGAGTGCGTTGAAATAAAGGCGTAGAGGGGTTATTTCGGGTATAAATGCGGTTTATAAGTTACTCTGCATTTTATAAAATATAGATATAGCAATGGTTTTGGTATGCTAGTATGCGTGTATTTTATATAAAAACGTCTAAAATACAAGTAGGACAAGGATTATAAGCGTAAAATATACTAAGAAGCAATATTTGCTGGTATTTCCAGGTTCAAAAAATTTACAGGCAGCTATATAGGGGCCAAAATGCAGCACAGGTGCCGATTTTAAGAAAAGAACGCGTGAAATACGATGAAAGGCCCACGAGACAAGAAAAAGCAGGGTTTAAAATATTTATGCGTGTTAATGAATTAGCAAAAAGGCAGATAAGGTGAGCGTTTAACCGTGCCAAAACAGTGTAAAGCTTTATATATGCGGCTTTTGGGGTAAAAAATATTATTATATACAATATGAGGAAAAAGGTGAATTTGCACGTGTGAATCATTTTTAGAAATAATGTTGAGTGTAAAATTTTATTAACAAAAGTTACAAAATATTAATGAAACAATGTATCAATTTTTAAGATAAAAGGTGTTGCTTAAGGGATAGATGAGTATCGTTTGCTTAATATTTCTAAACAATAGCAAAAATATTGGAAAAAACAGGGCAAAAAAAGTTTAAAACCAGGCTTGGCATACACAAAAAACAGCAATAAATGGGTGATGGGCGACAAAAAATGCCCAAAGCAATTGCGTTTTGGGCATTTTTTATATTTATCAAGTTCAAAAAACGTGTATAACGGCTTATTTTTTGTTAACAAGTTCTTTGAATTTTTTGCCGGCAGAAAATGCAGGAACTGTTTTAGCAGCAATTTTGATTTCTTTTCCTGTCTGAGGGTTTCTGCCTGTTCTTGCAGCGCGTTTTCTGGCTTCAAAAGTACCAAAACCAACTAATGTAACTTTTTGGCCTTTAGAAACAGATTTTTGAACAGTTTCAATAAAACCGTTTAAAACTTCAGCTGCTTCTTTTTGAGTAACTTTAGCTTTTTTTGCAATTTCTTGTACTAATTCTTCTTTGTTCATTTAGAACCCCTTTCCTTATTACATTGTATGATTATATTTGATTTTTGGGCATGTTGCAAGTTTTTTTATATGTAAATACAAAAATTATACTAATTTTCGTCAAAATTTGATATAATAAGAAGGTATGAAGAATTTAAGATGGTACGATAAAGATAAATACCTAAGCGCCTTTATGACGCTTTTACAGGGTTTATCAGAGGATATACAGTCTAAGGTGGCTGTTGACATTATGTTATATGTTCCAAAGGTTATTGAAAAGGATTTTTCAAAATTTATTAAAATTGTTGCAGAGCATGACCCAAGGCAATATCAGAGGTGGTATGATAAAAACCCGCATTTGCACACTGCAATTGAATCAATAAGAAATATGAACCAGTCGGAGCGCGAAAAACTTATAGGGGCAATTTCTGATATTATAATAAAATATACAAACCAAGACCCTTTTAAATTTGGAAAATAGCACAAAAACAGGCAGAAAGATGATTAACGTATTAATTACAGGCTCATCCTCAGGCATAGGGGCTGAAACAGCTAAAGTATTAGAGGCAAAAGGTTACAGAATATTCAGGACAGGCAGAAAACAGCTTGACATAGACCATTATTTAAGTATTGATTTATCTTGTTTTGAACACGCCAAAATGCTGTATGAAAACGTTATTCAGGAATTTGGCAGCATTGATATCTTAATTAACAATGCCGGAGAATATTATTATTCCCCAATCGAGAGGGTTCATGACTATGATATTGAAAGAGTGACCCTTTTAAACCTCACCATTCCTTACTATTTAACTGCACTGTGCGTTTCGCAGATGAAAGAAAAAAGGTTTGGCAGAATAATTAACATTTCTTCAATATCTGCAAGTGTAGGCGAAGCCAACGCAAGCCTTTATGCCGCCACAAAGGCCGGGCTTTTTGGAATGACAAAGTCTCTGGCGCTTGAACTTGCGCAATATAATATTACAGTTAATTGTATCAGCCCGGGATGGGTGGAAACACCATTGATATCTGACATTAACGAAGAAGACAGGGCTGAAATACTTGATGTGGTGCCACAGAGAAGGTTTATAAAACCAATTGAAATTTCAAATTTGATTAAATATTTAATTTCCGATGAGGCAAAGGGGCTCACCGGGCAGAATATCAACCTTTGCGCGGGTTTGAGCGTAGGTTCATAAAAAAATTAAGCTATCCCCATTTGCCGTGTGTTTAATTTGCGCAATCAAAGGATAATGTAAATGCCTTTAAACCTGCTTAGAGTGCTTGTTTTCCATGCATTCAAAATAATTCATTCAAAAATGTTGCTTAGTCTAATATGTTATGAACTAGGAGAAAAGCTTGTAATGTTGGATAGAATGGTTTATAATAAAAACACAGGGTGGCAGTTTGTCCAAGCTGCCGGATACCCTTAGGAGCTTAAAACGGTTTCTAATCTTTTAGGTTAGAGCCGTTTTTTAATATAAAAATAATCAAGAATATTAGAAATAAACTTAAATTATCCATACAGACCCCCTTTCTATTCGAGAACCAACCCGAAGCTTAAAAGATGATGTCAGCTGGTTTCCATTAGAAAAAGATATCTTTTACCCTGTGTTTAAATTTTCAGTGTGCAATTAACATTATATTGGCAAAGCGCCGCGTCAAATAGGTATTATGGTGCGATTATTTTCATTAAAAACTTAAATCAAACTAAATATTTATTTAGAGAAAATTTAAAGGAATAGGGTAAAGCCTATACGGTAGCAGGAGTTTCGGCTATTTCCTTAAGTGTTGCCGCTTTTAGCGGAGGACGGACATTTTTCTTTTCTTTTCTTGCAGTGTTTCTGTTTGAATTGTAGAGATAATTTTTGTAAAATTTTGAAAAGCCTTCAATGAATGCATCCGGGTCTCTGCCTTCTGATTTTTCGTATTCAATTAAGGCTTTTATTGCAAAAAATGAAAAATCTGCCTTAATTAATATTTGCAACTTTTTTAGATACATTATTTGATTATAGGTGTAAAACCTTTGTCTTTGCGGAGTTTTGAAGGCAGTTATCAGGCCTGTTTTATCAAATTGCTCAATTGAAACCTGAGAGTGAACATGAAAAATCTTCATCAGGTCTTTTGTTGTAAAAATGGGCTCATCGGGCGTTATTTTGGCCTCTTTAAACTTTTTTTCAACTGCTCTGTCTGTCAGCATTTATTTTGTTCTTCCTTGCCTTGTTTCTATTAGCAGAATAATAGCGTTTTTTGTAGAATTGGGCAAACTCATCAAGGAAGAGGATGGGGTCTCTTTGTTTAGATTTTTCAAATTCCATAAGGGTTTTTAGGATTTTCAAGGGGACGCCGATTTTAATTAATTTGTGAATTTTTATTAAGAGTTGAATGTCATTATAGCTGTAAATCCTATAATTTTGGGAATTTCTTTTAACTTTTATGAGGCCGTCATTATCAATACGCTGCACAGAAGCATAAGATGCCAAACCTAAAATTGCCATAATATCTTTAATGGTAAATACAGCGTCGTCAGGCGTTTTTGAAGCCATTTCATACTTTGATTTTAATTCAGATTTCATATTAAGAATTATTTACATTAGCGGAACATTTCTCAACTAACATCTTAATCACCTAACTATGATTTTGGCGGGTGCTTGACATAATCATTTGATTGATTTATATTTTAAACATAAAAAAGCTAATATTTAATATTATACTTTGACCTTAATAAATCTACAACATTTGTTTATTATTTAATAATCAAAACCGGATTTTTCAAATTAAGCTAAATATAAGTAATTCAGCGAACGTCTAAAGAATAATACAGATTTAGACGGCCCTTCAGTAATTACCTGGAGGGTTTTGTTTTATTTAGAGCAACATTGTATTTCTTAAGCCTGATTAAAATAACGAATACATTAAACAATCTAAATAGAAGGCCTGCGCCGGGTAATTACCAGGTTTTCAGTATGTTTTATTATTATTTACTTTTTTATAAACAGGCTACCAACAATACGAATTTGTAAAGATAAAAAAAGTCCAGCCGATTAATTGAATCAGGCGGACCTTAAGTCAAAAAAGGGTGAAATCTTGAAAGGGGCTTATGTTTTTGCTCCATTTTGGGCATCATTATCTCTGCCTGTAATTTTTTTACCTATATTTTTACCCAGGGTGTATGCACCTATTGAGCCTGCAACAAATAATAAGTCTATGCCTATTTTTGCTAATGTTTTTTGGCCGGATGTTAATTTTGAAAAGCCTTTTGCAGCTTTTTGAATAGTATCTGCCAGAGTTTTTTTAATTCCCGTTGATTCGGATAATACGCTTGAAGCACCTTTTTCTGCTATTTGGTAGAATTTTTTAGTGCCTGTTTTCATTAATTTTTCGGTGCCGAACATAAGGCCCATAGCAGAGCCTTCTTCAATTAATGCTGAATATTGATCATCGTCATTTAATACTCGAACACCTGCAGCCACACATAAAAGCGGATTTACAGCCTTATTTGCAACAGCTCCTATAATTGATTTTGTGCCTTCACTTGCAGAGAGGGCTTTCGCTGCGTCAGAACAACCTATGGCATCAGTTGCTTTTAATATCCCGCTGTCGACAAATTCCAAGGCGGTTGAGGCTGCATTTGACAAGCCTTCACCAAAAATTGAGGCGGAATTTGCAACAGAATCTGCAACAGAATTCCATTGAAGTGCACCAATGGCAGTATTTACAGCAGAATGCTTGCCAAAGTTTCTGGTGCCGAATATACCTTTTCGAACTATCCCTTCAGGGATGCTTCCACACATATTCAAATACCTTCTTTCTACAATTTAATAAAGTATTTTGGATGGGAAAAATTGATAATAATTTTAGAAATCTTAACATTTGTTTACAAGTTAGTTGTTTTCAGCTAGAATGGGGCAATAAAAAGACAAAAAGAGGAGCTTTAGAATGGTAGAAGTTAAGCCTTTAGATGCATTAGTTTATAATCAAAAAAAAGTTGATATCAAGGATGTAATAGCACCTCCGTATGATGTTATTACGAATGAAGAGCAGCAAAAACTATACAAGAGAAGTGATTATAACATTGTGAGGCTGATTTTATCAAAGGCTGAGGATAGATATAAAGATGCAAAGGAAAGTTTTGAAAACTGGCAGAAAGAGAACATTTTAGTTAAACTTCCCTGTCCTTCAATATTTTATATTGTACAAAAATATACAACAGAGGCCGGCAGAAAGGTTGAAAGAAAAGGGTTTATAGCCAAAAATAAGATTGAAGAATTTTCAAGCAAAAAAATATTGCCTCATGAATACACTATGGGCGGGCCAAAAGAGGACAGACTAAAGCTTACAACTGCCTGCAAGGCTAATTTCAGCCAGATTTTTATGGTGTACTCAGACCCTTCTATGACGGTTGAGAATGAAATTGCGCCAAAATATACAAAGAATGCGCCGTTTATTGATGTTGTTGATGATAAAGGCGTGCAAAACCTTGTATATATTATAGATGAGCCTTCTGATATAGAGAAAATACAGGCGCTTCTAAGTGATAAGACGTTATTAATTGCCGACGGGCACCACAGATATGAAACAGCACTAAATTATTCAAAGATAAACACAGCAGCAGAAGCACAGTATGTGATGAGCTATTTTACAAACTCTGAGGATGATAATTTGATAATTTTTCCAACCCACAGAATTATCACAAAATTTGTGGAGCCGTATGTGCTATTGGAAAGTGTTAAGAAATATTACGATTTAGATGAATATGTATTCAACAGCAGCAACAAGGATGAGATTAAGAAAAAATTCTTAGAAGAGCTTGAAGAGTCAAACAAGACAAGGATATCTACAGGGCTTTATATGAAGAATGTTAATAAATTTTACATATTAAAATTAAAGGATGGCGCAATTGATTCAATAGATGCGCCAGAGGAATTAAAAAAGCTTGATTTAACGGTTCTTCATGAATTAATCATTACAAGAGAGCTAGGTTACACTAAGGATGAACAGATGTCTCAGACCGGTATAAAATATATTAAACAAGAATTTGAGGCATTTGATATGATTGATAAAGGCGAAGCTGAGGCAAGCTTTATTATGGCGTATCCCAGAATGCAGGATGTAAAGGATGTTTCAGCCGCAGGATACAGAATGCCCCAAAAATCAACCTATTTTTATCCTAAATTATTAAGCGGTGTTGCGATAAATCCGCTAAAGTAGGTGAATTTTACGGAATATTTCTACAATAATATAAACCTTTATGGGCGAATATTCTAAAAGTCATTTCCGTAAAACGCCTTGGAAACAGGTTTTAATGGCATTTTTTGTATAAAATTTATTCTATAAAACCTATAAACAGAGGATTCAACAGATTTTGAGCCCTGTATGGCACCCTGACTGGATAAAATGAGGATGATACAGAACTTTAGTAAACAAATTCAGGGGAGAAGATGACTTTAACCACATCAAACACAAGATTTGGCGCAAACTTAAACCAAGAAAACGGCAATATTGATTTCAGGCTTTTTTCAAAGAACGGTACAGCTGCAATATTATGCATTTTTGACAGTCCTAAGGGTAAAGATGCAATCTTAAACATTAAAATGAACAAGAACGGTGATGTTTTTGAAGCATCTTTTAACCCTAAAGAAAGTTTCAAGGATTATCCTGAATTGAGAGATTCAATCAGGCCTTTTTACTATGGCTATCGGGTTTTTGGGCCAAATTATGAATACAGTGAAAACTGGTATCCAACATCCAAAGAGGGTTTTAAGACAAGGCTTGATAACAACAATAACAGGTTTAACCCAAATAAGCTTGCGTATGACCCTTATGGCCTAGAGTTAAGTCATCTACATTCAGATGTTAGTAATGACCTTCTTATTTTCAGGTCAAATAAAAAGTCTTATTTTGATGATAATCAAAGAATTGCGCCAAAAACAGTATTTAGGGTGAACGATGAGGTTGAAATAATTAAAACCTCAAAAAGAGCCCTAAAAGATGAAATTATAGGCGAAGTGCACCTAAAAAGCCTTACTATACTTCAAAATAAGGATGATAAGGGCACGTATAAGGCAGCAGGCGAATTTGCAGACAAGATAAAGGCGCTTGGCGTTACAATGGTTGAGTTTCTGCCATTGTATGAGTTTGATGATAAGGAAGATATAGGAAATTACTGGGGATATATGCCCCTATGCTATTTTGCGCCCCATAAAAAATATGCTTTTAATCAGGATGACGGCAAGGCTATAGCCGAATTTAGAGAGATGGTGAATGAATTTCACAAAAGAGATATAAAGGTTTGTCTTGATGTTGTGTATAATCATACAGGGGAGGCAAGGATATACAACAATGAACCCAAGGATGTGAATTTATTTTGTTATGCTTTGATTGACAATAATACTTATTACAAGGCTGATTCAAGAGGGTATTATGCTGCAAATTCAGGCTGCCATAATGATGCAAACACAGCAGGGGATGGCTTCCAGTATATAATAGTTGATTCACTTGAGTATTGGATAAGACAGGGAGTGGATGCTTTCAGGTTTGACCTTGCAACTTCCCTAATGGATACAGACACCGGCGTGTGTGTAAAATATGACAAGGATAAAAGCATTATAGGAAGGCTAAAGGATAAACTTCAAAAAAGAGGAATAAAGGTAAACAACCCGGACGAAGCGGCTGACGGGGTTAATTTAATAGCAGAACCCTGGACATGCAGCGGGCCGGATGCTTATAAGCTTGGGAATTTTCCGGAATTTTTTGCTGAATGGAATGACACGGCAAGGAATAACATAAGGGCTTTTTCAACAAGGCCGCATTCTTTGGACCCGCTTAGCATAAGGCACGTGATAACAGGTACACCGCAAAAATTTACAAACCCGTTTAAGAGTATAAATTATGTATCCTGTCATGACGGCTTTACGCTGTGGGATTTAAATTCTTACGATAAAAAATCCGCTGAGACCTGCGGAGGGTCTGACTGGGAATTGTGCTCTTCATATAAGGGAGATAAAACATTTAGGGATAGAGCAATTAGAAACCAGATGGCACTTTTAGCCTTGTCAGCAGGGTGTTTTATGGTACAGATTGATGATATTGTGCTGCATTCAAAGGGCGGGAATAACAACAGCTATAACATTGACGGGCCAACAAACTATATTGACTTTGATAATTTAGACATTGAAAAACAGGGTTTATCAGGGTTTATAAAATCTTTGATTGATTTTAGAAAAGATATGCCAATATTAAGGTCAAATAAGTATGTTCAAAATATGGACTTTTTTAACAGTCAGGGTGTAATTATCCCTTACGAAGATGATACTTATTGGCTGAATACCGATGAAGACTTTTTGTCTTTTATATCAGGGAATGATGAAGTTTCAATTTATGCAGCATTTAATAAAGGGGATGATGTTTTAGAGATTATTTTGCCTGATATTATGGATGATAAGGGGTATTACCTTGTTTTTGATACAAAGAATAATGATTTTAATAAAGACGGTGTAAAATTTAATGATAAAATATACAAGCTGGAAGGTCATACGGCAGCTTTAATGATTATAAAAAATATATAAAAAGGTAAAGATATGGAATTATTAGAAATTTTTAAAACTTTAGTGAAAATTCCTTCACCATCTATGGAGGAAGAGAATGTTGCAAAAAAGATTATTGAAATTTTAGATAATGCAGGGATTAATGCTTGGCAGGATGATTTTGGAAATGTTTACGCTAAGGTTAAAGGCGACAAGAATAAGCCCGGGATATTGTTGTCGGCGCATATGGATGTTGTGGGGGATGACAGGGCTGTTAATATTGTGGAGAAGGATGGTTTTATTGAGACAGATAAGACAAGAACACTTGGGGCGGATGACAAGGCGGGCGTTGCCGCTATAATTAAGCTTTTGCTTGATATTAAGGAAAATTCAAATAAGCCTGATGGCGGCGCATTTGGCAAAAAGGATTTTGGCACAATTGAGGCTGTATTTACAAAAGATGAAGAAAATTCTATGTCTGGAATTCATAATGTTGAATTTGGGCGACTGAATTCAGAATATATTCTTGTTTTAGATTCTGATAAGCTTGGAAATTTTGAAGTTTCAGGGGCAGGTTACTTAAAATTAACAGTATCAATAAAAACACCTTTTGGCGGGCATTCAGGGCTTGATATAGCAGATTCAAAGAGGTTGAATGCAGCAAAATTGATTAGTGAAATTGTTTCAAAAATTCCTCAGGGGGTTTATAAATTTGATAATAAGACAAAAAAAGTTATAACCTCTATAAATATTGGGGCCATTGCAGCAGGCGGGCTTGAGAATTCTATATATCAGGCAGTGAATGAGGGACTTAAGGGTGAAGCTGCGGTTGAATTTATGGCAGAAAATGCCATGTCTAATATTATTAATACCTCAGCTTTTGCACACTATTCAATAAGGAGCTCTGACAATAGGGCGCAGGAAGAATTAATTTCTGAAATCGAGGAAATAATTAATAATTTTAATGAAAGATACGGAGAGATAGAGGAAGAGGGGTTTAATCTTCCTGCGCTTGCTCACGCTGAAATTAAGGTTGAAGAACATCTTCCTGTTTTTGAAAAATCAGATGATGAATTTTTGATAAATATTGCAAAGAAAGCAGCAGACAAGGCAAATATCAACCTTAAGGTTTCATCTTTTCATGCCGGGGCTGAAACACATATTTATGCAAACAGAAAAAACGCCTCAGGTAAAAATTTTAAGCCTGTCTTAATGGGCATTGCGGATGTGTTTAATATGCACTCAGCCGATGAAAAGATTGATATACAAAGCTATAAGAAGGGATGTGAATTTTTAAAAGAGTTTTTGAAAGAACTGTAAAGATGAAAAATGGCGCCATACAAAGCTTGCACAGCCTTCTATTATTAATCACTGCATTGATTTGGGGTGCAGGATTTGCAGCGCAAAGGGCCGGGATGGAATATATTGAGCCCTTAACGTTTAACTGCGTAAGGTCTTTTCTTGGCGCATTTTCATTATTGCTTTTAATTGGCATATTCAAAATTAAGAACGGGCCGAACAGAAGCCTCACAAAATGGCAGGAGAGACGCTGTTATTTTAAGGCTGGGATAATCTGCGGTACGGCATTATTTTTTGCAAGCGCAGTTCAGCAGGTGGGGATGGTTTATACAACCGCATCAAAGGCTGGTTTTATAAGTTCTATGTATATCATCATTGTGCCTGTAATATCTGTTTTGATGGGCAAAAAAATCCCGAAAACCATCTGGTTAGGCGTATTTTTAGGTGCATTTGGCCTGTATCTTTTATGCGGCGGAAAAAGTGCTCTCGGAGCCGGTTTTGGGGATGCAGTGATTATGATTTCAGCCGTTCTGTATGCAGGGCACATTCTCGTTATTGATTATTACGCTCCAAAGGTAGACAGTGTCAGACTTTCCTGCGTGCAGTTTTTTGCTGCGGGGGTAATTTCCCTTATTTTTATGTTTGTGTTTGAAAGCCCCAAATGGAGTGCAATTTTAGAATGCAAATGGCCCTTATTATTTGCAGGAGTAGTATCTTCAGGAATTGCTTATACGCTTCAAATAATAGGGCAGAAGAAGACAAGTCCTTCGCTTGCATCTTTGATATTGAGTTTTGAAAGCGTTTTTGCCGTGTTAACAGGGTATTTAATATTAAATGAAACACTCACAGGAAGAGAGATTACAGGGTGCGCTTTGATGTTTCTTGCTGTCATTGCGGCTCAGTTTAAAGAGCAAACGGCAGCTAAGCAGCACTAAAATTTTTGGGGCGGCAGAATTTTTTTGGCGTTTCTATTAATAATGCTTTTTGGTGCCCCGAAAAGGGCCCGGAAGGGCGGGATTGTAATTTTGGTAATAGCATATTTATGATGAGCAAGAATATATACCCACTAAAAGCGAACAACCAAGCCGGAAAGAATATCGGCTTTGGGTTAAATGCAATTTGGGATAGATAGATGATTTTTTATACTTCGCTTGCTTTATCTGTGATTTCGACAGTTTTATTTGCCTTATTTAAAATATATTACGGCAACTTAAAAATACTCTTCTTGTTTTTGTATCTTTTATTAATTTTATTAATCACAAAAGATTAATCATGTGCCAACTTTAATTACAGATTTCATTGACAAAAAGTTTGGCTTGCCTTACAATTTTATTGCAATGAGGACTCTATTTGAAGTAAAAACCGGTGAAACGGTTAAAATAACGGGCTTTGACCCTGATACACCAAAGGCTGTTTTTGCAAGATTTGCCCTTTTTGAGGGGCAGGTTATAAAGTGTCTTGCAAAACCCGGGCCTGTTGTTATTAAGGAAAAATTTCAAACCATTGCTGTTGGAAAAGAGTTTTCAAAAAAAATATATGTATCAAAAGGCCGGATGATATAATGGATGTTTCAAAGTGCGCAGGCTGCTCTAAATGTTGTCCTGTAAGGCAAAAAAGCCCAAATAAAAAGGGCAATGATAAAATTTTTAAAGGGGATGAGAAGCTAAAAAAAATCATCCTAGTTGGAAACCCTAATGTTGGAAAATCCGTAATTTTCGGGGCACTAACAGGCGTTTACGCTGAGGTTAGCAATTACCCTGGCACTACCGTTTCCATCACAAAGGCTGTCACAGATTATGCTGAAATCATTGATACACCTGGCGCATACAGCCTTGGAAATTTTTCTGATGATGAGAGGGTAACAAAAGAAATTATTGAGCAGGCTGATATTGTGGTAAATGTTGTAAGCGCTACAAGCCTTGAAAGAGACTTGTTTTTGACCGCTCAATTAATAGACCTAAATATACCCCTTATAATCGTTGTAAACCAAATTGATGAAGCACATTCAGGCGGAATTGATATTGATTTTAAAGCACTTGAGGATGAACTTGATACAAAGATTTTCCCAACAATTGCAGTTAAAAAACAGGGTGTAGCTGAAATTATAGAATATTTGCGCTCCAACATTTTTAAAGAAGATTTTAAGACCTCATCAAAGATAACAGAAACTGCAACCAAAATGTTTGAAAACAGAGAGGTTTCAAAGACTGAACGTATAAAAGAACTTTTACAGCTTGAGTGTGCACATTTAAATTCAAAGGAATGCGATACCTTGCACACAGAGAGGATTAATTTCATAAACTCTGCAATTAAAAAATCCATTGTCTTTAATGCACCGAAAAAGAGGCTTATAAACAGCATAGAGCATTTTTTATTCAACCCTGTTACAGGGCTTATTACAACAATTTTAGTATTATATGTACTTTTTGAAATTGTCGGCGTTTATATATCAGGAAGCGTGGTAGATTATATTTACGGCGGGCTTGAAGAGCATTTTTGCCCCGCGCTTAAAGAATTTACAAGTGCACATATAAAAAACGGACTTATAACTGAAATTATAGCAGGTGAATTTGGTGTATTCACTATGGCTCTCAGCATAATTTTAGGGGTATTGGTTCCTCTATTGGGTGCTTTTTATGTCTTTATGTCACTACTTGAAGATTCCGGGTATTTGCCCAGAATGTCTGTTTTTTGCGATGAAATGCTTAAAAAAATAGGGCTGAACGGAAGGGCTGTTATTCCATTGATTCTGGGGCTTGGCTGCACCACTATGGGCACCATTACAACAAGGATTTTACCAACCTCAAAGGAGAGGATGATAGCTATAGCGCTTCTTGGCATTTCAGTTCCCTGTGCAGCACAGCAGGGAATCATTGTTGTGCTTTTGGCTTCTATTGGCGGGCTAAAGGTGTGGTTTGCGTATTTATTTATACTTTTTAGCACAATGGCAGTTGTCGGAACCCTTTTAAGCAAGGTTTCAAAGGAAAAAACCTCTGACCTTTTTATAAGCCTTCCTCCTATCAGAATGCCAAATATGATGAATATAATCAAAAAAAGCTGTTCAAGGCTGGTTTCATTTTTAAAGGAAGCCACAGGATTTTTCGTCTTGAGCTCTGTCATTATAAGCATTATGAACTATTACGGCTGGCTAAAAGCTATAGAAAGAGCGCTTCAGCCAATTGTTGTAAATATGCTTCACCTTCCAAGCGAATTTTCAAATGTATTCATTATGGGGCTTATCAGACGTGATTTAGCATCAGCAGGCCTTTTTGAGATGGCGAATGTAAATAATATGACACCTTTACAGATTTTTGTTTCCGCCGTTGTAATAACACTTTTTGTGCCCTGCATTGCAATGCTTATAATGGTATTTAAGGAGCGTGGCATAAAAGAAGGCGTTATCCTTTGGCTTAGTGCTTTTTGTATAGCAATCGGTATGGGGAGTGTATTAACAAGGGTTTTAGAAATAATATTTTAACGGCTGGTATTTTATCGGACAAAAATTTAATGATTTTCATAAAGATTAGCTGCATAAAAAAGGCATAAAAAATTTGCATATTTCCATTTGATAAAGGATTGTAATATAATATAAGAAAAAATTTGGTAAGATATGCATTTTAATAATATTTTATATTTGTCTTTTATTGACGCTATCAAGGATTGCCTTGAAATTATTCCGTTTTTAATATTGATTTTTTATTTGATTGAGGCGGCTGAGTATTTTTATTCTGATAAAATTCTTGAATCAAAATTTCTTAAAAGCAAAGCCTCCAAATTCGGCCCGCTTTTTGGTGCACTTTTAGCGTCCATTCCGCAATGCGGCTTATCGGTTATTGCAAGCACCCTCTATTGTAAAAGATTTATTACAAAAGGCACGCTCATTGCGGTTTATCTTGCAACATCAGATGAAGCCGTGCCGGTTTTGATTGCAAACCCTGAAGGGTTCAGAATTGTTTTACCCTTAATTTTAATCAAGATTATGGTTGGGCTTATAGGCGGATATTTAATTGACTTTATTATGCCTGCTAAAGCGCCGTCTGACAATGTTTTAGAGGCCAAGGGAGAAATAATTTTAGAAAAAGGGTGTCACAGCCACCACATAACAAAAAATGGCAAAGAAAACAGTAAGACTGAGCTTTTTTTGCACCCTTTAATTCACACTTTTAGTGTCACATTCTTTGTATTTTTGTTGACTTTTTTAATAAACGTGCTTGTTTCAGCTGCAGCATTAGATAAGGGTATAAATGCTTCATCCTGGTGGATAAATAGCGGCCTGTTGAAATTTATAGAGCCTGTTTTGGCGGCATTTTTTGGCATAATTCCAAACTGTGCCATTTCTGTCGGCATTACAATTTTGTATTTAAAAGGCGCTATCAGTTTTGCTTCCTGTGTTTCAGGGCTTTGTGCCGGTGCAGGCCTTGGGATATTGGTGCTATTCAAGAAAAATAAGGATATTAAAGATACTTTAAGCGTTATAGGGCTTCTTCTTTTAATTAGTATCCTTGCAGGCCTTATAGTTCAAGCAGTTTTATTTGTTTTTAATTATTGAAACCATGCAGGAATATTATCATATTTGCTACCAAAAAAATCGAGGATGAATTTTTCGTCTGCGCCAACCGTTATTCTTAAAGAGAAGACTAAAATGGACTGCCAGATGAATTTTGAGTACATTAAGAACACTAAAAAGAAATTAATTAAACGCGCTCAATTTCTTTTTCATTCTTAGAAGTATCCAAAACGGTATCAACATCTATAGAAGAGGTGCTTTGCATAATCTCACCTGAAATTACTGCAGGGCTTTTGGATTTTTTAACTGCCTTTGTTAACATATATTTATTCATTTTTTCATAATCAAAGGCATCTTCCCACCTTGCTACAACCGTTGTTGCAACGCAGTTTCCGATTAAATTTACAGTCGTTCTTCCCATATCAAGGATTTGATCAATTCCAAGAAGGATTGCAACACCTACAACAGGAAGACCAAAACTTGATAATGTTCCTGTTAAAACCACAAGAGAAACCCTTGGCACACCGGCAATTCCCTTTGATGTTAACATCAAAGTCAACATTATTAAAACCTGCTGTTCAATTGGTATATTAATACCAGCAATTTGTGCGCAAAACAAGGCTGTAAGGGCAAGATAGAGGGTGGAACCATCCAAATTAAAGGTGTATCCTGTCGGCATAACAAAGCTGACAATATTTTTTGGCACGCCGAATTTTTCCATAACATCCATAGCTTTTGGAAGAGCTGCCTCGGAGCTTGCCGTTGTAAAGGCAAGGAGAGCAGGCTCTTTTAGAGCCCTAATAAGAGCTGTGAATGGGATTTTAATTACTTTGCACACAACTGCCAACACTATTATTACAAAGAGGACGAGTGAAAAATAAGTCACGCCTATTAATTTTGCATAGCTTGCAAGAATTCCTATGCCGTTTTGCCCAATTGTGGCTGAGATTGCACCAAAAACACCAATGGGAGCAAAAAGCATAACAAATTCTGTAAATTTAAACATAATTTCACAGGTGCTTTGAAGAAAATCTAAAACAGGGCGAGCTTTTTGGCCAATTGCACATATTGCAAGGGCAAAGAAGATAGAAAATACAACAATTTGCAACAAATTCCCCTCAGCCATTGATTTAAATACACTTGTTGGCACCATATCAACAATCATATGCGACAAGGAATGATCAATCTGCACATTTTGCATCTTTTCAACGGCCGCCATTGAAACCGTGCTTAAATCTATATTAAACCCAACGCCTGGCTTAAAAATATTCGCCATAACAAGCCCCAGAATAAGAGCAACCGTTGTCACTATTTCAAAATAAAGGATGGTCTTAAAGCCAATCTTTCCAAGGTGTTTAACATCGCCATGGCCTGCAATTCCTACAACAAGTGTAGCAAAAATCAAAGGGGCAATTATCATCTTTACCATTCGAAGAAACATATCAGCCAAAGGCTGCATTTTTACTGCAATATCAGGTGCAAGCCAGCCAAAAACAATACCTGCGATTAGGGCCAAAAATATGAATAGTGTCAATTTTGAGCTGGACAATTTTATTTTTCTCCAAATGGTTAAAAAATATTTTCTTAACTAATACAATTGTAATATAAAAAAATATTTTGTCATTTTTTTATTGACCCAAGTAACCAATTGTAAACATCAATGGTGGCGGGGCATATGGCAAGTTCTCTGTCACATAAGCTTTTTATTGTTTCCTTAAAACACACAAAAAGTGCCATATCAAGGCCTTTTTCGCCCTCATTTTCATCCAATATTTTAATGATTTTTTCTCTGTATTTTTTATCTCTCGTGTTGGCTTCAATCTTATCGGCAAGGAATATTATCTTCTCAAACGTCGACATATTAACCCTTCCAAGGGTATGATGTCTGATAGAAGCAAGTATATCAGAATCTTTAACCTTAAATTTTTCCCTTGCAAAATATTCACCAACGGGTGCATGGTATGTTTTATGGTTTAAGAGTTCGTTTTCATTGATATCATTAATTTTTGACTTTATGATGTTCAAAAGTTCATCGTTTGAAAGGCACTTGGCACAATCATGTAAAAGGCCTGCAAGAGCTGCCTTTTTAGGATTTAGGCCATATCTTATTGCAAGCTCTTCTGCGCATTTTTCAACACCAAGCGTGTGGATATATCTTTCTTTTATAAGATTTTTTTTAAGGCACCCTAAAAGCGCCTGTCTATCGTTAATATCAGCTGTAAAGTTTATGTTCATAAATATACTCCTCAACCTTTTTATCCACAAAGCGGCTTATATCTTCATTTTTTGCCACTAAATCCCTTATATTATTTGATGAAACATCGTAATATTCAACATTTTTTGCAAGCCTGAATGTATAGCCCCTGTCTTTTAGTGCCATAATATCTTCTTCCTTAATATCCTTTTCCTTTGTGCAGGAGTGCCTTTTTAGGACAATGAATTCAAGCTTTTCCCTTAATATATCAGGGTTTTTCCACCTTTCAATGTCGATAAATGCGTCATAGCCTATGATAAATGGTATTTTATTATAAGAGCGTGTATTTTCTGTGCCAAAAACCATTTCATAGAGTGCATTTACAGTTTGAAACGAGTAAGATGGCACATTAAGGCGGCTTTCAATATCTGACACCTGCCCTAAAGTATCATCAACAGAGAGTTTTAACATATTATACCGATAAATAAAATCAAGTGTTTTTTTGTGGGGAGGCAAAAATGCCGGCACAAAAATTATTTTTTCAAAACCAAATTCAGCCTTTACCCTCTTAGCAAGGCTAATATGCCCAAGATGGGGCGGATTAAACGTTCCAAAAAAATAACAATCCATCTTTAAATCAGTGCTTTTCTATCTTTTTTGATTATATTACAATTATTTTATTATGTATAATTTAGATTCTTTAAGTTTAAAATATTTAATCAAAGAAAATGAAGATTTTCTAAACGGTGCTGTTATACAAAAAATCCAGATGCCATCAAAGAGGGAAATCCTTCTTTCAGTAAGGAATTTGGGCGAAAACAAAAAATTATACATAAATGTAAACCCGAAGTTTGCACATATGAATTTTATCAGCAATAAAGAAAACTATGCGATTAATATTCCAAAAGAGCCGCCAATGTTTTGCATGCTCTTAAGAAAATATCTTGAGGGCGCCAAGCTAAAGGAGGTGAAAACCGTTGAATACGAAAGGATTGTGGAATTTTATTTTGATGTTTTTGATGAAATAGGCTCGCTTAATCCTATGTGTTTGAGTGTTGAATTTATGGGAAAACACTCAAATGTAATACTTTATAACGCCAAAAATAAGATTATAGCCGGTTCTGTGCATAATATTTCGCCTGAAAAAAGCTCTGTTCGGGAAGTTTGGGGCGGAATAGAGTATATTTACCCGCCAAAACAAGAAAAAAAGGATATTTTAAAAACTTCAATTGCTGATTTTTATAATTTGGATGTCAAAGATATTCCTGCCCGCTATTATTATATTTCAGGCGGTTTAGCGGAGTTTATTTTAAGGCGTTTTAGTGGTTTTCAAAAAAAGGATGGACTATTTTCGTATATTCAAAATATGGTACTTGAAAATTCAGCTCCCATAAAGGATTTCTGGACAGAAAACATTCAAAAGGAAGGAATAGCGCTTTGTTTGCCATCCATTAAGGATGGAAACCAAGATAGGACAGATATTACACGCAAGATGAATTCTGATAAAACAGACACAAATGAAACTCAAACATGCAAGACTACTGATACCACAGATTTACAGCCATTAAATGAGGGTAATTATCAATTAAAAGAAGTATATGAAGATTATTTGAGTGCTGAAACCAATATAGAGCCTGTAAATATGGTAGATATTAAAATGAATTATCTTATTGAAAAATATTTTTCACACTTTGTAATGAAAGATTTGATGGAGAACAAAAAAGCAGGCCTCAGGCGGGTTTTAGCCAAGGAAATTAAAAGATATAAGGATATTATTCTAAATTCTGATAAAAAAAATTCATACCTTTTGCACAAACAAAAGGGGGATTTAATTTTAGCCAATATTTACAACATTAAAAAAGGTGATAAAAAGGTAGTTTTAGATGGTATTGAAATAATTCTTGATGAAACAAAAAGCCCCGCAGAAAATGCACAGCGTTATTTTTCTTTGTATTCCAAAGGAAAGACTGCAAAAGAAATAGGCGAAAAAAGGAAGGAAGCTGCAGAAAAGAATCTTGAATATTTAAATGATATATTATTCTCTGTTGGAAATGCCGATAAACCTGGTATTTTAGATGAAATAGAGGATGAGATTGATATTTTTCTTAGGCAAGCGCAAGAAAGGCTTAACGAGACAGATTTAGACAAAGACAGAGGTTTTAATAACAAAACAGCTAAAAATAACAGCGGCAAGCCAAACGGAGCAGCAGGCTTTAAAGGCAAAAACCGCACAAGGGGCGAAAAAAACGAGAAACAGTCAAAGTTAGCCATTGAAACCATTGAATATCAAGGCTTTCAGATTTATATCGGGAAAAACAACAAGCAAAACGATTATTTAATTAAAAAGGTTTCAAACCCTGAGGATATCTGGCTGCATGCTAAAGACTGCCCCTCTGGACACATTTTTATAAAGACAGAAAACGGCAAAAAGACAGTGTCTGATGATGTTTTATTGTATGCTGCAAAATTAGCAAAGGCAAACTCGCCAATGAAAGAAAGCGCCAAGGCTTCAATTATATATACAAAAAGAAAATTCCTAAAACGCCCGCCGGATACACATTTGGGGTATGTTACATATAGAGAAGAAAGAGAAATTGTGGTGTAGGATGGCTGCCTTGCCAATCACGGGGCCTTTAGGACTTACAACGTAAAATTGAAAAAATTAACTCCATTATAATCCTTAGGATTATTAATTCATATCAGGATTTATACAGCATTTATAAACCGGACATACTGCTTAAAAAACACTCACTAAATCTTTCTTGATGTCGTTATAAAAAGTATTGGAAATAAGGTGAAAATCAACAATATTTACAATAAACGGCAGATTTGATGCATCAAACAATTCTTTTAATGTATCGTAATCATCAGGAAGCATCGGGGTTTTACCCTTTGATAGGATATCTAAATCAGACAGGGAACGAAAATCTCCCTTTACCCTTGAGCCATAATAATAAAAGTCATACACAGCCAAAAAGGGTTTTAAAATATCCTTTATAATCCCCTCCTCAAAGGCATTCAGCCCCTTAATCCTCATCTTGTTTTTCCTTAAATACATTAATAAAAAATTCAACATCAGATAAAAAGTTAGGAATAATGGCTATCAGAGCCCTTGATTTTTCTAAATTATATTCATGGGCTGTATTGTTTCTTTTTTGATAGTAATCTTTCCAACTAAGCCAGTCTTTAGAATAGCCAAACCCCTCCATCAGCCTAAAAATATTGTTAATTGTAAGTTCTTTTTCATCCTTGCCGTATTTCTTGATTAGGATTTTTTTCATAAGTTTCCAGGCGGTTTCAAGTGTATATTCAAACCGCTTAACACAAGAATCTTCAATGTATTCAAGCAAAGAAGAGCCTTTATTTGCCTCAAAATCTTTATAGCACCTTAAAAGCGTATTGTATAAACTTTCAAGATGGTCAATTTTTATCATATTTAACCTGATTTAAAAAATATTAAGCATTTACAAACTTAATAATATCACAAGTTTGCTCAAAATCCTTTTTGTAATAAAATTAAGGATGAAGAAACAAGGCGTTTTAAAACTCTAAACGGTTTAAAATCAGCCAGGGAGAGTTTTAGAGGTCTTAAATATACAATTTAAAAAGGATTAAAATATGCAGGTTTCACTTGAATGGCTGAATGAATATGTTGATTTAGATGGGATAGAGCCCGAATTAATCGCTCATAAGCTTACTATGAGCGGATTAGAAGTTGAAGAGGTTGAACACAAAAAAGCTAATTTTACAAATATAATAACCGCAAAGATAATAAAAATTGACAATCACCCAAATGCAGATAAGTTGCACCTTGTTGGGGTTGATACCGGAAACGGCGTAAAGACAGTTGTTTGCGGGGCTCAAAATATTAAAGAGGGGCAGATTATCCCCTATGCAAGCGTAGGTTCAAAGGTATTTTCAAGAAAGACAGGAGAGCTTTTTGAACTAACTCCTGCTGTTATTAGAGGGGTGGAATCTCAGGGTATGCTTTGTTCTCAGGATGAACTTGGCCTTGAAAGTATGCAGAAAGAGGATGGTATCTTAATATTGAACAATCCTGATTTGCAATTAGGCGAAATTAAGCTTGGTGAAAGGCTTGAGAAGGTTTTAAACCTGAATGATGAAATAATTTTCCACCTTGCGCCCACTGCAAACAGAGGCGATGAAATGTCTGTAATAGGTGTAGCAAGAGAGCTTTCAGCGCTTTTTAATAAAAAACTTAAATTTTCACCCCTTAGCGCAATGAATGATGTTTCAACAGACAAATTTAAGGTTGAAATCATAGATGATGAGGCCTGCAAATACTATTCAGTTGCGCTTTTAAAGGATATTAAGATTAAGCCTGCGCCTGATTTTATTCAAAGAAGGGTAATGGCAGCCGGCATGCGCCCAATTAATAATGTTGTTGACATTACAAACTATGTAATGCTTGAACTGGGCACACCCCTGCATGCCTTTGATTTTGACAAACTGGATAATTACCTTTGTGTCAGATACGCAAAAGAGGGCGAAAAGCTTGTTACAATTGACAATGTAGAGAGAAATTTGACAAATGAAACCGTTGTAATAGCAAAAAAAGATGAACCCGTTTGCATTGGCGGTGTTTTTGGCGGTTTTAACTCTGAAATTGATAATAACACCAAAAATATTGCGCTTGAAGCAGCGTTTTTCCCGGCACACACAAACAGAAAATCCGCCCGCTCTATAGGCTACAGGTCAGAAGCAAGTGCAAGGTTTGAGAGAGGCGTTGATATTGAGCTTGTCCAAATGGGCTTAATGCAGGCTGTGAACCTTTTAATTAAATATGCGGATGCAAAGTTTGAGGGCATTACAGAATGCGGCTCAAACAAACGGGATGACATTGAAATCACCCTTAGAAGCTCTGAAATCAAGAGAATTCTTGGTGTTGGGATTGAGCAAAATAAGTGCGTTGAAATATTAGAAAATCTTGGTTTTGAACTTTTAGGAAAAAATGAAATTGCAGCAAAATTCAAGGTTCCAAGCTACAGGTATAATGATGTTACAAGAGAAATTGACCTAATTGAAGAGGTGGCAAGGATTTCAGGGTATGATGATATTCCGCCAACCTTAATGAGCATCTCAGAGGGCGCTGAAATTTCAGAAGAGCAAAAGACCATTAAGTCAATCAACGAGATGTTTTTGAACCTTGGATTTGATGAAATTGTAACATCATCTCTTGTTGGGGAAAATCTTTACAGAGAACATATGACTGCATTACAGCCTGAAACTGCGCTCAGAGTAATGAACCCGCAGAGCGAAGATGCCACAACCTTAAGACAGCAATTAATGCCTAATTTGTTAAATGTTGTCAAGTTAAACTTTGATATGGCAAATAAAAATTTCAGACTGTATGAAATGGGCAAGGTTTACAATATTAAGGAAGAATCCGATGAAAACCACTCAGGGGTTGAAGAAAAGAGGAAAATTTCAGGCTGCATTTTTGGTAATATAAATAATGAGCTTTGGAACCAAAAGAATGCGCCCGATTTTTACACCCTAAAAGGCGTAATTGAGAAGCTTTTTGATACCTTAGGGCTTGAAAAAAGGGTTGTATATTCACCATTAAAAAATGCTGATGATTTTAAATTTATGCACCCCTATCAAACAGCAACGGTTGAATTATTGGGTAAAAATGCCCTGAATATAGGGTATTTCGGGAAGGTTCATCCGGTTTTGGCTGATAAAATGAAACTGAATCAGGATTTATTTGTGTTTGAGATTGACCTTGAGGAAATTTTAAAGGCAATCAATGTTTCAGGCACAACAAGGTATAAAAAACTAGCCCAAACTTTCCCTATTACAAGAGATATAGCCTTTGTCACCAACAAAGAGACTACAAACAGCGACATTTTAAGGGCAATTAAAAAATTCAGCGACAAAAATATTTACAAAGGCGCTAAAATTTTTGATATCTATGAAGGCGCAAACATAGGCGAGGGCAAAAGAAGCGTAGCTTATAGAATAACGCTGCAGGATGAGAATAAAACGCTCACAGATGAAATTATTGAAGCGGAAATTTCAAAGATTAAGGCAGGGCTCGAGAAAACCTTTGCCGACCTGAGTTTTAGGCAATAGAAAAAGCTGAAACAGTTGTCATTAGCGGCTTTTTAGTGTTAAACCAGCATAAATCCTTGTCACATAAAGGTTTTATGGATTTTTACGGCATAAAATTTACACGGGGGCTACACGGGGGCTACACGGGGGCTACACGGACTGTAAAGTATAGCATTTAGGGCGTTTCAGGTTTAAATGCATTCCAAAAGAGTTGCAATGCTTGATTCTATAAGCCTTGCGAACAACACAAGAATTGCCGGCCTTATTCCAAAGGCATTCCCCGATTTCACTGTATTTCTGCTGCCTTATATTCCCTGCTATGCTGCATTAGTTGTTTTCATTGCTTTATAAGAGTTTTAATCAGTCGCATTTTCAGATAAAACGCCAAAAACACCGTGAGGCCGCTATTTGACTTTTGCAAAAAATGTTCCATCATATCGTATTATGGATGATGGGATATTTGGTCAAAATGGCGCAATGCCAATACATATCGCAGGTTCAGGCTCAGGATTTCAGTCCTTAATAGATGATTCCAAGGAAAGAAGGATTTCGCTTGACATTGAATTTGAAATGTATAGCCCGTCAACCTACGTATTTCTGGTTTCCGACGATTCTTTAGCAAACCTTGGAATCTTTGAGGGGGATTCTGTAATTGTTAAAAAAACCACGGATGCGGGGGATGGAGACATAGTAATGGCAGCGGTTGACGGCAATTATACCTTGAAAATTTACAGAAAGAGAAGGGGGCAAATCTACCTTGAGGCTGCAAATGCCGCGCACAGCATAATCCTGCCCAAGGAAAGCCTTGAAATTTTTGGTGTTGCAACAGGTATTACGCGAAAGTTGAAATAGGCCAGCACAAAGGGTTTTCAGTTTTATATACTGCCCATATCCTACAATATCACGGTTTTTAGGGAGAAGAGCTCGTGCAAAATAAGAATTCACGCAGCTTCCACGTGAGTAGACAGCTCAAAAGCGCTCCACCAAAGCGATAAAGAGATTTTTAGAAATGTGTGTAAAATTTTGGTATAATTAAATCAGGAAAAGCTGTAAAAACAGGCTATTTTAACGGATTAATGTTATTAATACGGCTAAAATGCAGCCATATAGAGAGCTTAAGCGAAACTACTTTAGCAAAATACAGACAGACAGCTTTTTTCACGTATTTAAAAAAACTAAAACCCAAGTCCCAAAAGGCTTTAAGAAGAACTATGGCAAAGATTATCCTGGTTGACTGCAATAATTTTTTTGTATCCTGCGAAGAGCTGTTTGACCCGTCTTTAAAGGGAAAGCCGGTGTGCGTTTTGAGTAATAATGACGGGTGTGTTATTGCACGCTCAAACCCGGCCAAAGACCTTGGAATTACAATGGGCATGCCCTATTTTATGGCAAAGAAAAAGTTTAAAAATGTGACTTATCTTTCCGGAAATATTTCAAGATATAGCCAGATTTCAAAGCGGATAATGCAGAAACTGTGCGACTTTACGCCAGAAATAGAGGTTTATTCAATAGATGAGGCGTTTTTAGACATCACAGGATGTGAAAGGGTGCATAAAACCAGCTATTTTGAGCTTGCCAAAAAAATCAGGGCCGCAATAAAAAATGAAATCGGAATAGATGTTTCAATCGGGCTTGCAGCCTCAAAGACACTCGCCAAGCTTGCAAGTGAGATTGCAAAATCGGGGCTCAGGAAAAAGCTTGATTTATCAGGGGTTTTCGAGATTAATGCGCAAAATGTTAATGAAATTTTAGAAAAAACACCGGTTAGTGAAATTTGGGGAATAGGGCGAAATCTTGAAAGAACACTGAGACGCCACAATATAAGGAGCGGCGCGGATTTTCGGGCCTTGCCGGATGATTTTTTAAAAAGAAATTTAGGAAAAATCGGGCTTGATTTAAAGGGCGAACTCCTTGGTATATCAATGAATCCGGTATCAAGTGAGGCGCAGATTCCAAAAAGTATTTCAAAAACTGCTTCTTTTCGTGAATTTACAAGTGACAAGAGCGTTATTAAAAATGCCCTAAACTACCATGCCCACAGGGTTTGCACCAAATTAAGATATTTTGGTTTAACAGCAAAAATGCTTACTGTTATGCTTAGAACCAAGGATTTTCGGGTGATTACAAACAAGGTGCAGCTGGATGAGCCCGTGGATAGTGAGTTTGAGATAAATCAGAAAATTTATAAACTTTTTGATGAAATTTATGTGCCTGAAATTATTTACAGGTCTGCCGGGGTGATTTTATCTAAGGTGGAGATGCGAAAAGAGGCGCAGTTGTGCCTTTTTGACGCTGAAAAAAGGATAAAATCAAAAAATTTATCAAAGGCGTGGGATAATATTGAGAGAAAATACGGTTTTGGAAGCCTGAAAATGGGCGCCATCAGGGAAAAGGAGGTGTAACAGGATTTATCTTTACGGCTAAAATCCTTTATTTACGGGGTTTCCTCATCCGGGATATACTCAAAAATATCGTCAATACTGCATTCCAGGGCCCAACAGATTTTGCTCAAAGTTGCAAATTTCAATACTTTGGCTTTATCATGATAGAGTTCATAGATGACACTCCTGGAAACACCCGCCATACGGGCTAATTCGGCCATTTTTATCCTTTTTCTGCCCATTATTTCTGAAAGTTTGTTCAAAATCATAGTGACAATATAGCATTTTGTATTATTTCTCGACATATTGCAGAAATTAGAGTACAATTCTACCTATACTTTAAGCATATTATTAACATTTTTAACAAAACAATGGCGGAAAAGATTACGGATATTAATATTTTCTTTGACAAATTGATTCAAAGAAGGCTTGATATAATGGATGAAAAGCTGAAAATGGCTTATAGAGCGCTTTTTGAGACACAGAGAGAAGAAAAATTTTTGCGACATCTTCTTATTCTAAAAGAAAAAGAGATTTCACAAAAAAAATTAAGAAAAAAACAGCGTAATGCGTGCAAAAAATGGCAAGTAGAATAAAGGGCTTTTGTAAATTTTATCAAAACATAACAGGGTAAATAGATTGTGCCATAAGGCTTTAATACCATTTTCACAGAAAGAAGGCCTAACAGCAATGCTTTGAGGCAAATTAAAAAAATGCCCAAGGAAAAATGTATGTTTTGCCGGGTGCAAAATGCTTAATATCAGGGGTTTTAGAGTTTTTGCACGCTTAAAAAGCAAGAAAGACGGGTGTTTATCATATATCAATGCAATAAAAATCAAAAATACAGCATAAATGGCTTTATGGAGAGGTTTTTAGAAAAATAAAAAGGCTATAAAGCGCGCCAGCAGAGAATTATAACGTACTAAAGTCTTTAAAAACACGGTATTTTAGATATTTTTTTTATCAGGCCGGCAGAAAATGGCTTTGTTTGCGCGTTTCAGCTGGTTTATTGATATAAAAGCCTGTTATAACAAGGAAAATTATTTCCGGGGGCAGGTGAATTGCTGCACTTATCGGTGTTTCACGAAGATTATCCACTGAAAAACAAGCTATATGCCGCAATTAGGATATCCAATCGACATAAAAGCTTGTTATACAAGGGTTTTCACATAACAAAATCTTGAAAATGACTGCAAGAGTATGATTACAAGGGGTATTATCCGTGAAGTGTGCGGATTTAATGGCTGTGGGCAATTTTTTGGCGTTCAATTTCATTATGAAGCATATTTTTTGCAAAATTTAATTGAGAATCATTATTATTTTTCCAATCATCTTTTGTAATTTCAACAAGATAATTTGGCTCGATACCTTTTTTGTCAATGTCGCTGCCATTCGGGGTTAAATATCTTGCGATGGTGAGGTTCATACCCATATGGTTTGGCATGGCGTAAACCTTTTGTACGACACCTTTTCCATAGGTTTTTGTGCCCACAATCAAGGCTCTTTCGTTGTCTTTTAGGGCGGCGGAAACAATTTCGCTGGCACTTGCAGATTCACCGTCAACAAGGACAATAAGCGGCTTATCGTAGACGTAGTCTTTTTCTTCGGCACTGTAAGAGCTGTCAAATCCGCCCCTGCCAATGATTTTTACGATATCGCCCTTTTCAAGGAACATATTTGCAACAAAGAGGGCATTTTGAAAAAGACCGCCCGTATTGCCCCTTAAATCAAGAATTAGGGCGTTTGTGTCCTTTACTTTATTAAGCGCATCAATAAATTCGACCGGAGTATCAGAGCTTATAAAGCTTACAATCCTGATATAGCCTATTTCTTTGTCTAAAATTTCACTTTCAACAGTTTTTATTTTTATTTCTGCGCGTTTGATTTTTTTAGTTAGTTTTTTATTGTCCCTTAAAATTTCAAGGTCTACAAAACTGTTCAGAGAGCCTTTTATAGAGCTTGCAGCCTGAAAAATGCCGTCGCCTTTTATATCTTTACCGTTTATTTTTAAAATCATATCACCGGGCTTTAGGCCGCCAATATCAGCAGGGGCGCCTTTTATGACGTTTATTATATAAATTTTTCCTGACAATGAGGCGATATTTATGCCTATGCCATAAATTTTTGAGTCTATAGAATTATTTTGTTCCTGAAATTCATTTCGGCTCAAAAACCTTGAATAAGGGTCATCAAGGCTTGCAAGCATTGAATTTATTGCAACATAGGCGTCTTCTTCTGTTTCAATTTTGCTTGCATAGCGCTTTTTCCAGCGGTTCCAGTTTTGCTCGTTTAAATTATTATCCCAATAGCTGGTTTTTACTAAAGACCAGGTTTCAAGGAATAATTCTTTTGGCTTTAAAATTGTATTTTGAGCCTTTTCTTCATCAAAATCTTTAAGGAGCATTGGTGCAAAATGCCCACTGTCAGAGATTTTCGGGTTTGAAAAATAAGCAAGCGAAAAAAGAACCAAAAGGCACAAAGTAACAAGCGCAAACTGTTTTAATTTATATTTCATTTTCTTTAATCTTCATAAAAATTACGGCATTTTAAGTTTAATGCCATCCGGCACTAAGCGATAGCCGCCGCCGTATATAGTTTCAATGTATTTATTTTTTTCAGTTGAAATTTTATCAAGTTTTGACCTCAGGTGTCTAATGTGCACCCTGATTGTATCCACATCCTCATTATCAGAATAGCCCCAAACCTCCTTTAGAAGCTGCTTTGAGGATACCATAGAATTATTGTGCTGCATTAAAACATTCAGGATGTCAAATTCTATCGGGGTTAATTTTGTTTCTTTGTTAAGAATTTTAACGGTGTAACTTTCAGGGATGAGAGTGATGTCGCCAAGGCTTAAAACCTCTTTATATCTAAGGGATTCAGGGGTTTGGCGGCTTCTGTTTAAAAGGGCTAAGACCCTTGCCTTTAATTCCTCAATTTCAAAGGGTTTTGTTAAATAGTCATCCACGCCTGAATTAAAGCCCTTGAGCTTATCGTCCAATTCCCCGAGGGCTGTGAGCATAATAATCGGGATGTCTTTTGTGGTCTCGTTTTGGCGCACTTTTAGGGCGATAGAATAGCCGTCGATTTCAGGCATCATCACATCAAGTATTATTAAATCAGGCATTTCCTGCTTTATCATCTGAAAGCCTTTAACCGCATCAGAAGAGGCTTTGCAGATATATCCCGTCAATTCAAGATTAACCTTTATTAATTCTAAGATTGCAATGTCATCGTCTAAGACAAATATTTTATTCATACAAAAATTTTATAACAAAAATTTACTCCGGAAAAAGTAAGGAAGGCTAATGTTAAAAAATATTAATTAATATTAAAACAAAATTAGCAATTTTTGACTCTTTAATGTTTTTTGCATATAGTGTATAATGTCTAAAAAATTTGATGTAGTAATAGTGATTTTTTTAGGAGGACTATGAATTGGCGATAACAACACCTTTTGGACTAAGCGATGATTTTAAAGTTAACCACTCTAAGTATTTAGGACGTCATGTACTGGCTGAATTTTTTGAATGTGACCCCAATGTTTTAAACAACCCCACATTGGTTGAAAAATATATGATAGAAGCAGCGCTTGAGTGCGGGGCTACTGTTGTACAAAAATGTTTTCACCAGTTTAATCCGCATGGAGTATCGGGCGTTGTAATTATATCGGAAAGCCACCTTGCAATCCATACCTGGCCAGAGCTTGGCTATGCTGCGGTTGATTTATTTACATGCGGCGAACAGTGTGACCCTAAAGTTGCTTATGAGTTTTTAAAAGAACGTTTTAATTCAAAAGATGCTTCTTATTCCCAATTAAACAGAGGAATTCTTGATGATAAGAATTTATCTGTTGAGCATACTCCTTTTTATGTGAGCACACAAGGGTAAAATCTTTGCCTTGACTGAATTATAATGAAAGGCAAGTGCTTAAAATATTTTAACGATTAAATGCTGCTTGTATCATATTGATATAGCGGCATTTTTAGATATAATGCTTTTTTATACATAGGGACTGGAATAAAAAGAAAACATTTAATGGGCAAGTGTAAATTTTATATAATTGTCTAAAATAAATAGCATTTTACAAGGGGTTTTTAAGTAAAGCATGCCTTTGCCTTTTGTGTGCATAGAGGCTTTCATTATAAGGAATAAAAAAATTAAATAATCAGGGCAATTGCATATATTTGTCAAAAGTTTTTTGTGAATAAGGCATTTGTATGCTAAGATTTTGCTATGCCTATGTTAAAAATTGAAAAGATGCAGTTATATCATCTTGATAATATTATGGAAATAGAGTCAAAATGCTACGGAGAGCACCACTGGGCGCGCGATTCCTTTGTGAATGAAATCAACAATGCAATTTCAGAGTATCTTTGTGCCGTGAATGAAACAAACAGGTGCCTCGGGTATCTTGGAATGTGGAAAATTATAGATGAGGCGCACGTTACAAACCTTGCGGTACATCCTGATTTTCAAAGGCAAGGGGTGGCACATTTTTTAATTGTAAATTCAATTGAAAAATGTTACGAAGAAAAGATTAAATATATTACACTCGAAGTGAGAGCCTCTAATGAAAAGGCTAAGAGGATTTATGAGAAATTCGGCTTTAAATCTTTAGGGGTGAGGAAAAAATATTATCAGGACAACAATGAAGATGCTATCATTATGTGGACTGAAAATATTTTCAGCGAAGGCTACAAAAAGCTTTTCAATAAGAATAAAGAATATTTAAAAGAAATATTAAGATGAATAAAAGGATAAGGAGTGAATTTGAAGAAATAATATACAGGGGCGAAAGGACGCCATTCAGCCTTGGCAGCCTTGCTGTTGTATGTTTATGCCTTTTACTTTTAATTGTTGCAACATTTACACAGCTAAACCTTGTACATTATTGGCCGGGAAACAACCCAGAAGCGGTTTTTGGCCTGGGTACAAAACAATATCTTTACATTCCGCAGATTCCTATGGTTTTATTTATCGCGGCAATTCTCGGGGTGAGGTTTGGCATATTTGTAATTATTTTATATCTTATTATGGGCTTTTTTATGTGGCCTGTTTTTGCGCTTGGCGGGGGGCTTGGGTATGTTAAAAGTTATTTTTTCGGGTATATTTTAGGATATTTCTTTGCGATAGTTTTTGCAAGCAAGGTATTATATTATGACAAATTTTCCTTTAAAAGCATTGTCTATGCCTCATTAATAGGGGTTTTGTCAATTCATTTCTGCGGAATTTTGTACACAGGAATTTTGGGAATTTTTCATCTTGTAAACTTCGGGTTTATAAAGGAAGCGCTTTCAACCTTAAGCGGGGATAAAATTATTTATGACATTGCTTTTTCGTTTATTTTTATTTTGCTATCAAGGCCTATAAAGTCATTCCTGTGGCTTGCAATGAAGAATTATTCAAGGCCGAAGCGCGACGCCAGAACAACATATGAGGCCAGGCAGATGAGAAAGATGGAAAAGGAAAAGCCTATAGCAGAATAGCTTTTGCAAAATAACGCATACAGGCAGATGTCAGTTTATTATTTATAAAAAACACAGGGCAGAGGATATCGTTTGATTAAAAAAATATTATTTTATGTAGCGCTTGCACTTTTATTATGGATATTTTACACGCAAAACGAGCACCATGGGCGGATTTTCTCTTGGGCGAAATATGATATAGAATGCGGGAGGTTTTTTAAATCAGGGGATTATAAAAATGCTGCAGGGTGCTATAAAAAAGCAATTAAAGAACACAATGAAAGCCCTAAATTTCGCTATTTTTTAGCAAGTGCTATGTATTTTAATAAGGAATACCCCGGGGCAGTTTATCATTCTACTTATATAATCGGCAAATTAAAGTCATTAAATTATGCGCTTCGTGCAAATCAAATTTATGAGGCTTCAAACAAATTATTTAAGGAAACAAAAAAGCCTGATGATTATATGCATTTATTAAACAGTATTACTTTTTGGGATAAGAAAATGCCTCTTAGGGTGTGGATTCAGCCGTCTAATCTAAATATTGACCTAAGGTATACATTATCTGCCTGGCAAAAGGCGCTTGAGCCCTTGATAACATTTGAATTAACCCTAAATAAGTATGATGCTGATATTACGGTAAATTTTGTCGACAGCAGGCAAATGCTTAAACTCTGTAATAAAAATAGTAAAGAGGGTAGCGGCAAGGCTAGCGATATCATAGCAGGATGTACGCTATTAGAGTATAAGGGACCGATTATTACAAGGGCAAATATTTACCTTGATTATTTTGACAAGAGAAACAGCAGATTTACAAACGGGATAATTTATTCTGTTTTAATGCACGAGATGGGCCATGCGATAGGCATAAACGGGCACAGCGACAGCAAGTACGATGTTATGTATCCGTATAGTAATGATTATAATTATATTAGAAGACCATCGATAAGAGATATAAACACAGCAGGAAGGCTGTATTTAAGGTAAGTGGCCGTTTTTAACGGTGCCTTGCTTTAGGTATTTAGGGTTAGTTTAAAGGTTTGTTTGAACATTGCCTTGGATATATGGGCTCTAAACTTGTTTTTTTAAAAGAGTTTTACCCTCTTGAAAAGACTTCAAATTCAAGCGGATTATCTGTTTTTATAGGGTTAAAATAAGCACAGGAAGCGACCATTGAGGCATTATCCGTACAGTATTTCATCTTTGGGGCATAAACCTTGAAGCCTTCGTTTTCAAGTTCGAATAATTTTTCCCTGAGCCTTGAATTTGCTGCAACTCCACCGGCAAGGACGATTGTGGATGATGAATTCTTTTTTGCCATTTTGACTGTTTTTTTAATGAGCGTTGAGGTTATGGTCTCCTGAAAGCTGGCGCAGACGTCATTTATTGGGATTTCAACATCTTTAAAGGTTTGCGTGAGCCTTAAAACAGCTGTTTTCAGGCCGGAGAAACTGAATTCATCATCCCCGACTTTTGCTTCCGGCAGCTTAAATGCAGATTTATTGCCGCATTGAGCCAGTTTATCAAGCTGTATGCCGCCAGGATAAGGTAAACCCAGTAATCTTGCAACCTTATCATACACTTCACCCGTAGCGTCATCAATGGTAGAGGCGCAAATTTCCTGCTTGTCATAGTCTGAAACATTGATTATTTGCGTGTGTCCGCCAGATACAAGCAGACATGTGAAGGGCGGCTTTAGGTCTGAATCAATAAAATTAGCACAAACGTGCGCATTCAAATGATTTACAGGAAGATAAGGTTTATTATACACAAGGGATAAGGTTTTTGCCGCATTTAACCCGACAAGAAGACACCCCACAAGGCCCGGCCCTGCGGTTGATGCAAAGGCGTCAATTTCATTCGGCTGAATTCCTGCCTGTGCAAAGGTTTCCTCAATTACTATATTAATTGCATCAAGATGTTCCCTTGCTGCAACCTCAGGCACAACACCGCCAAACTGCCTATGGGTCTTAATTTGAGAGGCAACAACGTTTGAAATTACTTCTCTGCCGTCTTTTACTATTGCTGCGGCTGTTTCATCGCAGCTTGTTTCGATTCCAAAAATTAACATACAATAATTCGCTTTTATTCTGTTTTTAAAACAAAGACGCCTTCATTAAGTCAGAGGCGCCTTTTTAAAAATTTATACCAATTCTTTTGCCATATTATATGAAATACCGGCTTCCTTCATTCTTTTAAGAGCCTTTTGAAGCACATCAACAGGCTTTGTAAGGGCTATTCTAAAGAAACCTTCGCCGTATTTGCCGTAACCATTGCCAGGAGGTACTACAATTGCTGCCTTTTCAAGCATTACTGTTGCAAATTCTTCGCTGGTAAAGCCCTTGGGGCATGGAAGCCAGAGGTAGAATGTGGCTTTTGATGGTTCAACATTCCAGCCAAGCTCGGCGAGGCCCTTTTCCATAACCTCTTTTCTTTCCTTATACATTGCATTAAGTTTTTCAATCTCTGATTTTGGAGCCTTATAGGCTTCAAGGGCAGCGTCCTGAATAGCTTTAAATACGCCTGAATCAATATTGTTTTTAATTGTGCCGAGCGCTTTTATAGCGTCTTTATTGCCTGCAATGAAGCCGACACGCCAGCCTGTCATATTATAAGATTTTGAGTGGGAGAAGAATTCGATTGCGACATCTTTTGCGCCTTTTGCCTCTAATACAGACGGCGCCTTATAGCCGTCATAGGTCATTTCACAATACGCCTGGTCAGAGCACAATAAAATATCATATTTTTTACAGAAATCTACCGCTTTTTGATAAAATTCAAGGTCGCAAACAGCGCCTGTCGGGTTATTCGGGTAGTTTAAAAACATTAATTTAGCAGCACGCGCAACATCTTCGGGGATTTTATCAAAATCAGGAAGGAAATTGTTTTCTGCTAAAAGCGGCATAGAATAAGGCTCCCCGCCGGCTAATATTGTAGCATTCTGATAAACAGGATAGCCTGGATCGGGACAAATTGTAACATCGCCCGGGTCAACAAATGCAAAGAAAACGTGTGCTATGGCTTCTTTTGAGCCTATATTTGCTAAAACCTCTGTATCAGGGTTTAGTTCTACGTTAAATCTTTCTTTCATCCAGGCAGCACTTGCGTCCCTAAAGGTTTTTGTGCCGTTATAAGGCGGGTAGTCATGGTTTTTAGGGTCGTCTATTGCTTTATGCATAGCGTTTACGACTGTTTGAATGGTTGGCGTGTCAGGGTCTCCAATGCCAAGCGATATAATATCAATACCTTTTGCTTTCGCTTCGGCAATTTTTTCGTCAATTCTTGCAAATAAATATGGCGGAATTCTATCTAATCTTTTGGAAATTTTCATTGTATAATTCTCCTTTTTTGATATAATACATAGTATCATGAAAAAAGTTATTTTAAGTTTATTATTTTTATTAATTTTAGCCTCATTGAATACAGCGAGTGCAGCCACAAACACTGTGCCGAGCGCTACTGTATATTACAATCAGGGAATTGATTATTACAATTCAAACGAGATTCAAAACTCCATAAACGCTTTTAAGAAGGCAATTGAAATTAACCCTAAATTTTATGAAGCGTATTATAACCTCGCTAAAATTCAGGATTCATACAAATATTACAATGACGCCATTGCAACGTATGAAAAATTGATTGAAATCATGCCCGAAGATTATGAGAGTATGTATAATCTTGGAAACCTTTTGTACAAAAGAGGGTATTTAAAAAAATCTCTGACATATCTGGATAGAATTCCTAATTATTCAGAGCATTATGTTGCAGCACAAAAACTTACCGATATTGTTGAAAAAAGGCAGGTTGAGGTAGCGGCTGAACAAAAACTAAAGGAAATTACGCTTAAGAACAGTTCATTATTTGAAAATGTTCAGGCGCCATCAGGGGTTGCGGTTGATAAGCTTGGAAATGTTTATGTAGCAAGTTTTTCACAGAATGCTGTTTATAAAATTACGCCTGAGAATGTAAAGTCTACCTTTGTGGGGCCGAATAATCTAAGCGGGCCGATTGGTGTTGCTGTTGATAATGATAATAATGTTTATATTGCAAACTACGGCAAGGGAAACATTGTAAAGGCAGAGCCTGACGGCAAAACAAAGGTTTTGCTTCTTGTAAAAAAGCCATATTGTCTGAATGTTGACAATCAAAATCATAAACTTTTAATAACAGAGCAGGAAAAGAACACTGTTATAAAGTTTGATTTAAATGGGGGAGAGTAAAACCGTCATTCTTGTTGCATAAGTTTTTAGGCCTTGGAGTACATTCCCCAAGGCTTTTATAGATTTTACGCGATTTTTAGCGTGCAGCCAAGTTCTTTTAGAATTTTTGCCAGAGTTCTTATTTTAGGCACTTTTTTGCCGTTTATGATATTGTAAAGGCCCATTTTGCTTAAATCCACTTTTTTTGCAAAGCCCTGTATTGTGTCTCTTGATTTAATGACAAGTTCAAGCGAACGGCAAAAAACATTAAAATCGCCATCCTGAAGATACTCATCAAACGCATATTCCAAATATTCTTTTATTTCCTCTTCAGTATTAAACAATTCACAAAACGCTTCATTAAGAGGTATTGAATTTTTATAGTTTTTATTCATTATTGTTTCTCCATATTTCAAGGTATTTCTTTGCTTTTTCTATATCTTTATTTTGCATTTTTTATCACCAGCATTAAGAAGCAATACAACGATATTATCAATCTCCGAAACATAAATCCTGTAACCGCTTCCGAAATTGAATCTTAATTCTGATATTTCTTCACTTAGTTTTTTATAATCACCAAAGTTGCCATTTTCTTCAATGTGGATTAAACGCCCAAAGATTCTTTTTCGTATAGAAATACAAGGCTTTTCATCCAATCTTTTACGGGTATTTTGCCATTTGAATGAACATAGTACTGTATTTTCTTCATATTTTATATAGTAAACTATAGTTTACTATATGTCAATATTATTAATTTAACAAGGGTTAAAGCCATTGGCTGCTATATTAAAAAATCATTCTCTACAAATTCGATATCTAAAATTTTTGCCAAGGATTTTATTTTTTCTTTCATGGTTCTTTGTAAGGCATAGAGTTCGTCTGTTTCGCCGCATTTATCTATATATACTTTAAAAAGATTTATAAACAAAAAAGCGGATTGTAAGCTAAGAGCGATAGGTGGAAATGACGCGCTTATGTCGCACCGTCAAAGGCGAAGAACAGGAAAGAGAAAATAAAAGGTCATGATAAAACAAATTAAATCAAAGAAATAAAGGATGGTAATTAAAGCGATTAAGGACCCACTTAAGAGATGCTGAAACAAATTCAGCATGACGGCTGTGCGTCAGAATGCAGGATATGAGTACTTTTCCTATCTCTCTAAAGAAACTTAACTAGTTGCACGAAATCAAATGATTTCGGCAAAAAACTCAGGATGATGGGCGCGTTATATGGCGTTTTAGCGCCCACTATGGTGATGTCGCCAGGAATAGCAATGGGGGCAAGTTCAATATAGTGAAAAGCTGATTTACACTAAGTTTGCCCTTTCTGCAATTTTGTTTTGTATTGGTTAAATGTTGTCAGAAACCTAGAATTTTACTTAAAAAACAAGATTTACCTTATACTCTTTTCCACTTCTTTTAGTGTGATTTGAAGGGCTTTGTCGGAGGTTAATTTCTTTTTTAATTGATCATGAGAGTACATTATTGTTGTATGGTTTTTCTTGAAAATTTCACCTATATTAGGGAAACTTATATCAAGCATTTCGCGCACAAGGTAAATTGCTGTCTGGCGGGCGTTCATAACCTCTTTTGAGCGCTGGGTTGAAAGTATATCTTTTTTTGCGACATTAAAATATTCAGCGCATTTATCAATGATAAGTTCAGGCGTTATCTTGTTTTGACCGTCATTCAGGCCTAAAATTTCTTTTGCAGACTGCACTGTTAGCTCAATACCTTTTATTGAGGCGTACGCGCTTACCTTATTGTAGGCGCCTTCCAGCTCTCTTACGTTATTATCAAAGGTTTCAGCCAAAAATTCTGCGACTTCTCTTGTTATTTCAAAGTTTGAGCGCTTGGCATGGCGTTCGATTATTTCCACCCTTGTCTTAAAATCAGGCGGAAGCAAATCAACCGTTAAGCCCCATTCATAGCGGCTTTTTAGCCTGTCCGGGGTGTTTTTAAAGCTCGAAATCGGCCTGTCTGAAGCAAAAACTATCTGTTTTCCCGCGTGAAACAAGGCATCAAAGGTGTTAAAAATTTCTTCTTCCGTCCTTTTTTTGCCCTCTGCAAACTGAATATCATCAAGCAAAAGTACATCTACATTTCTGTATCTGTCTCTGAATTTCTTCATTTTTTGATAAGATTCCTGGCCTTTTTGGCATGAATCAATCAATTGGTTTGTGAATTCTTCTGCTTTTGCATATTTTACCTTAAGGTCAGGGAAGTTTTTTAAGATGCTGTGGCCGATTGCCTGCATAAGGTGAGTTTTTCCAATGCCGACAGAGCCAGAGATAAAGAGCGGGTTAAATTTTTGGCCTGGCGCTTCTGAAACCTGTTTTGAAATATTGTAGGCAACAAGCGAGTTTTCGCCTATGACAAAATTTTCAAAGGTGTATTTTAGATTAAGGGCGCAAAATGAATGCATTTGTTTAAGGTTGTCAATCTGTTCCTTCATTAAAACTATGTGCTCAGCGGGCTTTTCCTTCTTTTTTGGGGCTTTTTTTACGTTTGTTGGCACAAAGATTATATTAACAGGGATATTTTGGCCGGATGCTTCATTAACCGCTGATTGTATTTCTTCAAAATATTTTTGGTTTTTGTTTAGAAATGATACACCGAAAGACTGGTCGCTTTTTAAGATAAAATAATCTTCTCTAAAATGCTCTTCATTTGGTTTTACGGCTTCGATAGGAAGTATCCAGGGTTCATAGGTGGAAGCAGGAATTTTTTCCTTGAGGATATTTTTTGCTTCATCCCATATTTTTTGATAGTCTATATCGGTTCCAATCATTTTTCTTTTCTAACCATTTTTATGTTTGCATATAATATTTTACTACAAAAAGATTTGTAGTAAAATTGAAAAGTAATAAAAGTTTATTTTTTTAGAAAAATAGCTGTATTTTGGGGAGTATGATGGATTATTCAAAACTTTTTGATTTAGCGAGAGAATATTACGCTAATCTTTCTTATAACAACAAAGAAGGAAAGGCCTTGATACCTTTAAGGTATTTTTTTGAATTAACGTACAGGTGCAATTTAAACTGTCCGTATTGTTATGTAGGCTCTGACAGAAAAAAGAACGAACTTTCAACAGAGGAGTGGATAAGTATTATAAAACAAATTCCAAGATATTCTTTTGTAACGCTTGTCGGCGGAGAACCTTTGGTAAGGCATGATTTTAAGAATATTTTATTTGAAACATCAAAGAGGGTTTTTGGCAAATTAAACGTTGTAACAAACGGGATTTTGATTAATGATGAAATTATTGATGCATTTATAAAATCAAAGATGATGCTTTTATCTGTTTCTATTGACGGGTGGGGAAAAAACCATGACCTAAACAGAAACAAAGACGGAATTTTTGATAAGATTACAAAAAATCTTGAGGCATTAAACTACAGACGCATGAAAAATAAAAACAGGCCGATGGTTGATATTAAGACCATTGTTCTTAACAATAATATTGATGATTTGTTAAAGCTTTATGAATACACAACAGATATGGGTTTTGAATTTTTGAGTATTTCATTCTTGAGGAATAATGACTTAAAACAAAATTCTGTATTAAAGGATGAATTTGAGCCGATATTTTATGAACCTGAATATCCCATACAGCCTTATTTCGATATGGAGCATTTTGAGGATGTGTATAGAAGAATATATGAAATGTCTAAAAAATCAAAGACTAAAATAAGGTTTTCTCCAAAATTCGAGGGCGGAGGCTATAGAGAAGAGATAGCAAGGATTAAAGCTTTCTTTACACCAAAAGACAGAAAAGACCTGCTTCGCCACCCAAAGGACATTTATTACCCATGCAAATATCCATTCTCCAACATGATGATAAACCCCCAGGGTGATGTATATCCTTGTTTATCATTTAAGATTGGAAATGTTAGAGATAAAAAATTAAAAGATGTATTTAATGAGACAAAGTTTAAGTGTTTCAGAAAAAATCTTAAGTACTCTAAAAGCTTCAGCGCTTGCCAGATGTGCTGTGAATTAAAGGTAAGATAAATATTACAAAACAGAGGATTTAAAATTGAAAAGAATATTTTTAGCAATTTTGACATTCAGTATTATATCTGTAAATATTGGTTTCTGTAAAACCGCTGATAACAGCCCGAAGGTAATTGCTGCAAAAAACCAGCAGTTAGAGCAGACTGCGGGGGCGAAAAATTATACAGTTCAAAAGCTGCAATCCGGGCAGACAGTTATTGTCATGCCCGTAAAAATTAATCCTATTGTAACTATTGATACCTGGATAAAGACAGGTTCAATTAATGAAAATGATAAAAATTCAGGTGTAGCGCACTTTTTAGAGCATTTATTCTTTAGGGGAACAGAAAAAACACCTCCCGGCGAATTCGACAGAATGCTTGAATCAAAAGGCGGAGTTACAAATGCCGCCACAAGCAAAGATTACACGCATTATTATATAACAATACCATCAAAAGAATTTGACAAGGCACTTGAATTACACGCTGATATGCTCTCAAATCCTTTAATTCCAAGAAAAGAGCTTGAAAAAGAAAGACTCGTGGTGCTGGAGGAAATCTCAAAGGGGCAGGACAGCCCGACAAGCGTTATGTATAATAACCTTTTTAAGCTTATTTACACGCAAAATGAGCCTCATCACCCGTATTTCAGACCTGTTATAGGCTCAAACAAGGTGATAGAAACCATTTCACGCGAAGAAATTCTTGATTTTTACAATAAATGGTATTCGCCTCAGAATATGACAACGGTAATTGTCGGGGATGTTGATCCTCAATATGCAATAAAAAAGGTGGCAGAGCTTTTTGTAAATAACAACAAGACATATCAGGAAGGAATTTACCCAAAAACTCCTGACATTATAAAGCCCTTAAGGGTGATTGAAAATAAGGATGTCAAGACAGGATATCTTGCCATAGCATATAAGGCGCCAAAATTTAAGGATGATAAAGACACTTATGCACTCGATGTATTGGCCACAATTTTAGGCGATTCAAGAAGTTCTATTCTTAATCAAAAATTAAAGGAGCAAAAACAGCTTGTTTATTCAATCTCTGCAAATAATTCTTCATTTATGGATGACGGACTGTTTATTGTGCAGGCATCATTTAAGCCTGAAAATTTGACCGCTGTTGAGAATGAAATATTTAAGCAGATTGACCTTGTAAAAAAAGGCGGAATAACTGACGGCCAGGTAGCCAAAGCAATAAATATGATAAAAACATCAACTTATTATTCAAGAGAATCAATTTCTAATATCTCAAATGAGCTCGGGTATATGACATTATTCTGGGGAAACACCTGGTATTATGATAATTACCTGAATAATATTGAAAAGGTTAAAAAAGCTGATGTCATAAAGGCTGCAAAAAAATATCTTGATAAGAATAAGACAGCGACTTCGATTGTGTTTCCAAAAGAGGATGATAAAAATACAAAAGAGATAAGTAATGTTAAGGAAGAAATAAAGCCTGCAGTAAAGCTTGAAAGCTCCGAGAATATTAATAAATATAAATTATCAAACGGGGCTGTTTTAATTATTAAGAAAAACCCTGTAAATTCAATAATTGCAATTGATATACACAGTATTGGCGGAAACTTTCTTGAAAAAAACCCCGGTATTGCAACAATTGCAGCAACAAGCGCAACCAAAGGCACAAAAAAGATGGATAGCGAAGAACTTGCCAAAACATTAGATGAGAAGGGGATAAAACTTTCATTAAGCTCCGGTAATGATACGTTTAACATTAACCTTTTAACAACAACAAACGAGCTTGACAGTGCCCTTTCAATTTTGAATGATGTAATAAATGAGCCCACCTTTACAAACTATGAGATTGAAAAGGTTAAAAAATTAAAGCTTGCAGGCATAAAACAAATGAAGGACAGTGCCCTTAACCTTGCTGTTGATGAATTTAAGGCAACAGCATTCAAAGGAAGTGTTTATGGGAACAATTCCAATGTTTTAGAAAAGAATATTCCTGATGTTACAAGGGAAGATGTAATTCAGTATTATAATACGGCACTAGAGCCTGAAAACCTTGTTATAACGGTTGCAGGAAATGTGGATGATACAAAAATCATCAACGAAATGACAAGAATATTTAAGGATAAAAATCAAAAACGGGTAGCACTAAAGGATATAAATATTAAACAATTTGCACCTGAAAACAATATAGAAAAAACATTATACAAGGATGATACAAAAACAGCTTGGGTATTAGTCGGATACAAAACAGGCAGTATTTTTAATCTAAAAGATGTTGCAACAATGAAGGTGATTAATGCTATTCTTGGCGAAGGGATGAGTTCAAGGCTGTTTAAGAATCTAAGAGATGACAAGGGCTTAGCTTATTCTGTAGGGTCGACTACGCTTCAAAATGCACTGGATGGCGCTTTTATAGCTTATATCGGAACAAATAATGACAGCGTTGAAACGGCAAAGTGCGGCATGATTAATGAAATAAACAGACTGAAAACCGAATATGTTTCAAATGTAGAATTACAGGAAGCAAAAGATAAAATTTTAGGAAATATCTTGATTTCGCTTGAAACAAATATGGACGATGCTTCACTTTTAGGCTGGTATGGCGCATTAGGGTATGATATTAACCATCTTGAAGATTACAAGAAGGCAATCCTTGATGTTAGTCAGTCTGATATTTTAGCTGCAGCAAATAAGTATTTTTCAAAACCATATATAAATGTAACCGTTAGAAGTGGACAAAATACTACACTGCCTGCACAAGCAGCACAAAAGCCTGTAGAAAAACGGGGGCAGGAAGCAGCTACAAAACCTATAGCTGAGCCTCAGAAAGCAAAGTAGGCTGACCCGCCGCCCCGTGTTTAAGTTCCAGAAATTTTAAATATTTTACTGCCGCATAAATTCTTAAAACAAATGAGTGCGGCAGTTTAATTAAAAACTGTGCATTAATTTAGTTTCTATGCTAAAATCCTTTATATGTACGGATTTAACTTTGAGTTGGATGATTTTCAAAAAGAGGCCATTAATAATATAGAAAATGGCAAAAGCGTTGTAGTATGTGCGCCAACAGGGGCTGGGAAAACCTGCATAGCGCAAAGTGCTATACATTTAGCGCTTGAAAATAATAAAAGAATATTTTATACAACACCATTAAAGGCTTTGTCAAATCAAAAGTATCATGATTTTTCAGTTCAATACGGGCAGGAAAATGTCGGGCTTTTAACGGGTGATACCACAATAAACAGGGACGCCAGGATTGTTGTTATGACAACGGAAGTGTTTAGAAATATGCTCTATGGCACAACCTTTGGCAGTCTTGCAGATAATTTGAATGATGTAAAATATGTGGTGCTTGATGAAGTTCATTATATGAATGATGAATCTAGAGGCACAGTGTGGGAAGAGAGCATTATTTATTGCCCCACTAACATACAAATAATCGCACTTTCAGCCACTGTACAAAACTCAAAACAGCTTACAGAGTGGATTAACACCGTACACTCAAGAACAGAACACGTATATACTGACTTTAGGCCAGTTCCTTTAAGGTTTTATTATTATGACAGCTCAAAGCCAAACACAGTCTTGCCTTTAATGACGCCTGAAGGGGCATTAAACAATAAAATCAGGCCTGAGAGCAAATTTAAATATTTCAACAGTAAAAAGACCGTAAAAAACCCTGCAAGTGATATTATTCTTGCCCTGCAGGAAAAAAATATGCTGCCTGCGATTTATTTTACTTTTTCAAGAAAAAAATGCGACGAAAATGCCCTAAAATGCAGCTCCATTGACCTTTTAACCAAAGAAGAGGCTATAAGGGCTAATGAGATGGTTGAAAATTATATTCAGGAAAACCCTTATTTATACAACAATCCTCATATTGAGCTTGTTAAAAGAGGTATAGCATCTCACCATGCAGGACTTTTGCCTGGATGGAAAAACCTTGTTGAAAGGATGTTTCAGGAAGGATTAATAAAGGTTGTGTTTGCAACAGAAACCCTTGCTGCAGGCATTAATATGCCTGCAAGAACAACTGTCATAAGCTCTATTTCAAAAAGGACCGATGACGGGCACAGAATTTTAACGGCGAATGAATTTTTACAAATGTCCGGACGCGCAGGAAGGCGCGGAATGGATGAAATAGGCTATGTTGTAATTGTCGGAACACCTTTTCAGACGCCAGAAGAGGTTTATAACCTTGCAACAAGCGATGCAAACCCGCTTGAGAGCAAATTTTCGCCAAGCTATTCAATGGTTTTGAATCTTTTGCAGAGGTTTTCGCTTGAGGAGGCAAAAGAATTAATATTAAAGACTTTCGGGTATTTTTCTTCAACTGACAGAATTACGCCGCTTTTAAATGAATTAAAACAGTATGAAGAAACAATGCAAGGCTGTAATAATTTTAAGTGCCCCAAAAAGCACACAGCGGCCGATATGGATGATTATGTTAAATATAAGAATCTTTATGTTGAGCACAGAACAATATTAAAAGCCTTAAGGCGGCAGACAAAGAACCAGAATGCACCTGAAATTATTGAATATAAGCAAAAAACAAAAGAGCTTTTAGATAAGATGCACAGCTACGGCTGTGATATGTGTAAGCTTTATAAAAAGCACAAAAAAGAGATTGAGCTTTACAAGAGGTATGAAAAGAAGGCCAAAAAAATCAAGAAAGAAATTGAGTTTCAAAAAGATGTTTACTGGCAGAAATTTTTGTCTCACAAGAGAATTCTTGAAACCACGCATAATCTTTTTGAGGATTATCCGACAGAAACAGGTAAAATTACTATGGGGCTTAGGATTGAGAATGAATTGTTTTTGTCTGAAATTATATTATCAGGGCTTTTAGATAATTTGGCGCCATATGAGCTTGCTTCCGTTATTTGCGCCATTTCAACAGAAGAGGTTAGAAACCTTGACAATACGCCAATAAAACCGCCTTCACAGAATGTTAGAAAAATTTTAGGAAAGATTAAGGATATAAAGCGGAAAATTTTCCTTCTTGAGCGCGATAATAATATTGAAAATAATATGAATGTGAATTCCGAGTATTCATCGCTAATTGAAGCCTGGGTTTTAAGCAAGGATGAAGATATAAGCTCAATTGAGGCGTGGGATAAGATATTTTCTGACACTGAATTCACCGAAGGAGATGTGGTGCGTGCCTTTAAGAGGACAATTGATGTTTTAAGGCAATTAACGGTTGTTGAAAATATTCAAGACAGCATTGCAATGACCGCAAAAGAAGCCATCAAAGCCATTAACAGAGAACCTGTGAATGTGGATTAGCTCTGCCTTAGATTGTTTGATAGATCATGGGAATTAAAGCCGGCCCAAAGGTCAATGAATGCGGTTTTTAGTCTTCATATTCTATTTTTAACAACTGTCCTTTTTTTAATTTAACAAATTTTATGTTAGCTTCGTATTCCTGCGGCTGATTTATAAACATATTGCCTTTTCCTGTTAAAAGCCAGTCAATGTTTAGGTTAAAGATTTCATTTAGTTTTATTAAAAACTCTATAGAAGGTTTATTGTGACCGCCCTCATATTTGCTCAGCTGCTGCTGATATATGCCAAGTTTCTGTGCAAATTCGCCCTGCTGTAGTTTTAGCGCTATTCTAAATTGTTTTAGTCTGTTATTCAAATTAGTTTCCTTATTTTATTAAAAATGGTTGACTTTTTAATAAATTTATTGTAAAATACATAATATAATGCACGTGTTGGGTTTAAATTATATACTAATAAATTCTAGCTTAAAATCATTCGTCAATTCAAGATATTACATTTTATTAAGAATATTAAGAAAATCGTAAATAAAATTTGCAGTACAAAACCTTATAAATTTCAGTCTTCATATTCTATCTTTAAAAGCTGACCTTTTTTTAGTTTAACTGAGACCACATTTGATGTATTTTCAGCAAGAAACATTTGCCCTATTCCGTTTAGAATGTAATTAAGGTTTACATTATGCGTATTTTGTAAATCAATAAGCTTAATATCACTAAATGTTGCTCTGTTTCCTTCCACATTGTTTAAAAACTGCCTTGATGTGCCAAAGGTACGGGCAAATTCGGTTTGGGTTAGTCCTAAACTTTTCCTTATCTCTTTTATTCTTTCGCCGTAAAATTTTTTCATATGTTTTTTATCTTAATAGTTGACATTTAATACATATAGATATACAATAAAATCATAAGTAGTTTCTAGCTTTAATAAGCTTATCTGGTTTGACCCAACAAAGCAAGTTGTTGAGTTATTTTAAGAATGGCTGAATATTTTCGATAAACACCTGCATCGCCTGATATCAGGGCTTTTTTTGTGCAGTTTTTTCAACAACTTTCAAGCTGTACCCCAAAAAATCCAATATTTCCTGAACCTTTGTAAACTTTATGGATTTTGTTTTAAGCATCTTTGAAAAGCCGCCAATTGTCATCTCAGGGTAGCCAGCTTCATTCATTCTTTTAACAAGTTTTCTCATTGATAAACCTTTACGAAACAATAAAAGCGTTATCAATTCTTTGACGTCAGTAGTTTCTAGCATATTTAAATCGTATTTTAAATATTCCATGTTTGACAAATTTGGATAATATTGTTATCTTATAGTAGACAATAATATACAAAAGTATTACAACATTTAAGGATAACTTTATGGAAGAAAAAAATCTATCGCCCGCAAGGGTAGTTTTTGAGAACTATTTTCCAGCAAGGGGTAAAGAACTCAATGAATTTAGGCAATCGATAAAATTTTCAATCAATAAGATGCCATGGAAAAGCAGACATTTTGCACAAAATCAAGAGATTTCCAGCAAAGGGAGACAGGTTTGGAATGAAAAGTTGATTAAAAGTTTCAGGAATAACAATCAATTTCAACAGCCTGCTTTTTCATTAGTTGAAATGCTTATGGCGCTTTTGGTGGCGTCTCTTCTTATGGTGGCGCTGGCGCCTGTAATGACAAAAAGGTTTAATGAGAATGTAACAATAGATGCTAATGTGTCATCATCGGGTGAAGGTGTTAAAAAGACTTATGAAATAGAATTCGGGTCAGATGAATGTTCCGATATCAAGGTTGATAGCGATGGAAGCGAGTATTGTGAAGGCGAATACTCTATTCCAAGCAACTTTAGCGGGGCTATGAAAGTGACAGTTGTGGGTGCTGGCGGTGGCGGAGGCATAGCACCCACATCCGGATATGTTGAATACACAACAGCCGGAAGTACAAATAATTTTACTGTGCCTGCTCTTGTTAATCAGGTGGAAGCTACATTAATATCAGGCGGGGCTGGTGGCGGTGCAGCTTCTTGGGCTGAAACAAACAAAGAGTGGAAAGGAGGGCAAATAACTACTTGGACGATTCCAGATGAAGTAAAAGGCAAATTTGTAAAAATTACAGCATGCGGCGCTGGTGGCGGGGGCGGCTCCGCCTTCTATAATCCCAGCAATTCTGATCATGACTGGGTAAATGCCGGCGGTGGTGGCTCAGGCGGCTATATTGAAAACACTATCAGGAAAATGCCAAGTTCAGGTTCTTTATCCATTATAATTGGTGGCGGTGGAGGCGCAGGTGGTCATAATAACTCATGTGGTAACAACGGTCATGAACCAAATGGTGGCGGTGGCGGAAGCGAATGTGGTGCAACATCAGGCGGAAAAGGCGGCAGCGCAGGTGGAGGAAATGGTGGCAGGGTTGCAGCAGATGTTAACACTGGAGCAAGTAACACCTTTACGGTAGCTCAAGGTGGTTCCGGTGGTGCAAATGGCACTGCAACTACAACCAGCATTTTGGGAAAAGGAGGAAGCGGTGGTGCGGGTGGAAATGGCGGTAATGCTTGGGATTGGGATACTCTTTACAGCAATGAAACTATGGGGGGTGGCTCTGGCGGAACACTCGGTGGAGGTGGCGGGGGTGGAGGAACAGGTGGTTGTAAAGGTGGAGGAGGGGGTGGTGCAACACAGATAAGCGGCTTTACCAACGGAAATGTACTTGCGCCGGGTGGTGGCGGAGGCGTTGGCATTGATATGCTATACGCAGCGGGCGGCTCGGGTGGTGGAGGCGGAGGCGGCACGGGTGGTGGATTTGGCGGCTATGATCCTGGTTCAGAGATTGGAAGGGGTGGCGGGGGCGGACAACCGGGTGGCGGACATTCTACTTGGTGTTTTCCCGGCATAGTAAAAACCCCATGGTCCGATGGGAAAGATTCAGGTTTTTGCGTAGGCGGATATGGCAGACGCTGTTCCGGCAACAATTACGGCGATATGACAGACGGCAAGGATGGTGCTGCAAGAATAGAATATGCTACTTCTGCAGCTTCAGGCGGCTCCGGCGGGGGTGCAGGTGCAATAGTGCCCTATCAAAGCGTAAATGTTACACCAAAAGAAAATTTAAGTATACAAATAGCAGGTACAGCAGCTGGTCAAGGTGCTGGCGGTTATAATTCAAGCGGAATAATAGCATATGGTCAAGGTGCTGAAAAAGGCAATGTTTCAACTCTAAAAAGAGGGGCAGATGTTCTGCTCAACACAGATACACTTCATGGAGCGTTTGGCGGTTGGAATGGAGGTTCTTGCACAATAAATCATGCTTGTCGCTCAGGCTCTGTATTTGATGGTAAAAGCACTGCATACTCTAACAACTGGAATGGTGCATCAAATATAAATGGACTTGCAGCCGGCAATAGAGCATATGAGACTACAACTGCAGGTGCTGCAAACTCTATTGGAGGTCGTGGAGGTTACACCAATGTATTTGGTCAACAATTCTGCACGCCGGGCGAGGGTGGAACAGCTTCCCATCCCAATGGATACGATGGAACAGGCTATGGCTGCGGAGGCGGAGGCGGCTCTCATGGTGGAAAAGGAGGTTCTGGCAGCGGCGGTTATGCAAGATTGTCTTGGAATAATAATTGGAACACAACCAGTAACAAATATAATTTAAAAGGAAATTTAAGCGGCGGGGGCGGGGCCAGCGGAAATATTATGAGCTATTCAATATATGTTAGAGGAAATGAAAAGATAAAGATAAGAATAGGCAAGGGCGGAAGTGGGGCATATGTATCCAATAATAATGTAATCAGTGCAAAGAATGGCGGAACAACATCGTTTGCTTATGGTGCCTCTCGTGAAATAAGGGCTGGCGGAGGTAAGGCAGGAAATAGTCCTGTTATCGGGTTTGACGGCTCTAACAATGTAATTATAACCGCAGGAGATGGGGGCAGCATATCTGATATCTGCTGGTATAAAAAGAATTTCTTCAATACCGACACAAAAGGCGAGCACTGCATAAAAGGAATTGCCGGCGAAAACGGTACAGCATCTAAAGGAGGCAAAGGGGCAGATTTTATAGGATACACGGTAACCGAGGCCGATGGCAGCGAGATAAATATTACAGGCATTGGCGGCAATAGCGGTATATATGATACAGGAAGTAATTCTAATGGCAAAAATGCAGATGGATACGGCGCAGGGGGAGGCGGTGCAGCATTAAGAAATGTCGGCAAAGTAACACCCAATGAAGCGATTTCTAATCCCAATGTCGGCGGAAACGGTTCAAACGGAAGAATAATGCTTGAGTGGTATGAGAATAGGTAGAAACCCATCATTGCAGGAAGGCAAGGCTTGTTCGGTCTCGTTATTAAGCCAAGCCTGGCTAAACTCGACTCTCACTGATGGCTCCTTTTGGAAATCAGAGATTTCCACGTCGCTCATATAATGCTCCAGTTGCTTGCTCAACGCAAGCGCCTTGGGAGCACCGGCTCACGCAAATAATGGGGTACGGTATCGGGCTAACCACCAGCTCATCGCTGCTGGTACGCCCTTACACACCAGAGGCTCGTTCGGTCTCGTTAAGCCAAGTGCCACAAGGGTATGACCATTATCTAAGCTTCGCAAAGCTAAAGCTAAGATAATTAGGCCTTCGGACTAACGTTTAACTCTCACTAAGGCTCCTGAGGGACTCACGTCCCACGTCGTAATAGAACGGTTCCCGGCACTTCGCAAACGCTCATCGCATTTGCTCTCGTGCCTTCACACACTTAATATTTTTTAGATGAACAACTTTTCGGGGTATTGATTTTTGTAACCTTTTCAATACCCTTTTCTTTATATAGTTGCCAAATAACAGTTTACTGAATATTATTAGTAATACAGCCATCCCAAGAGTGTTAAAATTTACGGATTTTAGCAGACGGGAATTTTCAAATCGTCGGTAAAATCATTTTTAATGATAAATTTTTGCAGACAATGCAAATACCGCTTGATAGAGTATATTTTATCGGGCCAAATAATCTTACCATTTAATAGGCACAGCGTACAAGCAGCTTTTTTGCACCTTGAGAGATATATGCGCAGGTTATTATTACACTTGCACTTAGCGTACCATTGGCGGCTGTGCGGGCGCTGCCATTGGATATGCCTGGGCAAATAATTGCTATGTAAATAACGTTTGGTCAGATAGCTTTTCTGATGGCATAAATTATTTTGACTTTTATATGAACAGCAGCGCATTCTACAAGGAGGCTGCGCCCTATACCGGTGCCTTTTCGGTGCGATATCCCAGGATTTGAGTTTTACTTGCAGCTGTGCGACGGCAGTTCTGGAGGTTCTGTGCAGTGCACTGGCGTGTGGGGCATTTGTGCAGGCGCCGAAGGGACTATGTGCTACCCGCAGTATCCTTGGACTAGTGTCAGCTCTTCTGCAGGAGTGTATTATGCTGCTTACCTTGAGCGCGGCAGGTTTATAGTTGGAGACTGGACTGGCAGAGACGCCTTTTCGGTGCGCTGTGTTTTTAGGCCTTGGATCATATTTACAGACTCTGCGAAACTTAGTGTCCAAGCGGGTTGCGGGTGAAAACAAGTCAACAGGTCTTGATACAGCCATACTGCAAGGTACTTTACCGGTACGCTTATATATTTACTATAGGCAAGTCAGGCTCTGTGCAGTGCAATGAGCAAAGCGGCAGCTGCGTTGGCTCTGCGGATGGGATATGCTATTCCGGACATATATGGACAAGCGTTAGGGATGGCAGTGAAGCATGGCTATTTAGACTAGGGAACGGCATATACAGTGAGTTTCTACGTCCTTATACCAGAGGCCTTTCGGTGCGCTGTGTTATGGTTTTGCTACTGCTATATATACTATTACATTTTGTGTTTAGTACTGTGTGCTCCTGGTACAGAAGACTTACGAGCCCATTATCGTCTGGCTACTGCTAAAGGTTTCTTAAAATGGTGCATTTATCAATGTTATGCAGGATTTAGAAGGGTATTTAAAACAGTTATTCAGCATGCCTGCCGTGAAAAGTTCGCAGTACAAGGGCAGGGTGGCTGTATAGATTTTATCTACAGCATTTAGTTTCCCTGGTTTTGCTTCCAGAGTGCATTCCACAGCTGTGCGACAATAATGCCGCAGGTTCTGTGCGGTGCCCCGGGGTTCCAGGCAGGTGTGCGGGCGCATGGATTGACGCTTGCTACCCGTATCACGTATGGTCCAGCGCAAAGGCTTCAGAGGGAGTCTATCAGGGGCCGTTTTTATGGTCGGGCGTTATTCACTATGAAGCGATAGATTATGGCCGCGGCGTTTCGGTGCGCTGCTTGCTCCTCGCGTTTAACGGGCACGCATTCTTGCTCTTTGCAAGTCTGCTTTCGCCCTCGGCTCTGGTGCGCTGCTTGCTCCTCGGCTATTTGTATTGCCTGGTGGGCACAGTGGCAGAACCACTTTTCACCCTTGGCCGTGGTGTACTGCTTGTAGCAGGCTTTGTTTTCTACCTTTTACAGCGCTGCTTTTATAGTAAGCGCGGGATATTTGTTATTAGCTTATCTTTTTACCTAGCGTATAGCATGCAGCTATGTCATTTGCGCACCCCTATTGTATTCACAGGGCAGTGCTCCGCCGAAGGGAAGCTTAGAAAAGTTTAGCACTGCATGGGCGTACTTCAAGTGGCGGCTGTGCTGGGGCTAACGGCGATAACTGCTGGCCATTTCATATGTGGACGGGCACGCTAGATGAGGGGTATTACAGAGGGGTGTATATGAGCGACGGGGTTTATGGCAAAGGAAGCTGCGACGGCAGAGGCTATTGTCCTACTAACGTGGCCCTTTCGGTGCGCCAGAGCAGGTTGTTTGCGTGTATATAGCTTTATTTCTGCGATATGCTGTGTCTTAGAGGATTTGCTATAATAAGCGGTATGGAGGTATGAGACGGTTTTGCAGCATATGCTAGCCGGGATAGAGACTCTGTGCAGTGCTATACCGTTTGGGGAGCTTGCGCCAGGGGCTCAGATACAGACTGCGTGCCCCATGCTCTTTGGACTTCCACGCCCTCTTCAAGCGGCTATTACAATTCATGGTTTGTCAAAGGGAGGTTTGGCTTGGATTCCACATTTGCCGTGTCTTTTCCCTTTTCGGTGCGCGCACTTAGCCTGATTATTAATGCTTGCTGGATTTTGGATGGTGTTTGCATATTATATTCAGGCTATGTCTGATGTTTAGCCTGCGCCGTCTCCCATAATCCTTGCAGAGCACTGGTTTCACGCTGTGTCTTGCGGATTTAGTCTATAGAATGGCGCACCAATTGTCTTTACTGTTGCTTGTAAAGGATAAAATCTTGTAATACGCTACTGCGAGTATACAGTGCAACCACAAGCTCAAGTAGAGTGAAGTATCTTGTATTTGGCTCTACTTTGTATTTTTATGTGCAGCGGGCCGCAGTACGATAGTTTGCAGCTGTGCGACTATAAGACAGGGTGCGGTTCTGTGCGGTGCTCCTCATATAAAGACAGTTGCATTGGCAGCGGATATCGGATTTGCTACCCACATGTTGTATGGTCAGCTACGCTTAAGAGTGAGGGCGTTTATATAGCTCCAGAGCTTACCAGCGGGCTAATAAATCCGTATCTTTCATGTGGTGTCGGGTATTGCAGCACAAGTATCGCCTTTTCGGTGCGCTTTGCCCAGGGATTTAGTTTAAACATGCGGCTGTGCGATTTTCAGCCTGCAGGTTCTGTGCGGTGTGATTCACAAGCTAATGGCTGTGCGGGCAGCGGCACTTGCTATCCTAATGTAGTATGGGGCGGAATTACACAGAATGGCAAGCCTTTTACGGTCCACTTTGGCAATGGCAGCCTTGGCTTATCAGTAAATTACGACAAGCCCCAAGCCTTTTCGGTGCGCTGCTTGCTCCTCGCGTTTAACGGGCACGCATTCTTGCTCTTTGCAAGTCTGCTTTCGCCCTCAGCTGCGGTGCGCTTTTTGGAATTGATTTACTTTAGGGCTGCAGGAAACCTCATTAAAAGACTCAATAAAAGCTGGTTTACAGCTGTGCGACAGATATGAGGCAGACTCTGTGCAGTGTCGGTGGCTGTCTGGCGGCTGCTTGGGCACCACTGACAAAGACTGTAACCCGAGTTTTTTATGGGGCGATAAGGATGTCAAAAGTGTTTACTTTCAGAATTATTTACATAACGGCATTTTTAATCAGCATAGTTATGGCGCCGCTTATGCCTTTTCGGTGCGCTGCTTGCGTTTAACGGGCACAGTGGCAGAGCCACTTTTCACCCTTGGCTTCGGTGCGCTTTATTTTTTGCAGTGCGCAATAGATACTAGGCCAGGCTTATTGCCTGCCCTCTGGCTTTGACATGCTGCAAATATTGTTTACCGTTAGACTAGCACAGGTGCTTTTATTCTTAATACAATACAGTATCTTATATTATGGCGAAGGCTTTAAAAGCGTGCCTGCAAGATTTGGACCGCAAAAGGTTTAGAATAAATTCCAAAGTTTTATTATTAATAAAAATGCACCTTGAAATTTATATAAAAACAAATTTCATAGGCGCATTTGATATTTTTTGTATTTTGGATTACATTGTGCTTAATTTTTTATCTACAACCGGAGCAATTTTTTTAAGTTTCTCCATTAGTTCTTTAAATTGCTCAGGATATAGAGACTGAGCGCCATCACACAGAGCACAGTCCGGCTCGTTGTGCACCTCTATCATAAGTCCATCGCAACCGGCTGCAACTGATGCCATAGACATTGGTGCAACCTTATCTCTAAGGCCTGTACCATGGCTTGGGTCAATGATTATAGGCAGGTGGCTTAACTTATTCACCACGGGTATTGAGCACAAATCAAGCGTATTTCTTGTTGCTCTTTCAAAAGTTCTAATACCACGCTCACAAAGGATTACTTCCCTGTTTCCGCCAGATAAAATATATTCTGCCGCCATAAGCCATTCTTCAATTGTGGCAGAGAGGCCTCTTTTAATCATTACAGGTTTATTAACGTGGCTTAGTTCCTTAAGCAGGTTAAAGTTTTGCATATTTCTTGCACCAACCTGCAAAATGTCAACATATTTTAAGAACAATGGAATCTGGTTTATTTCCATAACTTCGCTTGTAACAGCCATATTGTATTTGTCTGCAACTCTTCTTATAATCTTCAAACCTTCTTCACCTAGGCCCTGGAAAGCGTATGGAGAAGTTCTTGGCTTAAAGGCACCGCCTCTTATAATTTTTACACCATAAGAGCTAAGTTTTTTAGCACACGCTTCCACCTGTTCTTCTGATTCAACCGTACAGGGGCCAGCAATGAGGCCTACGTTTCCACCGCCGAATTTCTCGCCGTTAACATCAATTACAGTATCTTCGGGTTTAAAAATTCTGCTTACAAGCTTATAGCTTGAAGAAATTTTAAGAACCTCTTTTACACCGTCTAACAGTTCAAAATCTCTCGGGTCAATAGAATTTGCCCCGACAGCACCAATTACTGTGTGCATATCACCTTTTGAAACATGCGCGTCTCTTCCTTTTTTCTTAACAACATCTATAACTTTTTGTATTTGCTCTTCCGAAGCGCCGTGGCGCATAACAATCAGCATATTTTTCTCTCCTCAAAAATTGCTCAATCATATTAGCACAAAAAAGTTTTGTGGTAAAATTTATCCATGCCTCATTTTTTTATAGATTCAAAAAAAATCAATGACAAAGTACTTTTGGTTGATGACACAGACACCGTGCGCCATTTGACGAACTCTTTAAGGGTTCAGAGGGGTGAAGTTTTAAAATTTATTGATGAAAATAAAATCCAATATTGGGCAAAAATTACTGACTTTTCAAAAAAACAGATAAGGGCAGAAATTTTAAGGAGTGAGAAATCAAACAGAGAGCTTGAATACAATATATTTTTAGCACAAAGTATTTTAAAAACCGATGCACAAAACCTTTTAATATCAAACGCCGCACAGCTTGGAATTAAGGGTGTTTATCCTTTTGTTTCAGAGTTTTCAACGGTGAAGAGTGCAACAGCAAAGCTTAAGATTGAAAAATGGCAAAAAATATCTGATGAAGCTTTTAAACAGTGCGAAAGAGCCGATAGGATGGCGGTGTTTGACATTTTACCATTAGATGAAATATTAAAAAAGTTCAAAAAGGAAAATGTAATTATTTTTGCCGAAAGGAATGAGAATGCGGATGTTTTAAACAGTGTAAAAACTGTGGATTTAGAGTCTGATATTCTGATTGTAACCGGGCCTGAGGGCGGTTTTTCAGATAAAGAATTTGAATCATTTATACTGAATGATTATAAGCTTGCAACGCTTGGAAATTTGATATTTAAGGCGCCAAATGCTGTAACAGCAGGAGTTTCAAACGTTATTTTTGCCGTTGATTTATATAAAAAGGGGATAATTAATTGAAGGGCAGAATTAAAAAAATAATTGACAATGATGTGTTTCTTTCAAAAATAAGAAGACTTTTGGATGATAAGGAAGCATATCTTGCAGGCGGCTACATAAGAGATTTAGCTCTCAAGGGGGGGGCGAGCGGCGTTGTTGACGCTAAAAATACAGCCAAAGAAAGGCTTTCAGACTTTAATAAAAGCGCAAACTCAGAAGAGGCAAATGTTTCACGTGACAGAGACATTGTACTTTTTAATGCGGACACCGAAAAAGTTTCAAGAAACATTGCAGATAGCCTTGGGGCGGCATTTGTTGAATTAGACAATGAAAATAAAATATACAGAATTGTTGCAGGAGATGATTATGCAGATATAGCGCAGGGTTTAAATAATGATATTGACGACGATATTAACAGGCGCGATTTTTGCATAAATTCCATATTCTATAATCTGAATACGGATGAATTTTATGATAAAAACAATGGTTTTAATGATTTAGAAAAAAGGATTATAAGAACTTATGACATTAAAAACCTTGAAGATGACCCTCTTAGAATGCTTCGCGCTTACAGATTTAAGGCACAGGTTGGGTTTAATATAGACAGCGATATTATAGATTTTATAAAAAACAATGCCAAAAGCCTTGATGTTATTGCAAAAGAGAGGGTTAATCAGGAAATTTTAAAAACCTTTGATGGGGATTTTCTTGTGCCGGCACTTCTTGAAATGTTTGACACCGGGCTTTTAGAGGCTGTTTTTCCATTTGTTAGGGAAATTAAGAAAATTCCTGCAAATACTCATCATCACCTGGATTTAGTACATCATTCAATAGAGACGGTTAAAAACATAAGGATTAAAAAGCCCTTGTTAAGGCTTGCTGCTTTTTATCATGATATTGGAAAGCCGTTATGCTGGACAATAGAGGCTGATAGTGGCAGACACAGGTTTATAGGACATGATGAAAAGGGCGGAGAGCTTGTAAAAAAAGAGCTTGCGGGTTTAAAGTTTTCAAATAAGCAGATTGATTATGTTTCAAAGATGGTAAAACACCATATTTATCCGTCAGCATTAATGTGCCAAAATGCAGACACTGACGAGGTTTCAAAAAAAGCAATGGCAAGGTTTGTGAGAAAAATCCATCCCGATGTTGAAGATTTAATAGAGCTGGCGCGTGCAGACAGGCTGAGTGCCAGAGGAGAAGCGGTTTCTGATGATATGGTAAATGAAAATTTGAATAACCTTCAAAAGTTGCTTGATTATTATAAAAGCGTGCAGAACACCCTTCAAGAAATGCCAAAGCTTCTTAATGGCAAGGAAATAATGGAGATATTAGATATTAAGCCAGGACCTCATTTGGGTGAAATAATAGATAAATTAAAAGAGGCACAGATTATGGGAGAGGTTAAAAACAAGGAAGAGGCAAAAACATTCGTTGAAAAACATAAGGTTTAAAATACAAGAATGCCGATATGGCGGGGTATAGGAAGATTTTTGTAAAGTTTTGTAACAAAATAAAGCAAAGTGCGCAATTTTATACTTCATATATACTTTATATATATGTAAGAGATAACAAAGAAAACAAAATCAAAAGCTTACAAAATCCAATTAAGAAACCAATCACAAACATTTAATAAACACGATTTTTCCACACAAAACCTAACTTCCTAACCTTCCCTTCCTATTAAAGATTTACTCCCGATTTTCGGGAGTTTTTTTTATTTTTGCCGTATAAGAATTTTGTGCAGAACTGCGGAGGCTTGATATCTGCAATATTTTCAAAGCGGCCGCCCGAAATGATACGGTTTTAAAGATTTCCAGAGTTTTTTGTTTTGCATAGAAGAGGCTGTTATCGATATGTTCAGTACCAAGAAAGGCAAAGTAGCGTGTTTCAATGCATTAATTAATGGATTTAATTTTAGTTTGTATACGCTATACTTTTAATAAACCAATTTTAAAAAATTAAATAACCGCCCTCGACATCTACCCGACAAGATACTAGTTGACTGCGAGGTAGAAAGGAAAAGGAAAAATGGACAAAATGATGTTCATTAAGAAAGCCCTGCTGTTCGCAAGGCTTTTGATTGACCTAGTTTTAGTCACGTTCTTCTAGGGCAAGAATGGCAGGGCAGAAATGTCTTGCCATTTCTAATATTATTATAACCCTGTTTTATAATCATTGCAAGGAGGTAAAGATTAGACAAAGGCTTTTTAGTATTCTATAAACATATCTTCAAAGCAAGCCTGCGCTTAAAACAAAAGTCCTGTTTAAAAAACAGGACTAAGGTAAATAGCGTTAATAAAATATGAAAAATCTTTACAATGGAATGTTTTTATTATGAAGCTGTTTGGGCTGAATCTGCGGCATCGTTTTTGCCTTGATTAATCAACAAATATTTTCCTGCAACACAGGCAATACCCATTAATGCACCGGCGATAAGCGTCCATTTTGAACTTTTAGCATATGTTGCAGCCTTGCCAAGTAGCCCCGTAACGCCATCTTTTGTTATTTTTTCTGCGCCTTTTCTTGCGATATGTTTACAGCCGAGCACTCCAAATGTCGCAGCACCGCCAACAGCAGCGCCTGCGCCTTTGAATACCCATTCTTTGAGAGACTTATCCCTATCCATTACTTCTGACTTAAAGTCCTTAGCATCATTTGTCTGTGTAAAACAAATAGTTAAAGGATTAGAATTTTTAAGACCACTAACAAAGGAATTATCTGCATATTTTGCAATGTCGCCCTGGAGCGTTGTATCGCAAGCACCCAGATATGCTTCTTCTATTTTTGTTTTAATGTCATCTTCGCTATATCCCTGATATTGCTGGTAATTAGAAAGTGTTTCCAATATTTCATCATATTCATCCATAGCAGCGTCAGTTCTGCCTTCCTGAAGCAAATTCTTTATTGTCTGGCAATTCTTTGCAAGTGTATTGCCCTGGCTTAAATCTTTTTGCTGATAGGATTGCGCAGTCTTGTTAACATCATACATACCTTCATAGCTGTTTTTTGTGTTTTCCACATAGTTTTCATTAGCATAAAGGTTTCCAAAACCGCCAGAGTATATGCTGTATGGCATACTATAGTTATTATAAAGACCAGCAGAACCATATAAACCCGAACTGTAGTTATTATAGCCGGATGTTGTTCCTGTTATTAAACCGAGTCCGTTTAATGAGCCATAGGTTGATGTTCCTATCATCTTATACTTTTCCTTCCACTAAAACTTTAATTTTTAAACTAACCTTACATATTAATAAAAACATTTGGGGTTGGAAAATTGCTAAAAACAAATTTTAGTGTTAATAAAACTTAATATTTGTTAAAATATATGACATTAAAATTCTTAATTAAGTATTTCAAGCTTGTTCTTCGATAGGGTGATGAGTTATTGTATTTGGCAGAAAACCTTCATTAAGCTCTTCATAATTATTCTCACTATTAATCACATATACTGCGTTTAATCCTGCCAAAAACTCTTCAAAAGTTTTATGCTCAATTATTTCCGAGTCACTAGGATTTATCATCAAAATTTCTGAAATATTATTATTTTCATCAAACCTAATATCTTTTATTGTATAGCTGTGATAGATGTTTTCAGAAGGCGAAAAGCTGCAGTTAGCAGTATATTGCCGCATATTTTGGGCAATTTTTTTAAGTAATTTTTCAGCATCTTCTTTTTTATTTTTGCAGCTTAGTGAAGAATACGGCTGAGCGTATTTCCACAATTTCATTTTATTATTATTTATTTTTTCACTTTTATCAGGAAAGAGTTTTTCCAAAAGTTTTTTTGACTCGCCAAGACTTATCGCGCCATCATCATTGCCATCAAATTCCTGAAGGTCATCAATACATTAACAAGTTCATTTTCATCCAATTCGTTGTCAGAATTAGCATTGTAGTGATTATAAAAATCTTTAAAATTGTCATTTACAGCTATCTTTGTGTCCGTAATAATTCTTGCTTAATTTGAAATCAACATTTTTTAAACTTAACTGATAATAATTATTTGTAATGTTTGAAGCCTCTGTCGTATCTTTCCTGCCTGTTCTTTTTTGCCATAAATATATTTTTAATGACTGAATGATTAAGATATACTAAGGATATCTTTAATATATAAAATAAAAAAATATTTGTGCTGGCGATTTCAAATATTTATAAAACCTTAATTTTTCTTTACAAAAAAGCAATTTTCTTTGTAACAAAAATGCCCGGCCAGCCAATATAATGTAGAATATTGTTGTAACATTATTAAATTGGGATAATTATTTAATGTTTAATATAGAAGAGTTTCTAAGTAAGGTTAATAAAACAAAAGCTTCGGATATTCACCTAAAGATAGGCAAGGTGCCGTCTTTAAGAATTGCCGGAAGTATTATAAAAATAGATGAACCGCCTGTTACAACAGAGGATTTTGATAATATATTAAACACTATGTTATATGGTGATTTGGCTGAAAAAATAAAGGCGAAAAACGATATAGATTTTACATATGAAATCCCGGGCATTTCAAGATACAGGGTGAATTACTGCAAGGAATTAGGATATCCAAAATTAACGTTAAGAACAATTCCATACAGTATACCAACGCTTGAAGAATTATCTTTACCAAATTCTCTTGAAATATTCACAAAGTTTAATAACGGGATTGTTCTGATTACAGGCGCAACAAGTTCCGGTAAATCTACAACAATTGCTTCATTAATTGAAATTATTAACAAAGAAAGGCAAAAACATATTGTAACAATTGAAGATCCTATTGAATTTTTATATACGGATAAAAAATGCCTGATATCCCAAAGGGGCGTTGGGGTAGATGTAGACTCATTTTCAGATGGTATAAAATATGCCCTGAGGCAAGACCCTGATATTATTGTGGTTGGCGAAATAAGGGACAGAGACACTATGGAAAGCGCCCTTAACGCTGCAGAAACAGGACATTTAGTGTTTTCGACGATTCACACAAACTCGGCTTCACAAACCATAAACAGAATACTGGGACTTTTTGATGACTCTACAAGAGGCTTTATTAGAGACAGGTTTGCAAAAGTTTTAAGGGGCACAATAGCGCAAAAACTAATATCAAGAACAGATAAGACAGGGCTTGCCCCGGCGCTTGAAATTATGTGTTCAACTCCTGCTATTGTTGATTATATACAGAAAAATCAGCTTGAAGAAGTGGATACATCAATAAGAAGAGGAACTTCGCAAAATATGTCGTCTATGAACAGCTCTATTTTTAAACTATTCAAGAACGGCATTATAAGCAAAGAAGATGCACTTGAAGCAAGCGATGATACTACAGAACTAAGCCAGATGATGAGAGGAATTTATCATGGCAGTGCGTCAAACCCTGCCGACGATTTACTATAAGGAGAAAAGATAATAAAATGGCACCATTTCCTGAATCAGAAGATATGACCATAAAAAGAATTATGGTTGCCCTTAGAAAAAATGACTATCAGCTTTTAAAAATGGGCACATACAAGCTCCATGAGAAATTCCACACAGGGCATGAGTTTGAGCTTATTGATGATTTAAGGCAGATACTTGAAACAGTTGAACAGAAACAATATCCGCCTGAAATTTCAGATATATTATGTTCAACAATTAAGGATATTTTATCGAAAAAGGCAATGAAGCAAATATCCTGGGAAAACCAGATTTTGCCCTCTGACAGCGGTAAGAATGACACACCGGAAGTTTTACAGCCGGTTAATATTCAGGAATATCATCTTAAAAACAATCAGGAAAATGACATTAAAGAACTTGCACAGGCTATAAATTCCAGCAGGCAGGAGCAGAGCAGTTTACCCGAGATAAACAAAATTAATCTTAACACCTCAATTAATGAGAATACAAACCAATTATCCATACAGCCGCAAACACAAGCATATAACAATACACAGGCTAATCAGACATCAACGCAGAATGCTTATTACAGGCCGGCACAGCCCGCGTCACCTTTGAATGCTATTCAGCCAGCCAATCGAGGAATTAATCAGGCTGAAAATATTCAAGCGCAAGGCATAAACCAGTCCGGAATACAAAATGCAGGCACACAGAATCCTCCTGCACAGAATATTCAACAGGCGCAAAATACTTATATACAAAATGTTCCACAAAATGCTGCACAAAACCTTCCATCCCAAGGTCGAAATGAAACAAGCACTGCGAGAGAAAATAACGGCGTAAAAAATATTGCGGTATTTTATGATGATTTTAAGAATGATATAGATTTTTCAAGGGTAAAGGATTATAAGAATAATCTAAACCTATTGTTTTCAAAGAATGCAAGCGGGCAGGATTATAATATATTACAGCAGATTTCATCCCTGACGCAGCTTCTTGATACTGATGTTTCAGGCATTGATAAGATAATTTCAATGTTATCAACATCAAAAGGCAAAGTCTCATTTGTAACAGCGTCGCAAAGCCAGCATATTTCAAGAATTTTCTGCGAAAAAAATATCGACTTTGATATTCCTTTTGTAAAAAAGGCAAAGGATAAAAATACAGCGTTTGACTTAATTCCAATGGTCGGCGCGACGAATATTTTCGTGTGCTCTAACTGCAACTTGAGAACATTAAAGACAGATTTTAATACAAGGACTTTAAGCGTTCAATGCCCGCACTGTGACGGGGCTGCTTTTCCTGATATTTATGCGGTGAATTCGTATAATCCTGACTGCAACCCGGTTTTCTGGCACAGAGCACTTGCTGCATTAATAAAATCGCAGATATGGATACTTGTTAACCCGCCTTTGGATGAGAATAAGGAGGTAATTTTTGACTTTATAAAAACAGCGTATGAAACGAGTACACCGTCAAAAATTTATATTTTATCAAGAGAGAATGATAAAAAAGAATTCTACAGGCAAATGTTTATGTCAATAAATGAAGACTGCGAAATTAAGCTCAATTTTTCAGACCAGGATAAACTTTGCGAAGAATTTATCAACGAAGAAATTATAAAAAAAGTTTTTGCCTGAAAAAACGGACTTAGAGAGCAAAAACGAATAGAAAGAGCAAGCCAATAAAAAGAGGCCTCAAATAACAAAAGACAGAAAAAACAAATACGGACAAAAAATGAATACTTTTACCACAGATGCTATAAATATAAAATCATACCCTTTGAGCGAGAATGACAACCTTGTTGTTATGTTCTCAAAGGACAGAGGGCTTATTAAAGGGGTTGCAAAGGGTGTAAAAAAGCCAAAAAGTAAACTGGGTGCCAGAATGCAGGCACTTGTCTGCAATAAACTTATGTTTAATGAAGGAAGAAGCCTTGATGTTATAAGAGAAGCACAGGCAATCAACCCTTTTAATAAATTAAGGTATGACCTTGAAAAGCTAAATTATTCAATATATTTAACTGAAATAATAGCAAATTTTTGCCGCGAAAATACGGAAGAAGAGCCTGAGATTAATAAAAATATATATGAACTTTTTTATAAAACGCTTGAAAACATTTCAAATGCGGACAATTTTGTAAAGATACTTTTAAGTGTATTAAAATTCCAATTAAAGTTTATGAGAGAAATAGGCCTGGGGCTTGAGTTTAGCCATTGTCTTAAATGTTCATCAAAAATAGACGGGGACAGCTACCTTTCTATTGAAGATGGCGGAGTTGTATGCAGGCACTGTCTAAATGAAGCGGGCGGTGCCGGGCGTAAAATAAGAATTCACATTAAAATAAAAGAATTTTTATGCGAAATATTAGAGCACAATATAGATACACCAACAAAATATGATGATTTAGCCAACGAAAAGGTGGTATTAAGCTGTTTTAATCTTTTAAGAAAATATATAGACAGTCAGACTGGAAGAGAATGCAGGGCGCTGAAAGTGCTTGAGATGACAAAGGTGAGCTAATGAAAAAAAGAGAAATTTTAAGTACATTTTTAATATGCATGACACTTTTTTGTTTTAACAATTCAGGCGAGGCAAAGATGTCGCCTGAGTCAAACGAATTATATAATCAGGCTTTAAAGTTTGAAAATCAGGGCAGATACGAGGATGCACTTGATTTAATAAAAAAAGCCCTGTCAACATCAGAAAATGATATTGTTTTAACGACAAAACTCGGCGGGCTTTATGCTCTGACAGGACATCTGGATAAAGCGCTTGAAGTATATTCAAAGGCGGTTCAATTAAACCCTGAGGATGCATTTTTGCAGATAAGCATTGCTAATATATACAAACAGCAGGGAAAATATGAGGATGCGTTTGAATGCTACTTTCGTGCAATGAACCTTAATCCAAACTACAGATACAATTACCTGAACCTTGCAAATACAAAATATTTAAGCGGCAGCTATGAAGAAGCCATAAAATATTACAGAATATACTTGCAGGATTATCCTAATTCAACTGATGCAAGGTGCCTCATTGCAAGCAGTTATTTAAATTTAAAGGATTATAAAAAAGCAATTTCTGAATATGAGAAGGCAAAAAGCCTTAATATATCCGGCTTTAAAGAATACTCAAGCTTAGGACTTGCATATCTTCGGGATAAACAGTATATTGAGGCGCAAAAAGAATTTTTAAAAGCAGTTGAATTAAACCCCGGAGACTTTATGGCATATGGAAACCTTGCCATTGTACAATCTTATTTAAAGCAAAATGAGCTTGCCTTAAGAAATTACAAAAAAGCGTTTGAACTTCAGCCCGATTTTGAAAATTTAAAGTTTGACTATGCAAGCCTTCTTGCCTCTATGGGCAGGACGGATGAAGCCATAAAAGCTTACCAGGATTATATTAAAGCTTTTCCGGATGATTCAAATGCTTATTTAAACCTTGGAATATTGTATCAAAACTCAAACAAGCCAAAATATGCCATAGCAGTGCTGCAAGAGGGTGTTAAGAAAACCCAGGATAATTATATGAAGAATGAGCTTGCAAAAAGCTACTATCAAAACGGCGAGTTTGAAAAAGCCATTGAAATATATGACGGTATACTTATTTCTAAGCCTGATAGCTTAAGGGCCTTGTTTAACAAGGGTTTGTGCCTTACTGGAACAGGGAGGTATGCAGAAGCTGACAAAATATTTAAAAAGGTGAGTGCAGCCTCTGATAGTGACTTAGAAAAATATCAGATTACAAGGCTTGATATTAAAAAAAGCATTGCAGGCAATATGGTGGCAGAAGCCAACAGCCTAAAGGATAAGAAGCAGTATGAAAAAGCAAAAGCAATATATGCAAAGGCAATAGAACAGGATGATAAAAACCCGGACGCTTATCTTGGGCTTGCGAAGACATACGAGAACCTAAATGATAAAGAAAAAACCATAGAAGCTTATGAACATGCGGTTTCGGTGGCGCCTGACAATTCGGGTGTTTTAATAGAATATGGCGAGAGCCTTTCAAAGATGGATGAAGATACTAAGGCGCAGGAGACATTTAAAAAAATACTTCAAAATGACTCATCTTATTATGAAGCAAGAATTTCCCTTGCAGACAGCTATACAAAGATGAAAAATTACAAAGACGCACTAACAGAGTATCTTGAAGCCTTAAAATATAATTCAGGTGACGACGGGCTTTATATAAAGGTTGGAAACACATACAAATACCTGCTTGACAGCAAAAATGCGATAGCAAGCTATAATAAGGCTCTTGAAATCAACCCGGATAATGAAAATGCATATTTTAATATAGGCCTTGTGCAATATGACGACAGCAATATTGCAACCGCTATTGAAAACTTTAATAAAGCCATTTCTATTAAAAAAGATTTCGCATTTGCATATTGGGCGCTTGGGGCCTGCTATGAAAAGCAGGATAAGGCGGATGATGCCATATATAACTATGAAAAATTTATTGAATATTCTAATGATGATGAATTAATAAAATCAACAAAGGAAAAAATCCGCTCCTTATATGAAAGCCTTGCATATTAATGAAGAAAGTCTTAATTAATGACAGCCTATGCAGCCGGATAATTAGAATTTGCCTGTGCTTTATATTTATGATATTTTCCTGTAGCATTCTTTTTGGCTGCGATAAAAGTAAACCCGGGATATTGTTTTCAAGTACACCTTTTTCAAAAGAATACGGCTTTACACCTCAGGGGGTATACAAGAAGGGTGACAAGATTTATTACCTTTTATATAACCCTGATGAATTTAAGACAAGACTTTTAAAGGTGCAGGTATTCAGGAAGGATGACGGTAACAGCGGCGAATTTTTCGGGTATGAATATTTATACAATAAGACTGTAGAATTATCTGATAAAAAATATTACACAGATTATTTTATAATCAACAAAAAAGGGTATTATATTTTTCAAGTTTTTGAATATACAAATACAATAAAGCCCATAATAAGAGGGATTGTTAAGGTTAATGATTAATTTCATTCAAGATTTAATACAATATATTAAGAATAAACTGTTTTCATCAAAATATGTTGTTAAAGGAAAATGCAAACAGTGCGGAAAGTGCTGTTCCACCATACTTTTTAGCGATGAGAACGGATACATTAAAACAGAAGAAGATTTTTTAAGCCTGCAGAAAAGAAACAGGAGATATCTGCATTTTACAATAAATGGCAGGGTAAAGGATAAAAATAATTCATTTTATGACGGGGCTTTGATGTTTAAATGTAAGTCACTCGGGGAGGATAACAGGTGCAAAAGGTATTTTTTAAGGTCAATTTATTGCAGAGACTATCCCTCAATTAATCCGACATTTATACATAATGGCGGTGAAACGCTTGATGGCTGCGGTTTTTGGTTTGATGTTGATAAGAGCTTTGAAGAGTATTTAAGATGATATTCTTCTTGTTCTTTAAATTTAGTAATTACTTTGCAATTACTAAATGCGGTTATTAATTGTGTTTTTTGCAGCTAAATGCAGAAAGCCTCCAACAATCCCTGCAAAGGAATATTGACACTGTGTCGTAAATTTGATACACTAATAATAAAATCTATGATAAAAGAAATAGAATATTATACAATGCCAAACGGCAAATGTCCTTATATTGAATGGTTTAAAGCTCTTTCAAGGGATTATCAGTCAAGAGTCATCAAACGTATAAACCGCTTGGCAGACGGTTTGTATGGCGATTGCAAACAACTCACAAACAGCACATTAAGTGAACTGCGGTTTGATTTTGGCAAAGGCTATAGAATTTACTTCAAGGAGTTTAACAACACCATTATATAATCATCGCAGGCAGCGATAAATCTAACCAAACCAGAATAATAAAACAGGCAAATAATTATATACAAGAATATTTAAACAGGGGCACCAAATAATGACTATCAAACATAATGATTTTGTTAATGAATGGCTGCAGGATTCTGAAAACCAAAATATTTACCTAAGAGACAGCTTGCTTGAATTTTCGGAAGATGGAGACTACAGAGAATTTTTCCGTTCGCTTGAGCAGATTATTAAGGCCCGTACTACGGTAAAAGCGTTTGCAGAATCAATAGGCATGCAAAGAACAAGCCTGACAGATTTATTACACGGGAGAACAAAGGCCCCGACAATTGCCACTATAAATAAAATATTGGACGGGCTTGGATATGAGATCAAGATACAATTAAAATCTGCATAAATTTCTATGATAAAATAATACTAAAAGGAAATTGTTTATGAAATATTATAATTCAAAATCTGACCTTGAGGCTATGGTATCAAGGGATGAAAATATTTTATGGAGGCGCAAGCCCGATTTCAAGTGTTTTATATTAGAAAGTATTTTTAACCCCTTGTTTCCTTTTGCCTTATTGTGGGCAATAATTGATTTTTCAATAATGGGGGTGATGATAGTTTCAAAAGCAGAGGGTGCTTTTCCTGTTATGATATTCTTTGTATTGCACCTGATGCCTGTTTGGATGTATCTTGGCGGCATATTATTAATGTTTCAGAAATACAAAAACACTGAATACATTATAACAGACAAAGGGATTTATGTTTCAGGCGGGGCTATATCTTATACAAACCAAATGAAACCATTTGCAGAGCTTTCACACATAAGTATTCACAGAGGAATCTTTGATCAGATGCTTGGGGTGGGTGATGTTGTATTCTTTTGCGCCCATAATTTATACAGCGGCAATTCCATTCATTCAGGAAGGCTTGTAATATCTGATATACCTGATTATAAGCGGGTTTTTAGTATGGTTAAGGAATTACAGGAAGATATTTATTCTGATACAATGTATCCTAATGACCTGAGGCCTGTTGAAAACCATGGATATCAAACAAAGTATGTGAAAAAATTTTGGTAGACTCTTAAGACTATGCTTGGATTGTATTTCTTTCCCTTTTTGTGCCATAGATAAAAGCAAGGCTTAAATTTTCAGTTTTAAAATAAACTATAGATATGTCTTCTTATAGAATTAAAAGCTTGCTAAATATATTTATAGCCTGTATTTAAAGGAAAACCATCAGAGAATTTGCAGATTTTAGTCTTTACTGTTAAAAATATTGTATGGCTCTTGGAAAAAACTGGCGTGCAAAGGCCTTCACTTTCAAAAGTTTTAGCATATGAAGCAAAACTGTATAATGAAAGCAACAATCAAGAGTTTTATAAAATGATATCATCTAATGAAATTGATAAAATAAAATTGCTGATACCTGAACATCCAACAAAAGAGGATGCACTTTCTGTGATTAATCTTTTTGCCAAACAAGATTCCCAATTTGCTTCTAAATTACGCAGTATCAAAATGGAGAACGCAATGTTGCAGCATAATTTTTGGCTTAAATACACAACAGAGCTTGATTTAAAGTACGACACAAATTATTCTTACCTTAAGTAGGCCTATATAATAGCATAATTTCTGTATTCAAACAGGGCATAAATATTAATTTTGCCTTACAAATAATACTGTTGAGAAGTTTCCGCGGTCTTTGGGGCTTTATTATAGGTATTGAAACCATAGTCCCGCTATTAGAGATTCTCAGGCACCTTTATTTTACGATACTGCCAGTCTTTCATTAGACCCGGTTCTTTTTTTCTTAATTTGTCGGGGTCTTTTATCGTTAGCTTCTCATAGGTTATTCCGGTATTATCTGTACCCAAGAGGAACATAAAGTCAAGATAGGCGTTTTCCCTTATGGTATCATAAGAGAATGCAACCTTAATATCATCAGGCCCTGCAATTACATAAAATTTATTTTCCGTAAATAAATCATTGTCACTATTGTCTTTCAGGGGACTTATTGTGCCCCTGTAGCCAATAGACAAGTACTTTGTGAGCATCAGGCTTTCATCAATATTAAATGACGATTTTCCATATGTATATTCATCAAAATCAAACGGGCTTTTTCCGTGAAATCCGCCAAATGCGTATGCAATATTAGATTTCCAGTTTTTAACCCTTGAATGTATCCAGGGGCCGCCCCTTACAAGGGCTGTTGTTTCGCCTGTGCCGTAAACAGTTGCCGCGGTTTGCCCAAAAATACCCATTTCTAATGACATATCCTGTTCTTTATTTGAAACTTTGAATAAATTTTTACTTAGTTCAGATTGCCACCTTAGGCGCATAGTGCCGTAATTATTATCTTCCTGTTTTTTCTCAACATAATCAGAAGCATAACCGGCCGTAATTCTCTGGCGGAAATTTGCATTTAAATCCTTGACATTATATGTATCATCATAGACTAATTGTGCCAAATGTCCTGCTCTGTTAGAGCCAAGAAACCACTCATCTTTGTAAGCATGGCGGCCAAATTCTGCACGAAGAGCATTTGTAAATCTATATTCGCCATCCAAAATAAGGTTCTCACTGCTTGTGGCCCAGGCAGCATCCAAGGTTAATCTTTTTGTTTTTAGACTGCCCAATACACCAACTCCAACTTCATTATCATATACAATGGCTGGTGAAACCTTGAAGCTTGCGCCTGTAGGGAGTTTAAAGATATAGCCCATACCAAAATATGTACCAAAATCATCAAGTGAGCCTACATCAATCGGCACATTTACTTCGGTATAGTTCATTTCTTTATCAGAAAACAATTCAAGCGAGCCAAGCGTTACAACCTTTAATTTTTTATAATACAAATCAGCATTTTTAAAGGTTAGACTGTCATGGTCTTTCTTTGGTTCTATTACAATCTCTTTTGCCTTGATTTTATAGGCAGATAATCTTTTTTTCTTTAAATCAAATGAAATATCTTCATCCTGTATAAGCATTCTGTTATATGAACCAAACCCCGAAGATTTAAGGCACATTTCAATCTTTTTTGCAAGCTCAACATTGCCGTTTACGGCTTCAAGCCTGTCAGTATAGGCATATCCTTCCTGCGCCTTAATGCGTATCAGTGTGCCTACGGCAATTGCCGGAGCATCCATAAGGGCATTTTCTTCATTAAGGTCAATCACCATATATTCGCCGTTTGCAACATTTTCGCCCCTTCTTAAAATTACGTTGCCAAACAGTTTTATAATATTTGCATTTTTATCATATACAGCCCTATCGGATGTTACAACATTATCAGAGCCGGATTTTATAATAACATTGCCTCTAGCTTCAAGTTCACCTGTATCATCAAAATATTCAAGCTCTTTGCTATCTATTGTTATTTCGCTTTTTTTTGAAGCGCTATCAGGCCTAGGGGATGCATTTTGAGCCGCATTTGATTCCTCGATTTTCTTTAAAAGGATGACATCAAGCGGGTTTGGGATAGTAAATTCCTTCCTTTCAGATAAAGAGGCCTCATCTAAAACAGAACCTTGAAGAGGTTTATTGTCATCAACGTAGTTTACTTTTGTTTCGTCTTTTTTAGGAATTTCTGTTGTCGCTTGCACATATTCATATGAAAAAGCCTGATTATAAAGAGAGCAGGCAAATGCAACACATATACCCGTTGTGATGAAATAAGATTGTATAAAATTTTTATTTTTAAACAAGTTAATTTTTATTCTCTCCCCAAAAAGGTATGGCTACAGTAAAATTTTACAACAAAAAGTGTTTAAAAATCATGCTATTTTTACGCTTTTTTACACTTCTTTAGAGCTATTTTTAGCGCAAATTTTATTTTTTTCTTTTATTAAGTTAAAAATTTTCTGTCTTATTTTGAAATTTTAAGCGCAGACAAAAATTTTAATTATCAAAAAAGTGTCAAAATGCTTATTTAGCAGTGCTTTAGCGCATATAATAAATATTCTTTGGCGGGCTCATTAAAGTATCCAAAACCGATTTAGCTATATTTATAAGAACAAAATCAACGTCTTACAATAGAATCAGCCTATCTTGGCACATAGTTTAGAGGGTTTGTAGTAACACCGTTTCGCCTTACCTCAAAATGCAGATGCGGCCCTGTAGAATAGCCCGTTGTTCCTATATTTGCAATAACTTGCCCCCTATAAACCGATGCACCTTTTGAAACCCTGTAGCTTGAAAGATGGGCATACAGTGTGGTTGTCGGAGTACCGTTTACTTTGCCGTGGTCTATGATTACAACCTTGCCGTAACCGCCATACCAGCCTGTAAATATTACCTTGCCTGAATTTGCAGCTTTTACATTGGCGCCGTAGGGCGCACCGATGTCTACACCGGAGTGGAAAATCTGTTTTTTAAATATAGGATGGATTCTTGTACCATATGGAGATGTAATAGGGCCTCCTACGGGCCTTACAAAGTTTCCGCTCGTTGTAATGGTTGTGGTTTTAGAGTTTTTGGTAACAGTTTTATTAATCATATCCTCAAGCTGTTTAGACTGACGAGCCAATTCTCTTTCGGATTTTTCCCAAGTTGCACGGTCAGTTTTCAACCTGTGAATCATTTTTTCATTTCTTGAAATTGCAGACTGGATATTTTTTTGCTGCCTGTTCATTGATTCTATTGAATCTTTAAGTTCATTCTTTTGATTTTCAAGACGCCTTGTTAATTCCCGGATTTTTCTTGTCCTGTCCTGAGTTTTGGCTATTTTCTGCCTATCGATATCCATTACAATATTTTCAAAATAAATTCTGTCCAAAAAGTCGTTAATATTTTTTGCGGAGAGCAAAAATTCAACATAGCTCTTTCTTTTGGTCTTAAAAATTTGATTTATTCTTTTATTTGTAGCATACTGCTGGGCGCGGTAGTTTCTGAGCGCATTTTCAAGCTGAACCTGCAGGGTATATAGTTCTTCCTGTGCGTCTTTATATCTTTGCCTGTTCTGATAAAGCCCTTGTTCTGTTTCTTCAAGCTTTCTTTGATTTCTATATAATTTATTTGTTTCAATCTTCTCCAAAAGTTTAAGTTTATGTATTTCCCTTTTTGCTTTTTGGCGCTTCTGCTCTATCTGCGCCTTATTTGAGGGTGCAGCAAAGGCACACAAAGAGGCCGTATTTTGTAAAAACAAAATAAGGACAAAAAAGGATATTAAAAATTTGAATGTTTTTTTATACATAAATTTTAAATCTGGACCAATAAATGGTTTTATTTTGGTACAATTTTAATTTGCAAGAAGAGGCAAAAGTATTGTGGCGCCTATCATCCAGGCTGCAACGGTAATTACAAGTATACCCACTATAATTTTTCTGTTTTTTCTAAAAAATTCCATTATCCCCCCGGGAATAGCTCTCAATCACAACAATATTTTATCTGAAAAATATACCCAATGCAAACAGATTAAGGAATTTGTAGGATATTTTAAAAAACCGAATGACAGAATAAAGCGAAATAAAGCTGCCGCAAGAGGTTTTTAATGAAAGATAATATCGGCTTTAAGCCTGCCATATCAAGGTATAGGCTTGTTAAAAACATTACTTGCCAAAAAACGGGGTGTGCCTTGGTATTTTATATAGCCATTTCGGCTAAATCTGATTAAAACTCTTACCATAACAGCCATTAGCGCCTGCAGCCAATATCTTCACTGTCAATTTTTCCGTCAAAATTATTGTCAATGCCGTCATAGCAAGAGTTTCCGGATTCAAAACTTTCCGCACGGGGTGTATATTTTAAATATTTTTCATCAATCGAATTATATAAATTTAAAAAATGCGTCCTGTAAAAGCTTGCTATATCAGGGTTTTCAAATATCAAAATATTTTCATCATTTTTATTCATACCGGAATTTGAAAAATTTGCGCTGCCTGTGATTAAAATTTTTGAATCAATCACCATATTTTTCTCATGGCACTTTCCGCCCCAGTTTTCAGCCTTAAGAGGTATTTTTGCAGCCCTTAATATTTTTGTCTTATCCTTCATATTGCCTGCGCCTAGTGCATCATAGATGATTTTAACATCCACACCGCGCTTTTTTGCCAAAATTAAATCCTGAATTATGCCTTTGTGGGTTAAAAAGAAGATACTTACAAAAATTTCTTTTTTTGCATTTTTTAAAATGGGCGAAATAGACTTTTCATAAGGGTTTGAGGCAGGTGAAAAAAGTATATGGAGACTTGTTTTATCACTTAATTTTATCTTAGTGCTAAAATCAGTTTTCGAAACCTGAAAAGTGCCTGAATACAGCTGTTCAAACTCTTTTGTATAAATTTGCGCAGCACGCGTGTCATTAATTAAAACCGCTGTATTAGCGTTGTAGCCGCCACTTCCGGTGTTTGAAATATTCATTGAGCCTGTGAAAACTTTTTTATTGTCAAAGACAAAAAATTTGTTGTGCATATAGGCAGGTCTTAAATCAGAAACAACATCAAAATTTTCTTTTAGTTTGGCTGTATCCCTGTAGATATAGGTATTATCAGGTTTTGAATCTACAACACCTCTTATTTTTACACCACGTTTCTTTGCTGCTAAAAGCGCCTCTATGACTTCATTTTGCCCGTCTATTCCGTATAAAGCAAAGTCTATACTTGCATTTGAGTCGTTAATATTGTCTAAAAGCGCTCTGCAGGCGGGGATACGGCAAAATGGCGAGGGCTTATTAACCACATTGGGATTAATTAAGAATAATGTTACATTATTAAAAGTTTTTTGGGGCGATATCGTATAAATGCTTGCCAGGCTTGATTTTTGGTATTTTTTTTGGGCAGGAGACCGGCCCGTAAAACAATATTTGCATTTTTTATATCCAGGTAAAATTTTATCAAGTGGAACAAGGCTGTATTCCTTTATTTTAACGGTTTTTGGACAATCAGGGTTATGATAAATTTTATACTTTGTATCAAGCGCTATAAGTTTTAATTTTTGAAATTGTTTCAAATTTGCCTTCATTTTAGAATGATTTTCATATGCCTCATATGGGTTAAAACCCTTGCTATCAAAGGATATTGCAAGACCATTTTCAAGAAGGATTTTGGCGTAGTCTTTATTTTGAAATTTTATTTGAGCAAAGCGGTAATTGTATTTTGCATTATAGGGCGATAGGCTTGAATTAGCCTTCTGCCAAGGGTTTAAAGGGTATTTAAGGCGCACATCCCTGTTTAGAAGGGTGCTTTCGCTAAATTTTTTAGCCAGAAAGCCCAATTTTATTGCTTCTTCGGTGTTGAAACCGTATTTTTTGGCGTAATATCGCGCCTTTTCGGTGTTTTTTAAAGGGAAAGTATTAATATTTTTTATTTGTACTACTTCATCTGGGCTGCATTTTTGGTCAAAATCTAAATCCAGACAGAGTTTATCGCCCTCAAATACCTCTAAAACCCTGTAGACATAGTCCTTTTTAGTTTCAAGAATAGTAAAAACAACTAAAAACAGCAAAATAAATAAGACAGCGCAGAATTTTTTCATAAAAATATTATATTTTAAAAAAATAAATATTACGTGCAGACTTTTTAAAAATAAATATTTTTAAATTTTAAAAAATATCAATCATAATACTGATATACGAAGGGTATTAAAGATTTATGCACGCTAAAATGCAATAAGCACAAGATTTTCCTATGTTTTATGGCAGATTTGTAATTTAGCATACAGGTAAAACCTTATCTATAAAAGGTTTTTAGGGTATTTCACACAGTGTGAGGCCAAAATATGCAATATGGAAGGTTTTTTGGAACATACTAAAAGGGTGTTCGAAATATTAGAAGAATAAGGCTTGGGGCATAAGGGTTTTAGGCAAACTTACGGTTAAAATAATGATGCTGCAAGGATTTTAGGATGTTTTTTCAAAAAACATACAATTTGCACGCTAAAAACCTTGCTATATTTGAATAATTGAATTTACAAACCTTGAAATTCAAGGCAAAATAACTTTCCATAAAGGGTTTTTACACCTAAACACGGGCTAAAGGCGCTGTGGCTAATGGCTTTAAGGCAAACAAAATGGACGGGTGCAAAAAATTTTGATTTTTCAGGATGGATTTTAAAATATTTTACGAATTTAGGGTTTCTATAAAAAATAACCAACATAAATTATGTGAATTTTTAATGAATAAAATCCCGAAATCGGCTTATAGCGGTTAATCTACCGAGAAAATGTCCTTAATACCTTGATATGTAAGGGTTTTTATGCCTAATAGCATAAAATTTTGTTATTAAGGCAGAGTTATACCAAAAGACTTGACAAAAGTTTTAATTCAAAAATATTAAAATCTAAAATCAAACAGGGTGCAAAGCTCTACCCCCAGGGCGTTTGCGAGTGTTTTTATAGTTTTTATGGTAACATTTGCTTCACCGCGCTCGATTTGGCCGATATAGTTAAAATTCATATCAACAATTTCCGCAAGTTTAATTTGCGAAAGTTTTTTACTTTTTCTTATATAGGCAAGTTTTGCGCCAAATTTTTTCTCTGCATCAGCATTTAAATCCATAACAATAGTAATTATATACTTGCTTTTGGTTGATTTCTAATGCTTAATAACCATTAAATACATGCTAATAACTATTAATTTTTGTAACAGTTTATGTTTTTTCTATAAAGTTTTATTCAAGGGCAGGCGATAAATAAAATGGAAGTTTTTTTAAAAAGGATAAAATATGACAAAATACAGGCGCAAAAAGGTACGGAAGCAGGGAAGAGTGCAAAACCGGCGATGACTTCCAGACTTTTAGAATGGCAAAGCTGGCAGGAAAAGTGTACCAAAAGGGTATTTAGGATACTGCGGCAGAAATTATAGGAATATAGCCGGCAGTGAAAGAAGGTATCCAAAATAAAAGACAAAGGAGAGCTTGGCGAAATAAGAAAACGGCAGAAATGCGGTTTTATAATGATTTATTAAATTTGTTATACCCCAAGTATATCAAAGAGCCGTCTTGCAGCTTGTTTTTAGAAGAGTTGCAAGATGTGCTCTTTTCTTTTTTATTAAATACCTTGTCTAAAAATATAAATTTGTACAAAAAGCGCACCATGCCCGGCTTTTATATTATAAACCGCAATTAAAGACAGGCAGCGGATTAGGGCACTCGGGGATTAATCTACTGAGAAAATGTCCTTAATATCCTGATATGTAAGGGTTTTTGTGATGTTTCTGTCAACAGAAATTACAGAGTCAACCAGGGAGCGCTTTTTAGACTTTAATCTTTGGATTTTCTCTTCAACTGTGCCTTTTGTAATCAGGCGGTAGACAAAAACTTTCTTTGTCTGACCGATACGGTAGGCCCTGTCGGTTGCCTGGTCTTCCACTGCGGGGTTCCACCAGGGGTCATAGTGAATTACATAATCTGCCCCTGTTAAATTCAGGCCTGTGCCGCCTGCCTTCAAAGATACAAGGAAGATTGGAATAGTAGGGTCAGTGTTAAATCTCTCTACAACTGCCTGCCTGTCTTTTGTGCGGCCTGAAAGGTATTCATGCTTAATACCTTTGGTTTCAAGCCAGGATTTAATTATATCGAGCATTCCGACAAACTGGCTGAATAATAAAATTCTATGGCCTTCTGAAATAATTTCTTCAAGCATGGACTGCAGGTGCTCGAATTTGCCGGATTCTGATATTCCAAGTTTGCCCTCAGTATCGTAAAGTCTTGGGTGGCAGCAAATCTGTCTTAACCTTAAAAGGGCTGAGAATATTGACATTCTTGACTTTTCAAGACCCACAGTTTCAATTGATTTAAACAATTCTTCTTTTGTTGAATCAAGAACCTGCAGATATAAATCTTTTTGTTCAGGCGTAAGTTCGCAGTATGCAACGCTTTCAATCTTATCAGGCAAATCTTTTGCAACATCTCTTTTCATACGCCTTAAAATGAACGGGAAAATCTGCGATTTTAAGCGCCTTTCAACCGATTTATCCTCTTTTTCCATAATCGGATAAACATATCTTTTGTTGAATTCAGAGGTATCAAACAAGAAGCCCGGCATTAGAAAATCAAAAACACTCCACAATTCTTCAAGTTTATTTTCAATAGGGGTACCTGAAAGAGCCAGTTTGTGCTTGGCATTCAGCATTTTTACCGCCTTAGATGTTTGACTTTGGGAATTTTTAATGTTTTGGGATTCATCCAAAATTACATATCTGAAATCTTCTTTTTTAATTTCCTCAATATCGCGTCGTATCAAGGCATAGCTTGTGATTACAATATCATATTTGTGAATATTTTTAAATTTTGATTTTCTATCAACACCTGTTAAATTTAAAAATTTCAGATTTGGGGCAAATTTTTCAATTTCGTTTTCCCAATTAAACACAACAGATGTGGGGCAGATTACAAGGTTTGTTTTTTTACCGTCCTTTTCTTTTGCCTTTTGAAGCAGGGTCAGGGTTTGAAGGGTTTTGCCAAGGCCCATATCATCAGCCAAAACACCATTCAGGCCATATTTATATAAAAACCACAGCCAGCCATAGCCTTTTGTTTGATATTCCCTTAAATTAGCAACTGCGGCCTTTGGAAGAGAAGTGTTTTCCATATTTGAGAAGGTTGAAATTTCTTTCCAGAACTTTGAAAATTTCCGGCTCATTTTTAATTTCACCTTCATATTTTCCATCTCTGAAACAACGCCTGCACGGTAGGTTTTGACAATGAATTTATCTTCTTCATTCCTGTAGGCGTCATAGGTATTAAAGGATTTTAGCAGAGAATAAACATCATCAACAGGAATTGCGGCCTGACCCTTGCCTGGCACCTGATAGTATTTTGCACCCTCATAGGTCATTTCTTGAATTTTATCAAGTTCAATTTTTTCACCATCCACATCGCCGTAGAGTTCAATTTCAAAAATATTTGTGGTATTTGGCGCAAAATCAATATCAGCGCATAATTGAAGCTGTTTTTGAACAAGCTTGTAGATGGACATATCGTCTTTTTCAATAAATTTCCACCCGTCGCCTGCTTTATTTATGTAGTAATTATAAAAATCTATGGCATTTTCTTTTTCTAAGGCAAGGTTATTAGTTTGCATTGGGTGAAAACGGCAGGCAAGAAGCATTTGATAGGCCCTATGCTCAAATTCCGGGTCTCTTTTTACCCAGTATAACAAATCTTTATCAGGGTCTTTTATGGTAACATAAGGGGTTTTTGGGGTTCTGGTATAAGGAACGCGAACGCCATCGTATTCAAATTCAAGAGAGGCTTTTAAAGACTGATCATAATCAACACCAAGCTCTACAACGCAGACAGGAGGACGCTTTTCAAAGGTCAATTTTTCCATCTCTTCTGAGAGTTCAACCGTCATCATCTCTCTTAGCTTTGGAAGTTCTTCATATACAAATTTACCGCCTTCGGCATCTTTAATATCTGTAAATGACGCTTTAGTCAGGTATTGGGGCAGTATTGAAACCTGAACATCGGTTGGGAAAATTACATCTTTGTAGCGGCCCCACTTTAATTGGCGGGAAAAATATCTAACCTCTTCAAAGGGGTATATCTCACTGTCATCAGGGCGTTTCCAGTAAAGAGACAAAAGAACGTTTCCCACATATGAAACATTCACAGCTAAGCACAGTTTCCAGGTTTCATCCATAAAATGAATTTTTTTGTGGGTTTTAGCGTCCACAACGTCTTCAAGCTTTGATAAGAGTCTGAAAAATTCATCAAATTTATTAATTTGGACATCATACCAGCCGGATTTTTTATCAAGTCTTGATTGTTTTAATAAAAGCCGAAACATCATTATTTCAAGCTTTTGGGCCTCATTCAGGGTAAAATTTTCATCATTCTTTTGCGCTTCTAAAATGGCTTTAAGGGGGCCTTCGAGGTCTCTCATCACCCTTTTTGTGTTTCTGTCCATAACAAGGATGGAGAAGAAATTTTGGCGCCTTTTAGGGTTAAAATGAAATATATAACCGCCTTGTGCGTTTTCTGTCAAAGGAAAATCTTCATCATCAAAAACAGGCGGGGTGTCATATTTTTCATATAAAAATTCATCCCAAAGATGGCCTTTTAAGGCATTTAGCGCCACCGCAACAGTATGCTTGCACCAAGGCTCATCTAAAGGGCAGGTGCAGGCGGGCTTTACGCTTGTTTTGTTGAACTTTAATGATACATCGTATGAAGATTTATAGTTGCCCTTCACCTCTGCCTTTACAAGATTATCCTTAAGTTCTATTGATGAAACCTGATTTTTTTGAAAATACTCATAGCCCCGGCGCCAGCTGCCCGGTTTAGCATTTTCTTTTATATACTTATGGTTAAATTTATACTTCACAAATTCCTTTTAACAATTTAAATAAATGAGCAATTTTTTATGCAATCTTCACATTAGTATGTAACATAAATTCTATTTTTTGGGTTTTAATTTTAGCTCCTGTGGCCGATTTGACAATCTTAAAAAACAAATAACTTGTTTTATACCGGCATCATTCGATAATAAAATAACAAAAAAGAAAATAAAAAGCAAGCAAAAAATATGACAAACATGCAGAGCTTTAAGAAGCTAATTTATCAATTGCTTTATAATACCAGCTCATAAGCCCTTCTTTGTGGTCTTTTTGGTATTTTTCAAGTTCTTCTTTTGACATTTTCTTTGATGGCATACCGGATAAAACGCGGGAGGCCATATCGGTTAAGACTGTGCTTGCGACAACAACGGCGGCAGAGCTTGCAATTGAATTATTGTATTGTTTTTCAAATATGTCATTCAAAGAGCCTGAAATAATAAGCTGGACGGTCATTCTAAAGAATTTATTAATACCTCTAAGTCTTGCATCTTTTTCTGCTTCCTCTTTTGTAGAGCCGTTTCTTATTGATGAATTAAATTCGTCATTCATATTAAACCACATGCCGGTGAGAGTACCCAAAGTTTGCGCCATAACTGCAATTTTAGAGTTATTTCCTTTAGATGATGTTACTTCATTGTTGGCCTTTAAAATCATTTTATCTACGTATTCGCCAAATTCTTTTGCAAGCTTTTTATCGTCTCCGCCACATTTTTCTTCAAATTCAAGGAAACGCTTATATATATTCATTATTCCGTGAATATCTTCTGTATCCTTTGGCTTTTCAGGGACTATGCCGCCGTTTTTGATTATTTTTGAATTTCTTATTGATTCTTCTAATTTGCTTGCAATCTTATACGGGTAGCATACAAGTTCTTTAACAAACCTAAAAGGTGCGGTTTTAAGGGCTTTTAGGTCTTTTACTTTTACTTCTATACCAAATATTTTTTTGGTAATATAGTCTGTGCCGAGAGGAATATTGTTTGCATTATCAGCTTTATATGCAATATCTTGTATACTTTCACGAAATTTGTCATAGCCATTTTGTGATAAAACATCTGCCATCTTTGTTAATTCATCATAGGTGGCAAACTTTTCTTCAACAATTTTGCGTTTAAGTTTTTCATTATGTTTTTCTATCATCTCCGTAATGTTTTGGCCAATCTTTGTATGGTCCTTGCCAAACCTTAGGGCGTAACCACCCAAAATACTTGCAGCACAGAATAACAATATATTCTTTGCACTTAAAACAGGTTTTTTATGCTCATTTTTATCCGCCTGCAGGCTATCTTTTTGTTTTTTGTCTAAAAGTTCTGCAATATTGCCTGCCTTTGCTGATTCCATAAATTCATTCATTGAGGGCATGGTTGTTTTAGCGTGCTCCGGCACATCCATCCTTGTAATGCGCATTCCTGATGATAATCTTGAAACAACCCTTGAAACAAGACCAATACCTGCCCCTATTATAGCAGGGGCCCAGGGGCTTTTATTAATAGTTTTTGAAAAGCAGGCAAATACTGCAAACTGGGTTATTGCTTCGCAGATATTTTCTTTAATTTCCTGACCTTGTTTTAGGTGCTGCTCATTCTTTGCTTCTTCGTTTGATTTTCCTTTTTGAATGGCTTTATTGAAGAAATCAGCCCCTAAAAAGAATGCCGCTGTAAGGCCAGATATAATTCTTGTTGTAAACCTTTCCTTTTTGGTGTCATAGTTTGCAACATCATCTGCCATCGCACTATTCATCTGTTCAACAAATTTATTTGTTACAGGGTCGCATATTGATTCACAATAACTACTACAGGGGCCTGTCGGGTATTCAGTGAAGCCCTTTCCTTCCATAACCTCTTTTGCAAATTTGGCTCCGTTTTTTTGAAGGCCCTGCAAAGCCCTTACATTTTCTTCAAATTGGACAGATTCTCTATATCTTTGCAAAAACCCCGCATTGTTTAATGAAGAATTCGGGAACTTTTTTGCAACAGAATCTATAATATCTATTGGCATTCCAAAGAAGCATTTGAGGCTTGATGTCACCCTCCTTAAAGGGGTATCATCAGGGATATATTCAACACCATCAATATTTTTTATAAGGTTTGGGTTTTTATTTTTTATTGAGCTTGATAAATTATCCCACAATCCATTCAGGGCACAGTTTGCAAACCTTCTTGACGCCCTAAGGTCATCGGCATTTAGCGCCGCCTTTGCCCTAAAGGCGGTATTTTGCTTTGCATTATTAAGATTATGCGGCGAAAGGCGCATTATGTCCAACTACTTCCTTTTAAAATTAGATTTATAATAATACAAAACCTGTCAAAGAAAAAAATTGCCTAAAATTATAAAAATTATGAAGCTATATTAAGCTATATTAAATTAATCAGCTAAATTGCGAATACGTTCTTCTTTTTCCCATTCTACTGGACGTGCATCACCACGGGGATTTTTTGAACGCCATCTTTCTGAAAGGTCAACACCGTTAAGTATAGCTACAAGGTTTCGTATATCGCTGGCAACAACCTTTGCATTGTAAAATTTACTTAAATCATCTAAAATTTTATTTCTCTTTAGAAAATCTATTCTTCTCGTTATTTGTTTATTATCGGCATTGCTTTTTACAAATTCATCAGTAAACCTGCCTTTAACGATATTATCTTCATTGTCCGTATAGGCTTCAAAGAAATCACATTTTTCAATTCTTTCAAACCAAGAATCATAAACGGGTTGCATAACCTCGTCATTAATATCTTTTGTAAGAGCCTTTCTAACTTTCTCTCTTGCATTTTCATCTGCAAACTTGCCGAAGGCAACATTGTTTGCTTGATTATAATTTGGGGAAACACTAAAAATTCTCATTTTCTAACAACCTCTTTCTATTATGCGATATTTACAAAAACAACTGTTTATTAAGCTATATTAAATTAATCAGCTAAATTGCGAATACGCTCTTCTTTTTCCCATTCTACTGGACGGGCATCGCCGCGAGGATTTTTTGAAAGGGTTCGCACAGAAAGGTCAACACCATTAAGTATATTTATAAAATCCCGCAAGAAATTAGCAATGCCTCTTACATTTCTAAGTATACTTAAGTCATCTAAAATACCAAATATTTCTATATCTTCCAGTCTGCTTGTTATCTGTTTGTTATCAGCATTACTTCTTACAAATTCATCAGTAAATCTGCCTTTAACGATATTATCCTCTTTGTCCGTATAGGCTTCAAAGAAATCGCATTTTTCAATTCTGTCAAACCAGGAATTATGCATGAGCTGCGTGTCTTCATCATCTGTTTTAAGAGCCTTTTGAACAACCTTTCTTGCATTTTCATCTGCAAATTTGCCGAAGGCAACATTGTTTGCTTGATTATAATTTGGGGAAACACTAAAAATTCTCATTTTCTCAACACCTCATTTTATTCAAACCTAAAATCAAAGTTATATTATAAACAGAATATGCCCGAAATGCAAGCAGGGATAAACTTTATATACCATATATACACAAAAAGCCATATAAAATATTACTTTATTTTTATTGAAATTTTTAATGTTATACAAAATATTCGTTTTGCATAACATTTTTATACTTAAGCGCCTAAAGCAAGCCGGGGTATGATTAGTTTAAAACTATATGAGAAGCAAAAAAATGCGGCAACCATTTGCAAAGAATATTAAAATAATGTAAAATAGGCCTGTATTACAACTATTAAGAATGTTAAGGGCAAAAAATTGGACGAATTTGAAACGCTTGGTATAGGGGTGGATATTGAAGAAATTGAAAGATTTAAAAAATATAACACAAGGAACAACCCTTTTGTATTAAGGATTTACACCAAAGATGAAATAGAGTACTCTTTTTCAAAAAATGATGCAGCTTCACACCTTGCAGCAAGGTATTGCGCCAAGGAAGCATGCCTTAAGGCTGTTTCTTCTCTTGGGTATGAGGCTGTAAGCTATGCTGATTTTGAAGTATGCCACAATAAAAACGGGGTGCCCGAGGTAAATATCAATAACCAACAGCTAAAGAATAAGGTTGAGATTAAGATTTCAATCTCCCACAGCAAAACAACTGCTGTATGCTATGCGCTTGCACACAGAAAACGCCAGCCTATAAACCCTTTAGGCGAGGGTATTTACAGTAATTCAGAAATTTAGTTTGGATTTTTGTGAAGCAATATATACAAAAGGCTGTTGTTTTTTAAAAATCAGTTTATAACTATTTCAAAACAGCGGCCGCAAGAGTTAATGACAGGAAAAAATAATGTTTAAGCATTTTAGAGAATCAATATTTGTTACGATATTTGGCTTTGTTGCAGCATACTTTTGGGCAGAGCATATGGCAGTTGGCACAGGGCTAAAGATGCTTTTTGTGACATTTTTTCTTGCAATATTAGAGATTACATTGTCCTTTGATAATGCGGTTGTAAATGCACTTATACTTGAAAAGATGGCGCCAAAATGGCAGCACAGGTTTTTAACATGGGGTATTTTAATTGCGGTTTTTGGCATGAGGTTTTTATTTCCTGTGTTAATCGTTTCAATATTTTCAAATTTAAGCATTATAAAAACAATTCATTTGGCGCTTGAGGACGTGAGCCAGTATACGCATTATCTTCATATAGCTCATGCGCCGCTTGTGGCTTTTGGCGGAGCATTTTTAATGATGGTAGGGTTAGAATATTTCTTTAATGAGAATAAAAATTTGTGGCTTAAAAAGTTTGAAAATTTTCTTCTTAATTTAAAGACGAGGTTTTTAGATATAATTATTACGGTGATTTTAATTTTTGGTGTGCAGTTTTTTGTAAACCCGCCAGATAGAATGCATATTGTTATTTCAGGTATGGCTGGGATATTGTCGTATATATTAATTAAACAGCTGTGTTCTTTTCTTGAAAAGAAGCAGGAAGGGCTTATATCAGATACTACAGACGGCGCTTTTGGGGCAAATATGGCAAAAAATGCTGCAAAGGGCGGCTTTATGATGTTTATGTACCTTGAATTAATTGATGCATCATTCTCATTAGATGGGGTTTTGGGGAGTTTTGCAATAAGCAAGGATATTATAATTATTACAATAGGCCTTGCAATCGGGGCAATGTTTGTAAGAAGCTTGACCCTTGTAATGGTTGAAATGCATACTTTGAAAAAATATCCTTATCTTTCATCAGGTGCTCATTATGCGATTTTAACACTTGCTGTTATAATGTTTATTTCAACATTTTATGAGGTGCCGGAGGTTGTAACAGGGGGGCTGGGGCTTTTATTTGTCGGCTCAAGCTTTTTTGCATCGATTAAAGAAAACAGACGGGAAAATAAGCAGGAAGGATAGTTTTGTAAAATTTTGTAACAATCAGGCAAATTATTTTGAGTTCGGGTTTTCTATATAAACATTTAGTTTTATATAGAAAAGAAAAAGTTTAATCTATGTTACAAATTTTTACCCCATTATATCAACAGACAGCATATGATAAATCCGGTATTAAAAAAGCAGCAGCAAGACCAAAAATAACAAATGAGACGGATACTTTTAAAAAGACAGGGTGCAAATTAAATAAATGCACATTTAAGGGAATCAAAGGAGCAACGATAACAAATAAACACATTAACGGTTTGCTTAATGCATTATTAGCCTTGGAACGGGAGGGTAAATATTTAAAGTCTTTGGATCTTGATTTATTAAATTTTAAACCTGACGGGACGGTTGAAATCAGCCAAAAAATAACACACTCATTTGAAAAACTGCCGTCAATATTTCCCCTTGATATACCATCAAATGCGACGCTTTTTGAAAGGAGCGGATTATGCAAATATGCTATAAATCTAGAGGATGATAAAAAACCGGATTTTGTTGAAAGATATCTTAAAAACAAGAGCGGGTATCACAAAAAACGGGCTATGTATATAAAACGTGAACCAAAATATCGTTTTGAGCTCTTGCACACACCAATAATTTCTGTTGAAACAACCTGGGGCAAAATGCTTGAAAACCCTTCAGAAAGCCTTGTGGATTATGCGCTTAAAAAATTAGAATTTCTGCATTTAATGAATATCGCCAGAAAAGATTTTATTCTTCAAAAAGACATCTGGCCAAAAACAACGAAAATGTGCGAGCAGACAGGATACGGGTTAAGCAGTCAATTAACGGAGAGAGCCTCAAAAACAAGTAATTTTTGTCAAAAAAGATGTTATGAGATGGAAAACAGATATATACTGATGGAGTTATCGAAGCTTAGGGAAAAAAATACTCCTTACAGTGCAAAAAAAATACAGCCGCCTTGGTTTTCGCCAACCCAAAAACCCTTGCAGCCCTTGCAATCGGCAGAGCTTTTACAGTTTATACAGCAAGATTCAAAGCTTGCAAATAATTAACATTTGTAACAGTTTATAAAACTTTTATCTAAAAACGGCAAATAATTTTTTTCAGATGCGTTATACTATAAAATAAACTAAGCAGAGGATATTGAATTTATGAAAATAGGGATGCAGACAGGTTTTAGAACATCGTTCAGGGGGCACTATACATATAGCAAAACAAATGGTTATTTTGACTATGATGGTAACACAGCAGAAGTCCATAAAGCTCAAAAAGCAAGAAGTGCAAAAGTAGATGTTCCTAAGTATGATGTAGAATCTGATACTTTTGGCGTTAAAAAAATTGATTATGTGACAAAAGGCAAGACTGCAGATATAAAAACAAACCCTATAGGTAGACAACATTTAAAAAACCTGTTTAAAAATTTATATTATTTAGACAAAGCAGGAATATACCATGATGAGCTTGACAGAGATCATATATTTTTTGCCGAAAATGGTGCTGTAGAGCTTGATTATTTTAGGCATTCGTATGATTTTATTAAAAAACAAAATAAGCCACTGCTTAAAAAAACAGATTATTTATCTGCCATTAGAATGCCTGATTTTGCAATGCCATCAAATGCAATAAATTTTGAAACACTGTTTTTACCTAACTATATTGACGACATACGAGACCCAGTACAAAAAGATGATTTTATAAAGAATTATTTAAATGAAAAAAGCAATTACCATCAAAAACGTGTTGATATGCTTTTAGGTAGAGGATTTGATCCATTAGATAAAACCGTGCAATATGAAACTATTCAAGGCGAAGTTTTCAAAAACCCAACAAGAAACGTAGTGAATTATACAAAGTTAAAATCTGAATTATTCAAAAAACTGGATATCTTATACAATAGATACGAGACAGAATCGCCACAAGAGGATTTAGCCTATTTTGACTGTCTTGTTGATATTTTAAAACTTAGAAAAAACATCAAGATATCTTCTTTAAGCAGCCAAGATAAAAACGAAACCAAATATTTTGCATTTGAAGATGAAATACTTAATAAAATATTTAACGACTTTAGCAAAAAGACTCAAAGCCAGATTAGTCGTTATTATCAGGAAGACATAGATGCTATGTATGATGACGGACTAGAGCACAGCCCTGAATATTGCACAGATGATGATGAATATACCCGCAAATATAAGACTAAAAGAAAATTCTTCTTAGATTTATATTCAGAAATAGACCCTGATAATAAAACAACAGAGGAAAATATTGCCATAATAGAGAATGCTAAAGCGATATTTAATGATGATTATTTTTGGTAATTATACATTTTAAAGCTTACATATGAACACTTGACAATAATTAGATATCTAACTATAATAAAAACATGAAAAAGGCATTATCTCTAATATCAAGAATAAGGGAAGTTGGCAATAGTTTTATTTTATCAAAGCTCAAAGAAATCGGATATGGGGAATTATCGCCATCCCATGGGGATATTCTTGTTGTTTTATATAAAACTGACAAAATAACAATGAAGGAAATTTCTGTACAAATTCACAGAACAAAGGCAACAGTCAGTGTTTTAATTGACAAACTTGAAAAAACAGGGCTTGTAAAACGTGAAAAATCATTTGAAGATTCCAGGAACACCTTTATACTTTTAACAAAAGAAGGACAGGAATTAAAACCGCATTTTGAGAGGATTTCAAAGGAATTAAATGCAAAATTATATAAAGGCTTTTCCAAAGGAGAAGCAAAAATATTAGATGAATTATTAGAAAAAATGGCTGCAAATTAATATTTTGCGTATCACAAAAACGGTCAAAAGATATAGATATATAGTTATTATTTTTTATATAAATAGTTAGATATCAAACAAGAAGGAGAATACCATGTTAAATTACAAAACATTTAAATTTGGAACAATGAGTGATGTTTCAAAAAACGAGAACGGAAAAGTTTTTCTTCACAATGCCTTAGAATTAACGAGTGCAGAAATTTCAATTAACTGTGCACCTGAAGGGTTTAAAATTCCATTTAATCATAAACACAAGCAAAATGAAGAGATTTATATTTTTCTTGACGGCGAGGGAATTTTAACAGTTGATGATGAACAAATAAAGGTTCAAGGAGGAAGTTGTGTCAAAGTATTGCCTGCCGCAGCAAGGAGAATTGAAAACATCGGCAAAAACAACCTGCAATTTATATGCATTCAGGCAAAAGAAGGTTCTATTGAGCAATTTGGCCTTGATGATGTAGAATTATGCTAGATTAAATTTATCGCTTATTGCCAATATACAGCAATGAAAGCTGAATATGCCATGATGGCAAGTCTGCAGTAAATGTGATAAATATTGTCCCAGACTGGTTTAGACTCATTAAAACACACCCGTCCTGCTTAAAATGCAGGAGTTAAATATAAAACACCCGGGACTATGACTGTGCCAGTTTTTGCCAGGCTTCTTCCGAGCCTATAACGGTAACTTCCTGACTGCAATCAGAAAGCCACCAGGCAACCTCACTAAAGGTGGAACCATAGGTTGCAATTAATTCTTTGCCTTTTGATAAAAGATACAATTCGGCAACATCCTGAATATTACTTGTATTATCAACCTTTTTATTCGGTATAGATATAATTCTATCCTTGAAGGTTTTAAGCATCATTTCGTAAATTTCCTGATCTGCACAGGCAAGCAAAAAATACGTGTCCTTATCGTATTTATTCATAGCATCAATAAACATATCAATATCATTATCTGCCCAGCGTTTCCAATATCTCCAAACAGCATCATGCCGTATATGAACAGATACAGAATTTTCTGGAATTTCAACACTGTCGAGAATTTGCTGCACAGGAAGAGATGGCTTTAGCGCTCTAAAATACGACAGAAAAGCATCGCGAAGAAACTGCGGGATTTCATTATACTTTAGGTCAATATACTTCATATTGGCTTTCTTTGCCTCTTCTTTATTTATAAGCAAACACCATGTGTTCCCTTCACCATAATTATTATCGGTATATATATCGTAATTTATTTCGTTAAATCTCGGAAACAGTTTGAAGTCAAATAGCTCCTTGAACGTATTGGAAGCAGTGCTGCATAACGGCCAATGCAAATCAACAGTATAACCTTCAATATATTCATAAAAATGAAGATAGGTAAAAATTTGCTTTATTCTGTTTGAAATTCCGCTAACATGGGGAATAAAGATATTTAATACTCTTTCAGTTTTGCCATTTAGTTCTCTTTGGGTCCATAAAAGACTCTTTTGATTGTTCTCTGACATACCTTATCCTTGACTTAATACAGACTCTATTATAAACATTGTCTAATTAACAGATACATTTGTCAAATAAATTTCGAAAAGCAAATGCATTCTACATAGCTGCAATGGCAAAAGATGGGGCATTAAAAATTCAAATTTCATAATTAAAAATACTCTGCAAAAAACGCAATAGTGTAATAGTTTTGCACTGCTTCTTTGGATATACAAAATGCAATAAATGTTCTTGATTCATATAATTAGGATTTAATTCAAATATTAAAATAAACACAGAATGGACACAATAGAAATTAAAAATCCCTGAAATTAAGGATATATCAGGGATAGAAGTAATGTCGATAAGGTTACTAGTTTTAAACCTTTTGACAAAAAGAATGTGTTACAAAAGAATCCTGTAAGCAACATCTATCAGAGAATTGTGTTAGTCATGAAAGAGTCAACACAGGAATACTATAATATGAGAATGTCACTTGGTTTAGAATATAGGTAGTCTATACTTATCCTGGTTCAGGTGAATAATGAATATGAGTTATTTTAAATTCGTTATTTTGTAATACCAAAAATTGAGACTCTCTTCCTTTTGTATGTATTTTTTCACCCGTATTAGCAGATACAGCATAAAAATCCCAACAAAACTTAACTAAGGCTGTATTGCCATATATTACGTATTTCAAGTCTTTGATTACTAAATTACGTTTTGAAAACATTCCACCCATTATGGTCTTATAAAAATGTTCAATAATATCGTTATAAGAATATTCATAGCCCAATGGATGAATAAAGGAAACTTCACCTTTCCAATCCCATATTTCTTTTGCTATCTCTAAATCACATTGGTTGATAGATTTCACATATTTTTCAAGTAAATTGTTAATTTTTGTATCCATCTAATGACCCTTTAATTAATATAACCAGCAAAACAAGCTTGAATATTGGAATATAGAAAATTTGTCGAAGACGGGACTTGAACCCGTACAGATTGCTCCACACGCCCCTCAAACGTGCGCGTCTACCATTCCGCCACTCCGACAAATATTCAATTTTCAAGTTTAATTTGATTTTATCATGAAATGATTAAAAACAAAATAGCATAATTTAGTTTTAATCTTCATATTTTTTAAATAAAAGAGATGCATTGTGGCCGCCAAAACCAAAAGAATTTGTAAGAGCATATTTAATATCAGCCTTTTGAGGCTTATGCGGAACATAATTCAGATTTGCAACATGCTCATCCTGGTTATCAAGATTGATAGTAGGCGGGATAATACCCTCTCTTAATGCCATAATACAAACAATAGACTCAGCTGCACCCGTTGCGCCAAGCATATGTCCATGCATACTTTTTGTTGATGAAACCTTTAAATCAGGGTTTTCGTCAAGGTCGCCAAAAATTCTTGCAATAGCCTTTGATTCAGCTGCATCGCCAAGACCAGTGGAAGTTCCATGAGAATTTACATATCCTACCTCTTTAGGGTCAATTTGAGCGTCCTCTACTGCAAGTTTCATCGCCATAGCAGCACCATCGCCACTGGGGTCAGGAGCAACGATATCGTATGCGTCAGCAGTTTGGCCATAGCCAACAATCTCGGCATAAATTTTGGCGCCACGTTTTTTAGCGTGCTCTAATTCTTCCAATATCAATATTGCAGAACCTTCTGACATTACAAAACCATCTCTGTCTTTATCATAAGGTCTTGATGCTTTCTTTGGTTCATCATTTCTTTTTGAAAGAGTTCTTGCTGATGTGAAAGCACCTATACCTAATCTTGTTATTACAGCTTCGGCTCCGCCTGCTATAATAACATCAGCATCATTATATTGAATACTTCTGAATGCGTCACCAATACAATGTGCAGAGGTTGCACATGCCGTAACAATTGCCTTATTCAAGCCCTTAGCACCGTATTTCATAGAAATTCGGCCGGCACCCATATCGGAAATTATCATAGGAACAGTAAAAGGCGAACATTTTGAAGGCCCTCTGTCAATTATAGTATGGTGCTGTTTTTCAAAGGTGTCAAAACCGCCGGCAGCAGAGCCTACTATAACGCCAAAACGATAGGCATCTACATTATCTGTTGATACGCTTGAATCCTGAACTGCTTCCTCAGCAGCAGTGAGTGCAAACTGGGTGTATCTATCCATTCTTCTTGATTCTTTAGCATCAAGCTTGCTGATTTTATCAAAATCTTTGATTTCACCAGCAATATGGACAGTGTGACCATCAAGCGGAATGTTTTCTATTGTAGAAATGCCGCTTTTGCCTTCAAGCAGACTATTCCAAAAATTCTTAGTACCAACACCAACAGGAGAAATTATCCCCATTCCGGTAATTACCACTCGTCTTTTATTTGTGTTCATTTTAATAAAATTTCCTCTTTGATAAATTGTTGAGATGCAAAAACTATAACATTAACCGATAAATAAGGGAAAATCCTACATTTATAAATATTTAAGAGCAGGATGTTCCCAAATAAACCTTAATGCTGTATTCAGGCATCTATTTTAGTTAAGATGAGCGTCGATATAATCAACAGCATCTTGTACTGTAGCAATCTTTTCAGCTTCTTCGTCAGGAATTTCGCATCCGAATTCTTCTTCAAAAGCCATAACTAATTCAACAGTATCTAATGAATCAGCGCCTAAATCGTTTGTAAAGCTTGCTTGCGGAGTTACAAGATTTTCATCAACGCTCAGCTGATCAACTACTACTTTTTTTACTCTTTCTAATGTGCTCATTTTTGCCTTTACCTCATTAAAATTAAATAATACTAACTAACATAACCGATTATACTAAGCACAAGATAAATTTGCAAATTATGAAGCTGCGCTAAGACAAAATGTATACAATTTGTAATATATTAAGATAAAAAATGCGGGCATTTTACTGCCCGCAAATTCGATTAATGAAGATTTATATTATAAATCTTCATTAATACTTACATCATCCAACAGCTTAATGTAAACTGTCTCGCCTGCTCTTGCAGAATAATTAACGCCTTTTGTTACAAGACCGCCGATAAAACCGGCGCCAGCGCCAACAGGAGCACCAATTGCAAGGCCTGTGCCAAGTTCATCACAAGGTATGCCAACACCAACACCGGCACCGGTACCAAGAACAGCACCGCCAAGAGTGTATGCGCCGATTTTTTTCCATGGATTTTCTTTTAGATATCCATCTCTGTCATTGTAAACATAGCCGTTTAAATCAGTTGCCCTGCCGTCAGGAAGTTCCATTCTGCTGAATTTAACCTTAACTTCGCCGTTTTTGTTAAACCATTTCGGGTCAATTTTATCTTCTACTGTTGCATATAATTTTGTATTTGCAGGGATAACGGTTGTGCCTTCATCTGTTACAACATCATTTCTAACGGTAAATACTACATTATCACCTTCTTGTGATTTTTTAGATTTATATGCTTCGTAAAATTCCGCTTTAATAATATTGCCTTGTGAAATGATTTTTCTAACATTGGTAACGGTTACAATATTTGAATCAGCATCTTTGTGTATACTTAAATGTTCTGTGCCAAGTACTTTTTCACTGGTTGTTTCAGGCGCAACATATTCTTCTTTTACCATATTCATAGTTTTGCTTAATTTTGCAAGTAAAACTGCAGTTTCAGCTCTTGTAATATCCCTGTTGGGTTCAAATTTCAAGCTGTCAGGGTGATTTACATAAAGCCCGAGTTTAACTGCCTTTTGGTAAGGCAATTCAGCCCATTCAGGGATTAATTTTGTATCTTCAAAATCAGAAAGTACAGAATCATCAGCATAGATATTTTTTGTAATATGGCTCATAACTGATGTTACTTCTGCTTTTGTCATTTTGTTTTGAGGTTTGAATGTCTTATCAGGATAACCGTATACCAGGCCTAATTCTTCTGATTTCATGATTGCGTCATAATTTTCAGTAAAATTATCTATATCTGCATATGGATTTTCAACCGTGATATTTAAATTGTCATGCCCTAAAACTTTTGTTAACATTTTAACAAAATCACCCCTTTTTACAGGATTTTCAGGGTTGAAATTATTGTTTTCATCAAGCTGCATAACATTTTTTGAAACCATATCAACGATTTCGGAATTTGCCCAATAGTTTTCAGATACATCGCTTATTTCGGCAGCAAACACCTGCGATGAAGTCATTAAACCAAAGAGGGCAAAAATAGCAAATAAATTTCTTAAGATTTTCATACTCTACCTTCACTCCCAGTTTTAATAATATCTAACTTTATATAATAAAATATTATTACAAAAAGCAGGTTTGTGCAAATTTGTAAATAAAAATACCCCTGCATTTATAAAAGCAAGGGTATATTATTCTCCTAAATTCCATAAACTCCGCTATTATGTTTTTAATTACGACATACTTTCAGCCAAAGGGAGTTCTCTCAAACTCGTTATTATTCTCTAATTTGATTGAGGCGCATTCCAAAGCGCATCTCTTGTTAATTTTGAGCTTACCATTTCCTGAGATAAATTAATATTATCAGGAGTAAATATAAATACACATTCGCCGATTTTTCTCTGGTCACCGCCAAGGGCGTATGTGCAGCCGCATAAGAAATCAACAACTCTTTGTGACTGTTCTCTATCTAAAAGTTGAAGGTTAAGGATAACTGTTTTCTTTTCTTTAAGCGCTTCTGCTATTTGCTTTGATTCATTATAAGACCTTGGTTCAAATACAATAACTTCATAACCTCTGGAATCGCCCTCATATCCTCTTGAGGGCATTGAAATAACTTTTCTTTCATTTCTGTATGCTGGCATAGGTGCTTGTTTAAACTCCGGCGCTAGTGCAACATTTCTGTCTGTAGCATAATCTGTATCAAAATTATCATCTAAACTTGCAAACGGGTCATCCCTGTCTGTTCCGCTTTCAAATGGTGATGTTAAAAATTTAACTATGGAATTTATTGTGTTTGAAACTCCGGTCAACGCCTTATCCTCCTAATTTTTTACTCAAATAATGTTCTACCTAGTCTTATAATTGTTGCACCCTCATCAAGTGCTATTTTGTAATCATTGCTCATTCCCATTGAAAGCTCTTTTAAGTTATACGATTCTTTTAGTTTGTACATTTCTCTAAAAAGTTTCCTGATTAAATCAGTATCATCGGTTAAGGGGGCTATATTCATAAGCCCTTCGAGCTTTAAATTTTGAAGCCCGTTAATTTCAGATATCAGATTTTCCAACTGAGAAGGTGCTATGCCGAACTTTTGCTCTTCAAATGCATTATTTACCTGGATTAAAACTTTTTGGACAATACCTTTTTGCTTTGCAATTACATCCAGCTCACAAGCAAGTTTTATAGAATCGACAGAATGTATTAAATCAAACACTCCTACTGCCTTTTTTGCTTTGTTCCCTTGCAAGTGTCCAATCAAATGATAATGCGATTTTGAAGCGATTTCCTCCTCTAATAAATTGATTTTTTCAATTGCCTTGATTACTTGATTTTCCCCAAAATTATTCAGCCCGGCTCTAAAGGCGTCCCTCATGTCGTTTACTGTATAATATTTTGAAACAGCAACGATTGTCGGGTTGTAATTTTTTGCAAATGTCAAAATACGATTTAAATTTTCAGAAATCTTTGTATACACTTTTCACACCCTCTTAAAAGCTATGTGACAAGCTTCTACCTTCAAGCTCTATTTAATTATAGAGCGGGTGTGTACACATGACAACATTTAATTTAGTAATCTATTTGTTGCACAAATAATTAGTCAAAACATGCACCATGACATGATTTTGGCAATTCGATTATTCTTAATATTACTTAACAAATATAGAAATTTTAAATATTTCATGACATGTTTCGCTAAAATTGGCATGCTTAATCTATGAAAAAGCATGCCAAATAAATATCAAAAATAATTTTTGTATGATTGTTAAAAAAAATTTTCAAATTGTGGCTTTATTGCCCATTTTTTTAAATAAAAACTAACTTGTATGCTAAAAGACTACAGTACACAAAAAATAAGATAATAAAAAAATTATGTACATATTATAAATGCGGCATCAATTTGCAGTTTATATTTTGCTAAATTAACTCCATCATTTCTTTAACGGCCATCTCTAGACCAACAAAGATGGAACGAGAAATTATTGAATGGCCAATATTTAATTCGCAAAGCCCTTCAATTTCATTCATCAAATAAACATTTTCATAATTAAGGCCATGCCCGGCATTTACCTTAAGACCCAATTCCTGTGCGAATTTTGCACCGTTTTTAAGTTTATTAAATTCAATATCTTGATTATCTGTACCAAAAGCATTAGAAAAAGAGCCTGTATGAAGCTCAATATAATCAGCGCCTATTTCTGATGCCGTTTTAATTTGTTCTAAATCAGGGTCAATAAAAAGACTTACTATTATATTTTTTAAATGGAGTGCTTTTATTAATTTTTCAATTTTTTCTTTATTCTGAATAACATCAAGCCCGCCTTCTGTTGTTAATTCAAGTCTTTTTTCGGGCACAATGCAGCAGGAATAAGGGCAAAGCGAGGTGGCAATCTTCTGCATTTCATCTGTTGCCGCCATTTCAAGGTTAATATTGCAAGCAAGATGTTTTTTTAATTCTAAAACATCATTGTCTTTTATATGGCGCCTGTCTTCTCTTAAATGTACGGTAACAGCCTTGGCGCCTGCCATTTCGCATATAAGTGCAGCATCCAAAACGCTTGGCTCAACTCCGCCTCTTGCGTTTCTTAACGTTGCAACATGATCAATATTAACTCCTAAATCCATAGCTAAAATGTAGCACTTTTTTATCTTTTTTTAAAGAAAATTTTGCGCAAAAATGCAAAATAATAAAAAAGAACTAGCTCATATGGTTGATTTTAATGCTCTCTGGCTGGACTAAACAAATAAATTAAATATAATAAGAAATGTTACAATTATTACATTTCTTTTAGTTAATTAAAGTGAATAGATAGTGAACTGTCCAAAATGTAAAACTCAAATAAATCCTAAGGATACTATATGCCCTAATTGTAAATTAAGGCTTGTTTTTGAGTGTCCAAGGTGCAAGAGCCAAATAAAAACAGGCAGTTCATCATGTAAAAAGTGCGGTTTTGTTTTTGTAAAATTTTGCCCTGAGTGCAACTGCGCAAACTATGTTTCATCAACTCACTGCAGAAAATGTTTTTATCATTTTAAAGAAGATGAAGAAACACTTCAAAATATGCAGGCGAATAATAGTGAAAAGGAAAACAAAGCCGAGGTTAAAAACAATGACAAACATGCAAAAGCGCCTACACAGCAAACAGTACCAAGGTTAAGTGTTTATATTGATTTTTTAACATTAAAACATGTTTTCGACAAATACAAAGATAAAGAATTTAAGCAAAAGGTTACATTGAATATTAAAACAGCTATCAAGCTTGCTTTTAATGTAACGCCTCAATTCATCAAGGAAGATGTTATCAATTTTAGTATAAATTATTCTAAGAAAATTGGTTTTTTAGAAAAGGTGAACAAATTTAGCGAAGAATTTTCAAAGTTTAATCTTATATTAAATGAAACCCTTGGCGCTGATATTTCATTTAAATTTGCCGTAGCACTTGAAGATGAAGTAAAACCAAATTCTTTAATTAAGCAGCTTGAATATGGCATAGAAAAGGATATTGTAACATCAGAAGGTGCGTATAAAATATTATCTGATGAGATTCCGCTCATTAAAATCTCGCCAGAATCATATAAAATGGTATTTTTAGACCAAAAACCCGAATTTACACAAAGTAAAAGCGTAAAAGAAAATGTGGCGCTTGAATTAATATATGATACTCTAAATGATTCATCAAGCGAAATTAAAGGAATATCATTAAATGCTCCAAGGGGCTCAGGGAAAAGTTTTCTATTAGAAAAGCTCTACAAAAAGCTTGAAGACGGCAATATAATGGTATTAAAGGGGCAATGCAGCGCGCTTACCCAAATTACTCCGATGGGACTTATTCAGGATGTTTTTTTATCACTGTTTAATCTCTCTTTTGTACCATCAAAATATGAAAAACGCGTCAGAGAATTAAGAAATGTGCTTCAAAAAAATCTTTCTTTTATGAACGGCAAAGAAGGTTTTTCACCTGAAAAGATTGAAACATTGATAAACCTTGTTTATCCTGTCGGAGAAGATTTTTATGAAAGTATTTTAATTAATAAGCATAAAACTTTTAAGGTGATAAAGGATGTGCTTGAAGCTCTTCGCGGCGAATCAAAGCTTGCAATAATAATTGACGATTTTGATTTAATTGATGAAACCTCTTTTGAATTTCTGAAATATTTAACAAATAAGGATTTCTTTAATCAGGGCGCAAAATTTTTACTATCATACAGAAACCAGCATGCTTTAAATATGTATATAAATTCAGAAAAGCTTCCTAAGAATGCTTGTTTGAATATTAACCTTGCGCAGAATGAAATAGATGATATCAGAGAATATTTAAGATTAAAATTCGGTTCTTATGATGTATTGCCGGAAAAAATTGTAAACCAGATTATTTTAAATTCACAAGGAAATTTTGCCTATATAGAACAGGTTAGTGAATATTTTCTTGAAACAAAAAAAGTTTATTTAAAAGACAAAGTGTTTACATTTAATGCAAAGGATGAAAATTATTTTGTTCCGCAGACGCTTGGCGAAATTCTGGATAAAAGATTGAATTTCTTAAAAGAAACAAATCTTTCTTATTACCTGTTTTTAGGAACAGCGTCAATGCTTGGCGGAAGATTTACAAAATCTATCCTGCAAGCAGTTTTTGAATTATCCGATGATAATTTTATAAAAATAACTTCTTTTTTAGAAAAAACAGGGTATATAAGCAAAAAGAATGAAAATATCTTCAAATTTAAAAATACATTAATATGGACCCATATTTATTCTAAGGCAAAAAATAATGATACTCTAAAACCATACAGTGCAAAGCTTTTGGGGGAAACTTGCCAAAGAACAATATCTTCACCTGCTATACGTGCACTATTGGCACAAACAATTGAAGATAAGGCACTTGCATTCGACTTGTGGACTGCAAACCTAAAGCTTGCTTCCTATATAGGCGATGTTGCATTTTATACCATGTGCCAAAAGCAAAGCCTTGCAAACCTTGAAGAGATGAAACATCCTAATGCTTTTTATATAAAAAATAATATCTTTGAAAGGCTTGGAAAATTAATTTATGCAAAAAACCCAAAAGAAGCTGTTGATTATTTAACATCAGCCCTTGTGCATGCTAAAAATAAAGAAGAAGCTGAAAAAGTTATAGAATTATCAGGATACTTGATTCACAGTCTTAAAGAGGTGCAAAATTTTCCTGCAATAATTGAAACAGCGGATACAGTTCTTCAATATTTCGATAAACCAAAATACAGTCTTCAGAGAGCATTAATTAAAACAAGAAAAGCCGAGGCACTCTTATATGCCGGAAATTTTGAAGAAGTAAATACAATTGTAAATTCAGAAATCAATCCGCCATTGCAAGAGTGGCTAAAACACCCAAAAAGGCATGATTTTGTAAATACAAAAGAAGTTTACAATTCATGGATAAAAGCAAACATATTTTTAATTGAAGCACTTGCGCAGCAAGGAAACCCTGCAGTGTTTGAATTAATCGAGGCTGTTGAAAAAGAGGTATTTAAAGAAAATAAAAAAGATAAAATCACTGTTGATGCAAAAATTATCGTTAATTTAAAACTTGCAACAGCCTATGCCTATACAATCAAAGGATATCTTGGATTATCAGATGAAATACTGCAATCCATTGTTAAAGATTTTTCATATGCGATTGATGATTCAAAATTAGTTTCAAAATGGAATACAATTGATATTTTTAACAAAATTTTGAGAAATGATTTTGATGAAAAAATAAAGGATGAAATGTTTGAGGCCGTAACCTTTGCAAACAACTGTTCTGATAATTACAGCAAAAACCTTATAAAAGCACTTTTAGCGTATGTAATATTGGAAGAGGGAAATCCTTTAAAATCTTTGGAAATCTGCGCCGAGCAAATGACTTGGTTTTCTAAAGAAAAAATTGCTCTTGGCGCCCTTATTTCCTGGTATATCAGCGCAAAAGCAACAATGGCAGCAAACGGTGCAGACAAGGCTGTTGAAATATGCGAAAAAGCAATAAATATATGCGAAAGCACCAAAATCAATTCCACATTCTTTAAGGTGTTATTCCAAGCCCTTATGGCAAGAGCTTATCTAAATAAGGGCGAATTGGATAACGCAAAAACGTATTCAGAGCTTGCTTTTCAGGATGCCAACATAAATGAACTTGTATTTCTACAGATGATATTATACAAACTGCGCGCCAATATTATGCAGGATTCCCTTACTACAATTGAAGCTTCAAGAAAGCTTGAGGTGGCTGAGAATACAATTAAAACATATGAAAAGGCTTTAAACGCAGCAAGCAGTCTGAATTTAACAAAACATCATTATGTTATTCAAAAAGAATTAACCTCATTTAAGGCATATTGCCAGTTAAAGAGGATAATGTAGACTTTTTAGCATAAAAATAATCTAAGGATTTTGATTTTGCCAAAAGCTGAAATTTTTCAAATACAAAAAAGTTCTAATGTGCCCGCAAATTCTGTATTTTATTTTTAATATAAATCCTTTTGATGCCATATTGCCCAAAGATTAAAAATTGCTATAATTGAATTTATGGATGATATCAATATAAAAATTTTAGAGCTCAAAACAAAGAATTTAATGTCAAAAAGACAACTGGTTATTAATATATTGGTTGTATTAATTGGCGGCATCATAGGGCTTGCTTTTATGCCAAACGGAGCATTGAAGAATATATTCATTATTCTTGGTGTTTTATATGCTATGGTTTTAATTAAAGATTTTTTAGCAATCGATATCAAGATAGAAAAATTATTAAAATGGAAGTAGGATTTTATTATGGATTTTTTAACTATAAACCCAGAGCTTGATACACCCTCAAATTTTATTATTGCTTTATTTCTTTTCGGACTTTTGCTTTGGTCTGCTTTTTATCCTTCAATTTTGGATAAAAAGATTAAAGACGACAAATAATATAAAGCCGGAAAACTTTGTTTTGTTCTGTTTTTGAGATATTATTGACACTAATAAAAATTTAAAATAGAATTGGTTTATGCTTACACCACAACATTTGTACAGCGAAATTCCCCCGACAAAGATAAGGAACAGGGAAGAAAAATTCAGAAAAGCAAAAAATGTCCCGTTTTGGCATTTTATGGGAAATTTTATCTTTTTTTCAATGATAAAGAACCGCTTTTATTCCCTAATGTATAAAAATCTGGAAAATTTTGAAAAAAGGAATAAAAATTTTGCCACGGTTTTTTACGCCCCGCATTCTAATTGGTGGGATGGAATGCTTGGATATATTGTTATATATTTTATCTTAAGAAAAACCGGCAAATTTAGAATGCGCCTTATGATTGAAGAGATGAACAGATTTCCTCTGTTTCAATATATAGGCTGTTTTCCGATTAACAAAAAATCAGCGCAGAGTGCTATGAAATCTTTAAGCTATGCAGCAGATACGCTTAAAGACCCTGATATAGCCTTCTGGCTTTTTCCGCAGGGAATTATCCGGCCGCCTCATCACAGGCCTGAAATTTTTCAATCAGGCTTAGCCTATATGGCAAAAAATGCCGCAAAAAAATTCGGAGGAGTAAATTTAATTCCCGTTGCAACAAATTATACATTTTTAAGACAGGACAGGCCTGAAATCCTCTTAGAATTCGGGGAACCCGAAGTGATTACAAACCCTGAATTTGACAGAAAAGAATTTACACACAGACACGAAAGAGCGTTTGAAGAGTTTCTTGATCACCAGCAAAACAATATAAGCCGAGGTGATTTTAGCGGATATGAATATTTATACAAAGAAAAGCTTCACTGGTGGCGCCAAATTGAGAGCAAATTAAAAAGTATCGGCATAAAAAACAAAGAGATTTAGGTTTTTCAAAATGGAAGAATATTCTATAGGAATTGATTTAGGCGGCACAAAGATATTAGCCGGAATTATTGAAAAACAAACAGGAAAAGTTGTTTTTGATGTTAAAAATAAGACAAAAAAAGAAAAGGGTAATAAAAAAACAGGCCAAAAAATCCTTGAAACCATTGATGAACTTATAAAAAAATGCGATATACCCAAAAAAGATATTGAGTCAATCGGAATAGGTCTTGCAGGACAGGTAGACAGGCAAAACGGAATCTTAATAAATGCTGCAAACCTTGAGTGCAGTGATTTTAATGTTAGAGAATTAATTCAAAATAAATTTAATATAAAAACTTTTGTTGGCAATGATGTTGAAGTTGCAGCACTTGGAGAATTAAAATACGGTGCAGGCAAAGGGTTTAAAGATATCATATGTATATTTGTCGGCACCGGTATAGGTTCATCCATAATAAAAGACGGCAAAATCCATTACGGGGCAAACGGTTCAGCCGGTGAAATGGGGCATATGATAGTAGATTTAAACGGAAGGGCCTGTTCTTGCGGAGGTCATGGCTGCCTTGAAGCTTATGCAAGCAGAAGCGCCATTGAATCAAGAATACTTGGAGCCGTTAAAAAAGGCAGGAGGTCGATTATTACTGATTTTGCTGATTCATCCTCAATAAGTTCAAAACACATTAAAAAATCTCTTGACGCGAGGGATGAAATTGTGACGCAATATGTAAATGAAGCCATAGAATACTTATCTGGCGGCATTGCAAGCGTTATAAACTTTTACAATCCGGAGCTTGTAATCCTTGGCGGGGGGCTTATACAAAGTATTGATGAATTTTATCTTGGCACAATAAAAAAGTCACGGGCCAAAGCACTTCCTATTCCTGCAAGTGCCGTAAAATTTAAAAAAGCTGAACTTGGCGATTATTCAGGTGTTATCGGGGCGTCAATGCTTTCTGTAGTGCCTTAAAGGGTAGGTAAATATTACTAATTCGTCCTTAGAATATCTTATCTTCTAAAATTTTACACGCCAGCATAATGTATATTCTTTTGATAATCCAGAATTAATCCATAAAAAAGCATAAATTGGCGAGCTTTAATGCTATAATCTTTTTATGCAAAATTCTCTTCAGGAAATTTTTAATAATTTTGATACTGACACGCTTTCAACTTTTTTAAAAAAGAAAGAGGTGGGAATAAGCCTTTGTATGACAGGGCTTAACAATCCATTAAGACTTTTAATTCTGAATAAAATTATAAATGTTTACAACAAAAAAGTATTTTTTATTACCCCGAACGAACAGTCTGCACTAAAATACAGCCAGGATTTAGAATCAATTTTTAACATTAACGCTAAAATTTTTCCTTTTCAGGAAATAAACCCTTATGAAGATATTGACAGGAATTATTATATTTATCAGGAGCAGGTGGATGCACTAATGGGCGGGCATTCTCTTGTAATTGCACCTGTAAGAACGCTTTTAGAGAAATTTCCTGACAGAAATTTTTATAATAAAAACTCCTTTGAAATTAAAAAAAATGATGAGATTGATTATGCTAAAACCATTGAAAGACTTGTATCTTTAGGGTATAAGAGGGTTCCTATGGCAATGGATGCTGGCGAATTTTCAGTTAAGGGTGATATTTTAGATATTTTTACGCTTTATTCATCACCTGTCAGGATAGAATTTTTTGCTGATACTGTTGAAGATATCAGAATGTTTGACCCAAATACGCAAAAAAGTTTTAAAAAACTTGACAGCATAACGGTTTATCCTCTGCATAAATTTTTGCTTGATGATGAAATTAAGGCAGGCTTTAAGAATAAACTCTACAGGGAATTGGAAAAATTTGGCGAAAATGAAGTTTTAGACTTGCTTTTTGGCGAAGTCACAGAAAAGATTCACAATGAAGATTATTTTGAGGGGATAGAATATTATCAAAGCTACCTAAACAAAGACCTGGTGCCTGTTTTAGAGTTTTTTAAAGATTATATTTTAATATATGATGATACGGCACAAATCAATGCAAAGTTTGAAAACCTTGATAATGAGATGATTACAGCCTATCAGGCAAATTTGGCATCAAATTTAAAACTGCCCTTAATGTCTAAAAACCACACAACATTTGAAGAATACAAAAAAGAAATTCAAAAATTTAAAAGGATTGGATTTGATGTATTTTTAGAAAATTTTGAAGGCGATAACCTAGGCTATTATGGTATTTCAGACAATTCATTCAGAGATAAATTAATAGAGTTCAACTCAAGCTTGCCGCCTTTTTTCTCATCCTCAGCGGATGAAATCACTAATTTTATTAACAAAGAGCTTAAGGCCGGTTCAAAGATTTTTATATGCACAAATTACCCAAAAAGGCTTAGTGAAATTTTAAAAGAGTTTGAAATTTATTCTGAGGATATTTATATTTTGCCTTCTTTAACCTCAGGCGGAGGAATTATCGAGGAGGCTGAAAACGGTGCCCGGTGGGTATTTTTATCAGATAAGGAGCTTTTTAACAAAAGATCCAAAGACATAACAAGCCGAAAATACTCATCAAATAAGCAATCGCAAGATTATATTGATTCTATTAACGATATTATGGAGAATGAATTTGTGGTTCATTCTATCCATGGAATAGGTATATTTAAAGGACTCCGAAAGGAAGAGATGGACGGGGCTTTGAAGGATTATCTTGAAATAGAATTTCAGGGCGGCGATAAGCTTTTTATGCCGGCAGAGCAGATAAACCTTCTTTACCGCTACAGAGGCGGAGGAAGCGCTAAGCCGAAGCTTTCAAAGATGGGCGGAGCGGCTTGGGAAAATACCAAGAATAAGGCAAAGGGCGAAGTTAAAGAAATTGCATATGATTTATTAAAGCTTTACGCTAAGCGTGAAATGTCCACTGGTATTGCGTTTGAGCCCGACACAACATGGCAGTATGAGATGGAGGATGCGTTTGAATACACCGAAACCCCCGATCAGATGCAGGCTATCATTGATACAAAAAATGATATGGAAAATTCAAAGCCCATGGATAGGCTTATTTGCGCGGATGTAGGCTTTGGAAAAACCGAAGTTGCAATCAGGGCAATATTTAAGGCTGTTATGTCCGGCAAACAGGCCGCTATGATTGCACCTACGACCATCCTTGCCCTGCAGCATTACCAAACAATTCAGGAAAGGTTTAAGCCTTTTTCTGTAAATGTTCAGCTTTTATCAAGGTTTAAGAGCCCTAAAGAGCGTAAAGAGACAATAAAGATGCTGGCTGATGGCACATGCGATGTTGTAATAGGCACGCACAGCCTGCTTTTTGACCGTGAATTTCAGAATTTGGGACTTCTTGTGATTGATGAAGAGCACAAATTCGGCGTAGCACATAAGGAAAAGCTGAAACGCTTCCGTGAAAACATTGATATACTTTCAATGTCAGCAACACCAATCCCCAGAACGCTGAATATGGCACTATCTAACCTGAAAAATATGTCATTAATCAATACAGCACCGAAAAACAGGCTTCCTGTAAAAACGTATGTCGGAGAGTTTAATGAAGCACTTTTGAAGAACGCCGTCAATCACGAACTTCAGCGCGACGGTCAGGTCTTTTTCGTGCACAACCGCGTAGAGAGCATATTTACGGTGGCTCAATATCTTAAAAACCTGCTTCCTAACGCGAAAATAGCCGTGGCGCATGGACAGATGAAAGAACAGGAACTTGAGAAAATAATGTATGATTTTGCCCAAAAGGCTTATGACATCCTGGTTTGCACCACAATAATAGAATCAGGGCTTGATATTTCAAACGCAAACACAATAATAGTAAATGATTCAGACCGTTTTGGCTTGGCACAGCTTTATCAATTGAGAGGAAGAGTCGGAAGGTCTGACAGGCAGGCGTTTTGCTACTGTTTCTATAAAAAATCCAAAGAATTAAGCCAGGATGCTTTTAAGAGGCTTTCTGCCATAAAAGACTTTACCAGCCTGGGTTCTGGGTATCATATAGCCCTAAGAGACATTGAAATCAGGGGTGTTGGGAATATATTAGGCGCAAAACAGCACGGACATATGATAAATGTGGGTTTTGACACCTATGTAAATTTGCTTGAAGAGTGCGTAAATGAATTAAAAAACCAAAAAGCCTTACCAGGTAAGGATTTAAGACAAGAAGACAGTGAAAATAAGCATGAGCCCTGCATTGTGGATATTAAGGCAACAGCATATATTCCGGATGAATGGGTGGGCTCATATGAACAAAAAATGCTTGAATACAAGCGTTTAGCAGATGTTAAGAGCATTGCAGAGCTTGAAAATATGGCTTCAAGCCTAAGAGACAGGTTTTCAAAGCTGCCTGAAAGCGTTGAAAACTTAATAAAATTAATACGTTTGAGGCTTTTAGGGAGCAGTGTTAATATTACACAAATAAGAGAAACACCCGACAATATAAGGATTTACAGCCCATTTACCATGCAGGAGTGGCTTCTTTTAAAAAGAAAGATTGATTTAAATATTACAAAATATTTTCAATGGACAAAACCGCCAAAGTCAGTGAAGAACGCTAAAGGCATACTTTTGATGAAAAAAGCAAACATGAATTTTGATGAAATATTTAACATATTGGCGGATTTGTTTTATTATATATCTGGTATTATATTGGAATTTAAAACAAAATCTTAAAAAAGAGGAGAAATTTATGAAATTATTAAAATCCTTGCTTATTGCAGGACTATCGGTTGGTTTATTAACAGGCTGTGCGCTTAATAAGACAGCTATTATTACAGTAAACGGCGAACCTATTACAAAGGCACAATATGAAGAAGTATTAAAAAGACAAACACAAAATCCGCAGTTCCAGCAACTGGGCCCCGAAGCAAAAGACCCCAACGGTTTTATGATGCTTATGGCAAAGGACAGGATTACAAATGAATTAATCGTAAAAACACTGTTAGAACAGCAGGTAAAAGAGCACAAAATCACTGTTAGCGAAGATGATATCAAAGCAAAAAGAAAAGAGATTGCTGATAAATTAGGCTCAGAAGAAAGATTGCAGGAAGTTTTAAAACAAAACAATGTAACAGAAAGCCAACTTAGGGATGATTTAATCAATGAAATTAAGGTAGATAAGCTTGTAACGGCAACAAGCGATGTTAAGGTTTCTGATAAAGATGTTGCTGATTTTTATAACAAAAACAAGCCTTCATTTAACCGTCCGGAGACTGTTAAAGCTTCACATATCTTAATAGAAGCAAACGCTGATAAAATTAAGCAGGATATAATTAATGCCGATAAGAACGGTAAATTAACTGCTCAGGAAATTGATAAAAAAGTTAAAGAAAAATTAGACGAAAAAATGGCTCTTGCAAAGAAAGTAAGAGAAGAAGCAGCAAAGGCACCGGATAAATTTGCAGAACTTGCTAAAAAATATTCTGATGATAAAGTTTCAGGTGCAAATGGCGGAGACTTAGGTTATTTCCCAAGAGAAGCTATGGTAAAACCCTTCTCTGATGCTGCTTTCAGCCTAAAACCAAACACTGTTTCACAGGTTGTAGTTTCAGAATTCGGCAACCATATAATTATTGTAAAAGATAGAGCAGCAAAGGGTTTACAGCCATTAGACAAGGTTAAGGATGAAATTAAGGCTTACCTTGAACAACAAAAGAAAATTGCTGCACTGCAAAAATTATTTGAAGGCTTGAAGGCCACTGCAAAAGTTGAATATATCGACCAAAGCTTTAATCCTGAAAATATTCAAAAAGCAATAAGGGAGGATATGCAAAGAAAACAGCAGCAGGCACAGCAACAGGCTCAGCCCGGACAATCTGCACCAATGACACCGGCAGCTCAAAACTAAGTATTAATTAAAATTTTATGATAATATAAAGCCATTCTTAACAACAAAAGAATGGCTTTTGTATTTTTTTTCTAGTGTCTGTAATTAAACAAAACAGATTTAAAAAAAAAGGAGGATTAATTTGGGTAAAGTTATAGAACAAAATAAAATTGAAGAGGTTGTAAATCACATAAAGAAGCAAAATAAGACCATTGTTGCAACGAACGGATGTTTTGATATTTTGCATGTGGGCCATGTTAGATATCTTAAAAAAAGTAAAAGTTTTGGAGATGTTTTAATTGTAGGTTTAAATTCTGATGTTTCGGTAAAGTCAATTAAAGGCCCCAGCAGGCCCATTAACAACGAAGACGACAGGGCTGAAATTCTGTGTGCACTAAATTCGGTTGATTATGTTGTACTTTTTGATGAGGATTCGCCAAAGAATCTGCTTGAAAAAATTAAGCCGAATGTTTACACAAAAGGGGCTGATTATACTTTAAATACGCTGCCTGAAGCGGATGTAATACTTAAAAATAACGGCTGGATTGAATTTATAGATTTTGTCGAAGGAAAGTCAACAACAAAAATCATCGACAAAATAAAATAATTGTAATAAAATAGACTTATAATTTTCATGGGCAAAAGAGAGGAGACTATAAAACGTGAGTTCTAAAACTTTTACACAAGAAGAAATTTCCCAATTTGTAGACGGCTTGTTAACAAAAACGGTTGATTGCACTATAAATAAAGTTGCTCCGCCTTTGTTAGCGGATGAAAATTCTCTCGCGCTTGCCCTTGGAGAGGATGAGATTGAGAATCTGGCAAAAACAAAGGCCAAGTGCGCACTTGTGCCACTCGGGGTAAATTTTGACAACCTTTCAACAATTGAGGTTGAGCGCCCAAGGCTTGCTATGATGAAATTATTAAACCTCTTTTATGAAGGGCCCGATGCTGCAGTTGGCATTCACCCGAGTGCTGTTATTCATCCCGATGCTAAAATCGGCAAAGATGTTTCAATAGGTCCAAATGTCACTATTTCACGCGGGGCTGAAATAGGTGATGGCAGCAAACTTTTAGCAAATGTTTATGTAGGAAAATTTGCCAAAATCGGCAAAAACTGCTTGTTTCACCCCGGTGTAAATATAGGCGATTTTATTCATTTCGGCAACAACTGCATAATTCACCACGGCGCAAGCATTGGGGCTGATGGTTTCAGTTTTGTTACAGAAAAGCCCGATAACATTGAAACAGCAAGAAAAGAAGGTGAAATCAAGGGCGATAAGACAGGGCAAAAAGTGTTTAAAATCCCTTCATTAGGGTCTGTTGTGATTGAGGATGATGTTGAAATTGGTGCAAACACAACAATAGACAGAGGAACAATAGAAAATACGACAATCGGGGCACAGACAAAGATTGATAACCTCGTTATGATTGGACACAACTGCAAAGTAGGCAGGGCCTGCATGATAGTTTCTCAGGTAGGGATTGCAGGAAGCTGCACAATAGGCGATAGGGTTGTTATCGCAGGCCAGGCAGGTTTGGCTGATCATATAAAGATAGGTTCAGACTCCATAATTCTTGCCCAGTCAGGCGTTACAAAATCACACCCAGCAAGGTCTGTACTTATGGGTGCACCTGCTGTTCCAAGAAAAGACTTCTTAAAGAGGATGAAATACCTCAGCGAAGCAGAAGTTATGGTTCAAAAATATAAAAAATACCAGCATTTATTAGAAGATTATGAGAAATTTTTAAATGAAGACGCTAAAATCTAGTTTTAATATCAAGGGTGTCGGCTTAATGTCGGGCATTGAGTTTGAGGTTGAAATTAAACCAACTGAGGCCAAAGGAATTTATTTTACCTGCGGTGATAAAAAAATTCAGGCAAATACAGATAATGTCGTATCGTCAGATCATTGTGTGGTTGTTGCAAACATCAATGAGGGAGCCGATTTTAAAGTTGCCCTTATAGAACATTTTATGGCAGCCTGTGCAATATGCAATATTGACGGCTTGGAGATGAATTTTAAAAACCCTGGAGTTAACGTACCGCTTTATGAAGTACCTATACTTGACGGCTCATCAAAGGTTTGGGTTGAAGAATTCAACAAAGCGGGCTATCGGGGAGATGAGGATAATTATCCTGTCTTAAATTCGCCTGTTGTGTTTGAGAAAGACAGAAGCACAGTTGCAATTTTACCAAGCGAACACAAGACAAAAATAAGCTATATGGTGAATTTTAACCATCCTGATTTATCAAACAGATGGTCAGTGCTTGAAATTGATAAAAATCTTGATGAAATAACCGGAGCAAGGACTTTCGGGTATTTAAAAGACCTTGAAACATTTCAAAAAATGGGACTTTCAAAGGGCGTTACGATAGATAACACTGTGGGCCTTACAGAAGATGGCTATACAACTGATTTAAGGAGCCAATACGAGCCTAATAAGCATAAAATTCTTGATATTATTGGCGACTTGTATTTAACAGGAATTAACCCCTTAAAGATGAGTGCCAATATTATTGTAAAAGAGGCAGGACATGCTCTTCATATTGAGGCTGCAAAATTGATGAAAAAAAGCTTTGCCAAAGAAATGAGTAGGGTTTAGATTTTGCTCAGGGTTTTAAAATAAAGTTTTGGGCAGAATTTTGGGCGGGGTTTTAATTTAAAAATAATTTAACAGGAGATAAAGATGTCAGATACAATAGTTAAGCCGATTTCTATGGATATTATGGAAATTATGGAGATGATTCCGCACAGATATCCGTTTTTATTGGTAGACAGAATTACAGAATGCATTCCTGGCGAATATTCAAAGGGATATAAGAATTTGACTGCAAATGAGATGTTTTTTAACGGGCATTTCCCAAACAATCCTATTATGCCGGGGGTTTTACAGATTGAAGCTATGGCACAAAATGCAGCACCTATTCTTTTGACATTAGACCAATACAAGGGAAAACTTGCGCTCTTTGCAGGAATTGACCATGCCAGATTTAAAAATATTGTAAGGCCTGGTGACAGATTTGATATGGAAACAAGGATGACAAAAATAAAAGGGCCGGTTGCAAAATGTGAAGCGAAAGGTTTTGTTGACGGCAAGCTTTGTGTGGAAGCAGAAATTACGATAGCCCTAAAATAGAAAGTGTGAAAAAATGCCAGCTCTTAATAATATACATAAGACAGCAATAATTGATGAAAGCGCAAAGATTGCGCCGGATGTTGAAATAGGCCCTAATGTTGTTATAGGAAAAGATGTAACAATTGAAAAAGGGGTAACAATTGGTGCAAATGCGCATATAGAATATGCTGAAATTGGCGAAGGGACAAGAATTTCACCGTTTGCTTCAATCGGAGGCGAGCCGCAAGATTTAGGGTACAAGGGAGAGCCGACAAAAGTTGTTATCGGCAAAAACTGCTGGATTAGAGAGTTTGCAACAATAAACAGAGCGTCCGGCGAAAACGGGGTAACAAAAATAGGCAATAAGTGTATGCTTATGGCATATGCCCACGTTGCACACAATTGCGTGCTTGAAGATGAAGTAATTATGGCAAACGCAGCAACGATTGGGGGACACACGCACGTTGGTTTCGGTGCTTTTTTGGGCGGCTTAAGTGTGTATCACCAGAATGTCAGGGTTGGTGAAATGGCAATAGTGTCAGGGGCTTCAGCCACAAGACAAGATATTCTTCCATATTCAAAATCAGAAGGAATTCCGCCGATTGTACGTGATGTTAATGCTATCGGCCTAAGAAGAAGAGGGGTAGATAAGGCCTCCAGAGATGCTATACATAAGGCTATCAGGATATTAAAAAATCCTGAACTAAACACAACAATGGCACTTGATGAGATTGACAAGACGGTTGAAAAGAATGAATATGTGAATAAACTTGTAGAATTTATCAAGACATCAAAAAGGGGTGTGTGCATAAAATCAAACAAGGATGTTTATATGAATGTAAACACCGGGGAGGAAATATAGATGAAAAATGTTTATGAAAAATACGCTGAAATTCTGGTTGATTATTCAACGAATGTACAGAAGGGCGATTTAGTTTTAATAAGGGCCGAAAGCCACCTTTGCCAACCTTTGGTTAAGGAAATTTATAAACTCGTTGTTCAAAAAGGCGCTCATCCCATTGTAAGATGTTCAATTGAAGGATTGGCTGAAACATTTATTAAATATGCGGATGATGAACAGTTAGCCTATATTGACCCTATTACAAAGCTTGAATACGAAAAGGTTGATAAATTAATCTCTATTGGAGCACCATTAAATGTTAAAAATATGGCAAGGGCCAATTCTAAGAAGATGGCAAAAAGGTCATCTGCCACAAGGGATTTATCCACATTAATGTTAAACCGCGCTGCAAGCGGGGATTTAGCATGGGTGATTGCAGATTTTCCAACCCAGGCACTTGCGCAGGAAGCAAAGATGTCTTTGGATGAATATACTGATTTTATAATCAATGCCTGCTATCTTGATTTAGAAAATCCTATTGAAAAATGGAAAGAAATAGGAAAAGAACAGGATAGGATTGTTAATATCTTAAACGGCACAAAAAAACTTCATATCATTGGCGAAAAGACTGATATTACATTTAACGTTGATGGCAGGAAGTGGATCAGCTGCGCCGGGCTTAATAATTTCCCGGATGGAGAGATATTTACATCCCCCGTTGAAGATTCAGCAAACGGTGAAATTTATTTTGACCTTCCTGCGATTTATCGTGGAAATGAATCACACAAGATTTTGCTAACCCTAAAAGACGGCAAAGTGATTGATGCAAAGGCCGAAAAAGGCGAAGAATTTTTGTTATCAATGCTCAATATGGATGAAGGCAGCAGATTTGTCGGAGAAATTGCAATCGGCACAAATGAAAGAGTGAAGGATATTACAGGTAATATCCTTTTTGATGAAAAAATCGGTGGTGCAATACATATGGCAGTTGGCGCTTCTTATCCTGAAACCGGTGGCAAAAACCAATCCGGCCTGCATTGGGATATGATTAAGAGTATGAAGGAAAATTCTACAATATACGCGGATGACAAACTTGTATATGAAAACGGCAAATTTGTTGTGTAAAAATTAAAATTCAAAGGCTAAATGTATAATAAAGAAGGATATAAAGAGATTTTAGATTATTTTAAGCAAGATTTAGAGCTTGTTTATGATGAGATAAAATCTCTTTTATTTGAGAATAAAAACAGGATAAATAATGAAGTTGAGGCATTTTTATTTTCAAAATCAAAAAGATTAAGGCCCGTTGTGATATTCTTAATCAAGGATTGTCTCAATATTAAAGACAATATTAAGGCTAAGGGGGTTGATAAAAAAATCGCGCAATTGGCTACAGCCCTTGAATTATTGCACAGTGCAACATTGATTCATGATGACATTATAGACTGTGCCACAATAAGACGCGGGCAGGAAACTTTTGATTACAGATTTAATTCAAAAATAGCAGTAATTGCGGGAGATTACCTTCTTTCTTTATCACTTAAATTATTGTCAAAACTAAATTCAACAAAGGTGTTTGAATATTTTTCAGAGAATACGCTTAATATATGCATGGGTGAAATTAATCAGTATTTTAACAAAAATAACATTATAACAATTGATGAATATATTGAAAAGTCAAAGAATAAGACAAGCTCATTGTTTATGGCGGGGGCAAAATCAGCCCTATATATCATAAATAAAGAGTTCCGGCCAGTATCTGATGAAGTCCGGGGCGCTATTATTGATTTTGTTTTGAATTTTTCATTGGGTTTTCAGATTTATGATGATATTGAAAATTTTCTTAATAAAAATACAGAAAAAACAAGTTCTGATATAGAAAACGGTATATACACCCTTCCATATCTTTATATATCGCAACAAAATAATTCTTGTGATATCATTAAGGATGAAAAATTAAATACATTGGCGGCAGATTTTTCAAAAAATTATTTAAATAATACATTAAATAAGGCAATTAAAAGCCTTGATGGCATCAATAGCACCTGCAAAACAAGTCTTTTAATAAAGCTTGCAGAGATTTTTAAAGAGATATAGAGAAAATAACAGGGTAGTAAAATTTTGAAAAAAATCTTCTCATTTTTAAAAGAAACACTTGATACAATATTATTTGTCTTGATTGCTGTTATTGTAATCAGATTTTTTATAGGCGAATTAAGATGGATACCATCAGGCTCTATGCATCCTACATTAATTGAAGGAGACAGGCTTTTTGTTGAAAAATTATCTAAACCTGTAAGGAAGCCGCAAAGAGGGGATATCTTAGTTTTTTATCCTCCGGATGAAATTTTAAGGAAAGACTTTTTCTCTATTTTATCAAGACTTACAGGCATAATGTGTAAAGATATTGCATTTATTAAAAGGGTAGTAGGCTTGCCTGGGGATAAACTTGAAGTGCGCCCTGAGGATGGCGAGTATTTTGTATATATAAATGATAAAAAACTTGATGAACCATATATTTTATCAAAAACAGACTGGATGCCATGCAGAGACGATATGTATTGCGGGCCTTTTACAGTGCCTGAAAATAATTATTTTATGATGGGTGATAACAGAGGAAATAGCCAGGATAGCCGTTTTTGGGGATTTTTACCTGAGAATAGAATAATAGGGCGTGCAATCTTTGTATTTTGGCCTGTGGCAAGAGTTAAAACACTTGCAGACTAAATTTTCATAATAGTTTTGATTTTAATGTTTTTTTTAAGACAAGTATATTTTATAATGTTTGCAGGGCTTTGTTATTTATATTGCAGACGCCCGGCTATCAGCTTTGTCATCAATGTTTAAATATGCTATATATCATAATCTTTACTTTTCTACATAAAACTTAATAAATAGGAAAGATATTTAAAGTTACACCTGATTGCTGTCGACAACAAATAATAAAGTCACACTATGCAGGAGCGCCAATAAGATGACAGCAAAAATCACTCAAAACAATCAGGCAGGAAAAATTAACCAAACACAGACAAGTAAGACAAAGACACTTGTAAACAACGGTGCAGCCAGGAATGCTGCTCTTTTTGGCAATGACACTCCAAAGGGTGAAGTGGGAGATTTTATTTCACTTGCTTTATCTGCCTCAGTTGGTGCAGCATCAAAAATAGACGCAGACAACAAAATAGGCGAGGAAAGTTCAAATAAAAAAAGCACTAGAGATGGCAAAATCAGCAATACAAAACAACAAATGATAGGCGATTGCTGGCTATTGTCAGGCATAAATGCCTTAAGCTACACGGATAAGGGTAAAAAAATTTTAAAAAACGAAGTTCTTGAACATCATAATGACTATACAATGGTGCACTTAAAAGGCGTTGGCGACTATAAAATTACGAATGAAGATGTTCAGGAAGCGCAAAGCCAAATGGCAAAGACAAAAAGCGGTAAAGAAGTAAATGTTTACACAATAGGCGACGATGATATAACCATACTGGAGCTTGCAATGGAAAGGGCAAGAGAAGATGTTGCAAACGGTGAAGTTGTAGGAAAAAAAATAAATGATATCAGCATAATACAGAATGACAGCTATGCATACGATAATTTAAAAACAACAAACAGCACAGCAAACGGCGGTTTTTCAACTGAAGCCTTTTATATGATTACAGGAAATATTCCCGATGAAGCCTCAAACAGTGAAGATAAGTCAAAACTTTTAGATAAATTTAATAAGAAAAACTATGCACTTGCTGCTTCTTTAAACGATACTGTCGTAATAAAAGATATTAACGGCAAAAAGCAAACACTTGCAGGCAATCACGCTTATGCAGTAAAAGATGTTGGCGTAAATACTGTTACATTTACAAACCCTTGGGATTCAGGTGAAGAAGTTGTTGTAAAAAAAGATGATTTCTTAAATACTTTTGATAGATTGTATGGCTGTGATTTAAACAAAGATGCAAAAAGCAGAGATTTAACAATCAATACAAAAGAAATTGTAAAGCAAAAAGATGGAAAAGAAATAGAAATCATCAAAGACAAAAAGGGCAATATATTAAAAAAATACACTAACGACAAAGATGGAAACAGGCTATCCGGTATAACATATGACAGGGAAACGCATAAAATTATACAAAAAGATGTATACGACAAAGATGGAAACAGATTAACCTCTACAGTACTAGATAAAAACACAGGCAAAGTAAAGGAGCAATGCACATACAACCAAAACGGCGAGCTGACAAATATCAAATTTTATGAATACGGTAAAGATGGAGCCCTACAAACCATACAAGAAAATAAAAATAAATTCAAAGATGGTAAACATGTTAAAACAAGCGTTAAAGTTACAGATAAAAGCGGTAATTTGCTTGAAAAACATAAGTACAATTTTACTTATGATTCTGATGGTAAGCGAGAAACAGAAGCAAGCACAGTTTTAAAATATGAAGATGGCAAACAAATATCAAAAACAAAAACATTAAAAAAAGATACAAACAACGACGGTAAGCTGGATACAACGACCGTAAAAGAATATGCAGGCAAAAAAGTAAATTCTGAAAAAACATATGTGGATAAAGATAATGACGGCAAATGTGAAAAATTAATAGAAACAGATTATAAAAGTAATAATTCAAAAACCGTAAAAACCTGGATTGGAAAAAAGGGCTCAGAACTTTGGGCAAGCCTAACAAATAAAGAATATGAAAACGGAAAACTGCAATCAAAATATACCTGGACAGAAAATTTCGACGGCGATAGTAATTGGGATGCTTCCAAAGGAAGTGATTACGAATATTACAAAAACGGCAAAATAAAAACGGAAATCAATAGTGTTGATAAAGATGGTGATGGATATAACGAAAGCCAAACAATAATACAGCGTAACAAAAAAGGCAAGATAAAATCAGCAATTGTATATACAGATACAAATAATGATCATATGTATGACCTTACACTTGATATGACAAAAGAGTATAAAAAAGCAGAAAAAACAGGAGAATCGGCTCAAGGTTTTGCCGATGCGTTAAATACTGTACTTGAAAATTATAAAAAGAAGAACAAGAAGAAAAAATAAGTTTGTGCAGCCAGACTAAATATTTTACCGGCACAGGCATTAATGCAGCATTACAGCCTTACAAAACAGATAATTTTCAAATGCTCCTCTTTTTTAATTTAGAAAGCTTCTGTTTAAAAAAGAGGAGCAGACTTTTATTTGAGTTTTTCACTTATTGCAGTTTCAACAGGAAGAATTAATTATCTGTTTTAGCTCTAGATATTTAATTGCTTTATGAGACAGCAAAGCTAGTAACGCGCGCAATTTTTGTATTTTGGCCGCCAAAAAGAGCAAAAGGGCTGTAAACTTTAGTGGTTATGTTATAATGAACATATGACAGAAAAAGTATACTCATTGAGCGAAATTAAAGAAATTATTAATTCTCACAAAAGTTATCTTAGCGAAAAATTTTTTGTGGATAATTTTTTGCTCTTTGGTTCTTATGCAAAAAATTTACAAACGCCAAAGAGCGACATTGACTTGCTTGTAAACTTTAAACAAACTATTGATGTATTTGATTTTATAGATTTAGAAGAATATCTTTCTAAAATTTTTAATAAAAAAATCGACCTTGGAACGCCAAATGGCTTGAAAAGTTTTGTAAAAAACCGGATTTTAAATGAAGCGATAATGTTATGAAGGATAAAACTGTATTTTTCCTAAAAGATATTCAAAATTCACTGAATAAAATCCTTAAATACACAAACAAAATGTCCTATCAGGATTTTGTTGATGATGAAAAAACCAGAGATGCCGTTGAAAGAAACTTTGAAATAATTGGAGAGGCTGTAAAAAAGCTGCCAAAAGATTTCAGAGATAAATATCCAAATATCCCATTCAGGCAAATCGCCGGAATGCGTGACAAATTAATCCATGATTATTTCGGCATAGATTATGAAATAATCTGGAAAACCATTAAAGACAAACTTCCTGAATTTAATAACGAAATAAAAATCTTATTAAGCTTTGCAGATGATGAGAATACAGATACAGACTAGCACACTGCAGGGCCTTTGTATTTTTTGTATAATTGCATAGTTTCATCTGACAGCTTTTTGCCTGACATCATATAGCTAAAGGCTTCTGCCACAAACTCTTCAGGGTCGGTTTGCGCATACCATGAAATCCGTCCCGAAATCCTTTGTTCATCGGTGCTGTTTAAAAACTTTTGTTTTGATTTAGGGGATAAAATTCCAAGGCTCTTATCATAAAAGTTTGTGCCGACATTTAGGTGTTGAAGATGCCCCATCTCATGATAAAGTAAATCAAATGGTGAATTATGCCTGTTTGTCCCGCCTGCAATTGCAATTTTCGCTTTTGTACAAACATCGCCAAGGAACTTGATTTGGTCTTTTTTATCAAGCTTTAAAAATTCATCAACCTCAATTTTTATACCTTTTTCGTTAAGCCTTTTTAATACAGCTTCATCTTCAAGTATTGAATACAAGGCGCCTATCGGATTTGAATAGCATTTCATACAATCTTCAAAATCATACAAATATCCCAATAAATCCATCCTTGAAAAGGCTTCAGGTTCATTATTTAATTTTTCCCAGACAGAGCTTAATTCTATTACTTTGTCCTTTGCAGCCATAACAGGAACATTAATTCCGCCCTTTGAATTATGCTCAAAAATTTTGTTTGCAGAATCTCTAACTTTGTCAAGAAGAGATTCTTTTGTTAATTCATTCTTATAAAATCTCATATCATTATGGCAGATGACAAAAGCAAGGGCATTATCTGCTGATTTTTCGTTTGTAAATCCTATTTTCTTTGGCATTCTTGCTTTGCCCTTTAGTTTATTATTGATATTTGTCAAACCTTCATTTACCCAGTTTGCAAATTCAAGGTCATCATCAAAATTGAACTCTTTAACGCCAAAATTTTTCTTTGCAAATTCCACCGCTTCATCCATTGTTACAGCTTGCTTAAAATCTATGTGTTGTGCAAAATTTCCCACAGGTTTTTTATGAAACACAGCCGCTGCAGCCAAAGCCGTCAGAGCAAGCACACCAATTCCAAGCGCTGCGGCTAATTTCTTATGTGATTTTTTACTGCAGTCTTCAGGCGCGCATCGTTTAACAAATTTATCGGGTTGTGCTTCATTGTTAATACTTGGAAGATTTTTAAGATCAAACTGCGAATAAACATCTTTAATGTTTTGCACGCCGGATATCAGCGCAGAAGACTTCAGATAAGAATTTTGAGCCTTTAAATTATATGGAATATTTGTATTGTTTTGAAGATTAGCAGCTGCCATAAAATCACCGACTTATATATTAATAAAAACATTTCAGGGGTATTATTTTACAATTTTGTAAAGTTTTGTAATTGTATCAGACAAAATCAAAATTTTACCCGTGTAACAAAATTTGACACAATAGCTTGTTTTGTTGTGTAATTATTAGTAACTAGGCTTATTATCCGGATATTTTTAATGCATATAAAACGATTAGAAATCGATAATTTTAAATCCTTTGCAAATAAGGTCGAAATACCTTTTTTGCCAGGCTTTACAGCAATAGCCGGAATAAACGGCTCAGGCAAAAGCAACATAATTGACAGTGTATTATTTGCGCTGGGACTTTCTTCAGCAAGAGCTTTGAGGTCTGAAAAAGGTGTTGCAGACTTGATTTCAACCCATAACAACAGAAATGAAGCCCAGGTAAAGGTTGTGTTTGATTTAGATGATGATATAGGAACAGAAATTTCATTCGCCAGGAAGGTTAAGAAAAATTCATCAGGATATGTGAGCACATATTATTTGAATGATAAATCCGTAACACTCACCCAAATGCACTCAGAGCTTGAAAAATATTCAATTACCCCAAACAGCTATAATGTTATTATGCAGGGTGATGTTGTAAGCCTTGTAAACTGTTCGGCCTTAGAAAAAAGAAAGTTTATAGATGAGGTTGCAGGAACGGCTGATTTTGACAGAAAAATTGAAACTGCAACGGGGGAGCTGCAGGCGGTTGAGGAGAGGGTTAAGGAATCAAACCTTATTTTATCATCCATAGCTTCGCGCCTTGAAGAATTAAAGGAGGAGAGAGAGACTGCGCTTAAATATCAGGAAATTAAGGTGCAAAAGGATGAGCTTGAGGGGCAGATAACGACGGTTAAGTATTTTAATTTTAAAAAAATACTTGAGATGGTGCATGAAAATATCCTAAAAGCCACAAAAGATAAGAAGAGACAGGAACTTGAAATAGAAAATAAACAGGCTGAAATAACAAAGAAGAAGGAAGAATATGACGAAATTTGCGCAAAAGTAAAGGCGCAGGGTGAAGATAAACAACTTGAGGTTAAAAAACTTGTTGAAGAAAAAAAGAGCGAGATACAAAGAAGAAAAGATTCAATCCTTCATACCGATAAGGTTATAAATTCAAATAATAAGACTATTTATGCTGCACAAAATGCAATAGAAGAATTTAACAATAAAAAGGTGCAGACAGAGAATGTTATAAAAGAAAAAGAAGCCTTAAAAGGAGAGCTTGAAAAGAGCCTGGCGCTCAAAAAAACAGAGCTTGATAACATTTTAACAGAAGTTACGGGCCTAAATAAGACAGCAAATACCTATATTGAAAAAAGGAATGTTCTAAGAAAAGAACTTGATATCTTAAAAGAAGATGAAAATAATCTAATCAAGGAAAAGCTTCCAAACGAGGCAAAGCTTGAAAATTTAAAGAATGAACTTGATAATACAAATAAGGCAATAGAAGAGCTTGAAAAAAGGGGTGAAACCTTTGATGATGATAAAGATAAATTATCTTCACAGGTTGAGGTTTTAACCAAAGAACTTGATGAATTAAAGGTTTTACAAAAAATTGTATTTGATGATATCGATAAGACTAAAACGCAAATTCAGGATGATATCCATTCCATTCAGCTTGCAAACAAAAAAATTGCACAGCTTGAAGCAAACAGACAGGCATTTAAGACATTCGGGCTTGGGGCTGGGGTTGAAACCGTTATGCAAAGCGGCCTTGCGGGTGTCCATGCGCCATTAAGCCAGCTTGCTGACGTTGATTCAGAATATACAGACGCTATTAATGAAGCACTTGGCGCAAGGAGCAGGTTTGTGATTGTTGAGGATGAAAACGTTGCAAGCAGAGCAATCGAATTATTGAAGTCTCAAGGACGCGACAGGGCAACGTTTCTACCCTTAAATAAACTCAAACCCGCGCCAAACAATCTTCCTATGCCGAAAGGGGATGGGGTTATTGATTTTGCAATAAATTTGATTGATTTTGATGATAAATATCTTAAAGCTTTCTTTTTTGCATTGGGCGAAACCCTTGTTGTTCAAAATATGCAGGCTGCAAAAAAATTAATGGGAAGATACAGAATAGTTACACTTGATGGTGAAATATTTGAAAAATCAGGCGCAATTACAGGCGGCGCCAAAAGAAAAAACATGCCAGCATTTGGCAAAGCCGATGATAGAGAATTGAATAACTATAAAGAAAGGCTAAAAGAGCTTGAAAATGCTTACAGAGAACGCGAAAACAAAAGGGTGGCGCTTGAAAAGAAGTTTGAAAAAATAAGGGCAGATTATTCCAATGCGCTAAATTCCTTGCAAGCAGCAAAATATGAATACTCTCAACTAATAAAAAGTCATGAACAGTTTGAAAATATTATTGAAGAAAAATTAAAGAGAATAAATGAAATAACGCCTGAAATTAAAAAAACGGAAACACTTCTTGATAAATTTGAAGAGAAACATATAGAAATAGCTGATAAAATAACGGCGATACAAACAGAAGTGGTTGAGGTTGAAAAATTTATTGATGAAGGCGCCCTTAAAAAACTGCAGGAGATGACTCAGGGTGTTGAGAATGAGATACGGGATATTGAAAAGAAAATTCTCAATACCGAAAATGAAATTTTAAAAGATACTCAAACAATTTTATTTAATGATAAAATGATAGAACAGAAAGAACTTGATATCAAAAAATTGTCATCAGATAATATTGGCCTCACGGAAGACAGGAAAAGATATGATGTTGAAATTGCAGAAATTTCTGTTGTCCTAAAAGAATTAGAGGATGAAGTTGTAGAACTTGGCAAAAACCTTGTAGAGCTTCAAAATTTAAGACAGAAGGTTTCTGATGAAATGCTTGAGGCACAGAATGCAAAGAATATTCTTGAGAATGAAATCGAGAGGATTCAGGATTCAATTGAGAGCTTTAAGACAAGACGAAATGAAATAGAGCCGCAGTTAAATGAAATAATTGAGGAATTAAAACTTAAGAATGTTAAGACAGATGAACTTATTCCAACAGAAATTTCGATTGAGGAGATAACAGGTAAAATCCAGAAACTGCAAAAAAGAATGGACGATATGCAGCCTGTTAATATGAAGGCCATTGATGATTTTGATATCGTATTAAACAGAGAAAGAGAACTGAATGCAAAAATAGAAACTTTGGAGAATGAAAAGAACGAGATTGAAAACAGAATGACGGGGTATGAAACCCTAAAGAAAGAAACTTTTCTTGATACGTTTAATTCCGTGAATGAACATTTTAAGGTAATATTTACAGAATTAACAGACGGCAGCGGCGAATTGATACTTGAAAATCCTGAAAATCCTTTTCTTGGCGGGCTAACGGTTGAAGGCAGACAAAAGAATAAGGAAAAACAAAAACTTGCCGGAATGAGCGGCGGTGAAAAGACACTTATGGCACTATCTTTAGTGTTTGCCGTGCAAAGGCACATGCCGGCACCATTCTATGCACTTGATGAGGTGGATGCAGCGCTTGACGGATTTAATGTCGAGAGAATTGCAAAAATGATAAATACAAATTCAAGCCACACACAGTTTATTGTAATAAGCCAAAGGTCGCAGATGATTGAGGCGGCAGACAGAATGATAGGCGTTACCCAGAAAGATAAGGGCAAAACAATGATTTCAGGAATTAAGCTGAATAAACAGGCAAGCTAGGAACATAAATGAACAACACTGTAAATTTTTATAATAGTACAAATAAGAATGAGGTCTTTAGTGAGACAGGCGTGTATTCAAATTATGAATATGAGATGATTTCGTCTGTTTCAAATGCATCAGAAAATCCTTTTGATGCTATTGAGATTATTGTGGATATGGCAAAAACAGGCAAAATTGACCCTTGGAACATTGATATTGTAAAAGTTTACGATGAATATATGAAAAAACTGCAGGAATTAAATGAAAGCAATAACCTTAAGTTTGTTGGAAGAGCGTTTGTTTTTGCGTCAATTTTATTAAATTTAAAATCCAAGGTTTTATCAGGAATCAGCCTTTCTGATTTTGAGCCGGAGCCTGAATTTGATGATACATTAGACGATGGTTTTGATGATGGTTTTGGCGGATATGACGGTGAACAGCTTCAAATACCATCCTCAAACATTATATCCTTTGATGAAGTTTTGCAGAGAAGAACCAGTACAAAATTAAACAGAAACAGGGGTGTAACATTAAACGATTTAATCCGTCATTTAGAGTTTTATGAGCAGCTTGAAAAAAAGAGGGCGCTAAAAAATACACTTGAAAGGCAAAAGAGGCGCCTTAGCAAGAATTATTCAAAATTATCCACAACAGATATCCTTGATATGACACAGGATGAGTATATTGAGGATTTAGTTGAGAAGATGGAGCAAAATCTTAACAAAATTTTAGAGAGGGAAGAAAAGATTGAAATAAGAGAATTAACCCTTCTTGGCTTTAGCCGCCCGGCAGCTTATATTGCTGTATTGTATCTTTCTGCGTATGGAAAATTTGATATTTATCAGGAAGAATTTTACGGTGATTTATTTGTAACATTGCCGAAGAAAAAGATGGATGATAATGATTCACAGCTCAATTCAGGGCTTGCAAAAATAGTTGACACAACAACGAAACAAATAGCTCAAACCCTTAACGATAAATTAAAGGCGGGCAAAATAGACGCAGCTGGAGGAGAAAAATATGCCGGCTGAAGATGATATCTTATTAGATGAAGACAAGAAGGACCCAAAGGCCCTCTTAAAGGCTAAGGTGGAGGCTGTTTTATTTGTCACGGCACGGGCTATGCAGCCTGTTGAAATATCAGAGCTTTTGAAGGTGCCTGAGGAAGATATTGAAAATGCACTTTTGGATTTAATGTTTGATTACTCATCAAGAGACGGCGCGCTTGAAATTGATGATGAGGACGGATACATTATACAGGTAAGGTCGGAACATCTTGATATAGTAGAAAAGCTTTGTCCTGTAGATTTAAAACCTGCCGTTGTAAAAACATTAACTATAATTGCTCTAAAAGAGCCCATTAGGCAGTCTTATTTGAAGGAATTAAGGTCAAATGCGTATGAGCATGTTGCAGAATTATTAGAAAAAGGACTTATTTCAAGGACAAAGGATAAGAATGGACGCTCTTATAACCTTAAAACCACACCTAAATTTGCAGAATATTTTAAATTAAAGGGAGACGCTAAAACCCTTGCAAAGCTTCTTGACACCACAAAACAGCTTAAAGATTTATAATCCCGTTTGTTTATACATTACATTTACACCTTGGCTAAAAAATAAAAATCAGCACTACTTGCTTTTTTATGTTCTTTTTTAGTATAATTCAATAAAATAGACAATTTTGTTTTACTAATTAAATTTAAGGAGTTATTTCAATGAAAGTTAGAATCGAAGAAGGATGTATAGCTTGCGGTGCTTGCGAATCTTTTTGTTCAGATGTTTTTAAAGTAGAAGATGTTGCTACAGTTAATGAAGCAAATATCGCAGGAAACGAAGACGCTATTAAAGAAGCAGCTGAATCATGCCCTGTTTCCGTTATTATTGTTGAAGAATAATTAATTTTCAATAAAATTATCAAACGCCAAAATCATTGCATAGCTTTGTTTTTGGCGTTTTTTGTAACAATATCAAAATTTAATCGGGTAAATTATGTTTTCCAATTATGTTTTCCGCCAAAAAATACAACTGTTCCTTTTTATGAAGCAGGCTGGCTGTCATTATCCGGAGATACGTATATAATATTTTCTATCTTATCCTTGTATGGATTAATGTAATCATCAAGTGTTCTAACAGACGCCTTAGCATTTTCATCCAGGCCTCTGTGACTTCTGTACATATTATTTAAACCGCCGCATATTTTCTTTATCACAGCGCCGGCAAGAAGGCTCACTGCCATTGATTTTCCACCGCTTATATTTTTAATTGCACAAAGAAGATTTGTGCCCACTGTTCCTAAAAGCGGAGCGCCCGTTGTTAAGGTCAGGCTCACTCTTTCATCATTATTTTCAGCCTGGGCTGCATATACGCCAAATAGCGCAGATGAACCGATAAGGGTCATAAAGTCTGTGGGGGCAGAGCCGCAGTTTATATCCCTTAATTTATCCAGCATATCATTTGCTTCTGCATTACTTGCATTTTTAATGGCTTTTTGGAAAGAATTGTGCTGTTTAAGTATACTGTCATAAGATTCTTTATCAAGAACCCCGCTTAATACATCCATAATTTCTTCTGTTGAGCCGCCTTGTATGTTTTTAGAAAGATTTTCTTTTATACCGTTAAGGCCTTTTATTACATTTGCGCTGTTTTTGTCATCACCTTTGTTTAAAAGTGAAATTATATCATCAATGTGCGATGTTATTTCATCTTGCGTCTTTTTAGGTACAACAGAGCCGGCGTGGGTAATTTTAGAATGTTCATTAAATAATTTTATTAATTCATCGAATTTATTATAAACGTCAATATTCTCTGTTCCGGCAGCTTTCCTTAAATCGAGCACAGTCTGCTTATTTTCATCCAGCAATGTATTTGCGTTTCTTATTATTTTATTTAGCATTCCCTTTATGTGCGAAGCATATTTTTCTTTGTCAGGCTGTAGTATGTTTCCTGCAATAGCATTTGTGAATAAATCTCTTTTTCTATCAGAATGCATTTTTTCAAGAAAGCCTTCTGTTGTAACTTTGGTTAAATTTGAACCACCTATATCATGCGCAAGATATGCGTCATATTTATGTATCCTATCTTCAATATTTGCCTTTGAGGCGAGGCTTGAAATTTCTGTATTGAAGTTTGAAACATTGCTTCTTAATATTTCCAAACACTCTTTAAGGGTTAGTTTTTTGCCGTTTATTGTATAGGTTTGTTTTGTATTTTCCGTTTTTTCAAGTTTTTGAATCAAATCAGAAACAGCATTTGAAAAACCATCAGCACTTTCTTTAGCATTTGCATAATTTGCAAGCGTGCCTTTTCTGCTTACATCTCTATACAATTTAGTTGTTTTTTTATCAAGCTTATGATATAAACCGCCCAATTGCCCTATGGTTTTTTTGTATAGTTCAAAGGCTTTTTTCTTTATTCCTGTCATATTTGACGTATCAACATTTTTTCCGGAGATTTTGTCTGCGGCGTTTCTTGTTAGCACATCTTTACCATTTATAACATTTTCCCAGCCTTTAGCCAAACTTGGAAATTTATTATCACGAATATCATAAAATTTTCTTAATGTATTATCAAACTTTTCACTTCCCATCTTGTTTCGAAGAGCTTTAAGTGTGCCTTCAAAACCTTTGGATACAGCACTTGTTAAATGTTTTGCAATATTTTTTCCTGCGTTTGTTTTTCCAAAAAGGTTGCAAAATGCAAGAAATATTATGCCTCCTAAAGATACAGCTGCAACCTTTGCCTTTTTTGTTTTACCTTGCCGTGTGGCTTTCGGGTCCTCTGTATCTTCGGTTTGATTTGCATCCTGAAGAGTTTTTGGCTGTTGATTTGAAATTTGGACAACATCATTTGCAGGCTGCCCGTTTTGTATAACAACAGGCGCATTAAAAGGATTTAGCACAGAAGTATTTTGACTTGCACCCTCAGGCCCCTTGGATGAAATTTGGCCTTGATTTTGTGCTGTTGTTTGCGCAGATTTATTTTGGTCTGCCTTATTGGCCTCAGGAGAATTATTTGGCACAGCTGGGTTTTGCCTTGCATTTTGGGTATTTTTTAAATACTCCTTTAACAGGTCGCTCATTTGGGGCTTATTAATAAAATTTGCTCCTGGGTTAATCAATTTTTGTGCCTTAAGTTAATCCTTATATTTAATTAAAAACACAAAAAAGAAAAAAATTGCCTAAATTTTAGCCTTTTTATTACTTTTTTTACTTTTGTTAACCTTGTTTTCAGCCAGAATATTATCTATTGAATATTTCGCAAGGGGTTTTCTTGTGCTTCTATCATAAAACACAAGCCAGTGCTTATATTTTTTATCACTTATTATGAATGAAATTTTTCCAAGAACAACATCGCCTGAATCAATCTTTTTAAACCAAAGGGAAGTATCTCCAAAGGGAGAGGGGTAAGATACATTTTTTATTTCATTCATAAGTGCAATATCAAACGCATAAAACATTTTGTCTGTCATATTGCTGATTTTTAAATCTAGGGTCAAAATATCTTCTTCATCAAAAGGATCTTTTTCAAAAATGGCTTTGTTTATTGTAACATCAAGCCCGTCATAAAGGATGTCATTCTCTTTTAGCGCCTCTTTTGACATAACAGGGATTTCAATATCTGTTATCATTGTAATTTTTAATTCATCGCCCGGTTTTACATTGACATTTTTGCCCTTATTTATAATGGAGCTCACAAGGCCTATTGCTCCGCCAACAGCGGCACCGCCTGCAAGGGTCATTCCGTTTGATGTTATTGCAGCCTCAAGCCCTAAAAGGTTTAATGCAAATAAGCCCCCGATAACCCCGCCGGTTGCTGTGATACCTACACTTTTTGCAACATTTTTAACAGTGCCCTTTGCAAGGTTCTCCTTTGTTGTGAGGCTTGCCTTTATTGGAATTTGTCTGCCATCTGTTGTTACAAGGTAGTCAAAAACAGTTACGATGTATCCGTCGCGTCCAAGGTTTTTAGGGTCTTGAATTGTACTTACAATGCCATGGACAATACTTCCTTTTGGCACTATGATTCCTGATTTCCCTTTGCCGCCATAGACATCTTCTGTAATTTCTGCGAAAAATTCATCGCCTTCTTCTGTGTATGAACCATTTAACACCTGTGAAACTGTCATTTTTATCGTATCTTTTTCATCAAGATAATCAATTTCACCAGTGAAAAGTTCTTTATTAACTTCATTTTTAGTATCAGTCTGCTCAATTCCACCCTTAAGAGAACCTTCTGCCAAAGCTGCACATCCTGTAAAAACCGGAGCAGTTGCTGTAAAATATATAAAGCACAAAAAAAGTGCCGACATTTTTAAAAAAATCTTTTTTAACATATCAACATTATACATACTCCTGTATATTTTCTCCAGCAGGAAAAGGAGGATTTTAGATGAGACTATGAAGTTTATGATGCGATTTTTTGCATGATTATTTAATAATATTCTTTTAGCTTTTAGAATACACATAATTGGCGTTTAAACCACCTCTTGAAATTCAAAACAAAATCAAAATTCAATACTAAGAAGGTAAATTCAACATATTGTGCAATTATCGTGATATAAAGCGGATGTTTTGACAAAAAAAGAGCGTGGTGCAGGAAGCGTAAAAGGCGGCGGGCAAATTGTGCAGACAAGATTCCAAATTGACACAAAAAACATTTATGTGATAGCATGATTTTACAGTTTACGGGCTAAAAAAGCCGTAAAATAACGGAGGATTCAAAAAGATGGATTGCATTTTTTGTAAAATCGCAAACAAAGAAATACCTTCTAATTTAGTGTATGAAAGCGAAAATACGGTTGCTTTTAATGATATAAACCCGGCTGCACCCGTGCATATTCTCGTAATACCAAAAAAGCATATTGAAAGCCTGAATGAGCTTAATGATAAGGATTTAATGGCAGAATTACTTTTTTCTGTTAAGGAAGTTTGCAAAAAATTAAATATAACGGATTACAGGACGGTAATTAATACAGGAAAAGAGGCAGGACAGGAAGTATTTCACATACATCTGCACATTATTTCCGGACGTCCCCTGAAATGGCCTCCGGGCTAGAGTTTCAGCTTGATGTTCCGGGCAGCTTTAATAATAACTTTCTGGCATATCAATGTTAATTTTTGTAAAAAATATTAAATTCCACAGCAATTTATTTAAGGAAATTTTCTTTTAAGTAATATAAAATCTTTTGGATAGAGATTTAGAAGGCGGAATTTAAAAAGGTTCAAAACTATGTACAGCGAAGAAATGATGACATATTTGTATTCTTACGATATGCCAAACAAAAAAACAAAAGACACCAAAAAAACAAAAGCAAAACAATTTACAACAAAAGAAAAGGCAGGCTCTAAAGGCGATACACCGCTTTTACACGTTTTAAAGAGCGCATATGCAACAATTCCTGTTGATTTTATTAATAATCCATGACAACAAAGCAAGATTTAAGAATTATTTTTAAAGAAAAACGAAATGTTTTGTTTAAACATGGCAAAATTGATGAAATTTCAAGCATAATATGTGAAAAATTAATCAGCCTTATAGGTTTTTACAAAGCAAGACATATTCTGACCTTTTACCCTAAAGGCGCAGAGCTTGATACAAGAAGACTTTTAGATAAAAATATTTTTGCCGTTTTAGAACATTCTAAAGAATGTTGCATTAAAAGCTTTCAAAATATAGACACAACAGGCACAAACGCCATTAAGGAAAACTACATACATCAAAAAACTTTTTGGCATAATATAAATTTTTATCTGCCATTATGCAAAGGCAATAAAATGTTTGCCTGCCCCTATAAGCCGGGTGATGAGCTGTTATTGAGCAGGTTTAAAATCTATGAACCAACAACAAAGCCAGTTTTGGATGTAAAAATCCTGGATATGGTAATAACACCAGCACTTTGCGCTGATAAAAATTTTAACCGGCTTGGGTATGGAGGAGGTTTTTACGACAGATTTTTTGCAAACCCTGCACTCAGGGCAAAAAGGGTTGTAATCATACCTGATGATATGCTGATAGAGGCCATTCCCGCCAATGAATATGACAAAAAATGCGACATAATAGTGACAGAAAAAAGGATTTTAGAGGCAGATGAGCAAATTTAGCCCGCTATTGGTTTTTTTAAGATTATCATTAACATGTTCAATACAGGCTTCGCCAATTGTACCAACAGATTTTATTTAGGAGGGTTCATTATTTAAAAGCCTTGAGTTCATAATCATCAGCTCATCTTTACAAAGCCTGCAATATTTCCCTGATTAATGGTATAAGTTCTGTTTTTAACAGCATCGCTGGAATTACCCTCTACTGTAGTGATTGTACCATCTTTATTAACTTGCGTCACAATGCCTACATGTGTTGAGCCATTCCGTATGAATAAATCCCCGGGCTTTACGCTCGTTGCAATGATTTGTGCCTTGTTTGCCATACCTGATGTTTGAATAAATCTGCCATTTTGCTTAGCCCAGGCATATATATCTGCAACTCTTGATGAGCCAAACCCCGAAGGAACTGCATTTCCGGTGGATTCACAAGCTTTTTTAACAACCCAGGTTGCAAAATCAGCACACCAGGCCTGGCTTCTTCCTCCCGGTGAAAATATTGCATTGCCCTGCGCGTCAGTATTAACTTTTCCTACAAAACCATTTCCTATCTGGCAAATTGCATTGCCAAGACCCGTATTAGACTTAATGTTTGACTTTACCGTGCCCGCAGTATTCAGGGCGGCAATATTTGAGGCTGTATTTACCGCTGCAGCCGAAGCTGAGGCTGAATTTGCAAGCTGGTTAATTGTATTTGCAGCTTGCTCGCGTGCTGATTGGGTAGAATTTTCAAGGCTTTTTATATTAAGAAGAGCCATATTGATATTTTCATATATGGCGTTTCTTTGACTTCGAAGCGCCTGAAGAGAGCTCTGACAGCTAGCTACATCGCTTGCTCCGGACCTTAATAAATCAGAAATTGAGCGGGCCTGCTCGTTAATATCTGCAAGCTGTTCGCGCAAACTTTCCAACTGCTGATAATAAACATTCTTTTCATTTTGGTTGTTTTGCTCTGTTGTTTGAAGCTGGTTTTTCATTCCTTGAACACCGCTTTGAAGGGCAGATTTTACACTTGAATCATCGCCTATTTCAAGGGCTTGAAGGTTGTTCTCAGCTGCTTTTTTGCCTGCAGCCGTCCCTGTTGTATTTGCTTTTTGGGTAGTTTCTTTGCCTGTTGTTTGTTTTGTATCGCCAGCCTTGGCTATTGCCTTAGTATTAGCGGAATTATTTACTCCATTCACTGTCATTCTTGCCTTGTTCCTTTTCCTTGTTTTTTTAAAAAATTACCACACTGTAATTATTCTATCGGCAATTGTTTTAAAAACTTTAAAATTTAATATTTAAACAAAAGGAGAAAACAAATGGCAAAAAGTTTAGAAAATACAGAAACAAAAGAAAACCTCTTAAAGGCCTTTGCGGGCGAATCTATGGCAAGAAACAGGTACACATTTTATGCAAAGGCAGCAAAAGAAGAAGGATATATCCAAATTTCAAATATTTTTCTTGAAACAGCGTGTAATGAAAAAGAGCATGCCAAAAGATTTTTTGATTTTCTTGATGAGGAAAATATGCCCATTACCATTACCAATGCGACTTATCCTACAGGGCTTTCGGATAAAACTGCTGATAACTTAGAATTTGCAGCAGAGGGCGAACATGAGGAAAATACCATACTTTACCCTAATTTTGCAAAAATCGCAGAGGAAGAAGGGTTTGATAAAATAAGGGACGCATTTTTAGAAGTGAGCAAGGTTGAAAAAATCCATGAGGCAAGGTACAGAAAGCTTCGCGACAACATTTTGAACGGCACTGTTTTTAGAAAAGAAAATGAAGTAATTTGGAAATGTTCAAATTGCGGATATCATTATTTTGGAAAGGAAGCACCGGAAAGATGTCCTTCTTGTATGCATAAACAGGAATATTTCGAATTGTTTTCAGAAAATTATTAGATATTTTTCTAAGGCCTTTGATTTTTAAGGGCATGACGGGTATTTTACGCCCTATTCCTTAATATTACATATAAAAGCCCCTAATGAGGGGCTTTTTTGCACTCATTGTCTTGGTTTCACGTTACTTGCACACAAAAACTTTGTTTATACTAAAATATAGATATTATGAAAGTATATTTGGGTATAGATGTAGGCTCTGTTACGACAAAGCTTGCAGTAGTGGATGAAAACGGAAAATACGTAGACAGCTATATGCTAAGAACCGCAGGACAGCCTGTAAAGGCGGTGCAAAACGGTTTAAAAGAGCTTTTAGGAAAATCTACGGTTGAATATGAAGTGTGCCAGGTGGGCACAACAGGCTCCGGCAGAAACCTTGCAGGGGCGCTTGTCGGGGCTGATGTTATAAAGAATGAAATTACAGCCCACGCTGTGGCTGCAAGCATTATTGTGCCAGGTGTTCAGACGATTCTTGAAATCGGCGGACAGGATTCTAAGATTATAATCCTTAGAGACGGCATTGTGACTGACTTTGCGATGAATACCGTGTGTGCTGCAGGCACCGGCAGCTTTTTAGACCAGCAGGCAGGCAGATTAAACGTTAAAATTGAAGATTTTGGCACAATTGCTCTACAGTCTGCCTCTCCTGCAAGAATAGCCGGAAGATGCGGCGTTTTTGCAGAATCTGACCTTATTCACAAGCAGCAGTTAGGCTATCCTGTAGAAGACCTTCTTTACGGGCTTTGTCAGGCACTTGTCAGAAATTATCTTTCAAATTTAGCGCTTGGCAAGGAACTTTTACCTATAATTACTTTCCAGGGCGGCGTTGCCACCAATAAAGGCATGGTGAAAGCTTTTCAGGACGCCTTAGGGTGCGAAATTGTTGTTCCGCCAAACCATCAGACAATGGGGGCAATAGGTGCCGCATTCCTTGCTATGGAGCATCATCAGTATACAAATAATGCGACCAAATTTAAGGGCTGGCAGACAAAAGATATGCACTTTAACTCTGTAACCTGCACCTGCAGCGGCTGTTCAAATAATTGTGAAATTATATCCATTGTTGAGGGCGAAGTTGAACCGCTTCCGCCCGGCAAAGAGCATAAAATTTCAGACATTAAAGGAAACCTAATAGCGCGCTGGGGCGGCACCTGCGGCAAGTGGGATATAGGCTAGAATTTTATAAAGACAGCTCATGCCAAAAAATCAATTTTTTTCAATATTTAAAATATTGTATTTATTGCTGCATGCGATATTTTGGCTATGGATTTCATTGTTAATTCCATATTTTATATATCTTTTATGGTGCGGTTTTTTGTTTATTTTCGGGTTGGATATATCAAAAACCTTGGGCTGGCATATTTTGGCCTCTATAATACATCCAGCAATTCTTTTGATAATATTTTATTTAATACAAAAAGTTAAACCCTTAATGGCTAAAAACTAGGAAAAATACTCCACGGTTGAGTTTATAGGATATAAAAAATTAATATATTTATGGTTCTTATCTATTTGCCTGATTGGATTTGGCGGTCTTTTGCCTTTATTTAGCTTTTTTACTCCCTTATGGATAATTAATGCGCTAAATTAATTTAAAACAAGCTCCTCAATGCCATTAGAAGTTTTTTATAGAAGATTTGCATGCCTGTATTTTGTACTTTGGCAGTATGGACGCGGGTTTTGGCGTCTTTGATTATGGTATTTGAAAATTCTTTCAATTGGACATTTATATCTTTATTTCTAATTGGGGTTATTTGCTCGAAACTAATGCTACACAAGTCTTTTGCCGCATTTGTATCGTTGCCGAACTTAGATTTAGCAGCAATTAAAACAGGATATTTGTACTTCTTTTTTGTTGCCTCATTAGTCATTGAAATTACATAATAATCCTGAATTTTGATACCTGTACAGTTATTTGGCCAAATGCCGAATTCACGGGATTTTTCTATAGTTTCAGGTTTTATAGAATTTAAGGTAAACATCGATTCTGCCGGGGTTTTAGTCTCTAAATCATCTCGAAAATGCTTTAGTTCCTCAATAAAAGCTTCTTTATATCTGTGCTTAAAGATAAACGCAGAATCATCAACCTTAACCTTACCGCTAAAACCAAGCCTGCTTTGGTTTACAGCCTTCATCTATAATTCCTTTCGTTTTAATTTTTCATACTCTTTATATTTTGTGTGGTAAAAATATTAAAACGCGTAAATTTATTTTTTTGCGCTTTTTGTGATAAAAAAAATTATTGGATTTTTTTGGTGATTTTTGGCGTAAAATATCTGTCTATTAAGGGTTTTGGTGTTTCAATAAGTCTTAAATTATTGGTAATGCTAGGATGCGGACAAATTTTGCAAGCAAAATACAGTAATAATAAGGCTTTTAGTTTACAAACATTTATAATATCTGCACGGGTGTTTTTATATGGGGCTAAAATCACGATATAATAATACATACGGCAGGATGATACTGTTAAAATACTTACTATTATTGGGTTTATAGGATTCAATAACACAAGGAAACAAGTGACAAAAGGATTTAAAGGATAATTAATATAAAACCGGCGTAAAATATTGACCCAACAAATCTTTCAGGCGTGAAGAAAGTTCAAAATATTTGTGTTGCAGGGGCTTTGAGTGTTTCAGATATAGAAATTTTCTTTAAGTAAAAAAATAATAAGCCGCTATTGTAATCATAAAAAGGATTATGGAATTTTGCGAAGCGTGAAATTAGCTGTAGGATTAGATTTAAAGAATTTAAAAAGCATAATGCAGCGTATTTACAAACGTTTCCGATGTATCAATAAGCTGTAATACAGACAAATAAGGAGTTTCAACTGATTTTGAAAAGATAAAAATACAAAAGGTCTGCTTTTTGCAACCATTGAATTTGCACGCTTGTTGCACGCTGGATGTATGCGGGCAAAGATAAGGTTTGTTATATTTCTTAAAAAATTCATGGGGAAAAATGGTAAAATTTGTAAATTTTTATTACGAAATTGTTACAAAAATTTTCATTAGCGCAATTTTTAAGTTTTTTGCGTTTTATGATATCACTAGCACTTTTAAAAAAGGAATAATTATGCAAATTTTAAGCTTTTCGGGTTCAAAATATAAAGAGCCTGCAAAAACGGCTAAAAAGCCAAATTTAACCACCTCCCCCCCCCCCCCCGAGATAAAGATAAACCTGGCGCTGGAAAGATAATTGGGGGAGCGCTTCTTGGAGGCATTGCCGGGAATGCCGCCTCACGAATACCTACCGGCATTATAAATCCCGTTTGCGTAGGCAAACTTGCCGAGATTTCAAAAAATCTTACAGAAGATGAAGCTGCAACGGTACAAAGCGCGCTAGACAAGGCTTTTTGCAATTCCGGGCTTAAAGAAGGGTGTTAAAATAATTAAAGCCGGCACCAAAAATGAGGATGCCATTAAGGAATTAGTAGCTATTGAATACACCAAAGGGATTGCAAAATTCTTCCCCAAGGCCTATAAAACCCAACTAATTGAAAGCCAGACAGCACAGGTCACAAAGGGCAAAAACGCTTTTTGTTTATTTGCTTCAAATAAAGTTGTATTGCCTGAAAAAAACCAGCTGGTTCTTAGTGGATTTCATGAATTTGGCCACAGCATTAATAAAAACTTTGGCAAAATGGGAAAAATACTTCAAAAATCCCGTCCTGTATCGCTTTTAGGTATACCAGTTATGCTTATTGCACTTTTTAAGAATAAAAAAGAAGAGGGTGAAGAGCCAAAAAATTTCCTTGATAAAACGGGCGATTTTGTGAAAAAACACGCAGGAAAACTGGCGTTTGCAGTATGTTTACCAGCACTTATTGAAGAAGGACTTGCTACATACAATGGAAACAAGCTTGCAAGCAAGGTTTTGAGCCCTGAATTATTAAGCAAAGTAAAAACCACAAACAGGTTTGGATTTGCCTCATATGCAGCAGTAGCAATATCTACAGGCATTGGCACATTTATTGCAAAGACTGTAAGGGATAAATTCGCGCAGCCTGATTTTGGCAAAACTCAGGAAAAATAAGCCTAAACAGGCAGATGCTGCTTGCATTTAGCGCTTTTTGCGCCATACAACCGCCAACAACAAAATAAAATCAGCCTAAAACAGTATAAATACTAGTTTTCAGGCTGATTTTTACAATTATTACCTGCTTTTTGCCGATAGTCCTTATGTATAACGTTATCCAAAAGTACGCCTAGCAGTCTAAAAGCCCTCAGGATAAGGATTCTTATAAGGCGCAAATTCAGAAACGGCGCTGTTAAAAAGATAGGGGCAAATTACACGCCGCAAGCGGTTTTTGCCTTTTCTACACACTCAATAAGTGTTTTTGCAACGGTTTTTTGCTCTTCCTCAGTAATTTCTGCAAACATAGGCAGCGAAAGCACCATTTTTGTATTTTTTTCTGTATGCGGCAGAAGTCCTTCTTTTAAATTCAGGTGACTGTGCACTTTTTGAAGGTGCAAAGGAACAGGATAATAAATCATAGCGCCAATTCCAGCCTCCTGCAAGAGTTTGTGGACTTCATCCCTATTTGGCACCTTTACCGTATATTGGTGGTAAACCGCATAGATATCGTCTATTTCCTTTGGTGTTTCTATGTCTTTAGAGTCTTTGAATAATTCATTGTAGAATCTGGCATGGTCTCTTCTTTTTTTGTTCCAATCATTGATATAGTTTAGTTTTACCCTTAAAATTACCGCCTGAATTTCATCCAGTCTTGAATTTACGCCGATTTCATCATGGTAATAGCGAACAGCACCGCCATGGTTTCTTAGGGCTATCATTCTGTTTTTTAATTTCTCTGAATTTGTAACAGCAAGGCCCCCATCGCCCATTGTGCCAAGGTTTTTGGTTGGATAAAAGCTGTAACAGCCGATGTCACCGAAGCTTCCGACTTTTTTACCCTTGAATTCTGCACCTATTGCCTGGCAGCAGTCTTCAATAACATAAAGGTTATATTTTTTTGCAACGGCCATAATTTTATCCATATCGCAGGGCTGTCCGTAAAGGTGAACCGGCAGAATAGCCTTGGTTTTCGGGGTTATTTTTTCTTCAATTAAATTGGCATCCATATTAAACGTATCAGGATTAATATCAACAAAAACAGGTGTTGCGCCAACTATACCGATGGCTTCGGTGGTTGCAACAAATGTAAATGCAACAGTAATAACCTCATCGCCAGGGCCTATATCAAGAGCCCTTAAAGCCAAATGTAGGGCGTCTGTTCCTGAATTTAGGGCAACAGAATAATTTGTGCCCACAAATTTTGCCATTTCTTCTTCAAAAGCCTTGTTATTCTTGCCTAAAATATATGAGCCGCTTCTCATAACCTCAAGCACCTTTTCTTCGACCTCGTTTTGAATTGCGGCATACTGCCTTTTTGAATCAATAATTGGTATCATAAATCCCCCTCTACATCCTGCTTTTTAAATATATATTAGCACAGAATTATATCATCTTAATAAAATCTTAATTTATCTGTTCAATTTGATTGTTTAGCAGGCTCAGAAAGTGTATCAAATTTTAACAGCTCAAATGGCTCTATTTTAAGAGCATCGGCCAGTTTTAAGATAGTGACAAGCCCGGGCTTATTGATACATACCTCAATTTTGCCCATATAATCCAGACTAATTCCTGATTCTTCCGCCAGTTTTTCCTGAGTTAACCCCGCCGCCTCTCTTAAAGCCTTAATTCTTTTACCAAGGTTTTTGTAGAACAACGTTTTATTCATCTTTATTGACAATAGTAGGATATAAGGAATTTTTGCTTTTTATTACTGGATTATATCCAGTAATAAAGCTTGAAGGCTGAGTTTAAAATGTGAATATCATAAGTTTTTAAGGATAGATAAATATGTCAGATAAAAATTTTGAATTAAAGCTTCAAACTAAACTTAACCACAGTTTAATTAAAATTAAATCAGCCAAATGGAGCCAGGGGAAGGACAAGTATGGCAAAAGCCCGGGCAGCAAGACCTTTGGGAATGATAATTTAAATAGAGCTTTTATAAAAAAGGACTCTGCCACTTCGCTTTCCGGAGCAGTGTTACACTTTAATAAAAATGGTAAAGCCGCTTTTTCATTAGTTGAAATGGAGAGCGTAAGCCGTGTGTTCTGGGTGACGACGGCGATGAGCCGGCGGAATGGAACCGTACTATGGCAGGACTCTGCCAAAAAGTTGACTAAATGTCAAGTTTCTGGATGGAGCAGGCGAATCGACAGCTATGCCGGTGTGAGCCATATAACAAATTTCGACACCCACAGGAGCCTTTTAAGGAAATCTGCTTTTTCATTAGTTGAAATGCTTATGGCATTGTTAGTGGCTTCATTGTTGCTTGCAGCATTAGCTCCTG
>CAJTXZ010000003.1:0-20677 GCA_910583725.1 uncultured Vampirovibrio sp.
AGAGCACTCCCCTTTTAAGGGATAGGTCGCGCGTTCGAATCGCGCCAAGCGCAAATTTTTGTGCATTTTTACTGTTTTTTCAAGTTCTATTCTTTAAAAGATGGTTTTTGCCCTATTAGCTCACATTATATATTTTTAACCTTTGCCTAACCGCAGATGAAACTTTAAAGAGACCTTTTATATGCTCCTAAAAAGAATGCTTTAAGTGTTATGCTTATTTTAAATATTAATTATATATAATTTTAAACATTTTTAATACTTTATTGTTTGCTAAATGTCTTTTTAGTATGCTCTAAATTGCTAAATTTTGGGAAGATAGGAATTTAAAAATGTTTAAGAAGATTATGACATCTATTTTGCTGTTCTTTGCTGCAGGCAATTTTACCTGGGCATTTGACCAGCTTGAAGGAGATGTAACTTTAAATAATAATACTGTACTCACAGAAAAATTTGGCCAAATTCGGGGCGATTTTAGTCTGGATGGCGGTCAACATTCTCTCGATGGTGCGGGCTTCTTTGGCATAACCTCTCCAAAAGGTACAACAACAACCTCTTATAACACTGTTTTAAAAAATATCGGCTTTTTTACCCTTAATGAAATCTCAAGTGCTGATGAAAATTCTATAATTAAACTTATAGATGGCAAGCCGGTTCATTTTTCAATACAGGATACCGAATCTGCACATGGATTTCTTGGCTCCACTGGTTCTGGGTCTTTTGCTTATACTCAGGATGGCATTTCCCTTGAAAACTCTGTTATAAAAAATAATCATATTGTAACTTCTTCATATGGCGCAGGTGGTGCTATAGCAAATGAAAGCAAGGATAAAGGCATAAAAGTAATAAATTCTTTTATTACAGAAAATTCTATAAAAAGAGAAAATTCAACTTCTTCCAACCGTGATGTACGAGGCGGTGCAATATCTGATGGCGGTACTCCTTCTTATAATAGCTCTGTTGGGGGCCTTGTTGTTAAAGACAGCGTTATAACTAATAATTCTATTATAAATAATCAGACAAATTATAAATACAAATCACTTGGCGGTGCTTTGTATGAAATGGGCGGCGCTGTAAATATAGACAATACCTATCTTGGCGGCAACTATATTGAAGCAGATATGGGTGCATACGGCGGTGCTTTATATGCTGGGGCTCCAAAAGCTGATATTCATATGATAAAAAATTCTGTATTTAAGGATAATCATGTAAAGTCAAAAAACTATGCAGCAGCAGGCGGCGCTGTTAATATAGTCTCTAATTCTTTAGAAGCACAGGTAATTTCTGATTCGCTATTTAAAAATAATTCTGCTGTCTCTGAAAGTAATCAGAAATATACTACAGAAGCTGGTGCTCTTGGCGGGGCAATAAATAACGAGGCAGCAAATCTATCTATTAATAATTCCGCCTTTGAAAACAATAAGGCGGTATCTAATAAATTTGCTCTGGGCGGCGCCATTTATACTGGCAGTACAAATAATAAAATACTAAAAATTGATAATTCACTCTTTGAGGATAACAAAGTGCAGTCATTATTAAACGCAACCCAGGGTGGAGCAGTCTATTCCGGCACCAATACCGTAATTAGTAATTCATTCTTCAAAGGAAATATTGCAGGAATTATTACCAACTTTGACGATACAAGCTCTGCGCGTGCCTCTTCAGGTGGCGCTATTGCTTTTAATACCAGTGCAAAGGATGCACTTATAGAAAATACGGATTTTGTTGAAAATTCTGCCGTTAATACTACAAAGGGCGGCGGTGCAATATATACAAACGGTAAAACCAATCTAACGATTATTGATTCATCTTTTAAGGATAATACCACCTATGGAATAATAGGCAAAACAGATTCTGCTTCACCTTCCGGTGGCGCCATATACAATGATTCAACACAAGTTAACATTATAGCAAAGGATAAGGATGTTTATTTTAGTGGAAATAAAGCAGGTGATGATTCTCTTAATCTTGTTTCCAATGCAATTCATGATAACGCCGGAACAATAAATATTGCTGCATATGAAGACAGGCAAGCTGTATTTAACGATTCAATCACCTCAGAAGATAATAAAAGTACCTTAAACCTAAATTCGCTGCCTCCGCTTCCTGAAATTGCCAATGCTATTGCTAAAGACTCTTCGCCGCTTAACGGTACTATTGTTTTAAATAAGGATATGTCCGGATACAAAGGTTCTGTAAATTTAGAGGGCGGCACGCTTGCTCTTGGGCAGAATGGCACGCTTTTTGAAAATGCTGCAAGCTTTAATGTTAACGCTCCATCGAAAATAAATCTTGCAAACGGCGTTATTCAGGAACATCATTTTAATAATCTGAATATCAATGCTGATGTTAATCTTGGAATAGATGCGGACCTTGAAAAAGGTGCTGCCGATAATTTTGAGGTAGATAATTTTACAATAACAGATAGTGCAAAAATAAAAATTGATACAATAAATGTTATTGCAGATGCTACTGCAGATTCAGCTGCAATTACCCTTATGGACAGCGAAGAAGCGAGAAAATATATTACACTTGAAGATACAGCTAAACAGGCTCTTGGCAAGATTTACAAGTACGGTGTTGAATTTAATGAAGAAACCGGCGAGCTTGAATTCCAAAAATTAAATATCTTAAGTGCAGGCAGCAGCAATCCGTCAAATTTCTTTAACCCTGCAATTTTGGCAACCCCGGTTGCACTTCAGGCTGTTTCCCAGGCAGGAATAAGAGAAGCTATGAATTATGGCTTTGAACATTCTGACATGTTTACAAAATTACCTAAAAAAGAAAGGCTTGCAAAAATCAATGCCAATAAATATGCTATATCGGAGTTTAATAACCAACTTCCAGGCTATGACGAGCAGCTTGAAGAGAGCGGTTTTTGGCTTCGCCCTTACAGCGTGCTTGAAAGAATTGATTTAGAGGACGGGCCAAAAGTAGATAATATTTCATACGGCACCCTTGTAGGATATGATTCAAAATTTAAAGAAAATAAAAACGGTTGGGTTAGCTCATTATCAAGCTATTTAAGTTATTATGGCTCAATGCTTGATTATTCAAATGTTGATATATCAACAAACGGTTTTGGATTAGGCTTTACAAAGTCATTTTATAAAAAGAATTTTTGGTCTGCAATTTCAGCGTCCGGCGGCATGAGCCTTGGCAGAATAGATGCATCTTTTGGGGATGATGATATTATTTCGGCAAACGCCGGTGTATCCCTAAGAAACGGCTACAATCTTGAATTTGGTGAAGGGAGATTTATAATTCAACCGACAACTTCATTTAGCTATTATTTTGCAAATATTTTTGACTATACAAACGCTGCGGGTGTAAAAATTGATGCCAAGCCGCTAAATTCCTTTGAATTAAAACCCGGTTTAAGACTTATCTCAAATACAAAAAATGGCTGGCAGCCTTATATTAGTGCTCATATGGTTTGGAATCTTTTTAATGAGACTGATGTTAGAGCTGATGGTGTAAGACTTCCTGATATGCATATGAAACCCTATGTTGAATATGGGCTTGGAATACAAAAGAATAAGGGAGATAATTTCACCTGCTTTTTACAAGCCATGGCAAGAAGCGGCGGCAGAACAGGTGGCGCTTTTACAGCTGGCCTGAGGTGGGCTGTTGGAAGAGACAGAAGGGAAACTTTATAATTTGCCTATTTACTTCTAAAATAATATAATTATTAGATGGAAAAAATTAAACAAGCCATTGAATTTCATAAAAAAGGCGATTATGTAAACGCGGAAAAATTTTATCTTGATTTTTTAAATGATAATCCTAATGAAGCTAAGGCATATCATCTTTTGGGCTGCATGTATATGCAAATGAAGGATTTTATAAGAGCTGCAGGTTCCCTTAAAAAAGCTTCTGAACTTGAGAAATCCACTCCCATTATGACAGATTATGCCTTGTGTTTATTTGAACTTGAGGACTTCAAAACTGCATATGAATACCTTAAAGAAGTAGTTGTCATAAGCGACAGTAAAATCCTGTATGAGAAAATTATTCATTGCTGCAAGGTTTTAAACCTTCCTATGGAGCTTCTAAAATACGCTTCTTTGGCTCTAAAATTTTATGGTGATGATATTTATAAACTAAGAGATATTGCGGCACTGGCCCAAGATTTAAAAGAATTTGAATCTGCCAAAAAATATCTAAATAGGTTAATTGAACTCTGCCCTGATGATTATATTGCATACAATAATCTTGGCCTTGTTCTAGAATTTACCGCAGACTTTGCAGGTGCGGAAGCTGCTTACAGAAAGGCTATTGAAATTCATCCAAACGCAGACGCTGTATACAATTTATCGGTTTTATTGAGGCGTGAAAAAAAGTATGATGAATCTCTGAAAGTTTTAGAACTTTCAAAACAATTTAACCACTGTCCTGAAAAATATAAACACAGCTATGGTCTTTTACACCTTGCGCAAAAAGATTTTAAAACCGGCTACAAGCCTTATGTTGATTATTTAAAAGTGCTCCAGAAAGACAATATTGATAGCGCTCTTTGGTGGAAAGGCGCCTATAATGGTAATTCTATTCTTGTAATTAATGCGACTGAGGGTTTTGGCGATATTTTTATGTTTTCAAGATATTTGGATTTTCTTGATACCTCAAAATTCAAAGATGTGATTTTAATAGTGCCGCCTGTGCTCAATGACTTATATAGCTTTAATTTCCCGGGTTTTAAAGTAGTGAATATGGGCCAAAAAGTTATTTATAACTATGCCACAATTTTGCTGGATTTGCCGCTTATCTATAACATCGATTTTGAGCATATTCCATCAACCGACAAATACCTTATGGCCCCGCCTTTGTACTGTGAAAAATGGAAGGGATGTTTTAGAAAAGATAGATTAAATGTCGGGCTGTTTTTTGCAGGAAATACGGAACACAAAAGAAGTCTGTACAATAGAAAAATTGATTTTGAAATGCTAAAACCCTTGCTTAGTGTTGATAACACTGATTTTTACTCTCTGCAGCCCGAAGATACATTTAAAGAGATTTTCCTGGGACAAAATATTATGGATTTGTCTGATAAAATAATGAATTTTTCAGATACTGCAGCCATAATTGAAAATATGGATGTAGTTATAAGTGTTGATTCTGCTGTAGCACATCTGGCAGGCTCTATGGGCAAAAAAACTTTGTTAATGCTTCCCTATTCTGCTGACTGGCGGTGGTTTGATGAGGAAGATAAATGCAGCTGGTATGACAGTGTTAAAATTTTCAGGCAAGATACAGAAGGCGACTGGAAGCCTGTTGTAGACAGAGTTAAAACAGAAATAGAAAAGTCCTTTTGTTTGAAATTCAATTCTCAGGTTTCATAAAACTTTACATTTTTTTGATAAACCCTGTAGAAAAATATTAAAAAGCCGCAATTTTTTATTTGCGGCTTTTGTAAATTTTGTTAAGTTTGTAAAAAGTTTTAACCATGATTCTGTTTTAATGTTGCGCATGCAATGGCGATAGCTATTTCAGCATCGTCAGAAGCCTTTAATGCCTTTGGGGCAGCTGTTTGGGGCTCTACAACGGGAAAAACTTTATTTAAATATTCAATAACTTTTGCCTGAATACCCATTGCAAGAATAAGAATACATAAAAATACAAAAACCGTGGAAAACCCTATTAATAATACAGATAAACCTTCTTCAAAAGCTGGCATAGTAAAACTCCTAAATAAAATACTTAATAAAATAATTTTAACAAAAACAAAAAATAAAATCAAAAGTGAGATTATTTTAGGCTCAAATTCAATTCCAGTCTTGCTTGCAGGTAGTCAATATATTGCCTTGCAAGCCTTGGACTTCTTTTCCCTTTTGCAACAGCAAATCTTTCAGCCCCTAAAAATAGCTCATCGTCAGAAATATCAAGCTTTCTGTCCTCTTTAATTTCTTTTACAATTGCAAGAAAATTATCCTTATTTGGTACGGTGAATGTGACTGTAATGCCAAATCTGTCTGAAAGAGAGACTGTTTCATCAATTGTATCGGCAAGATGTACCTCATCACCCTCTCTGGCTGAAAAGCTTTCTTTGACAAGGTGACGGCGGTTTGATGTGGCGTAAATTACCATATTATCGGGCTGTTTAGCCAATGAACCCTCTAAAACCGCTTTTAGTGCGCCAAAATCATCATTTTCATTAAAGGTTAAATCATCTATAAAAATAATAAATTTCAGCGGAATTTCGCTTATCATCTGCATTAAGACATCAAGATGTGCCAAATTTTCCTTATACACCTGAATTACACGCAGGCCTTCCTTATGGTATTCATTCAGAATTGCCTTCACCGTGCTGGATTTGCCGGTTCCTCTGTCGCCATACAATAGGACATTATTGTATGGTTTGTTTTTTAAAAAACCCAAAGTATTATCTATAACAATGCTTTGCTCTCTTTGATAACGCTTTAAATCCTTTAATAGCACGCTATCACAATTTTTTATAGGCTCAATACCCTGATTTGAATTGAATTTGAACGCTCTAAATTTTCCAAAAATACCGATTCCATTGATTTTATAGTGATTTATAATATTTTCAAAAGTTAATTTTGATGAAAAATTGCCAAATGACGCCAAATTATCAATAATATTGCGCTTTTCAGGAAAATAATGAGATAAAAATCCCTTTAATTCTGCACATTTTACGTCGGATAAACGCACTAAAGTATTGATATCATTGGTTCCCGCTGTTTTAATATTCTGGTTAAGCTCGCCATATCTCCCTTTCGCACATTCAGCTGTAAAGTAATTATTATCAAAAAGTATTATATTGTTAATATATTTTGTCCAATCCCCTTGATATTCCGCATCATACAGCCTGCTCACCATATCAGACCATGCCTTGATTATATCGTTAAAATTTTTCTTATCGCACGCCAAATTTAATATATGTATAAATTTTTCAATAACAAAATCCTCTAAAGCCTTCTTGTATAAGGTTATTGTATTTAATGACGTCCTAAATTCTTCTGTTGTCACGCTTCTTACCCTCCCTATATACTCATATTATACCAAAAAATAACTAGTTGACGTTTCTCTTTGATAGGAATAAACTAATGGTAATTATTGAATTCTGGAGGAGAAAATTATGACAAAAATTTATTATGCAGAAGATTGTAATTTGGATTTATTAAAGGGCAAAACAGTTGCCATTATTGGTTATGGCAGCCAGGGTCATGCCCATGCTCTGAATTTACATGAAAGCGGAGTTGATGTTATTGTTGGTCTTTATAATGGTTCTAAATCTTGGAAAAAGGCTGAGGATGCCGGTCTTAAGGTTGCAACAGTTGCAGAAGCCTCTAAGAAAGCTGATTTAATAATGATTCTGCTTCCTGATGAAAAACAAGCAGATGTATACAAGAATGAAATTGCTCCATATTTAACATCAGGCAAAACCCTTGCATTTGCACATGGTTTCAATATTCATTTTGCGCAAATTGTTCCTCCTAATGATGTCGATGTAATCATGGTTGCTCCAAAAGGCCCTGGTCACACCGTTAGAAGCGAATATGTTGAAGGCAAAGGCGTTCCTTGCTTAGTTGCAATACATCAGAATGCTACAGGAAAAGCCTTAGAGACCGGTTTAGCTTATGCTGCAGGAATAGGCGGCGCCAGAGCCGGTGTTCTTGAAACAACATTCAGGGTAGAAACCGAAACCGACCTTTTTGGCGAACAGGCTGTTCTATGCGGCGGCGTAACTGCCTTGATGCAAGCTGGTTTTGAAACCCTTGTTGAGGCTGGCTATGCACCTGAAAATGCTTATTTTGAATGTATCCATGAAATGAAATTAATTGTTGACTTGATTTATCAGGGTGGTTTTTCAAAAATGCGCTATTCTATATCTGATACCGCTGAATTCGGTGATTATGAAATCGGAAAACGCATAATTACTGATGAAACGAAGAAAGAAATGAAAAAAGTTTTATCTGAAATTCAAGATGGTACTTTTGCAAGCAAGTGGATTGCTGAAAATAAAAACGGTCGTGCACATTTCACCGCTACACGCCGCATAAAGGCTGAACATGAGCTTGAAAAAGTAGGAAAAGAGCTTAGAAAAATGTACTCTTGGAATGAGGAACAGAAATAAGTATTTACAAAATTTTACATTTGGGCGTTCAAACTTTTGGCGCCCATTTGTGCTATAAAAAACTTATAACTGTTTAATGCTGTGTGTTTAAGTCTATGATATTGAAAGGATTAAATTATGATTTTTGACAAACTCGACAATGCTGAACTATATTATCCCCTCTCTAAAAAAATAAAAAAGGCTTTTGAATTTATAAAAATTACAGAATGGAAAAATCTCGAACCTGGTAAATATGAATACGATGAAGACATTTTTGCAAACCTGCAGGAATATGAAACCAAAAATCCTACAGACGCTGAATTTGAGGTGCACAGAAAATATTATGATATCCAATATGTAATATCAGGCAAAGAAGCAATGGGTATTGGCCAATTGGATGATTTAAACATAACAAAACCTTATGATAAAGATAAAGATGTTGTCTTTGGAGAATGCCCGTATTCAACGATTATTGTACCCGAAGGATATTTTACCCTCTTTGCTCCAAAAGATGCCCACAAACCTTCTCTAAACGTCTCTAATGAAACAAAAGAAGTAAAGAAAGTTATTGTGAAAATTAAAATTTAACAGCTATTTTGACGTAACTTTTATAAGACTTAATAAAACTTTACAAAATAACCGGCAAAAAATATATTTAGATATTTTGTAAATTTGGATATTAAGCTATATTGGGGGTACTATGTGTGTTATGAAATTTGATTGTGCGAAAGCCAAAACAAACCCTACGGACACAAATTGAGAAAACAAATAGGACAAAAATGAATATAAAGCCAATACTCTCTCTTAATAACCCAAATTATCAAAGAAAACAAATATCGCAAAATCCTTCCTTCGGCCAAGGCAAAGTAAACGCCTACTTTGATTTTGATAATACATATTGCCCGGCATCTCACTCAGGGTTAAAGCACATGTCTCCATCAGAACACCCCGGCTTTGTCGAGTACTGTACAAACTTTAAAAACTTCTTTAATAATACAAGAGAAGGCTTAACCTTCCATATAACAACAGGAAGAACATTAGGCGAATATAATGCAGTATCTTATTTAGTTAAAATGAGAGGCTTTGAACTTCCACTCCCTGATTCTGTAATAACAAAAAACGGAAGCGATGAATATATAAAACAAGGATCTGATGAAGATTTTTATAAAAACGGTAATTTTCCATTTAACTCTAATAAAAGAAATACTAAAAAAGAAGAAGATATTAAAAAACTAACAGGCTGGGATGGTCCTAAAATAAAAGAAGGACTAAAAAAAATATTTAAATCCCATGATCTTAGAATAGTTGAAGCAGACAGCGAACACAGCCCAAATGACTATGGCCCCAGATCATTATTCTCTGATGGCAAACTAAGATATGAAGACCATATTCCTCTAAAAGATGGCATGAACCCAACATCAGATTGGAACGTAGGTCTTAGAAATGATGGCAACCTCAAGATATTCTATACCTTGCCGTATGATACAGACTTTTGCCAGGAAAGAGCTGATGCAGCAAAAGCTATTGATGAAGAAATAGGCGAGCTTCTTATAAATACAGGAGCAAAACAAGCTTATAGGTATGATAAGCAACACCATAACGAATGTGGAGGAAGGCCTTATTGTGTAACCGAGCCGATGATTGATAAAGATATGAGCTGGTATGGTGCAAAAGAAACAGATCAAGGGCTTTCAAAATTTTATGACACCCAACAAGCTGTTAAAAAAGCAATTGAGGATAATGATTTAGTTATTGCTGCAGGAGACAGTTCAAATGATACAATTATGTTGAGTCCATCTATGTATATCAATGTTGATTGTGATCTATATCCTGATCTACACTCATATAAATATGACTCTAGAGCTTTTCTGGATGAACTGCAGCAAAACCCTGAAAAATACTCAGATATTATAAAACAATTAGAAGATTTACCATTCATAGGTATCGTTGTAAAAAATAACGAAAAAGAAGTAGGCTCAATAAGAGATATTGTAAATGCTTTTGGTGAAGGCAGTAAATATCAAAAAATAATAGAAGTAGAAAACGGTCATCTTGAAGATGGCGTTAGGGAAGCAATAAAACTCCATGCTGCGCGTAATCCTAAATTTATGGAAAAACTAAGCCCTGATTTAAAGAAAGAAATATTCGGTATTGTTGAAGAAATCAAAGATAATGTCTCAAAAACAAGCCATCCTGGCAAAACCAAAACCAAAACTGTTCTGTTTGCTGCTTTATCATTAGGTATCATGGCAATGGTTCTGGTATTAGCAAAGCATATCAAAAATAAAAAAGATATAACACATACTGCCCAAAATAGGCAAAATATTAAGGATACTTACAATCCGCCTGCAAATTTCAGCCAGACAAAATTACCTGAAACGTTCAAAGACTTTAAGTTTTAAACTTGTATATAATCACCTAAAAAAATTATTTCGGTGTCTGCAAAATACTTACTGTATCTCAAGCTCATATATGTTTTTAAATCTTCCTACCCTTCTTTTTTAACATTAACTTTTGTAACATTTTTCCTGAAAATTAAATTTTAAACAAAAATATATACTTTATATATTTAGTATATATTTAGGGAAATTTCAAAATGGCTATGCAAGAAATTAACAGTAAATTTAACAGTTTAATTTCACAAAAAGGTGTTTCTGTTACCAATGCCGTAAAACAAAATGCAGACATGGCAAACCAAAATTCAACTGTAAGATTATTGGAATTGGAATCTAATGAAGATTCCTTGATTGATTTTCAAGTAGATGATGAATCTTCTGATTTAAATAGTTTAATACGCAAAACAGGCGCCACTTTGATAGATTCCCCAAAAGCCGTAACCGAAACCCAGAAACAAGCCGGTATTCAAAAAAATGAAAACGCTAAAAAGTTTGATAATTATGTAGATACAAAAGATGGTACTATAGGGTATACAAAACAGCATGATACGGGCGATTGTTGGCTGTTGTCATCCCTAAATGCACTAAGCTACAGTGATATGGGCAAGGAGCTCATTAAAAATTCGCTTGAATATAAAGATGGTTACACAATTGTACACCTAAGGGGTGCAAATGATTATATCGTAACAGATGATGCCATTAGTGCCACAAAGGCCACCAGTGAATACTCATCCGGTGATGATGATATGATTATCTTTGAATTAGCTGTAGAGCAATTTATGGACGATGCTGCAAATGGCAAGGTAAATGAGGCATTTTTAAGACAATTTGGCAATTCTACATATTATTCAAGCACTGAAGAGCATTCTTCATTAAGCGTATTTGATGGAACCAAAATAAACGGCAACTATCCCTCAGATGCTTTATACTGGCTTACCGGGAAGGCTTCAAACCTAACTTCTTCAGTTAAAATGATAATGCATGACGATGGTACTAGTGAAATACAAACGATGTGCTATTCTGATGTAATTAATGAGGAATTAAACAAGTTTCAGCAAAATAAAAACAGTATGGCCCTTCTTGCATCTCTTGATAGCCCAAAGACAGTTTGTGCTGTTGATGGGGGGCAGGTTTATTTGACAGGCCCTCATGCTTATGCAATAAAAGATGTTACTGATGAAACTATTACAATTATTAATCCTTGGGATTCAAGCAAAGACATTGTTTTAGGGCGTAATATTTTTATCCAGAAATTTTCCAGCGGCGGTTATCTTACATCTTGTGATTTAACACAGAAAGATGAGCCCGAAATTGCTTTTAAACAGAAAAACAAAATAGAATATGACGATAATCATAATTATTTTTTCTCAGACTCTGACGACTCTTTAGCAAGCGAATTTTATAATTACATGCCCGAACTTGCTAAGTACAATAATTTACATTGCTTTGATGAAATAGCAAAAGATAGCAAGTATTGTACTAAAAAAACATATTTTGACGATGATGGCAATATATTTTTTATACAAAAAAACGATGATCAAACAGGCAGGATAAAAGAAGCTATAAAATATGATACCGAAACAGGAAATATGTCTGACAGTATTGAGTATTATCCGGATGTTAGTATTCCATCTAAGGTTAATAAATTTGATGTAACCACAGGAAATGTGATAGAAACTAAAGAATATGCGCTTAAACATTCTGATATGGGTACTTCACCCGTAATTGAAAAAGTTACGGTTTGTGACCCAAAAACCGGAAACCCTGTTAAAATTTCTGAATATGACCCACAAACAGGAAAACTGTTAAAAGTTTCCAAATGCGACCCTGAAACCGGCGGTGTAAGTAAAGTAACCACCTTTGATGAGAATGGTGCAAAAAAACAAGCCGTTAAATATGACTCCAAAACTGGCAAAGCAATAAAACAAGTAGAGTATGACGAAACAGGCAAGGCGTTAAAAGGTTTTACATACGACCCTGAAACCGGCAAAACATTAAAATATGTTGAATATGATAAAAACGGCAAACAATCCGAAATTTATAAATATAATCTTAAAAATGGCGAGCTTGAAAAAATTGTCAAAATTGATACAAAAACCGGAAAAGTTAGAAAAGTTGTAAATTTCTAAACAATTTGGAAAATTCAAACACAATATGCCATATGATATTGATATCAAGCTGCTAAAAGAGTATGGTGTAATAATCCTATTTTAAATGCTGTTGCAGCCATTAATAAAAATGCAACAAAATTATCAAAGGAAAATTATAAATAAATTTAATTATTCTGTTTTTAACCCTATTATTCACCCACTCTGTTAATTTGAATATAACTATCGCCAACACTACAATCCTTAATGTAGGGCTAAATAAAGATTGAAATGCGATTATTGTTATCAAAGCCGTCTTTAGAACAAATAACAAAAGGGATGATTTCGCATAAATTGCCCCCCTTGAGTTATGTGTTTATAAAATTTGTCGGAGAAGGGAGTCGAACCCTCAAGGGAAGCCCACATGAACCTGAATCATGCGCGTCTACCAATTTCGCCACTCCGACAATTATTCTGTTTTCAAAGTTTCATCTATGAGGCGAAGCAACCGCTCCGCTTTTGCCCTCTCGTAAAACGTGACATTTAGTCACCTTTCACTCGGCACAGTGCCACTCCGACAATTATTCTGTTTTCAAAGTTTCATCTATGAGGCGAAGCAACCGCTCCGCTTTTGCCCTCTCGTAAAACGTGACATCTTTATATATCAAGATACGGTAGCTAAAATGCCTTCAGGCTTCAACTCGCTTTCGCTAATCATTTTTCAGTTGCCGACACATAGAATTATATCACAACAGCAAAATTTTACACAAATTCTCTGTTTTTAAGGATAAAGAGAAATATGAAATTACTCTATAGTTTTTATTTTATTATCTCTTTTGCCTCGTCTTCTCCTCTTTTATACGCCTCCTCTTCTCTTGAATCCAAGAGCTTTAACAAGTATAAGAAATTTCCGGCATGAACCTTTTCATCCTCTGCAATTTCACCCAAAAGCTTTTTTGCTTCTTCGTTATCAATAGATTCTGCGAGTGTTTCATATATCTGTATTGCCTCATACTCTGAGGCGATGCTGAACCTTATTGACCTTATTAATTCTTCATTTGTTAATTTTCTCTCACTCTTTTTTACTGAAAACGGGCTACAAAATTCTGGCATTTTTTTCTCCTTTTTATCTGATATATAAATGTTTTACATAATGTTTCTTAAAAATATATTACTTATTTTTCTTAACTTTTCTTTACACTAATCTGTTAATCTTGTGTGCGATGAAAAATTTAGCCGGTGTAAATAAATTGTTAAAGCTGTAAATAATAAAATTTTAAGGAATATTATGTTTAAAAGAAATAAAATAGCGGTTTTTATATGTTTATTTGCCTTTCTGTTTTCATTTAATGCCCAGATGGCTTTTGCCGCCAAAACACCAATAAAAGCAAATGAAAAAGAAATAAATGTATCCAGATATCCAGATTACGCTAATCAATACATTGGCCATGATAGGTTTGAGAAATTTAATAGAAAAATGTTTAATTTTAATGCAAAATTAAACAAATATGCTCTTCGTCCGGTACATGTTGTCTGGGCATCATTAATGCCAAAATATGGCATGGAAAGGATACAAAACGCTTATCATAACATTGAATATCCAAAAAGGCTTGTAAGCTCTTTACTTCAAAGGGATTTTAAAGCAGCAGGCACTGAAACCGTAAGATTCCTTGCTAATTCAACTATTGGCCTTGCGGGAATGTATGATCCTGCAAAAAGATTTTTCAAGATTGAATCAAAAGAAGAAGACATTGACCAAGCGCTTTGTAAATGCAAGGTTAAACGCGGACCCTATCTTGTACTTCCGGTAATAAATGCCACTACCCCAAGAGCACTTGCAGGAAGGGCCATAGAAACAGGGCTTGACCCCACAACCTATATTGCAAGTCCTATAGCTGCTCTTGTTAAAATGGGTATTTTTATAAATAAGACTTCCTTTATGCAGCCTCTTGCTATACTTCTTGAGCGTACGTATGCTGACCCGTATGATATAACGAAAAAATTATATGGCATAGAAAGTTATATAAAACTTGCAAACCTTGATAGAAAAGACATTTTGGCAGCAGAATCGCGTAATATGGGCAACATAACGGATGAGGTTATGGTTCAGGCTGGCGAAACACTTATGTCATCAGCTGAAACAGGAGGTACTCTGCTTGGAAATGGTGAAGATGCAGATAAAGCACACCTTTCTGATGAGATTTTAGAAGAAAAAGAGGTAACAGGCGAATTGGCTGATGAAGATACTAAAAACATCAGTAAAGAATCTGAACCTGATTTATTAAACGTAAGCGGCGAAAGTAAAAAATCCGTTGAAACCGTTTCAAATGAGACAGTGTCTGACAACGAAGAAAAACTTGCTGCAAATGAGGTTTTAAAAGGCGGCACATACACTGATGATGCCCTTATGCAGGAAGCTATACAAAGCTCAAACGACCTGGAGGCAGATATTGTATTAAAAGATTTTAATCCTCAGGGGCCTGTTGTAGATTCTATGCGGACAGCTTTATTTAATTTACCTGGTATTGATGAGTCTATCTGGAGTGAGTTGTCTATTTGGAATCGCTCATTCTCTAAAAGAATAAGAACTGCAGCTATAACTCTGACACCCGACAGGGAAAAATATAAATTCAGATACATTATGCAAAAAGACAAAAGTTCGCCCGTCGCCATTCTTTATCCCTCAATAGGTGAAGGTATAATGTCCCATCATTCTGTTGTTCTTGCAAAACTTTTCTATGATGCAGGATATTCTGTCATCATCCAGGGAAGCCATTTTCACTGGCAATATGTAAAGAGTATGCCTAAGGATTATAGGCCCGGTTTACCATCAGAAGATGCTAAGACTCTGCAGATTGCAACTAAAAAGATTTTGGATACTATGGAAGAGAAATATGAAACGAAATTTAGCAAAAAAGTCCTTCTTGGTACTTCATTTGGCGCTGTAACAACACTTTTTGTTGCTGAAAATGAGGACAGAGAAAAGATTCTCAATATTGATAAATATATATCAATAAACCCGCCGGTGGAACTTATGTTTGCACTAAAAGAACTTGATAAAAATAACGACCAGTGGAATCTTAATCCATCAAATTTAAAACACAGAACTGCAGTAACAGCCGCTAAAATATTAAGTCTTGTTAATCAAAAAGATGAACCGGGCTTTAAAATAGACGCTCTGCCTTTTTCTGATTATGAAGGCAAGCTCATAACAGGCTTTATTTTGAGACAAAAACTTTCAGATTTAGTTTATACAATTGAAAACACCAAAGATACAGACAAAGCTGAATTATATAAAATCATAAATAATATGAGTTTTAATGATTATGCTCAAAAATATTTAATAAAGGATAATAGCAAAACTATTGATAATCTTAGTTATGCCGCAAGCCTTCATTCGATTTCAAACTATTTAAGGAATAATGAAAATTATAAAATTTACCATGCTATAGATGATTACCTTGCAAATAAAAATCAGTTGAAAAAATTAAGGCAGTATTCTGGCAAAAAATTGGTACTATTGAGCAATGGTGCGCATTTAGGATTTTTATACAGACAGGAATTTATAGATGAACTTAAAAAAGAAATATCTTTAAAATAAGCTCCGTTGCACCATGGGCTTTATAGATGTAATATTTAATTGATGAATAAACGTTCCAATGAAATATCTGTAAATATTCAGGCAATGTTTGACTCAATTGCTCGGGAATACGATTTTTTAAATAATCTAATCTCATTTTTTACGCACAAATTTATAAAAAAGGAAGCGATAGCTAAGCTTGACATTGTCAGTAATTCATCAATCCTTGATTTATGTTGCGGCAGTGGTGATATGTCAGGGATTATCAAAAATATATGTCCCAATTGCAAAGTCACAGGCGTTGATTTTTCTCTAAATATGCTTAAAATAGCAAAGGATAAATATAAAAATATTGACTTTCAATACGGCAATGCTGTAAATTTACAGTTTAAAGATAATGAATTCGACAATGTTGTCATGGCTTTTGGCCTGAGAAATATTCCTGATAAAACTGCTGCTCTAAATGAAATTTACAGGGTGTTAAAACCGGGTGGCTCTTTTATGCATATAGATTTTGGTGAAAAAAACTTTGCAAGTTGGATTTTTGATGTAGTTGCCATTATATTTGCTAAAATATTTAGTAAAAAATTTAAAGCCTACGAATACTTAATTGAGTCAAAAAAGAACTTTCCACCCCCTGGTAAATTAATAAACACATTTAGACGATACGGCTTTAAATCTGTGCAAAGGTTTGATTTTTTATTTGGAGTTATATCCTGTCAAATTGCTAAAAAGTAAAGAAAAAACGGCCCATTTGAGCCGTTTTTTATAAATCTGGGATGGAAGGACTCGAACCTCCGAAATGCCTGGACCAAAACCAGGTGCCTTACCACTTGGCGACATCCCATTAACATATATTATCTTATTAAGTTTATAACCTAATGTCAAGTATTTTGTTTATAATTTCTTTTAGTAAGGTATTGATAATATTCTAAAATTTTTCTACCATAATATAAGCATCTTGTAAAATGCAAAGAAAAAAATAGGTGCAACTAAAACCTCTAAAATAAACAGCAAAATAAACGCTACTGTAAAACATTTATTTAGAAGGCTTATCTTGTTCTTAAAACCTTGACTATAGCATCAATAAACATTAAAGCAATTTCTTCTATATATTTTTGCGAAGTCAGCCCGTTAATTACAATATCAGCAATTTCCATCGTAGGACGAATATATCTGAATGCGGTTTGGTTTACGTCATGAAACTGCATATCGGCAGCTTTTCCAATTTTACCGCGTGTAACAGCTCTGGCGTACCATCTTTCTTTTATAATTTCAAAAGGCGTGTAGACATATATCTTTACATCTACTATATCGCGAACACACTCGTTTAATACATATAATCCTTCATTCAGTATGATTTTTGCAGGCTTTTTGATGACACTGTCTTTTTTACTTTCACAAGTAACAAAATCATAATAAGGGGAATAAACCGTCTCGCCTTTTTTGAGCTTAACCAAGTGCTCTTTCATAAGCGCCAAGTCTATGGCATCTGGCGTATCAAAACTAAATCCTGTTTTAAAAAGCTCTTCGTAGCCGCCAGCTTCCTTTAATTCTTTTGAAGCATCTTTATAATAATCATCGCAACAAATTACAGTATAAGCATTGTCCGTATCTGTTTTAATGCAGGCTTTTGCCGTGTTTTTAACAAGTGTTGTCTTTCCTGAGGCTGATTCTCCTGCAATTGACATCAAAAAGGTGGAATTTTCTTCTAATATAGCCTTTCTTGCGATTTTAAAAATAAAAGCTTCGTTAATTCTTAAAATAAGAGGCTGTTTTTGCTTTTTATCGTATGCTATAACTTCTCTTATGTTTTCCAAAATTTTAGCAAGGAAAGGCATATTGCTTTTTATATCCTGGAAATTATTGTTGTCTACTTGATTAATATTCATAAAAACATTTTACACTAAAAATTAAATTTTAACAAAATTATTCTTCAAAATTTATTAAGTCATCCTGCTTTTTTGCAGAATCTGCTAATAAACAATATGTCATATATGCCCCTGTTGCAAGGGCTTTAGGGTCAAGCTGCGTTTTATTGGCAATTTCTATAATTGCCGTATTGACTTCTGGATTTTCTTCTTTTATGTAGTGTATCATTGATTTTCGCCAGACAGATACATCTTTTAAAATGTCAGGTAAAATTTTATTTAATGTTTCTTCATCAATTTCTGGTAACATTACTTGATTTTATATAATTTTATGCAGAATGTCAATTTTATGATAAAATTTTTCCTATGAAAAATAAGAATGCAATTTTAGTTGGTATCTCAGGCGGAGTAGACTCTGCTGTGTGTGCCTTAAAATTAAAACAAGAAGGTTATAATGTTATTGGCGCGATGATGAAAATATATGATGGCGCCATTAAAACCATTGCAAACTCTTGCTATGGCACCGATAAAACTAAAGAAATTGAGGACGCAAGAGCTATTTGTGATAAAATTGGCATAGAATTCCATCTTATTGATTGTTCTAGAGAATTTGACAATCTGGTTTTTCAACATTTTAAAAGTGAATACAAAAAAGGAAGAACCCCAAACCCTTGTGTATTATGCAATCCGCTGATAAAGTTTGATATTTTTCCAAAACTTGCAAGAAAACAAGGTATATTATTTGACAAGTTTGCGACTGGTCACTACGCTAAAATAGAATACGATAAAAAACTTTCTAAATACCTTTTAAGGCAGGGAATTAATCAAAAGAAAGACCAGAGCTATTTTTTATATAGGTTAACACAAGAACAGCTTAAAAATATTGTTTTCCCGCTTGGTGGCATGCAAAAAGACGAAGTCAGACAGATTGCAAAAGAAAATGGTCTTATTGTTTGTGATAAAACAGATAGTCAAGATTTTTTTAAGGGCAGTTATTGCGATATCATTGACGCACTGCCGAACCCTGGAAATATTGTGCACATTAGCGGTCAGGTCTTAGGGCGTCATGAGGGCATATTTCATTATACGATTGGGCAAAGAAAAGGGCTGAAAATCGCCTGGAGCAAACCACTATATGTGACGGGATTTAATTTGACTAAAAATGAAGTTTTAGTTGCTGAAAAAGAATACACGTATTCTGATGAACTTCTGGCGGATAATTTAAACTGGACATATTTTGACACCGTTAGTGATAATCTACAGCTTAGCGCCAAAATTCGTTCTGCTGGTAAAAAAGCTGATTGTATGGTTTTTCCTGCGGGTGATACGGTAAGGGTAAAATTTACAGAGCCGCAAAATGCAATCACACCCGGACAGGCAATTGTATTTTATGATGGCGACGTAGTTGTTGGTGGCGGTACAATAATATAAATTTTTGATGAAAATCTTGTTATTTAGTGTTTATATGTAGCAATTACCCTATAATTTTTGAATTTATTCAAAGCTAAAACAAAACAGGGCCTTTATTTTGCCCTGTTTTGTTTTAGTAGGAATTAAGTTTACTGGTTAATTATTTTCCTATTCTTCAAGAAGTATAGTGTCATCTTCGCTGTCAGTGGTGTCTAATTCGACATCTGCGTCAAGTAAGGCTTCCAATACGGCTTCGTTTTTATTGTGGCCTTGTGCTATACTTGCGCTTTCTGAGCCACTTGTAGCAGCTGCAGCCGCTGATTCACTGGAGCTTCCCGCCGAGCCGGCTGTAGCAGTTGTTGCACTTATAGTTCTTGAACTATCAGCCTCTTTGGAGCTGCTTGAGCTTTCCCCTGAACTGGTTGCAGCACTTGCATTACCTGAGTCACCGCTTGCAGCCGCTGATTCAGCCGCGTTTTCCCCTGAACTGGTTGCAGCACTTGCATTACCTGAGTCACCGCTTGCAGCCGCTTCGCTTGAAGCTTGCGATGCCGCATTCTGTTTGTTTTGTTGTGCCTGAGTTAAGGTGTCACTGGCGCTAGAGTCATTTACTTTGCCTGCTTTTCTTCTTGTAGGATCAGCATCAGTGTCGCTGGAGCTGGTTTGTTCACTGCTGTCTTTTGTGCCATCCACAACTGTTGTTTGCTGTTTGTTCTCAGTTGTTTGTTGTTCTGAGCTGGCTTGTTCTGTTTCTTGTTTCTTTGCAGGCTTTTTGTGAATACCTTCTTCTATTTGCTCCTTGACTTCTTCCTCAGTTGGCGTTTTGGAGACAACAGGGTCTTTTGATACAGTTTTATTATCTACATTTAGATCCAATTGTCCTTCAAGCTCTGGTTTTTCACAACCTTCGGGTACTTCTTGTGATTGTGGCGGATCTTGTGATACCGGTGGCAAATTCTTATCATCATTATTGTCACCAGGATTTGTTGTATGGTCCGGGTTTACACCTGGTTTAGGGTCATTATCACTATCGCTGTCCGCGTCGCTATCTGAATCTGAATCGCTGTCACTATCTATATCTGAATCGCTGTCCGCGTCGCTATCTGAATCACTGTCCGAATCCGAATCACTGTCGCTATCTGAATCTGAATCGCTGTCCGCGTCGCTATCTGAATCTGAATCGCTGTCACTATCTATATCTGAATCGCTGTCCGCGTCGCTATCTGAATCACTGTCCGAATCCGAATCACTGTCGCTATCTG
>CAJTXZ010000003.1:20777-138719 GCA_910583725.1 uncultured Vampirovibrio sp.
CTGTCCGCGTCGCTATCTGAATCACTGTCCGAATCCGAATCACTGTCGCTATCTGTATCCGTATCGGTATCAGTGTCGGAATCTGAATCACTATCTATATCCGAATCACTGTCGCTATCTGAATCTGAATCGCTGTCCGCGTCGCTATCTGAATCTGAATCGCTGTCACTATCTATATCTGAATCGCTGTCACTGTCTATATCTGTATCGGTGTCAATATCAGTATCTGTATCTATGTCTATGTCGGTATCTGTATCTATGTCTATGTCAGTATCAGAGTCAGAGTCAGAGTCAGTATCGGCATCTGCCTTTATCTCAACGACATTCATTTTTGCAAAATTCACATAGAAAGTTTCAAACGTTAGATTTACTGGTGAATCATCCTTGTTTAAGAATAATAAATTACCTTCTGAATCATAGAAGTTAATTGCACCTGCCTTGTCTGAATTTAGGCTTAGGTATTTCATAAAGTTTTCAATTTTTCCGTCTGCATATTCTGTAAGTATAGCTTTTCTTACGCTTGCAAGAGCCTTATCTTTTTCTTCTGCGGACATATTATCTTTTACAGCATCTTCAACCTTATCTTTTATGATAGCTGCCATATCAGCGTCAACAACATCGAATGCACCAAACATTTCATATTCATTGTTAATTATCTGTGCGGTTGTAAAAATACCTAAATTGTCAGCATTATAAACAAAGCTTGTTTTTGCAGCATCTGCTATTTCTTCGTCAGCTTTATTGTTTATATTCATAAATGATACGCCATTTTTGTCAAATATCATTAATGGCTTAGCTTGGCCTGGTGTAGTTATGTACTGGAGTATATCATTAAGGCTTCTTATTTGTCCTGCTTCGGGTTTCGATAAGTCAATTTTTTTGTCAAGTTCTATTGATACTGCATTATTTCCAAGTTGTTTGCCCTTTAAGCTTTTAGAAGGCGCAATTTCATATGCTTTTCTATTTGTTGTGGTGTAATTATTATATTTATTATCTGTCGGGTCATCATATCTGCCTACATTAGCTACAACTATGTTGTCTGGTATGTGCAAGCCATCTATGTTTCCTGCTTTCAGCAAAAGATTTACTCTTTGGTTGTCATTAAGTTTTGCCGCATTTGGTCCAAGTTTTTTGAAGTTTTTGGGGTCATTTGCAGTTTGGAATAATATTGCATTTATTGTTCTCTTGTAATCGTCAGATTCCGTATCAAGCCCACATTCTTTTATAAGTGCTGATTTTGCAGATGAATATTCTCCAGGTTTTAGTTTGTCAGCTGCTTTTTTGCTATTGATAGCAACAAATTGTCTTTCTGGTGAATATGTTTTATATGTTATAGTATTACCTCCAATTTTGGTATTATCTGTTTTTGGAGTTGCAAATAACATATTTGGTAACGTAATATTTGTTATTTTGTTGTTAACTGCTTTGGAAAGTCTTGTGTCAAGAATTAAATCATAATAATCTAAACCATTTTTATCAGCATATTGAGCTAATTCATCAAGATTTTTCATTCCTCTTGCTTCTGGAATTGCTTTTTTCAATTTAGGGTTAGACTGTATTATTTGTTCAACTGCATTGTTTAGAGCAGAGTTTCTTCCTGTGCCATTCTTTGAAATGTTAAGACCTGAGTCTTTAAGTGATGAGATAAGCTTAATTCTGCCTATGCCATCCCTTAAGCTGTACATAACATCATTTCTGGCTCTGTTTGCCTCAGACTCTGCAGCTTTTTTAGTTACAACCTTTTGTTTGCTAACAGCAGGGCTGAATTTAAATACCATAAAATCAGAGTATAAAGTATTAACAGTTTCAAAGTTTTCTTTTACTGTATCCGGAGTATTAGTTTTTATGCTCAATACCTTTGCGTCTTCATTATTGAAAGCAGCTTTTGTACCGGTGTCTTGTGGCTCTGGTTTGGTGGTTGAATATTTATTAGCTGTTCTTGTTGCCTGCTCATCTTTAGATAAACTTGAAGCATGTGCGTCAGTATTTTTTGCGTTTGGAGTACTGCATCCTGCAACTGCGGTGCCCGCTGCTGTAACTGCGCCTCCAGCTAAAAGTAAAGCTTTTAATTTTGCAAGGATGCCTGGCTGTTTTTTTGCCTTATTATTGCTGCCCGTAAAAGTATCTTGCTGCAGGCCGATATTTTTCACTTGTAAATAGTTATTATTAGCCATTTTTGGTGAATTGCTAACCTTTTGGGGGTGATTTCCCGTCGGGTTAATAAAAAATTTGGTCTCCATTTATTTTCTCCCAAGTATATATAATGTATTGTATATTGTTAAGCTAAATACTATAGATGCTAACGTATAGTATAAGTATCATAAAAGAAAAAAATTGTCATTAAAATAGGGAAAAATGAAAAATATTTACAAAAATTTACAAAATTCCAGAAGCAATAATCTAAAACCTCTTTTGTAGCAATAAAAAATGCTGTTTGGACTACAAAAATTTGTAAATATATTTCGCTACAGCTTCACCCATAGAAAGACAGCTTTTTTGTATCCTAAGAGCTGCCTGTGCTTCAAATTCAGCCCCAACGTTACGTCCAGCTACAAAAAGATTTTCAAAATCCTCACTCATCAAAGATTCTATCGGAAGAAAATACTTTTTTACAGCATGCAATATTGATGAATTTTCTTTGTTTGAGTGAATATCAACAGGGTAATCAGCCGTAAGAACAGGGTTGTTAAAGGTTTTTTGTGACATTATGTCCTCAAGCTTGTATATATATTTTGTTTTTGGACGTTTGGATACCCGAATACCTGTCATATCAGCTATTTGAGATATGAATGAATTATCAAAGCCATTAAAATATTTTTTCATAAAGGCATGGAGTCTAAGAATTGCCGCCCTTGCTTCAATTAGGGAATCGGAATGTGTAAAAGCATTATCTGTGCTGCTGTTTTGCAGCCTGGGGCAGTTAAAAGCTAGGCTGTTTGGCATGCCAGCAATTGTGAATATTTGAAAGTATGCAGTATCTTTATATTCCAAGTCTTTTGCCAGAACTGCTGATTTAAATATTCTGGAAAGCCCCCAAACTTTATTTGAATCAAATGTGTAAGCTGTTGAAAGGTGTATATCAGAACCTATTTTGTATGCTGATGTAACGCTTCTATCTGTGTCTAATTTTAAAATTTGTTCTGAAAATTTATCCAAATTTACATTTGAAACTATAAATCTTAATGATTCGGGTTGAAATTTACAATTATCATCAATAAAGTTGCAATTTGCCATTTTACATAACTTTGAATCTCCTGTACAGTCTACAAAATATTTCGATTCGATATGTAATGATAATCCATTGGATAATATTTTTATAGATTTAATATTTTTATCTAGCTCAATATTTATTAATTCTGAATCAAATAAAATATCTGCACCTGTATCTTTTAGCATTCTTTCAAAAACTATTTTTAAAAGGACGGGATTTAACCATGCACTATTTCCATCCAAATAGGTTGCCTGTGCACCATATTGTTTTGAATATTCAATCATACTCTCGAAAAAATCAGTATTAATATTATCAGAGCTGCTTTTCATCATAGGGATAACCAAAGCCCCGGTAATTTGCCCGCCAAGATAGTTATTCTTTTCAATAAGGAGAGTTTTTAAGCCTAATTTTGATGCATTATATGCACAGCTTATTCCTGCAGGCCCTCCGCCAATTATTACTACATCATAATTTTTAATCATCATAATCCGATTGTAGCATTTTTATAAAACCAAACAAAGAATGTAAATTATTTTACGCTTAAAACTAGCCTCGGATATTAAACATTTACTGCAAAAATACAAAATATATTAATGCCATTACCATATTCTATAATACTAGCCTCATAAAGAAACTAAAGAACAAATACAAATACCTATTTGCTAGTGTTTAAACCTTATTTTAAATCTATTAGCTTGGTATCTATAATGTATATTATGTAAAATTGCAACAAAAGTCAAGCTTTTATTCTATCTTATCTACAGAATTAATATCATCAAATAAACGGCGTTTTAAGCGGGATGATGCTATACGCTTGCTTGTAAATTAAAACAACAAACATAGAGTCATAGTGTGATTTATATATAAGAAGATATAAATAATAAAGAAAATAATAATGTATACTCATATTTATTTTTGTGGAATGAATTCAGGATATTGATTACATAAAATACAAATGTTTTTAGGAGTAAAATTATGTATAACAGTATTCAAAATAAACCGCTTGCCGCAGATAAAAATTCAAACAATGCACCAAAAATTAGAATCTTAATTGCAGATGACCATAAGCTTATTAGAGTTGGCCTTAAAAGCTTATTTTCAAAATATGAAGATATGACAGTGGTTTCAGAAGCGGAAAACGGCAAAGATGCAGTCGAAAAAATTAAAACACAACATCCGGATATCGCAATTCTGGATTTGGTTTTAGGAGATATTAACGGTATTGATGTAGTAAAAAAAATTTCAGATGAAAAAACCAACACGAAGATAATCATTTTGACATCACACATAAAAGATTCTGACGTGACAGACTCCCTAAAAGCAGGAGTAAATGCCTACGTATTAAAGGATATCAAAAGCGATATTCTAGTGATGATAGTTAGAACAATATATGAGGGCGCAATGTGGATTGACCCAAAAGCTGTCACCATTTTAAGGAATTCGCAAAATTCGGGCATAATTCCACAAAAAACTTATACAAGAGCAAATTTTAGAGCGCAGCATGCCAACCTGACTGAAAGAGAATATGAGGTTTTAAAACTTGTTGTGGAAGGAAAATCCAATTTAGAAATAGCAAAAATGCTTCATATTAGCGAACATACATCAAAAGCACATGTTTGCAATATTATACAAAAACTTGTTGTTGACGACAGAACCCAGGCTGCAGTAAAAGCAATCAAAGAAGGGCTCGTATAAAAACCAGCAGCTTTTAATTAATACCAGATGCGCGTAAATTAATAGTAGAGTTTTATTTGCCAATTTTTATCATTCAAGAGACCTTTCTAAATAAGATTTTTGTTTATTTTATCAATACATATCGTTTAGATTATTATATAATTATACTGTTATCAATATAAATCTATTAGCTAGATATTGATAACATATAACTTGATATTGAATACATTATCATTATATTTCTAAAAGATTTATAATGATAATATTATATTAACTTTCTTGGCAAAAATAGGAAAAATGTTTATAATATTTTTAAAGGTTACAAAATAATGCCCAAATTATGTTGCATTATTTCTCTTCTGTACCTGGCGATAATCGCAAGGTACATAATCGGTTACAATCAGCACCCGAAAAGTTGTTTATCGTAAAACCTGATTGGCGGCATAAGTTTATTATGCCGCACCGATTTTTTCTATAGATGCAAAGCTAAAACACTGCTATAAGCTCTCTTTGGTTAAATTTTATCTCGAAAAAGTTGGCCAGACATTTTTGCCTAGCCAACAAATTTATAGCAATTATAATTTTATGCAAAATAAGATTTAAATTTATTATCATTAGCTACGCTTTTCTGAGGAGCCAATGACTGGGTTTGGACCGGAATAACGTTATTATTAGCATTTATTGGCGAAGTTGCAGGCTCAGTATAGCTTTGTGATTGACTTTCGCTAGCAGGACTGCTTTGCGCGTCTGTAGCTATTTTTAAAGCTTTTGCTTTATCTCTGTGGTCAACAAAAGCAATTAAACCGGCAAGTGCAGCAGCACCGCCAAGAACAGCCAATACACGTTTATCTTTCAATGAACTTGCAGCATTTGATATAACATCACCAAAGCTCTTCTTTGATACCTTATGACCTGAAGAACCATTCTTCATTGCATCCAGCATACCTCTTTGTGTTTCGTTTATACTCTGCATTGTATTATTAAGATTATCTAACGCTGCAGAGTCGAAAGTAGCACCAGGAGCCCCTTTTGCGCCGACATTGCCCCAAATTATATTTTTAGCATATTCACTATCAATTATTCCAGGCAAGCTTGAAACATCCAGCATAGGACTAATTTTAGAAGCCTCACCAAGAACGTGTCTGTCAACATAAAGTATTGAACTTGGTCTACCATCAGGGTTGAAGTCGCCGTTATCCATCCAACTTGTTTTAAGTTTAAGCAGATTTGCAAATCTTTCTTTAGCACCGGAAGCATCACCCAACTTGTCTTGTTCAGCTCTAAACATAGCTGCACCAAGCTCATCAGCCTGTACCTTATTTCTGAATTCATTTATAAGATTCTTTAAATCGTCAGAATCCATAAATTCGGTATATGCATCTGCAAGTGCATTCTTCAAATCTTTATGTGCAAGGTGCTTTTCATTTTGTATCTTATTGTAAATAGCTGTGGCATCATCAGCAAATTTATCAAAAACACCAAACTCATGATTGTATTTTGCACTGTCAACAATTGCTCCGCAGGTTTCAGGGAACGCATCTGTAAGAGCTTTCTTTTGCGCATCGGTAAAAGCCGCAGATTTTCTAAATCCGAATGTTTTTTCTTTATCAGTCCCTTGGGCTCTTCCTTTTATCTTTAATGCTCCGTCCTTTCCAGTGTCAGCTGGTTCAGTCTCAATAATGGTATCAAGGATTGTTTTTATTTTTTCTGGAGCCATATAATATTCATTGGTGGTTTTATATGCATGCGGCTGTATTGTCTTACCATTTATTGAGTTACCGTCAATAGTTTCATCAAAGTTTTTCTGCTTTAAGCCCTGAGTATTAGAAGTTATAGGCATTGCATAATATTTGCCACCTTCAAGGTCAACAAGCTCACAAGGGGCAAATCTTGATGCGAGAACTACAAAATCAGCAGCGGAAGCAAAGGGTTTATTTGGCGCAAAACCGTCCACAAAAACAACACGTCCTTCAAGACCGGCTTTCTTTACTCTCTCCATAGCCTTTGCTATTGCTTCTTTAGCTTCCTTATTACCATCACAAGAGCCGCCTAAAACCAATACGGAATTGTCATTAGCACCCTGTCTGGTTGCATAATTTATAAAAGCATCAATGGCATTTTCATGAGCTTTTTGAAAATCACCCCTGCCCCAGGAAACAAAGAGACTTACATCTTCATTATTTTTTAGCCTGTTGATAAATTTTTCATCAATATACCCTGTAACCGCAGGATTTTTATTTGCAGCTCCTGCAATAAAATCAGAATTTATGTCGGTGGCAAAGTAATATTTAGGATTTTCATCTGTACCAATATTGTATCTGCCAAGCCTCTGGAATAAGCTTAATTTGTTTTCGCGTTTTGTGGCCTGCATACTTTTGTAGGCAGAATTCAAGGCAGTTTCATTTATTGAACCGTCGGGCTTAAATATATCATATTTTGTCTTATCCCTAAAATCTTCAAAGGTGGCAAAGCCTTTTATAACTATGTTGTTTTTATTGTCAGCATCAATATTGTTAAAAATTTCAACTGCTTTATTGTTAGCAATGATACCGAGTTTATTTTTATCCTTATTGGAAATTTTTTCTTCAATAGCACCATTAATTGCTTTTTTGATATAATCAACAATATCTGCATATGTTTTATCCGGTTGTGCAGCATATTCTTTGATAGTTTTCTGAGTTTCATCAAGTTTAAGCTTTGTTGGATCAATTTTATCCCCGGCGCCAAGATTGTCTGCGGTCTCTTTAATAGCCTTTTTAATTGTTTCTTCAATATCAACAGCACTGTTAATTTGAATAGTTTTTGCATCTGGCCTGATTAATAGATCTTGTTTATAGTAGTCCATTCCTACGCTTTTAGTAGGATCAAAACTGGGGTCGCTAAAACCATTAATTATACCGCCAACATAATCATTTCCGTTTTCCTTAATGCCCTCAACCCAAGCCTTAAGGTCGGCAGCCTTGGCAGGATCAAGCAGATCGCCGTCAAAGCCGCTTCTTTTGATGATAGACCCGCGCAACGGAGAAACTTCCGGATTTTCCAAGATTGATTCAAAATATCCATTAGATACTACATCAAATCTGTCAGTACCTTTTATTAAAGCTGAAGAAATTGCAATATTGCCATTATCATCAAGGAAATTTGTAACAAAATGCTTGAAATAGTCCTCTTCGCGCCCTGCTTGTCTTAGTTTATGATAAACTGGATCATTCAATACTCTTCCAAGCTCATCATGAGACATTAATGAAAGAGCCAGACTCTTGCTGGAGGCAGGGCCGATGTATGTCCCGCCGCCAAGGTTATGACCCACACCTGTTTTTCTGACACCATTATAGAAACAGTTATCACCTTCTTTTTGCATTTTAATATTGATGAATTCAGGAATTAAACCTGCTTGTGAATCAGAACAAATAATTGTCTGGTCATTTATACCGGCCTTAGCAAATAATTCAACAAAAGCTTTTGAAAATTGGGCATATGCCATCTTGTCACTATCTTCTGGAACCAAGCCTTTTTTGACAACATCAAATACTTGCTCATTCGACATAGCCCTTGCTTCAACACTGGAATTTCTTGAACTTTTAATCTCAAGAGCTAATGGCTTCGGTGATGAAGAATAAGAACCATCCGCATAAGGCTTGCTCATTGAAGAAACTAAAGGCGTATGTATAAAATACATATTTACTGCACTTTTGCCCGCATTAGCATTATTGGCATTAAGATTAGCATTAATCTGGTTGAGTTTGGGATGATCTTTTACTTTATATAATACTGTATCAACACTATTATCAAGGCCCCATTCGATTTTAGAATCAGTTATCTTTTCAAGAATTGCATAATCGCCTTGACCTATCACACTATCCTTGCCTGCGAGAACATTTTCAAGCTCAGTTTTTAATTTATCAGGCTGATATGCAAATCCTTTTTCTCTCCAAATCTTATCACTGACATATACAGGAACTGTTTGCTGCTGCCCGTTTATGTTAAGCTGCATTTCACGCACAACTGGCGTTGTCTTGCCTGTTTCAGATTTATATTCTTTAATCAGATCGCCGTTATAGGCGGGCACAAAAAGATCAACCTGTGCTCCATTTGCTTGAAGAGCTTCTTTAAGTTGTGTCTTCTTAGCTTGGTCAATTCCTGCATTTTCAGCTGCCTGCCAGAGCCAATTGGCAAAATCAGATACATAGTCGCTGCCAACAGTAGCAACTCCACCTATCTTCCAAAATGGTGGAACTTCGGCAATAGGAAGGGCAACACCAGCTTTATTCTTACTTCCTGCGCCCCCGGTAAATGATAACGTACACGGAGATGGGTTTAAAAGTCTTGATATTTTTGCTTCATCAATAGCTCCCGCACTAAAAACTGCCTCGGTTTTTTGCGCTTTAGCTGGCGCAGAGTAAATTGCCTGATTCTGAACGGAATTAATTCTCATTTATTTTACCTATAACACTAACGACACACAATAGTTGCAATATTACAAAACATGTGAAGAAAAAAAATTGCCAATTTGGGCGTAAATTTTATGTAAATTTTTGTAAAGATTTACAAAACAGATTAATCAACAAATTTAATAACAACACATTTTGTAGGGTTTGGCGCCTGCGAAAACGTCAAACCAGTATTTAAGACCCTAAACTAGCCCAAGGGCTTGGTGGGCTTTATAAATAGATTTTGCCATATCATTAAGCAGCGCATAATCAGCCTCTTTTGGTTTGCCCTTAATCAAAACAGGTTCTATAACCTGAACATTAAGATTGGAGAGCATATCAGCCAATTTATTAACTAAATTACCACCCCACCCATAAGAACCGATAATAGATGCAAACTTAGCTTTTGGCCTTAAAAGATTGGCAACATAAGCTACATTTGCAGCTGCAGGGTGTGGGCTTGCAAGAACCATAGACGCACCAATAACAATAGTTGCAGCATCTATCATATTCATCGCAATATCGCCTAAATCAGCCTGAATCACATCAAAACACAAAGTCTTAACACCCATATCTTCAAGCTTATCCCGAAGATAAAAAACCATCTCTTCAACGCTTTTATACATAGAAACATACGGTATCAAAACAAGATTTTTTGCTTCATCCGCAGCCCAATCCCTATATAAATCAAGTATAAATTCAGGCTTATCATAAACCGGGCCATGACTTGGCAGTACCATTGCAGGTTTTATATCATCAATCATTTTTACATATTTTTTACACATGGCCCTAAATGGCATCATAATCTCTGCATAATACCTTTTGGCAGCTGATTCAAGCTCTGAATCATTTTTTGCAAATAAATCATCCCCAGGAAGATGTGCTCCCAAAAAATCACATGTAAAGAGCATATTATCTTCAACAAGGTATGAAAACATGGTATCAGGCCAATGAACACCTGGCGCCATTATAAATTTTATTGTTTTATTACCAAGAGATAATGTATCGCCATCTTTTACGGTGATAAACTTCTCTTCATCCACAAGAAGCATTTCTTTAATATTATTTTTGCAAACATTATTTGTCACAATTTTCGCATTGGGAAATTTTTCAAGAACCGCAGGAATAGCGCCTGAGTGATCCTGTTCACCATGGTTTGCAATAATATAGTCAATATTTTTAATACTATTCTCATCAAAATTATTAAGATATGTTTCAATAAACGGCGGATACATAGTATCAACAAGAGCAGTTTTATTAGAGCCTTGTATAAGATAAGAGTTATAAGTTGTCCCATTCTCCAGTGGTATTAATTCATCAAAAATAACCCTGTCATTATCATTAAGCCCGCAATAAAAAACATCTTCTTTAATTGGTTTAAACTTCAAAATTTTTCCCTCTACTCCAGTCATGTGCAAAACATGTTCTATCACAAAAAAATTTTTATATCAAACAAAGCCGATAAAGGGAATTGAACCCTTGACCTACTGATTACGAATCAGTCGCTCTACCAACTGAGCTATATCGGCTTAGCATGAAAATTATACTACAAAAATAAATTTTTGTAGTATAATAAATAAGCTTATTGGGGGAGCAGATTTTATGTTTAAACCGGATATTAGCGAGCTGAAACAATACACAGACGGTAGATACAAGGTTATTCCCGTCTCAATGGAAATACTTTCAGACATTAAAACTCCAATTGAAGTATTAAAAATACTTAAAAACAATGATAACCACTGCTTTTTACTTGAAAGTGTAGAAAAATCAGAAAATTGGGGTAGATATTCATTCCTCGGGTTTAAGCCAAGTGTTGAAATTACCTGTCGCAACGGCAAAATGCGGATTATGGAAGGCAAAAACATCCGCGAATTTGAATGCCAAAAGCCCCAGGATATAATCAGTGGCCTAATCAGCCGGTATAAAAGCCCCAAATTTGACTATCTGCCAACATTTACGGGCGGGCTTGTCGGGTATTTTGCATACGATTTTATAAAATATTTTGAGCCGGAGCTAAATCTTGATGCCAAAGACACAGAAAACTTCAAAGACGTTGATTTAATGCTGTTTGACAAGGTTATAGCCTTTGACAACAAGCGCCAGAAAATAATTTTGATTTCAAATATAAAAACAGACGATGTGTATAAAAATTACTCCAAAGCCAAAAAAGAGCTTCAAAACCTCGCTAAATTAATAAAAACCGGTAAACCCAAAAAAATTCAGCCTGCAAAACTAAAATCTGATTTTAAGTCGCTTTTTACAAAAGAAGAATACTGTAAAATGGTTGAAAAAGCCAAAAATTATATAAAAGAAGGCGATATTTTTCAGGTGGTGTTATCTAACCGTTTTGAGGCTGATTTTTCAGGCGAATTACTCAATACATACAGGCTTTTGCGGACAATAAACCCTTCGCCGTATATGTTTTATTTTGGCAGCAATGATGTAGAAATTGCAGGCGCATCCCCTGAAACCCTTGTAAAACTTAAAGATGGTAAGCTTTACACCTTCCCGCTTGCAGGCACAAGAAAACGGGGAGAAACCGAAGAAAGAGACAAAGAGCTTGAATTAGAGCTTCTTTCAGATGAAAAAGAGCTCGCAGAACACAATATGCTTGTAGATTTAGGCAGAAATGACATAGGAAAAATCTCAAAATTCGGCACGGTAAGGGTCGAAAAATATATGACAACAGAGCGCTTTTCGCACGTTATGCATATAGGCTCTACTGTTTCAGGGCAAATTCTTGACAATAAAAATGCTCTTGATGCAATGGGCTCAATCCTTCCTGCTGGAACGCTTTCGGGTGCTCCAAAAATTAGAGCATGCCAAATTATTAATGAACTTGAAAACAATAAAAGAGGCATTTATGGCGGCGCTGTCGGATATTTAGACTTTGCGGGCAATATGGATACCTGTATTGGAATAAGACTTGCATACAAAAAAAACGGGAAAGTCTTTGTAAGAGTAGGTGCAGGCATTGTTGCCGACAGCATTCCTGAAATGGAATATAAAGAATGCGAAAACAAATCAAAAGCTATAATGAACGCCCTGAAAATGTCGGAGGCAGATATATGAGCCAAAAAATCCTTTTAATAGATAATTTTGACAGTTTCTCTTACAACCTGTATCAGCTGATAGGCGCAATTGATACAGATATCGAGGTTATTAGAAACAACGAAAAATCACCCAAGGAAATTGAAACAATGCATCCAAAGGCAATTATAATATCTCCGGGCCCGGGTAAGCCAAGCGACGCTGGTGTTTGCATTGACACAATAAGATATTTTAAAGATAAGCTGCCTATCCTAGGTATCTGTCTTGGTCATCAGGCTATCTGCGAGGCGTTTGGCGGCAAAGTGACCTACGCAAAAACAATAATGCATGGCAAAATGTCTGAAATTAGCATTAATACTGATTGTCCTATATTTAATGGCCTTAATTCAAGGATAAAAGTAGCAAGATATCATTCACTTGTGACTGAAAACGCCTCGCTGCCAGAGGAATTAAAGGTTATTGCCAAATGTGATGATGATACCATTATGGGTTTAAAACACAGAGAATTTGACATTTACGGGCTTCAGTTCCACCCGGAATCCGTCTTGACAGCGGACGGAATCAAAATGGCACAAAACTTTTTAGATATTATTAAGAAACATTAACAATGATAACTGAAATAATCGCAAAATTATTGGAAGGCAAAAATCTTGAATTTGCCGAAATGCAGAAAACTATTGAATTGATAACCGATGGCAAGGTTTCAGAGGTACAAATAGCCTGCTTTTTAACCGCTCTAAGAATGAAGGGCGAAACGGTTGAAGAAATCTCAGCTGCTGCCCAAACCCTTAAAAATAAATGCATTCCACTTAATACGCAAACAGCTGATGTTATTGATATTGTAGGCACCGGAGGAGACCGCACAGGAACTTTTAATATATCAACTGCTGCTGCATTTGTTGCTGCAGGTGCTGGCTGCAAGGTAGCAAAACACGGAAACCGTTCAGTTTCAAGCAAATCAGGTGCAGCTGATGTTTTGGAAGCGTTCGGAGCAAATATAAACCTGACGCCGTCTCAAAGTCTTGCTATATTTGAAAAAACGGGAATCTGCTTTATGTTCGCCCAAAATCATCATCCCTGTATGAAATATGTTGCAAATGTAAGGCATGAAATCAGAAATAGAACCCTTTTTAACATCCTGGGCCCGCTTATAAACCCTGCTAATGCCCAAATGCAGCTTATTGGAGTCTATGATGGCAGATTAACAGAGCCGCTAGCAAAAGTATTACGAAATCTTAACATTACAAACGGCATGGTGGTTCATGGTATCGACGGTCTTGATGAGGCTACAATTACTGATTCCACAATGATTTCAGAAATCAAAGATAACAAAATTTCATCATACACCATAAAACCCGAAGATTTTAGCCTAAAACGCGCTCAGCTAAAGGATATTCAGGGTGGAGACTCATTTTGCAACGCAAAAATTATTACCAAAATTTTTAACAGTAGCGATTTAGGCCCAAAACGGGATATAGTCTTATTAAACGCCGGTCTTGCCATTTACATAGCAAAAAAAGCAAGCTCTGTAAAACAAGGCATAGAATTAGCAAAAGCCTCTATTGATAATGGTTTTGCGCTAAAAACCCTGAACGATTTTATCGCTTTATCTAAAACATTTAATAAAAACGGGGGCAAAGTATGAATGTACTTGAAAAAATTGCCGCAAAAACAAGAGAAAGAGTAGAGGAAGCAAAAAAATATAAACCTCTAAATGCCCTTAAAGACGAAGTCTTAGCCCTTCCTGCAGGTGAAAAATTCAGATTCGAAAAATCAATCAAAAAAGCCGAAATGCAGGATGGAATTGCATTTATATGTGAAGTAAAAAAGGCTTCACCCTCAAAAGGCTTAATAGCAGCTGATTTTGACTATATTAATATAGCAAAAGAATATCAAAAAGCCGGTGCTGCGGCTATTTCCGTCCTAACTGAGCCGTTTTTTTTCAAAGGGGCAAATTCTTATCTGACTGAAATTTCCAAAAACGTCCAAACCCCGCTTCTAAGAAAGGATTTTACGATTGATGAATACCAGATATACGTGGCGAAGCTGATAGGCGCGTCAGCAGTGCTTTTGATAGCCTCGCTCCTTCACGCTGAAAAAATTGCCAAATTCATAGAGCTTGCAAACAGTCTGGGGCTGTGTTCGCTGGTTGAGGCACACACCAAAAGCGAGGTGCAGACTGCATTAGGGGCTGGTGCCAAAATTTTGGGTGTCAATAACCGTGATTTAAAAACTTTTGAAGTTGACCTGAATACCACACTGAGACTGAAAGAGGGCGTTCCTAATGATGTGCTTTTTGTCTCAGAGAGCGGAATTAAGACCCCTGGTGATATTAAAAAACTTAGAGACAATGGTGTTTCAGCCGTGCTAATTGGGGAAACACTTATGAGAAGCGCAAATAAGACAGAAATGATAAATTTTTTAAGAGGAAATGACGAATTTGCAAAATAAGACCTGCACGTGCAAAAATAAAAACGTTAAAATTAAGATATGTGGCCTGTTTCGGCAGGACGACGCCGTGGCGGTTAATGTTGCTTTGCCGGATTTTGCAGGATTTGTGTTTTACCCTGAAAGCCCCAGAGCTATTGATTTTGAGGGTGCTAAAATTTTAAAAAAAATTTTAAATCCGAAAATTTTAACTGTTGGAATTTTTGTAAACGAAAAAATTGAAAATATTTTAAAGCTTTATGAGGCCAAAATCATTGATATAGCTCAATTACACGGTTCTGAAGATGAAGATTACATAAAAACCATAAAAAATATGTCCGATTTAACAATCATAAAAGCCCTAAAAGCAGGCAGCACAAGTGTTTTACCTGATTCTGCCGACTATATTTTATTTGATACTCCAGACAAAAAATTATATGGAGGTACGGGCAAAACCTTTGACTGGAGCCTTATTCCAAGTATCAATAAGCCTATATTCCTTGCAGGAGGCCTGAATCACGCCAACATAATAAATGCCATAAAAACCATTAAACCCTTCGCAGTTGATATTAGCAGCGGGGTAGAAACCAACGGGCACAAGGATTTTGACAAAATTTTAGAAATAACAAAACTAATAAGAGGTACAGAATATGAATAAGACTAAAAAGGGCCGCTACGGCATTTTTGGGGGTCAATATATCCCGGAAACCCTTATGAATGAAGTAAATAAGCTGGAAATGGCATATGAAAAATATAGAAATGACCCAAAATTCACGGCTGAACTTGATTTTCTCTTGAAAAATTACGCAGGACGCCCGTCGTTGCTGTATTTTGCCAAAAATATGACCGAAAACCTTGGCGGAGCAAGGATTTACCTAAAAAGAGAAGATTTAAACCACACAGGGTCACACAAAATTAATAATGTCCTTGGACAGGCTCTTTTGGCTAAATATATGGGCAAAACAAGGATTATAGCAGAAACTGGCGCAGGACAGCATGGGGTCGCAACGGCTACTGCTGCAGCACTTTTGGGACTTGAATGTGAAATTTTTATGGGTAAAGAAGACACAATAAGACAAGCCCTAAATGTATACAGAATGGAGCTTTTGGGGGCAAAGGTGCACGCAGTTACTACCGGCACAATGACTTTGAAGGATGCAGTAAATGAAGCAATGCGCGAATGGACCAAAAGTGTTGATGACACGCTCTATGTGCTGGGTTCGGTTATGGGACCACACCCTTTTCCAATGATAGTAAGGGATTTTCAGAGTATAATAAGCAAAGAAGCCCGCGAACAGATACTTTCACGTGAAGGCAAACTCCCAAAAGCAGTAATGGCCTGCGTTGGAGGCGGAAGCAATGCTATGGGAACTTTCTATAATTTCATAAATGACAAAGATGTAGAGCTGATTGGGGTGGAAGCGGCTGGCAGAGGCCTAAATACAGAATTGCACGCAGCAAGTATTGCAAAAGGTAAACTGGGCGTATTTCATGGCATGAAATCGTATTTTTGCCAGGATGAATGCGGTCAAATTGCTCCTGTGTATTCAATTTCGGCCGGTTTAGACTACCCCGGAATCGGTCCTGAACATGCCTATCTTTATGATACAAAAAGAGCACAATATGTCTCTGTGACTGACGATGAGGCAGTTGACGCCTTTGAATATTTATCAAGAATCGAAGGTATAATTCCCGCAATTGAAAGCGCCCATGCTGTTGCCCACGCAAGAAAAATTGCAAAAAATTACTCAAAAAATGACAGTATCATAATTTGCCTCTCAGGCAGAGGAGACAAGGATGTTGCAGCCATTGCAAGGTACAGAGGAAAGGATTTGAGCGAATAATGAAAAACAGAATACAAAATGCATTTGACAATAAAAAGGCTTTTATAGCCTTCCTGAGCGCAGGAGACCCGGACTTATCCTCAACAGAAAATTTTATTTTGGAAATGGAAAAAGCCGGAGCCGATTTAATTGAAATCGGAATTCCTTTCTCTGACCCGATTGCGGATGGCAAAGTAATACAGGAAGCAAACATAAGAGCGCTAAATGGCGGCGTGACGGTTGATAAAATATTTAATATGGTGCAGAATCTTAGAACTAAAACTCAGATACCGCTTGTGTTTTTAACATATTTAAACCCTGTATTTCACTATGGATACGAAAAATTCTTTAATATGTGCAAAAAATCAGGAATTGACGGCGTCATTATTCCAGACATGCCATTTGAAGAACAGAATGAAATCAAAGAATATTCAGAAAAAACAGGTGTAAAAATAATTCACTTCATAGCCCCAACGTCAGGAGGCAGGATTGAAAAAATAGCACAAGATGCAAAAGGTTTTATTTATGTTGTTTCATCAATGGGTGTAACTGGCGTTAGAAGCAAGGTTACAACAGATTTGCCCTCTATAATTAATGAAATAAAAAAAGTTACGAACACCCCTTGTGCCGTAGGTTTTGGCATAAATACACCAGAGCAGGTTAGAGAAATCGAAAAAACTGCGGATGGTGTAATTGTCGGAAGCGCCATTGTTAAAATCATTGAAGAATACGGAAAAGACGCAGCCCCGCACCTTGCAGAATATGTAAAACTTATGAAAGGTAATTAATTTAGCATTTACCATGCTAAATTCGGCACTATTTGCCAATGCCCGCCTAAAATATTCTAAAAGGCGGGCTTTTATAAACTTTTGCAACAATCCTTAATTTTCTTTCCCAGAAAGGCAAATAAAATCATGTTGCGGTTTTAATAATAATATAGAGCTTAAAAAAGTTTTACTTGGCTGCAAGTTTTTAAATGAAACTAAAAGGAAAATAAACATATGTCAAATATTAATAATATTAACGGTATTCAAAACGGACAGATAACAAAACCAATGCAGAATACAGGTACTGCAGTTGGCAAAGTACAAGAAGAGACTTATGGCAATAACAATGCTGTAGACAATAAGAATACAAAGAATGGTGATACTATTACTATTCCTTTATTAAATAAAGAAGTAAAAAAATCTACTGCAATAATAGGTGGAATAATAACAGGTTTAGTTGTTATAGGAGGAATAATAGCAGGTAAACATCATTTTGATGCAAAAAAATTAGCTGTTGCTGCAAATAATGCAGGTTCCGAGGGTCAAAAAGCCGGAGCTAATGGTGGTAATACGGGTAAAGCCGAACAGGGGGCTGGCGGTGCGGGCAGAAATAATGGCGATACGCCCATCGTAATAGTTGAAGAAGATAACGGCCTTATAAACGATGCAATAAAATTTGCCGATCTTGATTTTAAAACCAAAGGTAATCAAGGTAAAGCTGTTGTCAAGGAAACCGGCGAATTATACACGGGTGTTACCAAAAGAGAAATAAAAACAACAGGGCAAAACGGAGATGAAATCGTAAGAAATATTCAATATAAATACGATAATGGAGAATTAACACAAAGAACTGAAAAGTACATTGAAGATGGCAAAGAGATGGAAAAGGTGCTGGAGAGGCTCGGCAAACATCATTCAAGAGTATTTGTCAGAAACATCAATGATGGCAGCGCCAAAGTGCTCTTTGAACAGCATATGGAAAATGGTGTCTTGATTACAAAAAATAGTAATGGTGTAGAAACAAGGTATTCTAAAAAGATACTGAAAAATGGCAACGAAATACATGATGTAACAAAAAATGGTATCCAAACAACCGTTATAACAAATGGCAAACGAGGCAAAGAAGCAAGAGAAATAAAAAGAATAATCCTTGATACCGTTTCTAATAAAGATTTTGAAATATTAACAACTTTGGAACATCCTGTATATAAAAACGGAAGGGCTATTTATCAAAAGACAAAAACAAAAGAAAGCGATAAAATATCAGGTGAAGTCTATGCAACGATAATAGAAGGTGATAAAAAAATTATAATAGATACAAGGGGAGAACATATAACAACCACTAAACTGGAAGGGATTAAGCCCGACGGCGCGCCTGATATAGAAATGACAAAAAGAAAGCATAAACAAACAAATGCAACCGAAGGTAAAATAATCGACAGGATAAATAATAGCGAAACAAAATTTGCTAACGACGCTAATTCAAAATGGCGTTTTACTGCCAATGGCGATGGCAGCGAGGTTAATATACGCACAAATAAAAAAACCGAAAAAACCATAACAAAAACAACAAAGAATGGTGTACGAACAGTTGTCGAAACTGATAAAAGCGGAAATTTTTTACGCGGCAGAAGATATATAAAAGATACTGATGGAAGAATCACTTTTATTGAAAATATTGATAAGGATAAAAATGCTACAGGCGGTATAAAAATAAATCAAACAATTGCACGCGAGAATGGAGATACTGAACAATCACTCGTTTTATATCCATCAAATAAACAAATTTATATAAGAAAGCAAGAGGATATAGGCACTTGGCAAACCAAAACGCCTGAGCATATTTATAACTATTTTTGCCTGCCTGATGGTACCTATAATCTTGATATCAGAAACCTGGATAATACCAGCAAAAACATATGTTTTTTACCGCAAGAAAACATGAGAAAAGATTATATCTATACCGATCTCGAAAATCCAGATAAAATAACACGGCTGTTCACTATACAATTTGATGATTCTAAAAAGCCAATAAGTGCAAAAGAAGTGGTTTCGGCATCTCCAGATAAAGTGATAAGAAATATCGAAAAAGATGGACTGGAAAACATCTCGTGGCTTACCAAAGATGAACTTGAAGATAGATACTTTAATGCAAACACAATAGCAAAACGGATTTTAGACCGCAAAAATTTCTAAATCGCTTTTAATATTTTATATTGAATAACAGCAAATATAAGCAGTGCAAAAACGCCTGCCAGAAGCGAATACTCAAATTTTTGTGATTTATTTAAAATAGAAAGCACAACAACTAAAAAAATGCCTGTTGGAAGAATTCCAAAAATAGCAGCACGCACAAAATTTGATAACTGTGTTGTATCTGTTTTTTCAAAATGCAGCCAAAGAAGTGATAATACAATATTTACAGGCATCATAGCAATTAATCCGCCAAGAAAAGATGTCTTTTTTGCAATAAATGTGATTAATACTATAAAACAAGCTGAAATAAGTGCTTTTAAAAACAAGAACATATCTTCCCCTATTTGTTAGGTTTACCTAACAAATAGGATAGCCTAACAATAAAATTTTGTCAACCCAAGGAGATAATAAGAATAAGGCAGTGCGCATAAAGTAAAATACACAAAACAATTAGCGACTTACTGCCAATTTGGAATGCGCAGCAAGTCGCTAATCAATAAGCCATAAATCCATCAATACAAGTTTAGAGATTTAAAAATTAAAACTTAAAATCTCTCTCACCTGAGTGAATTTTTTCTAAATTTTCTTTAACCTTCGCCCGGATTGACTCATCCTTAATAGTTTCAACTTCCTTTAAAAGAAGCTTTTCACCAAGAGCCTTCGTGCCAACAGAGGCATAATCCTCAAGATATTCTTTAAGTGTCATAATAGCATTAGGATGACAGAAATTATGAATTTGTTGCTTTTTGCAGATTTCCATAAACCTTTCACCCGTCCTACCTTCCCTATAGCAGGATGTGCAAAAACTTGGCAGATATCCTAATTCAATAAGCCATTTGATAACATCATCCAAAGGCCGCCTGTCTGAAACATCAAACTGGGCAGAGTTTTCATCTTCGGGTGCCGGGTTAAAATATCCGCCCACACTTGTTTTAGAGCCTCCGCTTATTTGTGAAACACCAAGCGTTAAAAGTTTTTTCCGGCACTCAGCGGTTTCTCTTGTTGAAATAATCATGCCGGTATAAGGTACGGCAATCCTGATACACGCAACAATTTTTGCAAAAATTTCATCGTCTATGCCATTATCAAATGTGCTTGGGTCAATATCATCAGCCTTCTTGATTCTTGGAACACTGATAGCATGAGGGCCTACGCCGTATGCAGCCTCAAGGTGCTCAGAATGCATTAAAAGGGCTGAAAATTCATATCTGTATAGTTCAAGCCCAAATAAAACGCCAAGGCTTACATCATCAATTCCTGCCTGCATTGCCCTGTCCATAGCCTCTGTATGATATTTATAATTATGCTTAGGGCCTGTAGGATGTAGCCTTTCATAACTTTCCTTATTGTAAGTTTCCTGAAACAAAATATAGGTACCTATTCCTGCTTCATGAAGCTTTTTATAATTTTCAACGGTTGTTGCCGCAATATTCACATTCACACGGCGAATAGAACCGTTTTTGTGCTTTACAGAATAAATCGTCTTAATGGATTCTAAAATATATTCAATAGGATTGTTGACTGGGTCTTCGCCCGCTTCAATTGCTATTCTTTTATGCCCTAAATCCTGCAGAGCCTCAGTTTCGCGGCGAATTTGTTCCTGTGTCAGTTTAATTCTTGGAATATTTTTATTGACATAATGATAAGGACAGTATACACAGCCATTTACGCAATAATTAGAAAGGTATAATGGAGCAAAAAGCACAATACGGTTGCCGTAATAGTCATTTTTGATTTCACGGGCGAGTGCATAAATTTCTTCAACCTTTTCAGGAATATTGCAATCCAATAAAACTGCAGCTTCCCTATGGCTTAAGCCTTTTTTAAGGCGTGCTTTTTTTAATATTTCATCAACAAGTTTAATATTATTCTTGTTTTTGTCTGCATACTCAAGAGATGCTAAAACCTCGCTGTGGCAAATAAATTCATCAGCATCGTTTGATTTTGGATTATACATAATGTCATTCACTCCTCAATTTTTATAATACTCCTTGAAAGATAAAAGTAAACAAGAGACAAGTTTACATTTTAGGAAAAAATGAGAAAAAATGTTAGGATAAAACAGATGAATAAATATTTAAAATTAATCAGAATAAAACAATGGATAAAAAATGCGGTCGTTTTTATACCATTAATTTTTTCATTAAGTTTTAAAGAGCCAAGCCTTATATTAAATGCCTTCCTTGTATTTATAGCTTTTTCCCTCTGTGCTTCAGGTGTATATATAAGAAACGATTTAGCTGATGCACTAAAAGATAAAAATCATCCAAAAAAGAAATTTCGCCCAATTCCAAGCGGCCAGGTAAAAATGCACACTGCGCATTTTTTATCCATCATTATGTTTTTGTTAAGTTTTATTATAATTTATCCTCTGGGCATTAAATGTTTTGCAATCATATGCCTTTATATTTTTATTAACTATCTCTACACAAAACGCTTAAAGCAAATACCAATACTTGATATAGGCTGTATTACCTTTGGATTTATATTAAGGGTTTTAGCGGGATGTTTTGCAATTTCAGTACTTCCATCCGTTTATTTAATTCTTGCAACCTTCTTTGCATCCACATTTTTTGGATTTTACAAAAGAATGCTTGAAATTAATCTTAAAACAAACGATACAAGAGAGGTATTATCAAAATATAACAGAAAAATATTAGAAAACTACATTCAGCTCTCAGCTGCACTTTTTATAGCCTTTTATACCTTTTATACCATAAACAGAGAGCAAAAAGACGCTATGCAAACAGAATATCTTTATCTTAGTGTTTTTCCGCTCGTTTATATTATTTTTAGGCTCATATTTCTTTTACATAAAGAGAATAATAATGATGACCCCTCTGAGCTTTTTTATTCAGATAAACATATACAAATATCAGCGCTATTGTATATGTTTATAATTACAATAATTACAATATGTTAAATCATAGGATATTCTTTAATGAACAATAAAATAATATCATTATTAAAAAGCGTTTATTTTTCATCCCTTGCTAGTATTTTTCTATTATTTTTCTTGAGCTTTACGGGCTTTATTTTTCATCTTACAATCTCCCCGCTATATACTATAATTTCTTTGGCTTTTTTCATAATATACATTATCTATTTGCTAAATAAAAACGGTTTCAATAGGACAGCCATTTTAAAAACAGTATTTATAGCACTTCTAACATTAATTATCACAGGATTTATCTCATACATCTTAATTGATAAAAGCTGGGATGGCAGGTGGTACCACCAGACGGCAATCATATTTTTAAAAAACGGCTGGAACCCTGTTTATGATAATATTTATGATTTTTCTAAAAACATATTCAACAATCATTTTGCGGCTAGCGGAGGGCTAATTTGGGTGGAGCATTACACTAAATTTTCAGAAATTATGGCAGCAAACATTTATGCCCTCACCCAAAAAATCGAAACAGGAAAAATAATCAACTACATTTTTGCACTTCTAACCTTCATCCACTCCCTTGTTACGCTTAATAATATTTACAAAAAAAATTTAAAGCTAAACATTTTTACATCAGCTTTGATAATCCTAAATCCTGTCGTAATATGCCAAATTGCAACCTACTATGTTGACGGGCTTATGTATCTTGCCTTTGTAAATATAATCTTTTCAATGATAAATATAGAGATAGATTTATCTAAAAAACTGCATACATTAAGTCTAGTAATAAATCTTGTAATCTTTTCAAACATAAAAATGTCCGGGCTTCCTTATGCATTCCTGATTTTATTAATCTGGCTCATATATCTTTTTGTGACCAAAAATAAAGAAATGGTGACAAAATTTTTCATGCCTGCTCTAAGTATATTTGTCATACTCATAATGCTCTCAGGAATTAACCCATACCTTTCAAACATAAAAACAGGCGGTCATATATTTTACCCCGTTATGGGACAAAAAAAGATAGAAATTATAGAAATGAACACGCCGGAGGTAATAAGACACAAGGATTTAATCTATAAGCTTTTTTATTCAACTTTCGGAAAAGAAACAAATTTAACATCAGATTCAACTCCAAAATTCAAAGTTCCCCTTAAGATTGCAAACAAGAAATTATTTTCAGACGCAGACGTTAGAATAGGCGGATTTGGCCACTTTTGGAGTGCCATTATTCTTGTTGTGGCAACACTTATGTTCGGGCTGAGGTTCAAAGATAAAAATTTAAAGAAAATATTCATATTTTTAATGGCAGAATGCCTTATTGCCGTTATTATTAATCCTGAGGCCTGGTGGGCAAGATATGTGCCATGGCTCTGGCTTTTACCTGTCATTGTAGGATATTTTTCATTTTTAGAGGCCGGCAAAAATAGCAAAAGAAAGAAACTTAGCATTTTTATTTTAATAATTATAGTGGCAAATAGTTTAATCGTCTTGTATGAAAACTTCCATGCCACACTTAAAAGTACCAGAAAAACATCCAAATACCTTGGTAGAATTACAAAAACAGTAAAACTTTATGAAAACCAGGATAAAAGAAGCTCTGATACAAGCTACATTATAAAACTACAGGAGAGAAATATAGACTATACATTTGTTTGTGATGAAACATATAAAAACGGGTGCTATGAGCCTATTATCGAAAATTCAGACGGCAGACTTTTTATTGAGTGTGATAGTTATAAATAAATCTAACCACTCGGAGTTATGGAAGAATTCATCATTTTAAATTACAATTAAATATCAATAAACATTGAAACTTAATTCTAATGAAAAAAATAAAAATAATCTTAATATCAATTTTTTGTCTTGCAATACTGGTTTTATCCGGATTATATTTCGGTGCACTCTTTATTTTACCTGGGGTCTTAAATTCTCCAAACACAGCCATAAAAATCCAAAAGTATGCAAATGAAAAATTTCACACAGTAATTCTCATTGACAACCTTAAATTTTCATCAAACCCGGGGCTTTTTCTTGATGTAAAAGCGGACAAAATTTCATTCAAAGGAACAGAAGAAAAAGATGCTGCAATCTTTAAAAGTGTCAGCGGCAGAATAGGCTTAGGAGGGATTAAAAATTTAAATGCAGATTACTTATATTTTAACAGCAATAATCTAAAGAAAAATAAAAACAGCAAACAAAGATTTGACCCGGCAAAACTCCCACAAATGCATATAGCAAAGGGTGAAATATATCTTGACAATGTTTTTGAAGCAAAAATCAATGATTTAAATATTTTAAAATCCACAGGCGGCAAACAAATAGATTTTAAGGGCAAAATAATATCAAGAAAAAGGTTTGCCATCTTTAAAGAATATAAGGCAGATGCAGAAGGCCACTTCAAAATTAAAAAAAATAAAACAGCAAACCTCCTTGTATTCGGCGTATTGATTGCAGACAACCTAAACGGCACAACGGATATATCGCTCCTTCCTAATGTACCGGCTCATTTTGACAGAGAAGTGTTCCGTTTTGATGGAAAAAATGTAAAGTCAGAAGCTATTGGCACACTTGGAGGCGAAAAAGTTTATCATAATTTTGAAATAAATAATTTTTTATTAGATAAAAGAGAATCAAAAGGAAGCGTATATTCAAATGTCACTCAAAAAGTTGTAAAATTTATGCCAAATTTTCAAATACAAAATTCTGCAAGCATAAAGGTTGATTACGATGTTAAAAATAAAAAGAATGGCATAAATTATACAATAAATCTAAAAAAAGGCTCTGATATTTTCTATAAAGGTGCTTATTTTGGCCTAAGAGATAAAGATAGAAAAATTTATATAGAAACACTAAAAGACGGCAGTAATTTATACATCACAAATTACAACTATTCAACCGTTGAAAATGAGAGAAATTTCCTAATTTTAAATGGCGACGCCAAGTTTGTAAAAATCAAAAATCATTTTCAACCAAAGTATTTGGCGATAAAAACAAACGGCTGGGCGCCAGCCTCTACTACCGGCTCTTTTAACAGATACATTGCAGGGGGAAGCTATAAGGGCGATATTTACTATGATTTTCCTGAAAATATAGTAACTGGAAATTTTGCAATAAAAGATTTTACACACAAAGATTTTTATGTTGAAAAAGCAGAAATAAATGCTGACAAAAATTTTATAAATATTCTTGCAAACGGAACATACAGAAGAGAAGCCTTTAGATGTAAACTGCGAGCAAAAAACAAACTGGATGAAATGGATAAAAGGGTCGTTATCTATGATATGGACCTTTTTCTTGACAAATACAAATTCAGAAAAAAACGCTCGGGTAAAAATTTTCTTCCACGTAAAAATGCAAAACGCCATCGCTTAAGAAAATTGGCATCAAAGGTAAGAAATATAGATATTGCAATTGACAACTGGACGGTGACAGCCGGAAGTATTATATATGATAACGTCATACTAAAAGATGTAAAACTAATTGGCAGTTTAAAAAATGATATATTTAAATTTTCAACATCCAAAATAGCCTTTGCGCAAGGCACCTTATCTGCAAACGGCCAATATGACTTCAAACATAAAAACTCCGAGATTGATTTCTTTGCGAAAAATGTAAACTCTAATATTGCAGCAGCATTGCTTTTTAACTTACCTGGACAAGTGGAGGGCACAGCAGACGGCACTCTCAATATAAATACCCACAATAAACTTGAAGATATTCAGGCTTATGTGACATTCAAAATAAACGATGGTTATCTGCCCAAAATCGGTACCAAAGAATTTTTATTTAGACATAATAATAAAAAATTCAAAATATCAGACATAATAAATATCAAAGGAAGAAATAAACAGAATCTAAGTTCTGATATAACAGGCAGCCTGTATATGGATAACTACAGACTAAAAGATATAAAATTAACCTCAAAACAAAGATATCTCGCACTGTTAATTGAGGGAAATTACGACATATTAAACGGAACTGCAGACCTAATGCTTTTTGGCAAATACAACTCTGCAGCTCAAAAAGGTATAAAAATATTTTTTATACCAATATCATTTGTAATGAAATTTTTGTTTAAACCTGAAAATACCTTTAAAAATTATAAGACAAAGCTTGAAAAGATTCCGCCGATTGACGCAAAAACAATAGAAACCAATTATTTCAGAGTTAAGCTAAACGGTAATCTCATCCAAAACGATATCAATGTAGAGATGAAAAGTATCATAGAATAATTTAAAAAGGTAATTATATGTAAATTTTTATTAACATAATTCAAGTTAATACCTTCTAATGCCGAATAAATACACAAGGAAGGATAAAATTATGCTCAGAGAAATTGATAATATAAGCGGAAATACTCAAAATATCAAGATAACTGCTCCAAAAAGCACAGAGAGTGTCCAAACCGCAGCATTAAAACAAACAGAAAAAACAAACGAGGATGAATTCCTTGAAATTAAAACTGCTGCAGACACCAAGGAAGACGGACAAAAAGATAAAATAGACTCACTTCGAATGGAATTTCTTGAAGAACAGAACGAATATTTTAAGGAGCAAGAAGAATTAATCTCCCTTCAAAAAGAATGCCGGGATTTAAAAAATGAAATTGCAAAATACAAAAAAGATAAAAAAAATACAAAAAGCTTAAACTCAAAGCTAAGCTCTATTAACCAGCAAATAATTATAACAAGAAGAAATATACGAGCATGCAGAGATAATATGTGCAATATAAATATCCAGATGTTAAATATGATAAATACTATTTCAAATTCCACTGCAAGTTTAAATTCAATAAGTATACTTGAGCCAGTTGCACAAAAAACAGATTCACCTGAGGCAAATATTAAATACAACGGAGAATCAATCCCCAAGGCATTGGCGCAAAAACTAGACGCTAAACTCGGAGAAGGGTTTAGTAAAAAATGTGAAAGCACGGCAGCGAAAATAAATTGTAATGTTAATGATTTACTTGCAATGATGTACAGCGAATCGCAAATAAGTCCTAATGCAAAAAACAGCTCCGGGGCAGTAGGTTTGATACAGTTTATGCCATCCACATTAAGTGCAAATGGATATTCATCCTCCAGTGTTGCCAATATGTCAGCAGTAAAACAGCTGGATGTCGTTGCTGATATTATGGTAAAATCCAAACTGATGAGCGGCTATTCAAAAGATGACAAAATTGACGCAGGAAGCCTATATGCTATATGTTTTCTTCCTGCAGCAGCAAAAAGCGAAGTACTGTGCTCAAAAACAGGAAAATTAAGCTGGGCCTATAAGGCAAACTCCGCATTAGACCTTAATTCAGACGGGAATATTTCAAAAAGCGATTTAGCAACAAGATTAAATGGCAAATACACCGAAATGCTAAAATCATTTAATATAAAAAACACATAACTGCAAAAATATATTTCAAAAAACTCCCGGACATGGATTCGAACCACGATTAGATGATCCAGAGTCATCTGTCCTACCATTAGACGATCCGGGAATAATGACTATGAATAGCCAAAATTTATATAAAAATTTTAAAACGAATCAACGGCATTGTCAACTTTTAATCCTGCATTGACATTTCTCATATTTTTTCCTTATAATTAACGTGAAATCAAGGAGGAGAGATATGAAAAAAATTTTATTAACATTATTTTGCATAATAACTTTTGCAATGCAAACTTATGCGGCCGCTTATAGTCCTGAGACAAAGCTCCAAACCATAGGCGAAACCTTGCTTACAAAAAATGGCATTACTGCAAAAATTAAATTTGAAGCCACTTCAAAAATACCGGATAATTCAACCTTTGCACAGGATAGAACAATAAGTATCGCAAAAGATGAATTGCAGTTTGCAAAAAATGATAACGAAACTGCCGCCGTAATAGCAAATGCAGTAGGAAATATTATTACAGGAAACGCCTCAAAAGACAAATTAATTTCTTCTGTTGTGGGGCAAAATTCCTTAAATTCTTCAAACACTACTGCGGGCAATTTAGTTAAAAGCTATGCACAAACAAAGGCAGACAAAGAGGCAGATGTAATTGCTGTTAATTTAATGGCAAATGCCGGCTACAATCCGCTTGCTGCAATAGTTGTATTAACAAGACAAACACAAACAGCCTGGAATGCGGTATTAGGAAAACCTGCAAATGCAGACAGGGCAATGAATATATATGATTACACCGTTTATGCTTATCCTGACAAGGCAAAAGCAGGATATAGCTGCAATGAATATAAAAATTTCCTTGTATACGCTGACAATATAACCGCACAAAGAAAGGACAATAAGAAACTTTACAATAAATCCCAAAAAGAGCTTGCTAAATATAGAAAAAACAGCGTTTCGCAAATTTCAAAATTTAAAACGCGAGGAGCAATGTCCGGCTGGGACGCAGCATATACTATTTTAAACAGCGATAAAAAATAAAAAATTCTTACAAAAATTTATAAACCATTCAGCCCTGCTTTAAGCAGGGCTTTTATATTGACACAAGAAAAATTCCGATAATATAAGTATTTATTGGCTATAAATATACACCTTGAATATAAAAAGAAGTCATAATGGCAAATCAATAAGATTCTTCCTGCTGCACCAAAATTTTTTAAAATGAATACAAAAATACGTTGCGCTTCTTATAAACAAACTATTTTCATAATGCTTCTTTTCTTATTTTTCTATACTCGGCAGCTGCAGTGAAAACAACATCAGAAGAAGAATTTAATGCCGTCTCAAGGCTATCTTGAATCACACCAATTATAAAGCCTATCCCAACAACCTGAATAGCAACATCATTTGAAATGCCAAATAATGAGCAGGCAAGAGGGATTAATAGCAATGAACCACCGGCAACGCCTGATGCACCGCAAGCGGCAAAAGACGCTAATACGCCAAGAATCACTGCCGTTGCTACGCTCACATCGATACCCAAAGTATGCACGGCAGCAAGAGTCATAACGGTGATAGTAACAGCAGCTCCGCTCATATTTATCGTTGCCCCAAGAGGAATAGAGATAGAATATATATCCTTATCAAGTCCAAGCTTTTCGCATAGCGCCATATTTACAGGAATATTGGCAGCAGAACTTCTTGTAAAAAATGCCATAACGCCACTCTCTTTAAGACAAGTAAATATAAGCGGGTACGGATTTTGTCTTGTTACTATAAATACAATGACGGCATTTGAAACAAAATAAACAAAAAGCATACAAAATGCTAAAAGGAGTACAAGTTTACCATACTCACTAAAAATTTGCATGCCGCTCGTCGAAACAGCCTGAAAAACAAGTCCCATAATACCAAACGGCGCAAAATTGATAATTTTAGATACCACCTTTGAAGTGCATTCGGCAATGTCGGACAAAAAATTCTTGCTTGCTGGTGCTGCAATATTTTTCATAGTAAAGCCAAAAATAACAGCCCAAAATAATATTCCTAAATAATTTCCCGACATAATAGAGCTAACAGGGTTTGAAACTATGTTTACCAAAAGATTATGTAAAATTTCGCTTAAATTAGCGGGAGCACTTGCAGTCTCAATGCTCTGGACAGATAATGTTATCCCGGTCGGAAAAAGAAAACTTCCTAAAACCGCAGTGCAGGAAGCAAGAAAAGTCGATACCATATAAAGAAGGACAATGACATTAAAACGCCCATCGCGCCTAACCTTTTCTTGTGATAAAGAACTAATAATTAATATAAATACAAGAATCGGAGCAATGCCTTTAAGTGCACCAATAAAAAGCTCTCCCATCATTCTTATAAGTTTTAGTTCAGGGAAAAACAGAGCAGCCAAAACACCGAAAATTATGCCCGCTGTAATCCTTAAAACAAGATTGGTGTTGTTGTATTTCTTATACAGTTTAGAAAAAAGACCGCTGATGCTCATAATTTTCCTTAAAAATTAATACTTCCATATAAAAAATACCATAAACAAAGTAATGAAAATAGGGTAAACTATAGCAGCATAATTATCTTCCCCGTATCCGAGTGTTACATTTGACCCGGTTTATTTAACTAATTTTTTACAGAATTTTTTTAAACGTTGAGAAATACTGGATTTTCTTTGTTTTGCACAATACAATCTTTGTCTTTCAACAACAGCCCTAAAATACTCAACATAATTTTCACCATAAAATTTTTGAAGAAAATTGGTAAATTGTTCAATATCATTATCACTAGGCATATATGACCATCTTATGGTTAAAATATTAAAAATTTCATATATGAAATCAAAAGTACTGTCATTCACCTGAATTGCACCAATATTAGGAAAACAAGGACCATAACTGCTTGTATATGGTTTATTTGCAGGAATTAATTTTTCACCTTTTATTACACTCATTAATAAGGAATTTGTTATTTGATCCGATTCAATGTCAGTTCTGAGGTGCAAATTCGTGTCATGGAAAACAATTATTGCATCTTTTTTCAAATATGGTAATACCATTAAAACATCAAGAATTTCGCCGGGATTACTATGCACCGTATCAATCAGGCAGAAGTCTATATCAGCACCAATTATGTCTAAATAGTTAAGCGCAAAACCGCCGCAATAAAGTTTCCACTTGTTTTTCAGTTCAGGAAAATTGTCTACATAAAACCCTGTATTTTTATCTTTAATCCTGTAATGTTTTTCATTATAGTCACAGGAATAAAGCATAGAATCCTGTATATTTTTTATTGCATTCAAAATCATAACCGAAGAGCCGCCCATAGAAACGCCAAGTTCCAATACTTTCTTTGGTTGTTTCCTAAGCAGAAGAGTATTTAAAAAAGCTCTGTCCTGATTAGACATTTCGGAATAATTTTTATAATCTTCGCCAAGAGAATTCATTATACTAAGCTCAGCTTCATTTGATTCTATTATCTTCAGCCCTGTTCTTGAGTTAGTGAAAAAATGCTGCACGAAACACTCCTTAAAAATATAACTCTTTTAACCATATTACCCGTCATGGTAAGAATAAGCAAGGTGTAAAGTTTCACTTTATATGATTATTATTTTACATATAGTTATATAATTTTTGCCAATAATTTTTATGCAACTGATTTACAATTTCTTTTATAGTATTTTTAACACTTAATATCTCATTCATCAATTATCTCACTCAAAAATTTATCCAATAACTCTATTGTCAGCTACCCTTCAAGATGTATTTGACTGCCCATATGATATTGTGGGCGAGAGCGTGTGCAGCATATCTGGAAAGGAGTTTAATAATGAGGAAGTTTAAGGATGAAGGTTCAGATATCCACAAATACATTTTTGATGCAGGTATGGAAGCAATTTTTACCACGTGCGGTGAAAATTTGCGTGCTGTAAAAGAACATTTTAAAAGAGAATGTCCAAACGCAAAACCCAGTGCTTTATACTATACAATCAGAAAATTTAAAGATTATTTGGCTCGAAGAGTAAAAAAGCGGCAAGGGAAATTTGTCGGGATGGTTAACAACATTATTGAGGTTAATTTTCAAAGGAGAGATAAATGATGAGTTTTAACAAACTGATACGGACACTTGGTTATCTGATGACAGCATACAGCCTTTTAAAGGCACTTGGTCTTGTAAAAGCAACTGTTTTAGAGAGGATACTGACAGAAAATCAACATGCGGACACCAATAAATTGTTGATTGATGGCAAATTCGGGAGTTCATTTGAAGAAATTGCATATCACATAGGCATTAAGGCAGAAGATGTTGAAAATTCCATGCAGGAACTTCAAAAAATCGGTTTAATTAATTTTGAAATTGATAATGAATTTGTAATAATTAAGGTTAATAAAGAAGCAATTATTAATTTTGTAAAAATTAATGAAAAACGATATTTATATAAACCATGGAATGATGGCTTATATATACTTCAGGAAGACGCGGCAAAACACATAGAACAAACTGCACACAGAAGAGTAGACGAAAGCTTTTAACAAGGTTGTAATCAGAATACAACCGAAACAGGGTAAAATTATACACCCTGAAAATACAAAATGGGCTTAAATGCCCATTTTTAATGCTTTAAAAATATTTCTCTTAAAGAAATAAAGTAGATGGTAAATGTAACAGCAGTCATGGGAATTTTAACAGGAGTTTAATATTTAATCTTATACAAATTTCAGGCAAAGAATTTAAGGTTTGTTAAAACGGTAGAGGGGAGGGGATAATTTAAAAATCAAAAACAATAACCCCAGAAACTCAACTTAATGGAAGTCACCGGGGTGTCTATTCACAGTATAACATAATTCATAGCAGATATCAGCAGTATGCTAAAGCTAAAATAAATATTTTGTTTAAAGGATTGGTTTTTCATATAATACAAATATGGTAATTGCAGAAGAAGAAATCAAAAAATACGGTTCTACAATAGGTGCAGAAAGATTAAAATCTTTTATCTATAATGAAAATGATACACTTGATATTGTTATAGAACGGTATAAAAATAATATTAAGGTATCACAGGCATTGTATCCCGAACTGTCAATATTGGAGGTGACATTAAGGAATGCCATTGATACAATGCTTAAAACAAATGTTTCAGCAAACTGGATTGAAGATGAGGTACAAAAACGCAGTTTATTGCTTGAGAATGAGCATTTAAAATTAATCAGGGCATATAACGAGATTAAAAATTCATATTCTTCAAGAAATTTTACAACAGGCAAGGTTATTGCAAATTTAAGTTTAGGATTTTGGACCGGGTTATGTTCAAAGAAATATAATTCAATCTTGTGGACAAAGAAAAACAGGTTTAGCAGCGTGTTTGTTAATTTTCCGGCAGACAACAAACAGCACATTCATTTGGTTTCAATAAAATTACGATCAATAAGACAGTTAAGAAACAGGATATTCCACCATGAGCCGATATTTAAAAACCCAAAAGCACTTTTAGGTGAATACAATAATATTATGGAAGTTTTGAGTTATCTGCCATGTAATGACAGGACAATTTTAAAAGACACGTCAAATTTTCTTTTTGTATACAATGAAGCATTAAAAAACCAAAAACCTAGAGCACTGTACGATAAAATCGTAGGTAGAAATCTCTAGGTTGTACATTTATAGTATAACACATATAGCTGACATTTCAAGGGGTGTTAGACAGGGTTTAAAATCATTGCAACAAACTGGTTCATTTTTAACAACAAATTCAACAACAAAATCAATCATGAAACAATTATAAATTCATGTATTAAATCATGAATTTATTTACCCTCTGCCTTATCTGTTTTATTCAACTTTAACCCCTTCTGTGCAAATTGCAATGCTTCAAGATAATATTTCTTTTCTTCATCAGATTTAGCGGAGTGTAATATTTTTAATGATTTTAAAAATATTTTATCAGAGGTTTTATCTTCAACTTTCATTTCTTCAATATTATATATATCAAAATCAAGAGTTTTAGCAAGTTTTTTTAAAACAGAATAAGTAGGCATATGTTTTCCTATTTCAATTCTTGATAAATGTTTATTATCAATACCTATTAATTCAGCAAGTTTTTCCTGTGTTAATCCTCTTGCTTTCCTCATTTTACGAATTTTATCACCTAAATTATCCATTGAATAGCCCCTTATTTAAAGTAATTTTCAATGAAATTTAAACAATAAAACACTACATAATGACGAATAAAACATACTTAATAATTCTTGATATATGTAGACAAATAATTTTGTTTCAGGGATAATTGTGTGGGAAGTACAGAACAAGGGGATATAAGGATGGCAGAGGAAAGAACATGCACAAAATGTGGTAACAAACTTAATGATGATGAATTATTTTGTGGTGAATGCGGGTGTAAATACAAAGCAGTAGATAATAATTCAACAGATGAACCCAGATATTTTGGTTCATTAACTTTAACAAGAGATTATGTTTATCAGTCACATAAGAAAATTGGTGGCAAGTATGCTATATATATCTTTTTAAAGGATATAAGTTCAATTGAAATCAGTTATAAATCGCACCCGATATTTATAGTTTTAACTATAATCACAGCTATGCTTGGTTTGATTGGTTATAATCTAATGTACATATTACCCGACGATTATGCAACAAATATATCGATCATTGCTTCAATTGTCACTATAATTTTTATTATTTTATTTTTTGTGACACGTTTTCGTATTCTCTCTATAAAGGCACATAACAAAGAGCAAATTATAGAAAAATATTCTGGTGGCAGTGAAGTAGAAAAATTTGCAAAAATACTTGTTAATGCAAAACAACAAGCAATATAAGACAACTTGCGGTTTAAGGGGAATAAAATGTATGAAATAATATCAAGCAAAAAAGCAATTATGGTCTTTATTAATGTTTTTACCCTCTTTACTTTAATTAGCAATTTAAGTTCTGTTAAGCTTATTTTTGATCTTGTGCTGTCTGTAGAATTTTTGGCGGGCATTATTTTAGCAGTATTACCCATTGCATTTGCTCAAGTATATTGGTTAAGAACAAATTTATTTTTGTCAAAATCACTTGTTGAAAGCGCAACAAGAACAATTACACATTAAAAGAACATAAAACAACTAAGATAAGCAACGTTTATCTTTGCCTTTTAATTTATAACATTGTAGACTTGCTTTATTCGTTTTGCATATCTAAAGCAAGTATTATTGCTTATTTAGCAAATATATATCCTATTTGGAATTTAACAAAAATTGAAAACATTGGTTTTTTGCTTTTAGGTATATGCATTTCATTATTTTTAATATACTTTAAAAATCTTACAAAATTGTCTATTGCCCTGATTGCAAAACTAAAAATAATGCAGATACAAAATTTTACCCAAATTGTGGGAAAAAATTAAAAAATAAATAAATTTAAGGCTTTTTTATTGATGAAATCATTTAAAAGCACACTCTTAATATTTTTCTTAACTTTAGCAAACGCAGTGTTCACACCTGCGTTTGCTTCATCATTTGAATACGGTTACACAAAATCGGGGTTTAAATATACAAAGCATAAGCACAGCGAGAGTTCATATCAACATGCATGGTGTTCAGCACACAGAGGAGTTGAGGAATACGAAAATAAAGACAAGACAAGGGTAGATTGTTTAGCTGATTACCATGCAATAGAATTTGATTTTGCAAATAAGCGTACCGCAGCTGAGGGCGATAGGGGCAAACGATGAGTTTGACCCGTGCCCGTTAAACGCGAGGAACAAGCGATGGGCTGAAAGTATCGGACAGGCATTGCATTATCAAAAAATGACAGGTAAAAAGGCAATGGTTGTATTAATTTTAGAAAATTACAACAAGCAAAGAAAATATTTTAAAAGGGTTGAAAAGTTATCTAAAATACATAACTTTGATGTTGAATATGTAACAGGAAGTATTTTAAACATTAAAAAGATAAAAGATGATAAAGGCAGGGGTATAGGTGAAAAATGCCCATACATTGATTGCAAATGCAACATAAAGAAAAGAAACAGGATTTAAGCAGTTTTAAAATTCAAACTAAAACTTTAAATAGCCTTTCAATAACCTTTCAACAATCAAATTTCAAGGCAATAAACAAATGAAGCAGTTATATAAAAGATAAGGACTGCTTCATTTTTTAGTGTCAATAAATAACAGTTGCATTGATACATCACACCCAGACGTTTAAACAAAATTAAAGATTAAAAAAAGCCCGAAATAACAGATGGTAATTAAGGAGGCTATTTCAGGCAAAGATTATATTATTGAGCTAAAAGAAGAAGAACGAATGAGGTATTATGAAAATGAGGTTTATATAATTCCCGTATCCTTTAACACTTCATTAAACTTTTCTAACAGTAACTTAATTTCAGAGTATGCTTCATTTGTGTTTAATGCTTTAGCGGTTTGTTTTTGACGGTTTAAATATTCCATCTGTCTTTGATAACGCTCATTTTCCGAACATTTATCAGATTCAATCTTATTCAATGCTCTTTGGTGCCTGTCTTTTTCTTCCTGAATTAAATTATTAATGTGTTCTAAGTTCATCTTTAAATCTCCTTTACTTTAAAACAATCTACATTTTAATAAAAGTTTGGGATGGGGTTTTAAATTTAATTTTGTTTCAGGATTAATTTTGATTTTGCTTCAACTTTGACTTTTGAAATTCATGCAATAAATATTCAAACGCAGCCGGATATTAAACAGGGTTTGCACATTCAATAAACCATTAAGCAAAAATGGTCATTTTTACCTTGGGAAAAATTTAAACCTAAAGCCTGGACATTTATCAGACAGCATACTAAATTAATAATATCAAAATTCCGCATTTGCTTATGCCAAGCGGTTTTAAGGCAAATTAAGGGGTTAAAATTAAGGAATAGTAATGAAATATAAAAAACAAAATGACAAAAATCAGGACAATAAGAGTATTCAGGATATTAAAATCACAAAATCATTAGTTGATAAAATTTACAGCACAAATACAGGAAGTGAAATCTTTTACAAAAGAAATTATTGTGATGAATTAATTTATACAGAAGGTGTAATGGACTTTCAAAAGAAATTAAATACATATTGGGTTATTGATTTAATTATTTCATATCTTCCAACTGTAATAAAGACAAGCATAAAAGAAGATGACGGGTTCTTTGTTGTTGAAATCAGGGTGGATAAAAAGAACAGTGGAGTGTTTGAAATATTCAGGGAAGGTTTTAAAAACGGTAAATATGACGAGCATATATGTGTTGTAAGGCAAAGATTAAATAAGGTTGACTTAATTCCATACAATTACAAATTCTATTTGATAATGACAAATTTAAAGCCTGTGCAATACACATTGTTATTACCGTCAGAGTATTAAAACAAAAACAAAACTAAATCAAAATAAATCTAAAACAGGAACAAAAACAAAAGAAGAAGAAAGGCAGTATATCATGACAAACATCACAAAAGCATACGCATATTTAAGGGTAAGCACCTTAGAACAGAACACTGAAAAGAATAAACTTGAAATATTAAAATTTGCAAATGATAAAAAACTTGGCAATGTTGAATTTATTGAAGAACAAATATCGGGAAGGACAAACTTTAAAAACAGGGAGCTTGGAAGATTGTTAGACATTATGAAAAAAGATGATGTTTTAATTGTTCCTGAACTTTCAAGAATAGCAAGGTCAACAACACAAATTTTAAATGTTATTGAAATAACTAAAACAAAAGGTATTATCCTGTATTCAATAAAAGAGAATTTTTCAAACAAAAGTAATGACATAGCTTCAACCGTTGCAAGTACAATATTTGCTTTAGTTGCTCAAATTGAAAGAGATTTAATTTCATTAAGGACACAGGAAGCATTACATGCAAAAAAATTAAGCGGAGTTAAATTAGGCAGACCAAAAGGTAAGGGTAAATCAAAACTTGATAAGTATAAGGAAGATATTTTAAAACTGATTAATTTAAAGGTTCCAAAAACAGTCATTGCAAGACAGTATAATACAACAGTAACAAACCTCTATGGGTTTTTAAAATATTGCAGGGAAGGAAAAGAGGTGGTGTAGGTTATTATGGGTAGTGTTTGTATTCTGGGTTAAGGATTGCTGAAATATGCCTGAAATATCATTGTTAAAATTTGGTTCATTTTTTACAAATTCAATTTTAAATTTCATCTGATAAATTTCCATGCCTTTTTGTTTTGTTTATTGTTTTTTATGATTTTTGTATTTTCCTGCTCCACCCCTCCATTGTTGAATTTCAGGGGTTTTAATAATTTTTAACAGAAATGAGTATTATATATCAGAAGAATTTTTATCATAAGGGAGATAAATATGGATACAACTTTAAATAATACAACTTTAAATAATGCAACAACAAACAATGAAATAAACGGGGTAATATATGCAAGAGTATCGAGTAAAAATCAGGAAAAAGAGGGGTTTTCAATTCCTGCCCAGCTTGATTTATTAAGGGATTATGCCCAAAAACACAATATTAATGTGGTAAGGGAGTTTGTTGAATCTGAAAGTGCAAAGAAAGCAGGCAGGACACAATTTAACGAAATGTTGAAGTTTTTAAAGAAGAATAAGGATGTGGTGAATATCCTTGTTGAAAAAACGGACAGATTATACAGGAATTTTAAAGATTATGTTGTTATAGATGAGAGCATATATACGGTTCATCTTGTAAAAGAGCATAAAATAATTTCAAAGGATTCACCCTCATCTGCAAAGTTAGAACATGGATTTAAGGTTTTGATTGCAAAAAATTATATAGATAATTTAAGTGAAGAAACAAAGAAAGGCAGACGCGAAAAATTTGAAGAAGGGTATTTTATAGGGCAAGTGCCATACGGATATATTAAAAAAGATGATAAAAGAACAACAATCCCTGATGTTACAAAATCATTATTTGTTAAAAGAGCATTTGAATTATATGGCAAGGGTAATATTTCATTAAGAGCATTAAGGATCAAATTATATAAGGAAGGATATATATACCTGCCAAGCAGTCCTAAAATATCAGTTGCACAACTAGAGCATATGTTAAAAAATAAATGTTATGTTGGGTATGTAAAATATTGCAATGAATACAAGATAGGACATCATAAACCTTTAGTATCACAAACATTATTTAAAAGGGTGCAGGATGCATTTAAAAAGGATAATAAGCCGGATAAGATACAAAAACATATGTATTTGTATAAAGGTTTAATAAGGTGTTCTAAATGCGGGAAAACAATCACATGTGAAACTGCAAAGAAAAAACATATTTATTACCACTGTACAGGGAATAACGGCAAATGCAAGATGGTATATACACCTGAAAGTGTTTTAGATAAGCAATTTAATGAAGCAATTAAAAGGATTACAATAGATGAAACCCTTAGTGATTATTTAAACACTCTTTTAGATGAAAATTATGCCGAGATGAAGATTGCAACAAAAGAAAAGGCAGCATATTTACAAAGAGAGATTAAAAAGATTGAAACAAATCAGGAAAAACTGCTTGATTTATTGGTTGAGAGCAAAATTTCACAAGATATGTTTGATAAAAAAAATTCATCTTATGAAAAAGAGATTAAAGATTTAAGAGAACAAATTAAAATGAGCAGGCTTGATGATAAAAGTTTTATAGATGAAGGCAAGAAAATTATAGAACAGGGAAAACAGTTGTATAGCTTGTATTTGAAACAAAATACACATGAAAAGAGGAAAATGTTAAAAAACATATTCTCGAACCTTTTTTTAGATGGGCAAAACCTGCACTATGAGCACAACAGACCCTTCTGTTATTTTGATGAAATCAGCAAAAATAAGAAAAAACTCCTTGAAAAGTTCTGTGATGCAACTTTTATAAATTCGCTATATTCCAGTATTATCAATACTTCTATGGACTTCTTCTATAAGTTGCAAGGATTTAGCGAATGTATTTGATGATTTTCAAATTTATAGTAACCTTTCTTGAAAATTTTTGCCACAATTTTGCCACTATCTTGCCATAAAGTTTTGAAATCCAAGTGTACGAATTTATCGTACAGTTCATTAGTACGGTTATTTCGTACAACTGAGTTGGTAACATATTATTATCAACTAAAATTCTAAGGTCGCACTTTGCGACCTTTATTTTGTTTAAATAATCTCTATTCAGTTCAATTGGTGAAAAATTGACACCAGTTGAATGTATTTAATGTTGCGTTTTCTATATTGTCTTACTAAAAATTACCAACTTCTTACGATTGGTAAAACCTTGTTTGCCTTTTGTATTGTCGTTTTTCAGCTCTGTACGAACACCTTTTAAAGCCAAAATAGGAATTCAATTGAATAATGGAATTGTGAGGCAACAATACTCCGAGTATACAAGATAACGAAAGGATACAAACTATGTCTAAGACAACAATATTCAGAATTTCAATTAGAAAGAATTAAAGCAGGAATTCAAAAACATAAAGAAAGAGAGGTATGTAACAGTGGAAATTAAAGTAGATAATTTTACAATTAATCTTCACAGAGCCGAAGAAACTTCTCCCGAGGAAGAAGTTAAAAGACTTGTTCGATACGTTTACACAATCTGTGAACTTGGCAAACAACAAAAATTAAAAGATGTATTAGATAAGGTAGCAATAGCTACAGAAAGGAAGAGCAAAAATGAATTTATTAAAAGATAGATTTCAATATGCGTATATGCTTGAGAGAAAAGGTTCTCAAGCAGAATTAGTTACATTACACATCAATGATGGAAACCCTAGAATGGGCAGATTTATAAGAGTTTCATTACAAAAGCATAATAAGATTCTCAAACTAATGCAAAATACTATAAAGCCTCTGTTCTTGCCACACAACACAAAAACATCAAATAAGTTAGTTAAAAAATGCGTAAGAATTGATGAAGATTTGTTTCATGCATTGTGTAGAGAAGTTGATTGTAATGAAAGTTATATCAGCAGAACTGTATCCAATACTGTCTTAAATCAAATCAAAAATAGAGTAATTGATGTAATTGAAACCAAGAAATTTAAATACAGAATAACTATCCATTTTACCAAAGACCAATATGAACTTATTAGACAAACAATTAATGAGATAAAAGCACAGGGACTAAAGAGAATTACTTTTAGTTTACTAGTTAGAAGCATTTTATATAAACAGTTTAAGCTCGTAACCAATATAAAGAAGGAGGTAAATAGCAATGTGGCATAATTCAAACATCAAGATAAAACTGAAATTACAACTTTTACCTTGTTTGGTAACAACAATGAATTGGTACGAAAAAACAGGATATATCGAATGTAATAAGTTCATTGAAAATTCTCTAAAGAATCATCTTGATTACATTAATACTGGACCGAGAGGTGATAATATCTCCCAAGCAGTTGAACTTGAGGCTCAAATTTCAATATTCTTAGCTTCGAAGTTATGGTGGGTTGCACTAATAAATAAGACAACTATATCAAGCATAGTAAACGAAGCCTTGGCATTTTCAATTCCTTGTTTATTGGAGCAACACCAAATGCAAGAGGATTTTAGATTAGAAGTAGAGCTTAAGAAATAATTATATTCTAAAGAGGAGTGGTTAAGAACTTTCCGCCACTCCACACCCTTTTCTTTGGGGAGTAATAATCGGAAAGTTAAAGGGTGAAAGAAAAATAATGGAAAGTTTGGAGCTTAGCTCTCTTGGCGAAGAGTTTGATGATTTAGACGACTTAGAAGGATATGTTGATAAAAGGGTAGATAATTGCCCTAACATAAATAATATATTTCTTTCCGCTAATAATTTAAACCAACACAATATTATTATAAGTAAACATAATCCTGCTAATAGTTTTAGGGGAATATCCCTTGCTTTTAGCAAAGGAAATGTATCTAGAATATTAAAGCTACAAGGTATTGTTTACAATGATGTTTCATCTAGCTTAGCAAAGTATGGTAAACATCTTCCTTTAGTAAATGAAAGAGTGGTTAGAAGCTATAGTAATGCACAAGGCTTTGATGAAGATGTGGTAACAAGTTTCATTCACTTGTGCAAAGAAGGGTTAATAAATAGTATTATTTCGTATTACATAAAGAAGGCTAACGCTAAAAGTAAAAGGAATTCTGATATTATTGGAGTTGAAAATATTATTTGTAACTTTAACATAGATAAGTTAAGAGAGATTTGTTTTGGTATTCAACCAAATGATATGACATTTAATCCTCTTGACGATAGGGAAATATTTATCATAGAAGATTATGTCAGAATTTATTGGAATTTGTACATGTTGCTAGTGTTCCATAAGATTTGTGAGATTGCTCCAGATAATGAAACTTCATTCTTTGAGCAGTTTCACAGAGTTATTCAATTAGCAATGTTTACCGGCATGAAAATGTTTGTACAGTTTGAACTTACTCGTCATTACGGTGAACTGTATGAAGAATTAAGAGAGTTCAAAACAATAAATGACAAATACATGTTTGTTGATGATGTGCAGGATAAACAACAACTTTATTTCATAATGAAAAATGCAGATTTTCTGAATGAAGCTTATAGAAAAGAGTACAATAATCCACCTTCTATTCCTATAACAAAAGATGTTAAGACAGATAAGCATATTGACATTGAGTTCTGCGTGATGAAAGGAAGCATTGATAATTCTGTTTTGTTTGAAGTTGCCATATCCGGGCAGAATCCTATTGGAAGAATTTACAGTTGCGAAACAAACCCAGAAACCGTTATAAATATGACAAACATGTATTACTACGGACTCTCTATTGTTCAACCAGTAGTATATTTATTTCGGCAGATACTTAACTACTCTAAAGATGAGGGGAAAACATCATACTACACAGAAATACACAATTACCTTCAACGGTTCAAAGGGAAAAGGGTTCGGAATTTAGTTCCCAAATACTTAGAAATAATTTTGCTGATACTACATGAACGACCTAGTAAAGAAGAACTGGAGCAATATATTAGTGAACATTTTTCGCCAACTGATAAAGTCCAGAAGGCTGAATTTAGAAGAATTTATGAGGAACTGGAAGCTATTCTACACCCCAAAGAAGTCCGTTTGATAGACAAGTTAAGAGAGGAGTTTTGGAAAATTGTTTGGTAATATTTTGGTTGATAAATTAAGAATTTCAAAGAAGGTAATACTGGGGTTTGATTGCAGCAAAGCGAAAGCTCAACTTGACCTTATTCTGAAGAAACACTTTAGACCCGAAAACTATACGGTAAACTATTCTAAAACATATTTTCGAGTAACATTCACCCCTACTCTGTATCTGGATAGCGTTGAAGATAACGAAAACAAACCAATTCATAATCTGGAGATGATAAGCGAAGAAAATTTACTGGAGCTGCTTATTCAAATATATGAAGTTTTAGGAAATAACGCTGTTATTACTTGGATTGACCTAACCAAAAATATTCTTATTGAAGAATCAGCTTGGAAGTGTATTGAGGCAATTTCAAAATGGAAAGTGAAGTATCCATATAGAAAACACCCTATTACATCACGAGTTAAGAATACAACTTTGACTTTATCACCACTTACAAGAAAAGATATGGTAGACTGCAAGAACCCTAACAGAAGGACAACCTTTTACCCTAAAATAAATGAAATGAATAGTAAATCGAAAATGCGTTTTCTTGATAATGTGCATTTGTCAGAAGAAGAAATAAGACAGTTACCAGTAGCAAACTACCAGAAAGAAACAGGGAGATTGTTTCTACAAGATTTGAATGTTGTAAGATGCGAGCAAAGGTATAAATTTACAGTTAATATTAAGAAGATAACGCAATTATTGACTGGTTCTAAGAACAGTAATGAGCTAACCTTGTCCATGCTTATTAATTTACTTACAAGAGGTGAGTTATATAAGAAGTTAGATGAGTTCTACTCAAACGAGTTAAGACAATATATTTTCTATGAAGATGTTCATGATATTAAAGAAGTCAAGCTAAATAGGCAAGAAAGTAGAATTATAGAAATTGTGAATAAGCATAATATTGATATTGCAGAGTATCAATATTTGTTCTCGGACATAGGGTATAAAGAGCATTTCAGCCGTTCTTCCAAAAAGGTTTATTACCATACAAGAGGAAGGTATTACAATGAACTCTATGATAAGTTTAAACTGTAATACCCAAAAGCAGCTCCCAGAGCGGGGTAGAAACGATTTTTAGGTATTCATGGTTAAAGTTATACCATGCAAATAGTAAAAACCCGGTCAAGGCGGCGTGAGCTGCCTCTCGTTGAATGTTTAATAAGTTGACAATAGCAACATGATTGTATAGCATGAGTTTATGGGAGAGAAGGATATGGCAGAAGAATTAAAATTATTTGAAGGCAACAGAATCAGACATATTTATGATGAAGAAAAAGAAACCTATTACTTTTCTGTTGTAGATATTGTCGCAATTCTGATAGAGAAAGATTATCAGAGTGCAAGAAAATACTGGAAAGTCCTTAAAGGAAGGATTGTTAAAGAAGGTTTTAATGAACTGGTAACAAATTGTTACCAGTTGAAAATGCAAGCTGATGACGGAAAGATGAGAAAAACCGATGTCGCTGATATTAAGACTATTTTTAGAATTATCCAGTCAATTCCTTCAAAGAAAGCTGAACCTATTAAACAATGGCTAGCCAAAGTCGGACAAGAACGAGTTCAAGAGATGGCAGACCCAACAACTGCCATAGATAGAGCAAGAGAAACTTATAAGAAGTTAGGCAGGTCTGATAAGTGGATACAGCAGAGAATGACTGGGCAAGAAACCCGAAATAAACTCACAGACTATTGGAAAGACCATGAGATATCCGAAGGCGAAGAATATGCAATTCTTACAAACATTATTCATCAAGAATGGTCCGGGTTGAGTGTAAAAGAACATAAGAACCTTAAAGGCTTGAAATCCCAAAACCTAAGAGACCACATGAGTGAAGCTGAATTGATTTTCACAGCATTAGCTGAACTTTCTACAAGACAAATTGCAGAATCCGAAAACGCAACTGGCATGGAAGAAAATACACACTCAGCCAAACGAGGTGGTAAGATTGCAAAAGAAGCTAAAGAAAAGTTAGAACTTGAAACCGGGCAAAAAGTGGTAACTGGTGAGAACTTCTTACCTGCAAACAAGAAACCTAAATTAATTGATAACAAAGAGTAATATAGAAATTTTATTTCTAGACTTGAAACGAATCTGCTTATTATTGAACCTATTAGGAGAGTACCTTGTTATATTATCGTTATCGCCCAATAAATGAATTATCACTAAAAGAATTACGCTATGGGGAAATGTATTTTTCTTCCACGAAAGAAAATAATGACCCTTATGACGGCAAAGTTTTCTTGCTTTATAATTTTGATGAAGAGAAATGGAAACGGCTATTTGAAAGGGCTTGGCAAAATGTTAAGCTTCCAAAAGATTTATTATCACAAATAGCTATGGATTTAGCAAAAATTGTTGTTAAAAATAATCCAAAAACTTATGAAGATGTGAAAACATTTGACTTTCAAAAAGCGTTGTTATTATCATATCCTCAAACAGGGACTTTGGGGTCTTACAATTTAGACCTATGCATTAAGAAATTTATAGAAATATACAAACCAGAACACAGTTATACGGTATCTTTTTCTAAAGTCAATGATAATATACTTATGTGGTCTCATTATGCTTCTCAGCACAAAGGATATTGTCTTATATTTAAAGACTTTGACGGTTATTTATATCAAGATGAGTTTAATAAAGTAACATCTATGAAAAATTTAATTATAGGTGATAGGTTTCCATTTAAAGATGTGATTTATGTTCCAGAATGCCAACTCATTGATGCATCCAGATTTATGCCAAGAATATCTGATATAAAATTTGAAAGCGAAGATGAAAGAATAGCTTTTTGTAATGAAAATGAAGCTAAGTGTTTAGAAAAACATACATGTTGGGAATATGAAGAAGAGTCTAGATTATTACTCCATACTGCACCAGCTTGGATTACTGGAAAGCATATTGAATATACAAAAGAAGAGCGATTATTTTATTATAAACCTACTCAATTAGTTGGTATTATACTCGGAGCTTTGATGGATAATGAAACAAAAGACAGAGTTAAAGAAATTATCCGAAAGAATAATCACAAAATAGGAGAAAATCATAAAGAAGGAGCTTTGTTTGATTTTGTGTTATTTGAAGCTTGCATGTTTAATGACAGAAGAGATGTCTGCGTTCAGCCTTCAGAAATATATAGCTTTGGAGATATTATAACAAAAGAGGATAAGGATTTTGATTCTCGTTATAATGATTGGAAAAAAGGAAAAGCATTGGTTCTAAACGGACATAGGGGTGGAAAAATAGAATATTATCCATAAGCCAAAGGATTGTTTGTGGTAATATTAGTGTATAAATAGGAGTTATAGAATGGCAACAATATTAGAGCAAAAAGCACAGATAGATAAACTTTGGGAGACTTTTTGGAGCAATGGAATTTCTAATCCCTTAACTGTTATAGAACAGATTTCATATTTGTTCTTTATTAAAGAACTCGATGACAGGCAGACTTTAGCTGAAAGAAAAGCGTTGCTGACTGGTCAGCCGGTAGAGAATCCTATTTTTGATGAAACACCAAGACAACAAAACATGCGTTGGTCGAGATTCAAAGATTTTCAACCCGGTGAAATGTTCAAAATAATACAAGAAGATGTATTCCCATTCATCAAAACATTAGGTGGTGAAAAGTTTGCTAAATATATGAAAGATGCCGTTTTTATGATTCCATCACCTTCTCTACTAGCAGATGCCGTTGATAAGATAAGTGCTTTAGAGATGAAGGATTTAGACACAAAAGGGGATTTGTATGAATATCTTTTATCTAAAATTGCTCAAGCAGGTGTAAATGGACAATTCAGAACCCCAAGACACATTGGGAAAATGATGGTTGAACTTGCTGATATCCAGCCTGATGATATTGTTTGCGACCCGGCATGTGGTACGGCTGGATTTTTGATTTGTGCAATTATGTACCTTAAACAAAAACATCCGAATATGTTTATGGATGCAGATAAGAAGAAACACTTCGATAATAATATGTTCTACGGTTTTGATTTTGATTATTCAATGCTCAGAATAGCTTCTATGAATATGATGTCGCACGGACACCAAAACCCGAATATTGATTATCAAGATTCGTTATCAGAAGATGCTTCAGAACTCAAAGAGTTTTGTACCTGCATTATTGCAAACCCTCCGTTTAAGGGTTCAGTGAACGAGGATACCATTGCAAAGAATATTATTTCAGAAGTAAACACTAAAAAGACAGAACTGCTATTTTTGGCTCTAATGATAAGAATGCTTAAAACCGGGGGCAGAGCTTGTGTTATTGTTCCTGATGGAGTTTTATTCGGAACATCTAATGCTCATACCTCTATAAGGAAGAAACTTATTGATAACCAAAAACTTGAAGCAGTTATTTCAATGCCAAGTGGAGTATTCAAACCTTACGCAGGAGTTTCAACTGCAATTTTGATATTCACTAAGACTAATAAAGGTGGTACAGACAAAGTTTGGTTCTATGATATGCAAAATGACGGATTTACTTTGAATGACAACCGTACACCAATAGAAGAAAACGACATCCCGGATATCATCAAGTCTTTCAAAAACAGACATAATGAAGATAATGCTGATAGAAAAGCAAAGCACTTCTTTGTAGATGCTGATGAAATCAGACAAAACGGATATGATTTATCCATCAATAAATACAAAGAAGTTGAATATGAAGAAGTTGTTTATGATTCGCCAAAGAACATCCTTGCTGATATAAAAGTTCTTGAAGATGAAGTTCAACAAGGGCTGAAAGAATTAGAGGGGATGATATAATGACAACAAAAGTCGCAAAATTAGAAGATATTGCAAATATTGACTATGGAACAAGGGTTGTAAAGAGTCGTGACCAAGGAACAATATATCCTGTTTATGGTGGTGGTGGTGAAACTTTCAAAATGGATAAATACAACAGAGAAAATTGTGTTGTTGTTTCTCGCTTTGCCATGTCTCCGCTTTGTACAAGATATGTAAGTGAAAAAATATTCCTAAATGACAGTGGACTAACTGTATCTACAAAAGATGAAAACGCACTATTGCAAGAATATTTAGATTGGTGCATATTAAGTCGTAATGATGAAATATATTCGTTAGGTAGAGGTGCTGCTCAAAGAAACTTGGAAATTCCTTCTTTTAAAGCAATGAATATTTCCTACCCACAAGATATAGAAAAACAAAAGGAAGTTGTTAGAAAGTTAAGATTAGCAGATGAGATACGACAGAAGAAGAAACTTGCCAATGACAAACTTGACGAGTTCCTAAAATCCACATTCATATACATGTTTGGCAACCCAGAAATTAATGAAAAACATTGGAAATCTGGAACAGTTAGAGATATTATCAAAGAAGCAAAATACGGAACAAGTAGCAAAGCTGGAAGCGAAGGAGCATATCCTATTTTACGAATGGGCAATTTAACATACAGTGGAGTAATTACGCTTGATGATTTAAAATATATTGATTTAAAGGCAGATGAATTAGACAAGTATATAGTCAAAAAGGGTGACATATTGTTTAATAGAACAAATAGTAAAGAACTTGTTGGCAAGACGGCTGTATTTAGAAATGAAGAGCCTATGGCATTTGCAGGATATTTAGTAAGAGTAAGAACAAATGAAAAAGCAAATCCAGAGTTTTTGAGTGCATTTATGAACAGTGATTACATGAAAAGAATACTGCAACTTAAATGCAAGAATATTGTTGGAATGGCAAATATCAACGCACAAGAAATGCAGAATTTTACAATATATATTCCACCAATCGAACTTCAAAACAAATTTGCCCAAATCGTTGAAAAAGTTGAAGCTCAGAAACAGAAGAACGAGCTGGTTATAGAACAAATGAATAATTTATTAAACTCCATTTCTCAAAGGGCGTTTAATATCGAATTGTAAAGTTTTATTAAACTTTCTAGTTCTTTCTATTGTATTTTATTCTCCTTGCTAGTATTATTATATCATAAGGAGATTAATTCTGATGTATAATACAGAAATGATTCGGCAGGTTAAAACACATATTGAAAATCTAAAACAAGAAAAGACTAGAATAGAACAAGAAATTGTTGCAGCTCAGAATTATCTTGATGTTTTGCAAGGCAATAGTTCTAAAGCTCAATTCAGTGAAGTTCGCAAAGGTAATCAAACAGATGAAGCTCGTGAAAGGATGCGTAAAGCACAACAAGAGCGTCAAGAACGCGAACGCAGATTAAGAGTTCAGACAATAAAGGATTTTCTATCAGCTAGAGATTCTGCTACCACTCAAGAGATAGCAAATCATCTTAATCTCAAGGAAAATGCAACAAAACGCTATTTGCGTGGCTGTAGCGATTTTGAGGAAATTCGAATAAATGTTTGGAAATATGATGATATTCCGTTTTAAAAAATCAAGGGTAAGGTCGATATCCGTTAGGCTACGGTCTTGAAGATAATTAGGGGAAGGAGAAAATAAAAATGGCAAAAAAATCATTTTATCAAGATGCTAAAACAGGCAAAATCGTTTCTAGCGACTATGCCAAAAAGCATCCAAATACAACCATTAAACATACCTTTGACACCAAAAAAGGAAAATAGTCTGCAGAATTGAACCCTCAACAGACTATCATTTCTTCCAAATCCACCGTCAGTCTTCATCTAGCAGGTGGTTAAAGAGACAGGACTCATTTCTCCTGTCTCTTTATTTTCACATTTCTTAAACGAAAAATCAAGTATTTCATGAAGAAATGTTAAAGAGATTTGGGTTTTTGTGCTATAATTAACGCAACAGGTGAAGTATGAGTAATTTTGAATTCTTACAAACTGAATGGAATGACATATATCAGCTAACCAAAGAAGCTGAAAGCTGTATTTGGTCAAAACCAACCTATGCTTGTCTCATTAACAGGAAAGCTCTGGAAAAAGCCGTTGTTTGGATGTATAAGAATGATGAAGACTTAATATTACCTTATGACACAACATTGAATTCACTGCTCCATGAAGATTCGTTTGTAAAGAATATACATAAAGCATTGATTCCGAAAGTGAACCTTATTAAGAAGCTTGGAAATATTGCAGCCCATGAAACCACACAACTTTCTGATGTGGATGCAATGAATTCAACAAGAGAATTATTTCACTTCTTGTACTGGTTATATCTTGTTTATTCAGAAGTTGAGCCAACAAGAGGTTTAAAGTTTAACGAAACTCTTATCCAAAAAGTTCCTCCAGAGCAGGCTGAAATTGAACGGTTAAAGAAAGAGATTGAAAAAAGAGAACAAGAACTTCTTAATAAAGCTGATTTAGAAAAAGAGAACAAGGAACTTCTGGAGCAGGTAAAACAGATTAAAGCTCAACAGCGTGAAGTCTCCAAAGATTATGATTACAATGAAGCTCAAACAAGAAAATACTACATTGATGTATTGTTAAAAGAAGTTGGATGGGATATATCACAGGCGAACGCCACAGAATACGAAGTTCAAGGTATGCCAAACTCAACAGGGGTGGGGTATGTTGATTATGTACTTTGGGGAGATAACGGTAAACCAGTCGGACTTGTTGAAGCTAAAAAGACAATGCGTGATGCGAAAGTTGGAAGAGAACAGGCTGAATTATATGCTAATTGTTTAGAGAAGAAATTCGGTCAACGACCTATTATGTTCTACTCTAATGGCTATAAGCATTATATCTGGGATGATACAAATTACCCACCAAGAGAAGTCTGTGGATTCTATTCAAAAGATGATTTGCAACGGTTAATCAACAGACGAGATACAAAAAGAGATTTGATTAATGTTGATTTGAATAAGGATATTGCAGGTCGACCTTACCAAGAAAGATGTATCAAAAGCGTTTGCGAAAACTTCCAAAGCAAAAACAGGAAGTCACTGCTTGTTATGGCAACAGGTACCGGGAAAACTCGTGTTGCGATTTCTATTGTTGATATTTTAACAAGATACAACTGGGCAAAGCGAGTTTTGTTTTTAGCTGATAGAATTCCTTTGGTAGTGCAGGCTCAAAGGGCTTGTGCAAATGTAATGCCGGACTTGAACCCTGTGAATTTATTAGATACAGATGACAATGTTACAAATAGCAGATTTGTTGTTTCAACATATCAAACTATGATGAATCTGATTGATGCTAAGAAGTCTGATAGGAAATTGTATTCTGTCGGATATTTTGATTTGATTATTGTTGATGAAGCTCACAGAAGTATTTACAAGCGTTACGGAGAGATATTTAACTATTTTGATGCACTGATGCTCGGTTTAACAGCTACTCCAAAGAACGGTATAGATAAGAATACCTACAAGGTTTTTGATTTACCTAAAGGTGTTCCTACGGATTGTTATGAATACCAAGAAGCAGTTGAGCAAGGATATTTAGTTCCGTATGAAGTGATTGATACATCTACAAAATTCTTAAGAGAAGGTATTAAGTACAGTGAACTTTCAGAAGAAGAAAAAGATGAATATGAAACTCTATTCTATGACGAAGAAACAGGAACTTTACCAGATGCGATAAATTCGGCTAAGCTGAACAAATGGTTGTTTAATGCCGATACTGTAGATAAGATTCTTGAAAACTTAATGGTAAACGGCATTAAGGTTCAAGGCGGGAATAAGTTAGGTAAGACAATAATATTCGCTCAGAACCAAAAACACGCTGACTTCATTGCAGAAAGGTTTGATAAGAGCTATAAGCAATATAACGGTAAATTTGCAAGAGTTATCACTTATAAAACCGAATACGCACAAAATTTGATTGATGAATTTTCGGTAAACGAAAAAGAACCTACTATTGCAATATCCGTTGATAAATTGGATACCGGGGTTGATGTACTTGGTATAGTGAATCTGGTGTTCTTTAAACCTGTGCGTTCTTATACAAAATTCATTCAGATGATAGGCAGAGGCACAAGATTGTGTCCTAACCTGTTTGGGCTTAATGACCATAAGAAGAAATTCTACATATTTGATGCTTGTGGAAACTTTGAATATTTTGACAGTAACCCTCCAAAGTCAAATGGTGGTGATACCTTATCATTAGATGAAGCGTTATTCATTAAGAGATTGTCGCTCGCTGAAAATATTAAAGATGATAATGACAAGTTAAAACAGTATTCAACAGAGATTAAAGACGGTCTTCATAATATTGTAAAAACAATGAACAGAGATAACTTTATTGTAAGAAGATACCTGGAAGATGTTGACAAGTTTTCTGACCGTAACATTTGGGATAACCTTGAAGATACAGATTTAACAACAATTACAGGCAGCGTTGCAAAACTTCCAACTACCATAAGCGAAGGAAATGAATTAACAAAAAGATTTGACTTGCTGATTCTTAATATGCAACTAGCTTTATACTCATCTGAATTAGATAAATTTGAAAAATATAAAACGAAGTTGAGAATACTAGCTAACTTATTAGAAGCCAAAGCTCCTATTCCTCAAGTGAAAAAACATATTGAATTAATATGTGATATTCAAACGGAAGAATACTGGGAAGGTATAACGATTCTTGAACTGGAAGAAATCAGACGAAAATTAAGAAACCTCGTTGATGTCTTGGATTATGAGAAACAAGAGATAGTTTATACTGATTTTACAGATGAAATAACAACAGCAGGAACAAATGGAAGTGACAGAAGTGTACCAGAGGTTGATATCGACAGAGTTCAGTACGAGAAGAAGGTAAAAGCATTCCTTAAAGAACACGAAAATGAAATAGCTATCAACAAATTGAAGTTCAACAAGCCTTTGACAGAATTGGACTTCCAACAGCTAGTGAAAATCCTAAAAGAGAATGCTGATATTGTAGGTACAGAGGACAAATTCAAAGCACTGGTTGGAGATTTAGGATTAGGTGAATTCATCCGTAAGGTTATAGGTCTTGAAAGTTCTGAAATTGAACTGGTATTTGCACAGTATTTGGATAAAAACACCTTTAATGTTAATCAGATTAGATTCATAGAACAGATAATTGCATACCTGAAAATAAACGGCACAATGCTAAATCTGGGTAGTTTGTTTGAATCTCCATTCATAGATATGAATTCTGATAGTATCTATGGTGTATTTTCATCAAACGATGTAAACAATATAGTTAGTTTAATCAAAGAAATTAATGAAAACGCAAATCTAAGAAAGTTCATGTAAGCTCTGCTATTTTACATTACAAACATACCTTAATAAACCGGGAGTATAAGAGTGGAAAATGATTTAAACAAAGGTGAAATAGTAATATATACAAGTACAAACGGTTCTGTTTCTCTTGATGTCAAACTGGAGCAAGATACAATCTGGCTTACTCAAGATATGATAGTTAAATTGTTTGATTCAAGCAAGGCAAATATATCAGAACATATTTCTCATATATTTGAAGACAAAGAACTATCAAAAGATTCAACTGTTCGGAATTTCCGAACAGTTCGAAAAGAAGGCAACAGAAATGTTTCAAGGGAACTTGAATACTACAATCTTGATATGATTATAGCAGTTGGCTACAGGGTAAATTCAAAGAAAGCTACTCAGTTTAGAATCTGGGCAACAAATGTGTTAAGGGATTATCTTACTAAAGGTTATGTTGTAAATTCTAAACAACTCCAGTCTCAAAAAGAGAAAATTGAAGCTCTTAAAACTACTGTAAGTCTATTATCAAGAAGCCTTGCTAATCAAATTGAAAGTATAGACGAAGCTCAAAATGTTGCTAAACTTCTTGAAAACTTTGCTTTGGGATTAGATTTGTTGGATGATTTTGACCACAAGACACTTGATAATCAAGGTCAAACACAAAAAGAAGTGGTGCGTATTTCAACAGATGAGTTTTTGAATGTCGTTAATAAGATGAAATCAGAGTTTGCAAGTGATGTGTTTGCAAACCCTAAAGATGATAGTTTTGAAAGTTCTGTTAATCAAATATATCAAACTTTCGGAGGGGAAGAACTTTATCCAACATTGGAAGAAAAGGCTTCGATGTTGTTATATTTGATAACCAAAAATCACTCTTTCTCTGATGGAAACAAAAGAATTGCTGCAAGTTGTTTCTTGTATTTCTTAGATAGAAACGGAATATTATACAAAGATGGCCTTCCTATAATCGACAACGGGACACTCTTTGCTTTGACGATTTTGATTGCAGAAAGTAATCCTAAAGAAATGGAAACCATGAAGCAGATAGTTGTAAGTGTGTTGAACAAAGGATATAAGGAGTAACCTTGAATAATAAAACAATAAAACACGCTGTATTTGTACCTGTTTACAACATAAGTGTTTCAAGTGATATTGTAAATACTGCAGTCTTTGATGATTATACTTTTGTGAGGTCTAATCGTATTTTAGATAGGTATGGTAGCTATATACTCTCTCATGACCACTTCGCAAGACAATTCCTACAAGATATAGCAGACTGGCATCCGGAAAAATCAATATTCTTTCCTTGTGCAAATCTTGTTCTTGTTAAAGAAGTGGAAAGTATCGATACTGACGAAGACAATCGTAAAACAGCTATTGCAATAAAAAAAGAAATTAATAATATAATGTTGGCATTAAGACTTTCAAACAAAGGTCTTTGCCAAATAAACAACGGTTACATGTTATCTTGTGACCATTCAAGCTGTCAACAATTTGGAGCTTCCTCAAAACTTGAAAACATTGTTGCTATTCATCAAACTGTAACAGGAGGATGGGTTAGGGAGAATGATTACGAACTTAATAAGGAAGTTTTGAGCAATGCAATTTCTACTTACAACATGCTAAAGACAATGAAAGCAAAAGTATTTGTTCCAACAACATATTTCAATAAGTACTATGATTCGCTCACTCCCTATGAAAGAATAATCCAAATGGCAATCATCTTTGAAAGTTCAATACTTGCAGGCTATACCGATGAATTGAACTATCGTATGATGTTAAGAACTTCTGCTATATTAGGTAGGAATGTTGAAGACCTTTTGAAACTCTTTTATTCAATAAGAAGCCATATCATTCATAACGGTAATATCGGAAAAAATAAAGACTACAAGGATATTCTGAAAAAATTGAAGAAGTTTACTGGAATTGAAAGCAAAGATGAAACAGAACTTCTTTTCTATTTTGTTAAAGACCATATTGAACCTATACTAAGAGAAGTTTTGTACAAATCTTTTAAGATTTTGGCAGAAACAGAACTGAATGATTTTGAAGCACTAACCAAAGAGCTTGATAAGTTTATTTTAAAACAGATTACTAAAGATACTTTTAAATCAAAAATAGAGAATGGTGAACTAAATAACAAATAAAACATGTTTTTGGTAATAGATTAAATATGGGTTAATTTCGTATAGAAAATGCGATGTTTTATGTTAAAACAACCTTTAGATTGTTGTTGAAGGACAAACTGTATTACAAGTGGTTTTATGAAACAAGAAAATGCCTCCAATAATCATAATCAGAGGCATTATTGCATTTAAAGGAGCTATGCAATTTTAGTGTTCTCTTGGAAGCATAAATACAAATCTTAAAGGATTTTCGGAACTCAGTTCTAAAAAGAATTTGTATTTAGTAATCTTTTCTTCACTATTAAAAGGCAAATCAATAAATGGAATATTTTGTTTTACAACCGAGATATGTTCGTTATATTCACCATTAACATATCCTTCATGGTAGATTTCAAAATACCCTTGGTGGTTTTGTTTCACTACGACTTGAACTACATAAAAGTAATCTTTCGTTTGATTATAGTTTTCTACCACCTTGTACATATAGCTATAAACCATATCAACAAGCCAGTGGGCATTCAAAACTTCTGCAAAATCCATAACACCATCTGTGTAAATCATGCTTGGGCAACAATCTCTTTTGTATAGATGTTCGCTGCCTGTGTTATTGTTATAAATTTCTAATGCTGTTGCATATGTTTTATCTGTCATAATTATTCTCCTTATTAATCTATGAAAAGTGTACTTTTCGTGGACTGTTTTGTTTAACGCAAAATCAATGTTTTTTAGTGGTGATTTTTGATAAAATCGGTCTATGAAACACACTTAACTTTTTATAGACTGGGCATATTTGAAAAATGTACTTCTTTTAATGTTGCACATGGACATAACATCTTTTACCTTAATCAATCCTTGTTTATAAAGTTCGTAACATCTGATGAAATCTTTTGGAATTTCTGCTGTAGGTCTGCCAAACTTAACACCTCTTGCAAGAGCCGAATCAATCCCTTCCCTTTGCCTTGTTTTGATATTGTCTCTTTCACGCTCTGCAACATAACCGAGAAGTTTTAAAACAATATCAGTAATCAATCGCCCGGTTAATCCGTTTTGATTATCACGAGTATTCAAAATTGGCATATCGAGGACTTGTATATCAACCCCCATATTAACGAGTGATTCCCACTCTTTGCAAATTTGAGCATAATTTCTGCCAAACCTATCTATACTCTTGACTATTACAAGGTCGCCTGCCCTTAATTGAGATTTCATTTCTTGATATTTAGCACGACCTGTAAAATTCTTGCCGCTTGCCTTCTCAACAATAATTTCATCAATCTTTAAGCCTTGAAGTGAATCAAGCTGCCTGTTTTCGTTTTGTTCACGAGTTGAAACTCTTATATATGCAAATGTCTTAGCCATAATTAAATCTTTCCTTTGGTTATGTAATCACTTTGGGGAATTTTCAAGTTTTCCCTAAACATTACCTACTGCGATACAATCATTTTTTATAAATGAACAAATCTATTCCGTAGGTTTTGATTAGAACTACTGCTTCGGCAACCTTTTTAAATCTAAAAATCAAATTCAATTCTTTGGTTACTTTGTAGGGTTTTAAACCTATCGGTTCTAATTCTTCTATCATCAGTTCTTTAGCTCCTTTAAAATCAAGATTCTCGTCTTGATTAAAACAGTATTTGTAAAATGATATAGCAATATCAATATGTTGTTTTTCAATCTCTTGTAGTTTCTCAACAAAATCGTTATATGTTCTAATCCTTGTTATATCTTTTGTTTCTGCCATATCAATACACCCCCTTTACTGACTTGATAAACTCATTTGTTAGCTCATATTTTGTATTGCCAAAGGTCATATCATTAACTCCACAATCTTTTAAACGCTTTAATATTCTTTGGGTTTCACTCATTGTCATTGAATCTTTGAATGCATATAAATATTCAATTAGTATTTTGATTTTTCTTTCCATATTCTTATTAATCCTTTTCTTTTGTTTAGTGGAAGGGGGATTGCTCCCCCTTGAATCAATCTATGCAACCTGTAATGCTTCGACCTTTTCGGCCTTGTTTGAGAAAATCTTTTCATAAAGTGCTTTGATGTTATCAATCGGTATCTTATGACATCCAATCTGCACATAATCTTTTCTAACTTCAAGAACTGTATAGCAACCGACCCTGTAGCCATGTTTAATTTTGTTGTGTTTCCAGAGTTTTAACCCGGTCCTTACTATATCCATTGGCATTTTGATATTCTTTGAAGTTTTAACTATGTTTTCATCTTCATCAATCCACGCAAAACTTAAATCATTGTTAGGATTTAAAATCTTTCTAACCCTTGCAGATAGTTCTCTATCGGTTTTGTAATCGTCAAATACAATCTTTGCGTGGTGAATGTCAAAGGCAAATTGAGCTAAATCTAAATAGTTGTAATTGCTTAAAAGCTCATTTAATTCTTGCTGTGCCTTAATTCTATCTTGTTTTGCTTTTTCTTTTAGCTTAGCTTTAAGTTGTTTAACCTCATCCGAATTATTCAGTAAATCAAACAATGGTTTATACTGTTCAAGCAAACTGGAATCAATGTCTTGAATATTGTCATTAATGTATTGCAACTGGTTAAAACTTTGGATATAGCCTTCCCTGTTAGCTTTTAAGGATAGTTTGGAGTTGGAATAATCCTCCAAATTCTTTACTATTCGTTCAATACAAGCCTCAAGTGAAAAATAGTGATTGCCGTATTCCATTGGCACTCTTAAGAATGAAAATGGACATGCGTTGATTAAATAGCCAATATGCCTGCCGGTAGTTGAGGTCATTGAATCTTCGCTAACGAGTAGAATATTGTTTCCAAATTTGCTTTGAACTACTGCTCCGATTACTGTGTAATAACTGTAGAAAAGGTTTTCGCTGTAGCTAATGTTGTTGAAGTTCCTGCTACCGTTAAAATTGCTGTAGAAGAATTCATGTGCAATGTCGATGTTTTTCATAATGGTTTGCTCCTTATAATGCTGTTTTATAATCTGCAAACCCGGCCGCTGCTTGCTTCCCGATACTAAACCCAAACTCGTACCCTTTGCAACTTTTGGGTTAAATTTCAGCAGCAAAAATTAATTTGACAAGGTTAAGCTTTACCAATAGTGCATTTTGGATATTCTAAAACCTTGATAGAGCCTTCCAGAAAGTAATGTAAAGATTAGAGCTAAAAGCCTCACAGAAATTTTCGAGATTTTCTAAAACTTTACCTATAATTTTCTAATTTAACCACTCTACAATACTTTTGCCAAATGCTCTTCATCACAAACACATTCCCAGATATTATTCAATTCTGGCACAACCCCAAGCAATAATTCGGCAGCCAAAGGTTCAGTTGCATAATAATATTCGTGATAAAATAAACTTAGAGGTAAAGGGATATTATGATGATTGAAAAAGCACTACTAGAAGCATATAGTGAAGATATTCCAAATGATTTTATGGCAATCCTTTTATCAGCAATAAATGGTGATGTAACATGGGAAATTCAAACTGAAGAACAGCTTTCTAAGTTGGTTGAATCTTTAGAGATGATATCAAACACTTTTATCTATTACTATTACGATTATAAAGATAATTGGTCTTTACAAAATATTTCAGAAGATTACCTAGAAGAAGATATCACAGAAAATATTATCAACGCTGATACCTGCGACTTTTGCATATCAACTGATTGTTGGGAAGTTTTATGTGAAAAATTAGACACTGGATTTAATATTACCTTTTCAATACTTGATAAAGAAAAGCTTGAACAAGCTCTTAAAAGTTATTTTGTGCGATATGAAGAGAATACATTGCTCTGTGATTATGGAAACCCCCTTCATAGAAACGATTATGACAAGTTGTTATACAATTTAATGACAGAGTATGATTATAATCTGTTTCAATTTCATATTACCGATATTAAGTATGTTAAACCTATCTTCTACAACATGCTTATACAAAATAGCATAGTTTTATACGAAACAACTATTGAACTAAACAAAGATAGCCAAATTACAAATTTTGATTGTGTTATTGATGGAAGATATTTTGTTGAAGAATACAAAGAACAGAAGATATGCTCAAATACACCTTTATTAACTGATAAAGAAACCAAAATCAAACAACGAAAGAAAGCTCCGAATGCCATAAAAAGCAGATACCATATGCAGCCAAAACAGTGGAAATTATTCTTATGTTTATTAGATGCAGCAATCAAACTTAAAGCAAATAGAATTCAAACAGGTGAAATCTCTAAAGAAAAACTAATCAGAAATGGTGTTTTGTCTGACAGTACCGGGGCACAAGATACTGCAAAAACAAGATTTAATGATGTTTATAACCAGATTAGGGGTAATAAGCAAGGAGAATATGAAGATTTAATATATCCTAAAGTTAGTGATACCAGATATTACGAGTTTGATGTTTCAAGAGTTATTAATTTCTACGATAACATTAAACACAATAATTATCTCGAAGAAGAATTAAAGAAACATAAATATTTTATATCACAAATAGTTGATTAGAGCTTACCAAACCAAGATTTTATCAACGGTAAAACTTCATAAGTCAAGTATAGCAATAAATACCCCGATTATACTTTCACCCACAATTCAGAAAAACAGAAAATAATTTTAAACTATGAATATAGAGCAGGAAACCGTTTTCTCGCCAATATAAAGGTATTCATAGTGAAAGATTTGAACGAAAATATTTTGAATATTCAAGATTCATATTCATCCGAAATAGATGAATATTCTTTCACTGTTGGAACTGGTAAACATACCAAGAATGTTATTTTGAAATTAGACATTTCCCCGGAAGATGATATTTCAAATGAAACAGTTGCAAAGGGCTTGGTTCAATACATTTCTGCATTTGAAGAAATTATGACCTGGCAAAGGTAAGGGGTTGGATGCTATAATTCGAAGCAATGGAGGACAATTATGAAAAATGCTGTAAGTTACGTAAGAGTATCATCAGAAGACCAAAAGAAACATGGGTATAGTATAGGGCAACAAATTACAAACAATATGCAATTTGCTTTGCAGAACGGTTACAAGTTAGTTAAAACTTTCAAAGATGAAGGTATATCTGCAAAGAATATGGACAGACCTGCATTGCAAGATTTGTTGGCATATTGTATGGATGAAACAAATGAAGTTGAGGCTGTTATTGTTTGGAAGTTAGACAGAATTTCAAGAAATGTAGCAGATTATACGGCAACATTATCCCCATTCTTTGCTCAAAACAATATTCAACTCCTAACCGTAACTGATATTAACGGTGAAGGTCTTGATGTTGAAATGATGAGGCAAATATCAATGGTATTTGCTGAGCGTGAAAGAAAAATGACAGCATTAAGAACTAAAGAAGGTATCAGAGGTAAAGTTGCATTAGGTCAATTCCCTTATCATGCTCCGATTGGTTATGAAAATATTGAAATAAAAGGTTCAAAGTATAAGAAAATGGTTATTGACGAAGAAAACGCATTTTTCGTAAAACAAGCATATAATATGTGTTTGCAAGGTGATTCTTTAACTACAATAACTAACAAACTTTATAAAATGGGGTTCAGAAACAAACATGGAAACCGTCATCCGAAATCTTCAGTGGAATATATGTTGCACAATATTGCCTATATAGGAAAATTTTACTATGATGATGTGTTGGTTGAAGATACCGATTATCCTCCAATAATAAGCGAGTCGACATATTATGCAGTTCAAGAAAAGTTGAACACTCCTTGTAAAACAAGACAATTACACACTAAATTCCCTTATAACGAATGTATGACTTGTGCTAAGTGTGGTTGTTATCTAACAGGAGAGCTTAAAATTAAGAAGTCTAAAAAGAGTACGAGAGAATATATTTACTACCATTGTACAGGTAATCGTGGCGGAGATTGCAAGAAGGGCAGTTATATTCGCCAAGAACTCATAGATGAAGCATTTACAAGTGTACTTAAACAAATTACTATCCCGGAGAATGTTCATCAACTTGTAATAGACGGATTAAGAGAAGTTCATAAGGAACACACAAAAGATTATGAAATGCAGAAAAAGTGCATCAGAAAACGCATAGATAAGATAGATAAAACCATCAAATCAGTATTTGAAAACGGTTTTAATAAACATGACGAAATTATGATGAAGAATATAGAAAATTGGGAAGTTGAAAGAAAAACCTTAATTCTTGAAGAACAAGAAATGCTCAAAGCAACCAAGACCTTTTTTGTCCAATCGAACCTTTTACTAAGCTTCTGCAAAGACTGTCATAATGCGTTTCTTAAGGGAAATGCAGAACAAAAACGAAAAATCGTGAAGATGGTGTGTTCGAACTTTTCTTACGATGGTGAAAACATAGTCATAGAGCCTAATCCAATATTTAAGGCTGTTATCAAAAACAGCCTAAGCAATAAAAAACTCCCAGAACCGTCATTAAATAGAACTTTTATTGAGAGATTTTATAGTAGCATAATCTCAATTCCTTGTGAACTTATTTGTAGAATGAATGGGGTTTTAGAGTGTGCTTAACAAGTTACTCTCTAATATCTATTATAGAATACTCATCATAAATATTTTATTTTAATAACAACTTCTTCTTTAATAACTATAAGAACTTAACCCCTTTGACTTCTTCTTAACTAAATAAATTTTTATCAATTTTTGATTAAAAATTTTTCTTAACTTAATAAGACTTCATTTGATTAAATAACATCTCTTAGAGAGGCACACAATAGCCTCTCATTAAATAATTTTATTAGTATGAGTTTTAAATATGAATACATAAGATAGAAGCCATTAGCGAAGTGAGCTGATTGAAGTAAGAACTTGAAAGAGTCAAAGTATGCAAGAGCATAAAGTATTACGGCGAACGCCAGTGAGACGTATTACTAAGTGCTTGTGAGGATACTACAACTCTCAGGTTGTAAGTGGAATGAGGGTAACGAAGTGGCGAGGCTTTGTATAAACTTATCCCTTTAAAATATCTATACCCTTTTGAGCCTGCTTCAACTGTCCGTAATAATACTCCAGCTCCTGCTCTGATGTAGCAGAGTTAAGTATCTGTAAGGCTTTTGTATAAAAAGGGCTATCCTTAGAGGTTACATGTTCAAGATTGAGTCCAACGTCTTCAATACTGAGGTCAAGTGCTTTTAATATCTTTGTTAAAGTTGAGTATGTGGGGAAATATACACCTGTCTCAATTTTTGATATATGCTTCTCGTTAGCTCCTGCAAGTTCTGCGAGTTGAGCCTGAGTTAAGTTCTTAGCTTTTCTTATTTGTTTTAACTTCTGACCGAAGCTGTTTTTATTAGTAGTCATGACCTGTTCCTCCTTTTAATTCTATTGAATTTCAAGAGGTTATTAAACAACGGCACAAGAGATAACATTGTTAAAATATCGTAGTTAATAGGATACTTATCGTATTTTTGTGTTACTATTGGGGAGAGAGTGGGAATGTATCCTGCTATTACATAGGAGAAATAATTATGAAAAAGATGTTATCAATTTTATTACTTAGTGGAATAGTGCTAAGTGTTGCACTAACGCAAGCCATTGCAACTACTACAAACCCACGCTATAAAGCTGGTCAAAGTAATGAAGAAATTTGTATCAGAAACAATGGAGGAATATGGGCTTGTAAGGAGTCGGCTGACTATAGTAATTTATTTGCAGATGTTATTAAGAATGGGGGTTGCATTACCAGCGTACCCGATATGGGCAATATGATAAGGGATTGGAAGTATTGTCAAACAACTTCAGAAAAGAAAAATATTATTTACTACCCTGACGGAAGAATGGTTATACTAGACAAGGAGTCTTTAATATATAAAAGTTTGACCTTACCTCCTATGACCGACGCTGAATATATACAAGAATTAAAAGAATACAATAGTAGTAACTAATGCTAAGGAAACATTATATGACAGAAGACAATACAACAAATGATGTGAACGTAAAAAAGCCATCTGGCTGTTTAAAGGGAGTTTTGATATACCTATTTATATGTATTTTAGCAGTCATTGGTATAGTATTAGTACCAGAAGAAGAAACTGAAACACCTGCATATAAAAATGAAGTAGCAAAAGAAACCCCAAATCCAGCTCCTGAAAATAAACAGGTGGAGAATAATATAAATAATTCTAAACCAGGGGCAGTTACAGGAGAATATTCAGGTTTTGGTTCATGGGCTGTTGCTACTGCTAATTTGGGTGGTCAAGCTGCTAATTGTTTAGAAAAAGGGGTGGGTATATCTTTAGTTGAACAAATAGAAAACTTTTTTGAAAATATCTCAGAGAATAATAGACCTGAGTTTTACCATATCAAAAAGAATAACCCGAGGCTAAAGTTTTGGGTTAGCAATCCTGTATGGGCTGAAAATATGACTTTTCCTGACGCATGTAAAGCTGATGTAGAATTTGAAAATATTAGTAGTGATACGGTTATGGGATATTCAAATGGTAAACCTTATACGGTTGACAACTCATATTGCAGAATAACTTATACAGTATCCGAGCAAGGTGGGAAGTTTAGGGCAAATGTAATTAACATGTTCTGTACCCCGAATTATGGATATAGGTAAATTATAAAGGAAATTGGAAAGAAGAAGGTGAAGAATGGAAGAACAAAAAAGCAAAGTAATTTCTAAAGAAGAAATGTATATTGGTACCGCCATTATAATTGGAATACTAATTTCCGTAATTCATAGTTGTTTAGAAGCCTATCACGCACGATACGCTAGCGAAAAAGTTGCAGTAGTATCTCTTTTTACTTACATAATAATTTCAGCAATATGTGCCTTGTATAGTGGTCTCCGTATAAAAAATCTTAAGTTAAGCATTTTAGTAAGTGTTGCCATAATACTTATAGGGAATTTCTTTAGACCAGAATTAATAAGTTCAGATGTTTGGTTACATGATTACTATATTTATTACATAATTGGTGCAATGATTTATGGTGTAATCTCCGTAGTCTATCATTTTGCTTTTGGAGAAGAGAATAAAGAAGTTGTTAAATCAGTAGTACAACTGGCTAATGATGAAATGTACTGCCCTAAATGCAATGAGATAATAAAGAAAGTTGCCAAGAAATGCAGATATTGTGGTGAATGGTTGGAAGATAGTAATGGGGGGGGTAATAATAATAAAGTATCTTCATTGCAGGGGAAAATTTAAAGATAAAGAAAGTTAGATTGTATAAAAAAAGAGTGTAACAGTTGGAACACTCTTTTAATTTATAACGAAAGGACATGGCGAGTCTTAGGCTGACTCTTTTAATTTATCTATAAAATTGTAGAGATTACCTACTGATGTATTGTATTGCTTTGCTATCAATGTCTTAGGTACTTTAAGGTCAATTAACCTCATGATGTCTTCTCTATGTTTATCCAACTTTGATTTACCCTTACCTTTTGGTCTTCCTAGCTCCACTCCTGCAACCTGACGGGCATGTAGAGCCTCACGTGTGCGTAAGCTGATGAGTTCTCTTTCAATCTGTGCAACAAGTGCAAATATTGTACTTGTTACGGTTGCAGTTATAGAGTCCTCAGAGTTATTAAAACCCTCTTTCAGACTATATAAAGCAATTCCTTTATCCTTTGTAACCTTAATAACTTCTAATATCTGAGTAATGGAGCGAGCAATTCTTGACAGTTCAGGAACGATTAAAACGTCTCCTGAGTTCATTGACTCAATTAATACTCCTAATTTCCTCTTCTTATAGTCAATTCTGCCCGAGATATGCTCTTCAATAAATTCCACGTTACCGAGCTTGTGAGTATTAGCAAATTGAAGTATATCTATTTTATTCTTCTCTGTATCCTGCTCCATAGTAGAGACTCTTAAAAATGCTTTGGTTGCCATTTGTATAATTACCTCATCTTAATATTTTCAATGAAAACGTCTGTTTTTGATTTTCTTTGAATACATCTATACAAAATTATTCAGACCTTTTCATTGTATAGATGTATTCAGTTTATACGGTCGTTATCTTTGTATGCTGACGGACTCTTCTAAGCTCACCTTGATATTGTTTGTATTCTCTTCTATTGCATTGACAAGAGCCAAAATACCTGTAAGCTCTCTGTCCTTATCCTTTGAATTATCTAAGTTCAAGAGAAGCTCTTTCAATGCTATTACAAGACCGTAAGTGTTATGGGTGAGTGCAAGTATCTCTAGTGTATCCATGTTAAATTCCTTTATGCGTGTATCTGCCTGTATTCTGTGATTGTTTTAGGGATAAAATTAAAATCAAGATTAAGCATGGAAAATTGCTGAAAGATAGGCGAAATGCTTATGTAGCCTGCTTCTAAGTACCCTAAGCCCAAGCTCGTATAGCCAAAATGCTGATTGCTCCCACTCCTGTCGATTTCTGTGATATAGATGTCAACATTACCGTAAAAGTAGTGTAGAACTGGTTTAACTTCTTCCCCTTGACCGTCTGTTTCATAGATTGAGGGTGCTGACTCAATTACATTAGCTAATTTATCGGCAACGTCTTCAAAATACTCATGTTCTGCTCCCATGAGACTCTCAATAAAACATTGAGCTTGACTTGCTGGCATGAATTTTAAAATTGTTTTGATATTATCTTGATTTGTCATTACTTACTCCTTTAAAAGTGTAGAGGGGGAGAGAAACCCCCTACACTATATCAAACTTCATATAACTGCTAACTTTTAAAAGGGCTTTGTATAACTCTGCATACTTTGTTTTTAATGTCTTTGTATCAACATTGTTACGTGTGATTTCCTTTAGTGTAAAGGTGAAAGCTCCAGCTTTAAGCTCCATTACATTAGCTTTGTTCATAATGTCTTTAACTTCTGCTACTTTCTCATCTCTAAGCTCTTTAAGTTCAGCTATCTTTGAGTCTAATGATTTAATAACTTTTGCGTTGTCTTCAAGATTGATGTTTGTTGTGATTACTTGTGCTACCATTGTTTTTGTCCTTTCGTTTAATTCGTTTTCCTTACTCTTTTATTATACAACTTTATTGTTGGAATACAACATGCAAGTTGGATATATTTACATAACGTTACAATTTCCAACATTGATGTTGTACACTTATAAAAAGTATTGTATAGTGAGGACATGGCAGAAGATATAAAGAATTTGAATAAATACGAGAAAGCTCTTAATAAAGAGCTTACAGCTATTATGGAAGCAGAAAAAATGAAATTTCCTGCGTTCCTTACTGTGTTTAGCGACTCTGTACCTGATAAGGGTTCAGACGAGTACATGAAGCTCTTGAAAAAAGAACAGATGAAGTATAGACGTTCTTCTTTGAGTATGGAAGAAGTGTTTAAAATGCTGGAGATTGCAGACTGGGAGCTTACTTTTACCCTTGAAAACAAGCCTATAAAGCTCAAACACTTTGTAACAAATATCAAGGGCAGTAATCACAGGATACGTTTTACAGATTTTATGATTATGTGTGAGATGTTTGGTGTAAAAATGAAGTGGTCGAGAAAGTCTCATAGAACACTTCCAAGTAACAAGCTGTAACAAGTTATATAAGACCCTCGGAAAAAGTTGAGTTTTTCAAAAGTTTAGATGTACTCAAAAACCTTATAGAATGAGACTTATAAATTTTTTCCAACATTAATGTTGACTTTTTAATTTAATTGAGTTATAATCGACTTGTCTCAATGAAGAGATATTGAAGACAAAAATCTATGAAAGATAATAATAGTACTAGTACCCTTGTATGTGGTATCTCCGTTCTTTCATAGTCAGACCGCTAGAAATGTTTTCTAGTGCGGTCCGATTATGTTTACAATTATGGCGGAAGGTGCTAGTTAATGATTAAACTCTTATCAGATTTAATAGAATTGACAAAGACCTTTGAAGCAGGTCAGCTTGTTGTGGTTTTATACTCCTTGCCTTCCGCCTTGAATACGAAAGGACTGGGAAGACTTGAAAGCCAACGACAAGATGACTGCTAAGAGACTAAAGAGTACAGTAAAGCAAGCTAAAGCAACAAGCACAAATGATATAACCAGCGTACTTGTTGAAAGACCGAAGCTCATTGAAGAAATTAACCCCGACATTAATCTTGATGAGACTAACGACTTTGATTTAACTCCCGAAAACAAAAAACCTGCACTAAGTTCAATGCAAGGCAATTTGAGAGACTTAGAGAAACGACTTGCTGCGACTGTTCCTGTGGGTAATTTTGTTCAACAGTTTGACAAGCTAAAGATTGCTATAGATTTGAGGTTTTGGAAGGCTATCGGCTTTGAGTTTGACCTTGATACAAGCAACATGTTTAGGTGTGTTTCACCTGAGAAACCCGATACATGGGCAGATGAACTAAAACGTATAAAGAAACAAAATGAAGAACTATTAGAGAGATACGAAAGCTCTTACCTTGTAACTGAACCTAGTAGCAACGCAATATCCGAGTTTGAAGACCTTGACGAGTTTGAAGAAACAGAAGAAGAAAAAGAAACCTTTAAAAAGTCATCTCATAGGCTAAAGGCGAAGCACTTCCCTAATTGTAAGATTAAATATAGGTCAAGAACCGAAAACAGGACTCAGGGGCTTAATAACGTCTATATCAAAAACGATTACCTGTTTATTTGCGTAACAGGCAAATTCATGGGAACAAGTGAGAGTCTTGGTTATATTACTAGATACAATATTATAGAAGTGCTTGAAAAGGTACAGAGGCTCACTGGGTTTAGATTTAATTCTGAGAGCTTTTTATCAAGAGCAATAGTATATATCTGTCATCTTTGTATTGATTTGTATTCTATTGATATAGCAAAAGATATAGACGCTTTGAGCTGCTTGTTCCCTCTCAGTACAGATGAACATGTTACCAGAAAGTATGGCAGGCATGGTTTGCAATTAAAGAGCAAAGCCAAGAACGCTGGAAGTTCCTTAGTCTCCTATAACAAACTGTTTGAAATAAAATGCCGTTTACAACCCTTGCTCAATAAGATTAACATTGAAAACCCTGAGAACCCTATAACTATGGAGCAGTTAATGGCAAGATATAACTACCCTAAAGACCTTGACTCGATACTTAGGGTAGAGCTACAGATTTATAAGCTCCATGATATGAGAATTTTGCTTGATATACCTGAACGAGAAGCACGCATGGTATATTTGACCGATGTGCTTAATAGTACAGCAACTCCAATATTGACAAGATTTGAAGTATTTGGAGCAACTGAGCAAATACTCAGAGATAAAATTTGGGGGTATATTAAAAATACTGAACGAACTCAGACCGAAATAAGAACCTACAGGGAGCTTAAAGACCGATTAGCAGAAGAACGACTTGCATTACTACTAATAGACAACAGGCATGATATACCGAAGCTAAAAAGCTACCTAAAGGTCGAGTACGGTATAGATAATGAAGCTCTAATTAACAACCTAACTACGCATATTAAGAATGACCTTTTGAACTTCTTGCTATATAAGAAGCCTAAAGCGATAAAACGAGTCCTGAATATTCTTGAAAAGGTGCATAATTACTACGGAAGAGGTGCAGACAATGAGTAATAATAATGCCCCTCAGAATATTCAATATACCGTAGGAAGAGGTAATAACGTCAAAAAGGTTGTAATTGACTTAACGATTATTGACGGCAAAGAAGTTACTAAGGAAGATATTGTAAAAAGCCTGACCGAATACATTTATGCTTTTGAAGATATTAGAAATTCTTGTGCTTAACATATCGTCATAATTAAGTGAATGGCATATATGATTTGATAAGATAATAAAAGGAAGATAAACTATGGACAGCAAAGAGAATTTAATACCAGCCTATGCTTACGCAAGAGTATCAAGTAAAAAACAGTCTAATCATGGGTATAGCATAGGACAGCAGATAAGAAATATAATGAATTTTGCTCAGCATAATGGATATTATGTTGCTGATATATTTTCTGACGAGGGTATATCTGCAAAGAACTTAAATAGACCCAACCTACAAGAATTACTAAAAGCATGCAGTAATCCCAAGAATAACGTTAAAGCAGTAATAGTATGTAAATTAGACCGTATTTCAAGAGATGTTGCAGATTACACAGCGACACTTAAACCATTCTTTGATAATAAGGGTATTAAACTGCTAACCCTTACTGGTTCTAATGAAGAAACTTTAGAAAATGAAATGCAAAGAGAACTGACAATGGTCTTTGCAGATTATGAAAGGAAAATAGGGAAAATTAGAACTAAAGATGGTTTAAGAGGCAAGGTCGCAAATGGTGGTTATCCGTACCATGCACCGTTAGGTTATAAAAACGAGAAAGACGGCAGATATAAGAAAATGATAATTGATGAAGACTATGTTTTTTATGTCAAAAGAGCTTATGCTCTATGTTTACAGGGTAACTCACCTCAAACCATAGCTTCAATTTTATACAAAGAGGGATTAAGAACTAAAAAAGGCAGTCGTATTCCTAAAACCAGCATAGAGTATATACTTCATAACCGAGCGTACACAGGAAAGTTCTACTATGAAGATAAACTCATAGAAAAAACCAACTTTCCAGCTATTATTGACGAAGCTACCTATTTTGCAGTTCAAAAGAAGCTAAGAGACCCTAGCAAAACAAGACAAACTCATACAGACTTTCCATACAATGGTTGTATTAAGTGTGCTAAATGTGGTTGCCAGCTTACAGGTGAACGACACAAGAAGAATACTAAAAACGGAGTCAAGTATTATATTCACTATCACTGCACAGGTAATAGAGGTGGAGACTGCAAAAAAAGCAGTTACATAAGACAAGAGCTTATAGATGAAACCGTACTAAGCATGCTGAGACAAATTACTATTCCTGATGAGGTTTTAGAGCTGGTGCGAACTGGACTTATTGAAATACATAAAAAACAAGGAACTTACCATGATGAGGTTAAAAAGTCCATAAGAAAGCGTATAGATAAGTTGGACGACACTTTAAGACGTGCCTTTGAAGAGAATTTTAATAGTGCTGGCATGAAAGCTAATATTGAAAAATGGGAAGCTGAACGAGAAGCATTAGTCATGGAAGAGTACGAAATACAGAAAGCTACTAAAGATTTTTATGAGCAATCGAACTCTTTACTAAGGTTCTGTAATGATTGCTACAAGGCGTTTTTAGACGGTAGTGCCGAACAGAAGCGTAAAATTATAAATATAGTATGTTCGAACTTTTCTTATGACGGCGAAACACTATATATAGAGCCAATTCCAGCCTTTAAAGTGGTAATGCAAAATAGTCAAAATATTAAAAAACTCCTCAGGTTGGACTCGAACCAACAACCTACCGGTTAACAGCCGGTTGCTCCGCCATTGAGCTACTGAGGATTATCTTCTTGGTTTATTAAATTTTTGAGTTGGGATAAATTTCTGAAATAATATTAACATTAAAACAATTTTTTGTAAACCATACTAATATTATTCAGATTAGAATTTACAAACTTGATAACACAGTAATTGCAGGGCGCTAACTACATAAGAAGTATTACCAAACTTATAAAATTATTATATCAACAAATCATTTTTTTGCAAGAGATTTTAATCAAATCATCTTTCAGATTTATATTTTTAAAATAATGTAATAAAGAGGGGTTTTATATCATCAAAAAAAATGCTATAATTATCAAATCTTAATAAAAAGGAGAACAACATGTGTAAAAAAGATAACTCAATATGTTTTGCACTAGGTATCTTAGCAGGCATAGTGGGCGGAATAGCGGCAGGTGTTTTATACGCACCAAAGCCCGGCAAAGAATTCAGGGATGACATCAAAAAAACTGTTATAGATGTAGCAGAAAAATATTCTCCCGAAATTCAGAAGGCGAAAAAACAAGCTCTTGATATTATAAAAAATTCAAAATACAAAATAGAAGAGCAATACAATAATTTTTTAGACAATATGAAAGCAGAAAAGCTTGCAAATGCTAAAAATATTGAAACAGACGTTTATAATATGTAATTTAAAAGAGGTATAAAATGGATTCAACAGTGCAAAACGGTTTAGTGGTATTAATTTACACATCATCAATTTTACTTGTCTTAATAGCGTTTTTTTTAATAAAATTAATACATACATCCACAAAACTCGCAAAAACACTGTCAAAAACCTCTGAAATGATAAACAAAGAACTGGAGCCCACTCTAATAGAGCTGAAAGAAACCCTGGGCTCAATAAATTCAATCGCAAAGAATACCGATGAGCAGATTGAAAGAGCAAAAGGCGCATTTGACAAGGTTATGGGCGTACCCTTTAGAATCGGTCAAAAAATGCGTGGCCTGTTTTCAGGCCTGAGAGAAGGTCTTATGACCGGTATAAAACTATTTAGAAGATAAAAAGAAAGGAATAAATTATGTCAGTAGGAAAATTTGTAGTAGGATTCGTTGTAGGCAGCGTTGTTGGCTCAGTTATAGGCGTTTTGCTCGCTCCGCAATCCGGCGAAGAAACACGTGAAAAAATTTCAAAAACCACCAAAGATGCTGTAGATAAAGCGTCTTACGCTGTTAAAGAAATTCAGGAAAAGGCTGATGACGTGGTTTCAGAGGTTCAGAAAAAGGGCGAAGAAATTATCGATAGAATTCAGGGGCTCATAAATAAACAAAAAGAAGGCCAAAATTAATCCATAAATTTATTTTTTATAAAAAACACCCTAAAGCTTTGTGCCTAGGGTGTTTTGCGTTTCTATAATAATATAAAGCTGTCGCTGCAAGCATTTCCGGTTAATTATAAATACTAAAGGTAAACACCGGTATATTAAGAAAAAATACCAAAGGCAAAACACGGAGTATACAAGGGTTTAACAATTCATCGCATTATAAATACACATCAATTCAGCGTTAGATGAATAAATATACCTTAAAACACTCCGATTACAAGCGTTTGTAAAAATAAAACAAAAATATTTTTTTGCAGGTACAAATTTTTAACCGGCAAAACACCTGTAAATAGGATATTTTACACAAAAGGAGTGTTATTTTGCGCATTTTTTGAAAAACAAAATTTTCATATAGTTAAAACCACCTCGCTGTAAGGATTAGAGAAAATCAAAAGATGTGCAAAATATCTTCATTGTAGCGTTTAAGGTTGTTTAAAACCTGCCTATCGCTTATCCCGCTTGACTTTACCATGTCTTTTATCAGTTCAAGCCCGAGTTCAGGCTTTAAACGCCCTTTTTCTAAAAACTTTAATATCAATTTTACACCATTTAAATTAATAAACAGGCCACGAGTCAGGTATAGTATAATTTTCGCCCGTGCAAAATCTTCATCGGTATACCCTCTTCTATTGGTATCACTGCGTTTCGGGCATAAAATACCTTCCTTGTCATATATCCTCAAAGTTTGCACATTTACACGCAGCATTTTAGAAAATTCACCAATTTTATAAAAATTGTTTTTCAAGCTTCCGAATTTTGAATTATTCAAATTTTCTTTCAAATTTTGCATCTAAATTTCGCCATAAAGGTCATAATCAGTAAAATCAGTAATTTTTACATCCCAAATATCGCCCGGCACAAGGATTTTAGAGCCATCTGAATTTCTTGCATAAACTAAACCGTCCACATCAGGCGCATCCTTATAACTTCTAAGAACTATAACGCCATCATCCCTTATCTGCTCTACAATACAGGGAATTTGCCTGCCTAAAAGGTCCTTATTTATTGAGTTTGAGATGGTTTTTTGCAGATTAAGTATCTTGCTTTTTCTAGCCTTCTTTACTTTTGCAGGAACCTGCGGCTTCAAATCATACGCATAAGTACCTTTTTCTCTTGAAAATTCAAACACTCCAAGCCTGTCAAAACGCGCTTTTTCAACAAAATTATACAAATGTTCAAAATGTTCATCATTCTCTGTAGGATATCCTGTAATCACAGTGGTTCTAAGGCAAACATGCTTTATTTTAGACCTTATTTTTTCAATAAATGCCAAACCATCAATAACAGGGCGTCTCATGGCCTTTAAAATATCAGGATGCGAGTGCTGGAGCGGTATATCAACATATTTTACAACCTTATCAAGCTTGGCAATTGCTTCAATCAAATCATCATTAAAATTCACAGGGTAAGTGTACAAAACCCTTATCCAGCCAAGGTTTTCAATGTTATTAAGCTTATATAAAAGCTCACTAAGCATGGGCTTTTTGTATAAATCAAGTCCGTAGCTTGATGTGTCCTGCGCAATAAGTATAATCTCTGAAACCCCTTTATCAGCAAGGGTTTTGGCTTCCTTCGCAATAGCCTCCATTGGCCTTGAAACATAAGGACCGCGAAGTTTTGGAATCACGCAATATCCGCAGGAATAATCACACCCTTCTGCTATTTTAAGATAAGAGCTGGAGCCCACAGTAATCTGCGCCCTGTCTGCATTTTCAGGATATTTACAAACAGGATTTTCCGAAACTCTGACAAAACCCCTTTGTCCGCATTTAGAATTCTCAATTACTTCCGCAATTTTGTCAATCTCTGATGTGCCAATAAAAGCAACAGCCTCTGGTATCAAGGCTTTCAATTTGTCAGGATATTTTTGGGGCAGGCAGCCTGCAATTATTATCTTTTTACCTGCAGAAATCATATCAAAAATGCTTGAAACACTCTCCTTCTCAGCATCATGGATAAACGAACACGTATTTACAATAACATAATTAACAGCACTGTCATAGGCGTCAAGCGTTATTTCATAGCCTTTTTTTTGAAGAATACCAAGCATAAGCTCAGTATCCACAAGGTTTTTAGCACACCCATGATGAATTATAGCAATTTTTTCAGGCATAATCAGTCTTTCCTCTCAAAAAGAAGCATCATAAAAAAGGCAGGATTGGTTTTATCACCGAATGTACGCTTGAAAGTATACTTATCACTGATAATTTCACATAATTTTTGTCCGTAATCCTTGCAAATATAGGATTTCGCGTAATCAACAGTGTTTCTGTTAGTAAGAAGTACATACTTTGGAAGATTAGCTAAAAAAGCCTTTACAAGATAGTCTTCGCCATATGCATCAAAATCAAGCGGAATAAAGCTGGTATTAAAAAATTTATAATCCCCCTTGAATGCAAAATTCAAAAATAATCCTTCAGGAAGTACAATAAAATCTTCATCTTCCTTGAGATTCTGAAAAAACGGTAAAGCTTCGCCAATTGCAGAGGCTGTGGGATATTCAGAATAAATAGTGCCGGCAGGCGTTTTTATTGGATATTTTACTTCGCCAAATATTAGCTGCGTATTTATGCTGAAAAACAGTGCAAATAAAACAAGATTAATAAGCCCTATACCAGTCCTTGCTTCCTTTTTCGCATTTTTGAACATTATAGAAAGCATTACACAAAAGGCAGGAAAAATTAAAGAAATATAATACGTCCCATATACACCAGGGTCAAGCATAAACAGTGATTTTAACGACACAAGGAGTGCAAATATAATAAATATATATTCTTCAATTTCAAAATCAGATAGTTTATTAAGTTTTTTTTGAAGACCAAGGCGGATAAATTTATAAACAAGATAAAAGACTAAAACCAATGGTAAAAACACAAACATAGTCTGGTTTTTAAGTACACCTGGGCTCATTGCAAAAAGGCAAAATACACCAACAAAAAAGATTACAAAATACCTGATAGCAGTGTTTTTTATCCTTGATAAGTAAAATCCGATACCGAAAATGAGCACAAATGTTAATAAATATTTAACAAAAAACGGTAAAAGAACTGTAAACTTTTTTACACTGAAAGTATAACCTGTATAATTTGAATAAAAATAAAAAAGCGACGGAGAATGTGCCATATTTGACATCATCTTAAAATTAAAAGCAATATCCCCTAAGCCCACACCCTGAATAAGCATGATAAAAAGAACAAAGAGAACTGGTGCAAAAAATATTAAGCCGCACCTTATAATATCCTTAACCGCAAGGCTTTTTTTGTAAAGAAATATTACAATAGGCAAAATAAGCGCACAGGGCGCAAAATCATACTTTGATAAAAGGCAAAATGACAAAAATAAGGCGCTTAAATACAAATATTTAACATCTTTTTTTTCGATAAATTTAAGGACAAAAAGGATATAAACGCCGGAAAATGCGAGCGCATAAACCATAGCATAAGAATATGGAAAAATAAAATTTGTAACAACAGGTTTATATATGCAGGTGAAAAGCATTGCAAGAGAAAGGACAAGCCCGCATTTAGCACCAAGAAAACGTTTTGTGATTAAATATCCAACAGTAAGAAAAATATAAGAAGCAAATGCCCCAAGGAAATATAATACATTTAAATGCGGAGAGAAAATTTTAAAAATAAAAGCATTCAAATAATACGGCAAAGGGCCGTAAATACAGATTAAATCCTTAAAAAGAACCTTTCCCAAATATGCCATTGCATACGGAATAAAAGCCTCTCTGCCGCTATCTACAATAGGATTTCCAAACCTGCCCCAAAACATTGCGGTAAATACAATGTAAATAATTGTTAAGACTATTAAACAAATATTGTCTTCTTTTTTAAGCCATTTCATAAAAAAATTTTACATCTTTTGGTCAAAAAAAGGCAATTTTTGTAACAATTTTGTTTTTATTTAATTATAAGGAAAAAATTATGTGTTTACCAAATTCTCTTGAAAGATGTACAACAATAGTAGGATACGACCCGTATGCCTTCATAATGGACAGGCCGAGCAATCTTAGAATTCACAAGATGAGAAGCCCGTATGACACCGGTATTGACTATTTTTCAAAAGAACCTGCGCCAGGAAGCAACGAAGAAAAACAAAATAAAATTAAAAAATCAAAAATTGTAAAATTTTTAAAAATTGGAGGAATTGCCCTTGCTGCAGTTGCGCTTTTTGCAGGAATTAAAAAACTTCCAGGCATCCTAAAAAAGGTGCCCGGAGCTGATAATACTGATAAAGAAGGCTTTTTTAAGAGGGCAAAAAACTTTATCGGCGATAAATTAGATTCAATTAAAAATCACACCAAAAAGCATTCCGCGGCAGATAAAGCCGAAAATCCCGACAAAGAGGGCTTTTTAAAAAGAGCAAAAAACTTTATGGGTAGCAAAATTGAATCAGTAAAAAATCATTTTAAAAAAGATAAACCTGTTAATGATGCTGACGGTTTTATAGATATTGACGACTTTTTAGAGGATTAATTTTCTTAAAACAATTGCAAATAAAAATAAAAACATTATTATATAAATTATGAAGTATTTTTGTGTTGTAATATTTATAGCCGTTGTATTTAGCCTGCAACCGGCTTTTGCAGCTGATGATATGATGGATTTAGACTATGAATTCATTGATAATGCTTTTTCAAACCCAAACCCTACAACAAATAAACAGTTTGAAGAAGTGATGAAACAATACGAAAACAGAGAGCCAAACGGTTTATTCTATAAAATTAAAAAATTTTTCAATAGGAACAATCCCGAATACGATAAAGATTTCAAAAAAAAATATGAAAAGCCGAATAATCAACCCCTAAGAATAAAAGATACACCTGAAAGCAAACCTGCTGTCACCATAGGGGCAAATTTTTATGATTCAAAAGGCAATATAATACAGGCAGGGCACTATCAGGCAGACTATAAGGAAGAAAACGGCAATTATACAATTACACTTTTACAAGGAACAACAAGAATTGTGGACATAAAAGCCATTCCCCATGAGGATAATTGGGAGGAGGCAGCTGTCGTCTACTGTAGAACAGAAAATGTGCGCGACGATTTAATTAGAATAATTTATTCAAACCTTGATTTAACAATTCAGGGATATGTACAGCTTGATAAATAAACATGACAATTTATCTGCATATTTAGAGGGACCAATGTCATAGCATGATTTTTGTGTATAAGGGCCTAGTTTATAGCCAATGTATGGTCAGTATTGATTTTAAGCTGTTTGCTTTTATTTTTCTGGTTAACAGCCGCAGAAATCAGCCCTACAAACAACGGGTGCGGCTCTTCAGGCCTTGATTTAAACTCGGGATGAAACTGGGAAGCCACAAACCAGTCATTCTTAGGATATTCTATCATCTCAGCTAAAAGGCCGTCAGGAGAAGTGCCCGAGAACACAAGACCTGCATCCTCAATTTGTTTTTTATATTCATTATTTACTTCATAACGGTGTCTGTGGCGTTCTGATACAACACTGGTGCCATAAGCCAGTCTTGCCTTTGAACCTTCCTTTAGGTGGCATGGATAAGCCCCAAGACGCATTGTGCCGCCATATCCGGCAACATCTTTCTGCTCAATCATTAAATCAATCACGGGATTCTTGGTGTTTTCTGCAAATTCTGTACTGTTAGCATTTTCAATACCCAAAACATTTCTTGCATATTCAATTACGGCACACTGCATTCCAAGACATAAACCTAAAAACGGTAAATTATTTTCTCTTGCATACCTTATAACATTTAATTTGCCCTCAATACCTCTGACACCAAAACCGCCGGGTACAACAAGCGCATCGACATCGCTAAGCATCTCTTTAGCATCATCCATATTATGGCATTTTTCAGAGGCGAGCCATTTTATTTCAAGCTTACAGTCATGAATAAGACAAGCATGTTTTAAAGATTCTACAACAGAAATATAAGCATCATTTAAATCCGTATATTTGCCCGCAAGTGCCACCTTTAGAGAGTCCTTGGGGTGTTTAATTTTATACACAAGTTTTTCCCAGTTTGAAATATCTGGCGTTCTATCTTCCATTTGAAGCTGTTTTAAAATCACGCCGGCAAGGTTCTGCGCCTCAAGTGCCAATGGAACTTCATATATAGAATCCATGTCCTTACATTCAATAACGCAATCTTTTTGAACAGAACAAAAAAGCGCGATTTTGTCTCTTTCCGGTTTTGAAATAGCCTGCTGCGTACGGCAGACAAGAACCTCAGGCTGAATGCCGTAGCTTCTTAGGGTATAAACACTGTGCTGCGAAGGCTTTGTTTTTAATTCACCAGACGTTGGAAGATAAGGAAGCAAAGTAACATGGATTGATAAAGAATTCCCGGCACCCTCCTCTGCCCTAAACTGTCTTATAGCTTCAATAAACGGTAGGCTTTCAATATCACCTATCGTTCCGCCGATTTCGGCAATTAAGAAATCGGGTTCTGATTTTTTGGCGCAAGTCTGAATCCTGGATTTTATTTCATTAGTAATATGCGGAATAGTCTGAACCGTTGCACCAAGGTATTCTCCGCGTCTTTCTTTATCAATAACAGTTTGATAAACACTGCCCGATGTCACATTATTTATCTGGTGCAAGGACGTATTTGTAAATCTCTCATAATGTCCTAAATCCAGGTCGGTTTCAGCGCCGTCATCTGTTACAAAAACTTCTCCATGTTGGAAAGGGCTCATAGTACCGGGATCAACATTTATATACGGGTCAAACTTCTGAATTGTAACAGAAAAGCCTCTTGCTCTTAAAAGCCTTCCAAGACTTGCAGCCACAATTCCTTTGCCAAGAGAACTTACAACACCGCCCGTTATAAAAATATACTTTGTCATTTTATTTATTCCTTCCCACGCTATCCCTTTTTACCTATAAAATTTAAGGTTCCGGGATTAATTAATTTTGGGAACCTTAAAAAAATCACCTTCAACATCCGGAGCATTCGCCATAAGCTCTTCTTTGGCAACTTCATATGTTTCAATATCATCACGCATAACATTAGAAAAATCAATAGAATGATTCATAGGCTCAACCCCTGTGGTGTCAACTTCATTCATCATCTCAACATATTTTAAAATATCGCCGAGCTGCTTTGAAAATTTAATCTTCTCATCCTCGTCCAATTCAAGTCTCGCAAGTTTTGCAACATGTTCAACATCTTTAGTTTCTATCATATTTAAAAATCCTTAATCCTTATATACAATTAAACATAAAAGTTAAAAAATTGTAAATAGAATGTAAAGAATAAATAAATTAACCGGATTTAAGCTATAATTAAAAAATGGAAAAAAAGAATATACTTATAGTTGAAGACCACGCACTGACACGCTTTGCACTTTCAGCTTCATTAAAAGATGAAAATTTTATTAACGATATCTTTGAAGCAAAAGAAGCATATGAAGCATATAATATCTTATCTAAAAACAAGGTTGATATCATCCTGATGGATTTAGGACTGCCCGGAATTGACGGAATAACCGCCACCGCTGAAATTAACAAAAAATATCCGGGTATAAAAATAATCATAATAACATCGCACAATGAAGAAAAAGAGGTTCAAAAATGCCTGCAGGCAGGAATTAGTGCTTACTGTTCAAAAGATATTAAACCCGATAAACTTATACAATTAATACAGGATGTAATAAACGGTGCCATCTGGTTTGATTCAAATATTGCAAAATATGTATTAAATTTAACAAAAGAAAATAAACAAAATCTTAAAAAAGAAACAGTATATAATTTAACAAGCAAAGAAATGATGGTTTTAAACCTTATAAGTGAAGGGTATTCAAACTTAGACATTGCAAAAAAGCTTGATATATCAGTAAATACCACAAAAGTGCATGTTTGCAGCATTTTGCAGAAATTATCAGTAGATGATAGAACACAAGCTGCAGTTAAAGCTCTCAAGGAAAACATAACAGGATAAAAAAATATGACAGATTCATCCTTAGGAAATATTTTATTAATAGATGATAACCCAAAACTAATAAAAGACGCGCTTCCAATGTATGGCTATCATATAGATTGCGCTGAAAACGGGCTCCTTGGAATAAATTTTCTAAAAGAACACTATACAGAAATTGATTTGGTTTTGCTTGATATTATGATGCCTCAGATGGATGGCTGGCAGACACTTAAAAAAATAAGGGAAAGCAAAAATTTTAACACAATTCCTGTCATAATGTTAACGGCTGTTGATGAAGATTATAAACAGATTTCAGGGCTTAAAATAGGAGCTGATGATTATATAATAAAACCTTTTATCCTTCCAAACCTTCTTGCAAGAATCGAAGCCTTAATGCGCCGCTCTAACTGGAATAAGACAAATAAAAAGACAAAAACAGCATCTCCAGAAACAATTAAAAATATCGGCAGATTAACCCAAAGAGAACTTGAAATCTTAACAATGGTTAGCAAAGGCGCCTCAAATGCCGACATAGCTGAAAAACTTTTTGTTAAAGAGGTTACAATAAAAACCCACTTGAATAGCATCTACAAAAAGCTTAACGTTGAAAACAGAGTGCAGGCAGTACTTTTAGCCATTGAGACAGAAATTGTTAAATAAAATTTTTATTGCAGGGCTTCACATATAAAGAAAAATATGGCAAAATAAAATATACCCGTTTTGACAAAATATTTTAATAAGGAAAAATAAATGAGCACACCTAAAGAAGAATTGGTTGAACTTATTTTAAACAACAAAAAAGCCTTTAGCAAAAAGAAATCCGAACTTAATGATGAAATCGATTTAAGCGAAGCAGAGCTTTCGTTGTGCAGCTTAGACGGTATGGATTTATCGGATATAGATTTTTCAGGCGCAACCTTCGCAGAATCTTCTTTGGTTGATGTAAATTTTTCTAACTGCGATTTAACAAGTGCTGATTTTTCAAGATGCAGAATTGAAGAATGTGATTTTTCAGGCTGTATATTAAACGGAACAAACTTTAGTTATGCGACACTGAATTTCTGTAATTTTAATGAAGCCGATATGGCAGGATGTGTGTTGAATGAAGCGGAACTCACCGATTCAGACTTTACCACAAGTGAAAACTTAAGCGCCTGTCGTTTTGACGAAGGGACAATTTGGCCGGATAATGAAAAACTTCCCGAAGACTTTGACTCTACTTATAATTACGACCTTTCCTCCCTGCAGGATGATGAAGAAAACAGCCAAAACCAGGGATATGAATATTAGTAAATAATTATAATTTTTTGTGGGTTTACTACATTATTTGTGCTATAAAGTTATTATGTTTAAGAAACTTTTGGCAATAATACTTTTGATGGGAGTATTTTTGCCCGATACAGCACTGGGAGAGGAAATACTGCTTCAAAATACAGAGGAGTTTGAAGTGCAGCTTGACAATCAGGTTAAAACCCTAAAAGGAAACCTGTTTGTAAACGACACAGAGGACGCCCAAATCATAGTATCCAAGCAGCAGGAAGCAGATATGGAAGATTTGGAGAAAATCTGGAACGGAACCGTAAACAGCAACTCCCTGATTAAATTCACCCTTCAAAAACTTGCAATCCCCGAAGAAGAAAGAAGGGTGCACTCATCTTTGCTTGCTAAAAGTATGAGTGCAATAATAAGCGGAGCCGCTATGCTGCCATCTTTTATGGGAATGAACTATGGTATACAATCAGCTTCATTTGCCTCAGCAAGGCTTGCTAATAATCTTTTGAATAAAAAAAATACCAAAATATTGCAGGAAACCCCGCTAACCGATACCGAAGTCATAGAACTGGCAGGCCTTATTGAAGATTTACAAAGCGAAATCGTAACAACATATTACTGCTACAAGCACACGCTTCAAAGCCTTAAAGAAACAAGGGCTGAATTAATCTTATTAAATAAAAATTATTCACAAGCCCTAAAATCAGGAAATAGCCTTGAAATTACAGTTTCAAGCGCACAATGGGAAGAAAAACAGATTGAGGAGCATAAATTAAAGCAGGAAGCAAAAAGATATTACCTGATGCTCCAAAGGCTTGCAGGAAAAGAAACCGTAGATAGTCTGAATGTTGCCATATACGATTTAAGCACTCAAAACGTTAACCCAAATGATATTGATATTTCAAAGAAGGAAATAAAAATTAAAACTCCATGAAAAATAATTTCTTAAATACCTTTATAATATCATTATGTCTGCTTTTTCTAAGAGCAGACGCCCTGGCAGCAGTTAATTATGAAAATTTTGCACCTGCAGCTTTTTCAGAGAGGATGGGTGTTGGCAGCACTGTTGAAAACAAAAAAAATATAGAGGTCAAAAGCAAAAAACCTGCGGCAAAAATTGAAACAATTGGAAATACAAAAACAGATAAAGCACTTACCTATGCCGATTTAAGCCTAAAACAAATCTCAAAAGATGTAATAGAAGAAATGGATATAGAATCTCCTGAAATTCTTTCAGATTTAAGCATATTGTATAATAGCGCAGTTCAAAGAAGCGAAACAATAAAATATGCCATCTATAAACTTTCAAACCCCGATGAAGATAAACCCAATGAAAGCGCCGTAAAAAGAATACTAAGACCCATTGCAAGTTTTTCAACAATAGCAGGAACCGCACTTTCAGCTAACCCGTATATGGCAAGCGGAGCACTTATAGGAGGCGGTCTTCTGAATGCATTTTCATCAAACGATAAAGATATAAATTATAAGTTTACAAAAGTAAACGATGCTGATATGGTTCTTTTGGTTAGAAAAATTGATGAATTACAAAAAAATCTTTTAAACAACTATATGAACTATAGAAATCAAAAAGAGCTTCTCAAACTTTCAATGCAAAATCTTGAAAATAGAAGAAATATCTATAATTCAATCCAGAAAAATCCAAAAAACACTACAAGAGAACAAATAATAATTGCTGATACTTATTACAGAAACGCGCAAAATACCGTAAAAAAAGCTCAGGCTGAATACAACTTAAGCCGTATAATACTTGAAAACCTGGCAGGAAAAGAAGCGCTCAATGAAATAGAAAACAAAAAATAATCTTCATCACCTTGAGTCTGGCATAACATAATAAGTAGAATCTAAAAAATTATCTTTGAGCCTTAATTATCCAGGACATAGAATCATTAGACTCTCTATTTCTGTTTAAATCAGGCAAAACATCCCGTCCGCCAAGAGCAGCCCTCAACGTAGCATATTCAGGGCCATCTATAGCTCTTCCATCAACAGGCAGCCATCCGTTAGGATAATTCGTACCATACCATGCTGCTATAACACCAACAGGAGCACCACCCGTCACATTGATTGAAGTTGTACTTGATGAATTTTTAACCGTAAAAACAGGTGCCAAAACTGCAAGCATAATAGATACAATGACAAGCGCCATCATAATTTCAAGCAGTGAAAATCCTTTATATTTAATAAAAAAATTTTTCTTCATACAAAATCCCTCTATATACTCATATTTTTTAACGGGTGCATTAAAAAAGATTAATTCAGCACAAAACAAATAATAATTTAAAAAGAATTTTAAAACAAGTCCCTTTTGGCAAAGCAATTTTTCTTTCAACTATTTAACAAAATTTTATTATTTTCTACAACAGCCCGATATACGCATAAAATAAGCGCACATTAAAAACCAGAATCCTAAAATTTACCATAAGCATTTACAGCACCATAAGCCCTTAAATATTCTAATATAGCGCCGCCTGTTTCTTCGGTCGGGTCAAAATACTTTGAATTTGGATTATGAATTTGCTTATACAACATTTTGCATAAGGGCCCAAAAGCATCCGGCACCAATATTTTTCTATAAATCCCGGATAATATCACCTGCACATCAGGAGAATCTGTATCATTAAATTTTGAAAGGTATGGATAAATAGAAGAAAGCCCGGCAGCAGAACCGGTTTTTTGTATATTATCATCAGCTATCTTATCAATAACAAAAAGTGCCTCAAGTATTGCATTTTCATCATTTGCATTCTTTAAATATTCTACTATTTTTGGCAGAGTTTTATTTGCGTTTTTTGCAAGAATATTCACCCTATTCTCATCATAAGTACAATAATTTCTTTCTTTATCAGGTTTTTTAAAGCCCACGCCAAGGGTTTTAAGATTCACCATAATATAAGGATTAAAATTTGCACATAAATCATTGCCCATAAAAATTTACCCGTTCTTTATTAAACCTGCACTCGCCCGCTCAAAAACCTGTCATACTATTATGAATAAACAAACGGAGGTCCGTTCTTAATTTCAAGCAGAATATTATCAGCGATAGTTTTAAGTTCTTCCTTAGATGCGCCATTCTTAAGCTTTGTATTAAATTCACTCATCATAGGCTCAATTGCACTCTGTTTTTTGGATTTAAAGTTCCTTATTTCAGTATCCACAAGTCTCTCCTGTAAATCCTTTTCAGTATTTTTATTTTCCCAAATAACAGCAGCCTCCTGAATGCCTTCCATAGCTGTTTTTATTGAATATCCGGCAGAATTTAAAAAAGCAAAAGCCAAAAATAACTGTCCGGCAAAAGGATTATTAGGATTCATAATCCAGTTATAAATATGTCCCCTTGTTTCATCAAGATAACAATAGTACTGAATTTGATCTACCTTGCCGCCTAAAGTCTCTGGTGCATCGCCATATATAGCCTTGATTCCTGACATAATATCAAAGTTTTCACGCCTGATATCATCAGTATTTAAAAATTTAAACTGCGACATCACATCTTCTACCTCAATAGAATTAGCCCTCTTTGTCTTGAGTAATTTTTTAAGTCTTTCAAAGTCAAAACCTGCTTCTTCTTTTGTGGACATATCACTAATTTTTGAGGCAAGCAGTTTAATTTCAGAATCAATTTTTTCCGTTTCATTCTGAATATATTTTCTTGTGGCGCTATCAGCCTGCACAAGATTTTTAAACATTTTTCTTCCCATAAAAATGCTTGCAGTTAATACTCCTGCTGCGGCAATAAGCATAACTGCGGAAGAATTTTTAAACCCGCTTTTTTTGTCATTCCTTTTTTCTTCACCATCTAAAACGTCAGCTTTATCTTTTCCGGTAAATGAAATAAATTTAAAAAACGGATTTCCTGTCATACTAACGTTTTTAATAGGTGTATTCAAAGCAACACCGGATTCTTCAGGCGCATTTAATACGCTTTTAAAATAATTAGCCTTGTCAACAAGTTCTTCTCTTATTACATCAAGTTTTCCGGCAAATGCTCTGGTTTCAATTTCAATAAGATTTTCCTGCAGATATTTATTAGCGTCAGCCTCTCTTTTTTTCACCCAGATATCTTTAATACCATCCACCAGATTCTTCCCGGCAAGTGTTACGCCGCTTGCAAGAATAACGCCAATCATAGCAAGAATTGTCTTTTTATTAGGATTTCGAAGCGCCATATATGTTGCAAATTCGCTCTCATCCCTAATATTCATATTAAATGCTAATTGAGGCAGTCTTTGACCCTTTAAAATATTTTTATCATTTAAAGCTGCGGCAGACTTTTTAAAAAGAGAAGTAAGCCCCAAACCAGCTCCAGTAATAGCAAGGGAAATGGCAGCAAAGGGAAATGCCTTTGATAACAAAGAGCGCTGCTTATTATCAACACCATCTTTAGATTTATTTTCTAAAGCAGGATGAATAGCAAAAGTATCCGGAATAACAAGGGTGTTGCATATATCATCCATATTTAAAGCCGCAGTATCGGTTTTGTCATCTTTAATAAAATTATTAACAACAACACCTTCAAAAGTCTTGTTCATCTGCTTTTTCTGGCTCTGTGTTCTATTTTTATTTTGGCGGATAAGCTCGGCTGATTTTAGATAAGTTTTTTCTGTTGTACTCTGAGGTTTTTTTTGTCTTTGTTGATTCTTAATCTTTGAGCTTGAGGCTTCTTGCGAACTACACATCTTGAATGTTATCATCTTGCGATTTTACTTCCTTTCTGGTGAGGCTTATTAAAAATTCCTTTATTGACAATACATCTTTGGCTTTAAATGCGGCAATTTCATTATTAACTCTCTCATCATCCCCTAAATCATCTTCATCATCAAAGCCAAAGATATTTAATATTTTATAAACTTTTTTCGTAAATTTCTTAAAATTCTCTGATAGCTTTCTTTGCACAAAATTCTTAATTTCACCAAAAACACTGGCAAGCTTTTCAGCCATAATATACACTTCCCTTTGAATATTTTGTATAAATTTACCCATATTCTTCATAAATTCAGGAAGATTTTTTGCAATGTTTAATAGTGGCCTTAAAATATTTCCCATTGTTGCATTGAATAATGCAGCAATCGGCTTCGGCAGTGTATTCTCTAATCTATTAAAAAGACTTGAAAGTTTATCCGCAATATTTTGCATCATTTTTTGAGCATTTTGGACAAATTCAGCCTGCCTTTGATTATTGGCCTTCATTTCAAGCTTGTCTCTGTCTGCCGCTTTCATTCGCATCCATATCGCATAACACTGCGCATAAGACATTTCATTTTTCTTTGGCGGCTCAGCTTTTTTGACACTGCCGCCTCCGCCCATACCGCTGCAGACAGGGCAGGCGCCAAATGGAAGCCCATGAGGGCAGGTTTGTATATTATTTGTTGTTACTGGACTTATCGATGCCATTAAAAAATCTGCTCGTACTTTCTTTTGATGAAAAATCAAAACAAAAGCCGCAACAGATAAACCAAATTAATTTCCGGAAATTCCGCGGATAATTAACAAATAAGTTTTCCGACTGTAACGGCTGCGGCCCAGTTAAGGATTTTCACCTTATTTCCTCGTTATATTTAGTTTTTATACCATAGAGAATACTGAGCGTCAAATTAATGTTAAGGTTCATTGCATATTTGACAATTAATTTTGCCAAATGTAAATATTATGCCACCGGGCTATTTTAGATGTTAAAATATTATCAATATAATAAAAATGAACAATTTAAATCTTAAATCGTTTTAATTTACAGAAATAATTAAAACAACGGAGCAAGCATTAAATAGTGAAACACAGAGGAATTATATTAACTATACTATTGTGCCTTTTTATTATAATGCCATCATTTGGCATGGAAACAATACACAAAGGCGACATTCTAAGCTTGGAAGAATGTATAGACATTGCAATTCAAAATAATCCTAATGTTGAAATCTCAAAAAATAACGTCAAGTTGATTGAAAGCAGAGTAGGACAAGCAAAATCAGACTATTTTCCAAGCATTGGCGTAAATAGCGGATATAGCGGTGATAATCTGCTCCATGGCGCAGAATACGCTAATAGCCATAATTATTATTACACCGCAGGAGTCAGCCTGAAACAGCTTATTTTTAACTTTGGAAAAACAAATGCATCAATTAAAATGCAAAAATTTAATAAAATTTCATCCGAGTTTGATTTAGATTACACAATCTTAAAAACAGCATATGATGTTAAAAACGCCTATTACGGCGTTCTTGCGGCAAGGGCAAAGATTGATATAGCAGAATCAAACCGTGAAATAAACAAAAGGCAATACGCACAAATAAAAGCTTACTTTGAAGAGGGGATAAAATCGCGCGTAGATTTTGTAAATGCAGAAGTAAACTTAAGCAATTCAGAAATCGAACTAATTAATGCCCAAACAGAATATGAAAATATGCTTGTAAAATTAAATAACGCGATGTATGTAGCATATGCACCCGAATATTCAATTAAAAATACGGAAACCTTTAATTTGGCTGAAAACTGGGCAGATATTAAATTTCTAAACATAGGAAACTATAAAAAACTTGAAGAAGAAATTAATACCGAAGATACAGAACCGCTAAACTATAAAACATCAACTTTCACATCCAAAATCGAAAAAAGTGATATTTTAGAAGACTATGTGTTTAAACCGCTTGAAATTTCCTTTGAAGAAGCCCTTGAAAAGGCTAAAGAAAAAAGGCCAGATTTAAAATCATACCTTGCAACAAAAGATGCTATGGCAGAATCCCTAAAATACGCAAAACGCGAATATTTCCCACAAATTACCACTAATGCAGGCTACACCTGGAGAGATTCCAATTCACCATACACAAGCAGTCTAAGTTATGGCGCAGGAATAGATATAACATCAGTAAATCCAATGAGAACAAAATATAAAATTGACGAAGCAAAAACCCAGCTTGATATTGCAATAGAAAATATTAACCTGATTGAAAAAAATATATTTTTTGAGGTGCAAGATGCCTTTGTAAACCTGACACAGCTTGAAAAACAAATACCATTATATAAAAAACGCGTTTATCAAGCGCTTGAAAACTTTGAACTTGCAGACGGCAGATACGGCGTTGGGCTTGCAGATTTTATTGAGTTGCAGGACGCAAGAAGTAAATACCTAAATTCCCAGCAGGAGTATATTCAAACCATATATAATTATAATATTGCAAGAGCTAAACTCGAAGTTGCAATGGGGGAAAAATGAACAGAAAAATAGCCATAATCATATTAGCTTGTTTAGCAGTTTTAGCATTTGGAGGTTTTTTACTTAAAAACAAAAAACAAGCCAAAACCTATATAACAGAACCATTACAAAAAAGGACAATAACCCAGATTGTCGAAGCCTCAGGCACCATAAATCCCGTGCAGACAGTTAGCATAGGCTCTCAGGTTTCAGGCCAGATAAGCGCAATCTATGTTGATTATAATTCAGAGGTTAAAAAAGGCCAGCTCCTTGCCGAAATTGACACATCACTTTTTGAAGCCCAGGTAAATCAGGCAAAAGCAAGTATAGACAACGCAAGGGCAAATCTTGCAAAAATTCAGGCAACAGCAGCCAATGACAAACTTACACTGACCAGATACAGAAATCTATACAAAAAAGGTTTTATTGCAAAAAGCGAGCTTGACCTCGCCGAAAGCACATATACTGCCGATGTTGCACAAATAAGAGCCGCTCAGGCGCAGATAAACCAGGCGCTTGCTTCTTATTCAACAGCAGAATCAAATTTAAGATACACAAAAATAACATCCCCTGTTGATGGCGTTGTTATTTCACGTGCCGTAGATGTTGGACAAACCGTTGCAGCAAGCTTTCAAACACCAGAATTATTCTCTGTAGCACAGGATTTAACCCAAATGCAAATAGAAGCAAGCGTATCAGAAGCTGACATAGGCAAAGTAAAAAAAGAACAAGATGTCGAATATACACTGGATGGCTATCCTAATGAAACATTCACGGGAAAAGTAAGCCAGGTAAGAATTTCCCCAACCACGGTATCCAATGTTGTAACCTATAGTGTAATTATAGATGTAAACAACGACGATTTGAAACTAATACCGGGTATGACAGCCAATGTATCAATAATTACATCTAAAAAAGAAGATATTTTGTGCGCACAAAATTCGGCACTAAAATTTACCCCAAACACAGACGGCAAAGGCGAAAAATACGAAAAACAGGGAATATGGCTGTTATCTGACGGAGAGCCAAAAAGGGTCGAAATTCAAACAGGCGTAAGTGACGATTTATACACAGAAATCATTTCAGATAAACTACACGATGGCGACAAGGCTATAATATCAATTGAAGAAAAAGGCAAAGGAAAAGATACAGCTAAAGGCAAAAGAATGCCCCCGAGGATGTTCTAATGGCACTAATTGATGCAAAAAATATAGTAAAAACATATTCTACAGGCGGCGAAACATTCTATGCACTTAAAGGCGTCTCACTTCAAATAGAAAGTGGCGAATTCGTTGCAATAATGGGCGCATCAGGCTCAGGCAAATCCACATTTATGAATATCATAGGCTGTCTTGATAAGCCAGCCTCAGGGGATTATTTTCTTGATGGCAAAAATATCGTAGACACAAGACTGGATAAACTTTCAGAAGTCAGAAATTCAAAACTTGGCTTTGTTTTTCAGGGATTTAATTTAATTTCAAGAACATCAGCACTTGAAAACGTTGAATTACCAATGATTTACAAAGGAATACCAGCCAAAGAAAGAACAGAGCGGGCAATGGAAGCCTTAAAAATAGTAGGTTTAACAGGCAAAGAACACAATATGCCAAACCAACTATCAGGCGGCCAGCAGCAAAGGGTAGCAATTGCAAGAGCAATAGTTAACGACGCCCCTGTAATCCTTGCAGATGAGCCTACTGGAAATCTTGACACAAAAACAAGCTATGAAGTTATGGATTTTTTTGTAAACCTGAATGAAAAAATGAAAAAAACCATAGTATTAGTAACCCATGAAGACGACATAGCAAGCTATTGCAAGCGGATAGTGCGATTTAAGGATGGAAATATAATAAAAGACAGCCAAAACAATCCCATCAAAGGAGGAATCACCCCAATATGATTGATTTTTTGTCAACATTTAAAATGGCCACTGTTTCCTTGAGGGTTAATAAAATGCGTTCAATATTAACAAGCCTTGGTATTATTATAGGTGTAAGCGCTGTAATTATAATGCTCGCGGTAGGGCAAGGCGCAAGTGTCAGAATACAAAAAGATATGGCATCAATGGGCAGTAACCTTTTAATGATTTCATCCGCATCAGTCACATCAGGCGGTGTACGTATGGGAAGAGGTACAAAGCCAAGCCTTACAATCAAAGACGCTATAGCAATAGAGAAAAATTGCCCGTCAGTAGGTTACATAGCCCCCTACTCAAGCGAAGCAAAGCAGGTAACATACGGAAATCAAAACTGGTCAACGAGTATAGCAGGCACAACACCTTCTTATATGAAAATAAGAGACTGGAAAATAAATCTCGGCAGAAACATATCCTCTGAAGACATTTCCAACATGTCAAAGGTTGCAATCATTGGAAACACTGTTGCAAACGAACTTTTTGGAGATTTAGACCCCATCGGAAAAACCATCCGGATAGGTGGTGTGCCATTTAAAGTTATTGGCCTTTTAGAAAGCAAAGGGCAAAGCTCAATGGGCCATGATCAGGATGATTTTATAATAATCCCCATTACAACAGGACAAAAGAAAGTCTTTGGAACAAATTTCCCAGGCACGGTGAGTATGATAAACGTTAAAGCCAAAGATTCTGATTCAATATACTCAGCAGAAGAAGAAATAACCGAATTATTGAAAAAAAGACACAGAATAGGAAAAAAGCAGGAAAACGATTTTCAGGTGCGCAATTTAACCCAGATGATGGAAACAATGAAAAACACCGTTAAAACAATGTCTTTATTATTAGGCTCAATCGCAGGAGTATCACTGCTTGTTGGAGGAATTGGCATTATGAACATTATGCTTGTTTCAGTAACAGAAAGAACAAAAGAAATAGGTATTAGAATGGCAATCGGTGCAAAATCATCCGACATTAGAATACAATTTTTAATAGAAAGCCTCCTCTTATCCTTCATTGGCGGCATACTTGGCTTAATAGCAGGGGTTGCAGGCGCAAAGTTAATTGAATTTTTTGGCTCTATGACCGTGTATATCAGCAGCTTCTCAATAATATTATCATTAGGCTTTTCAGGGCTTATTGGCGTTATATTTGGGTATTATCCGGCATACAAAGCTTCTCTTCTAAACCCGATTGACGCACTAAGATATGAATAGCTTAATATTAATATGCCATTTTTCACCTGGAGCAAAAAAAATTAGAGTTTTTAAAATACTGGGCTAAAAAACTTATTTTGCTAGCAATATTTTTTTTGTTTATGTTTTTATATTAATATAGCTGACACCTAAAAGAGATAACCATCATGCTCAATAATGTAGCTCAAAAACAAACGCAAACATTTAACACCGTTAAGCAAAATCCAAATTCATTTAATGCTCCAGGTGTTAATACACCTATTAGCACAAAGCAGGAAGGTGACAGTGTTCAAATTAATAATAAGATTAAAACTGCAGCCATAATAACTTCCGGCTCGGCCCTTGGAGGAATTGCCGGTGGAATCTTGGGTTTCATTAAAGAAAAGTCTAAATACCAAAAAGACACAATGATAGAAAATAAAACAAGAGACTTGCAGGATGAAATTTGCGGAAAATTTTATGATGAAGTTAAAAATACTTTTGATAAGGTAAAAGCTGGTGTAAACCTCACAGAAGAAGAAAAAACTCTTTTAAAAGATTTAGGTTTTAATCATCCGCTATTTAAATTTTTAGACAAGGATATTCAAAATAAATATTTAACATTAAACGATAAGCAAAGCGTAATAAATGGCATTCACCCGGCCTACTCTTATCCTAACGCAGTATACTCAAGCGGGCCAGGAAGTCTTGCAATAGGATTCCATGGCTGGCTTAATAAAAAATCATTTAATTACATTGATTTTCTTGAAAAAAAGACAGGGTTATCCAAAGAAAATGAAGAACTTTTTAGTCTCTTGGGAAAAGATTTTCAAAATCAACTTAAAAAAGTCAATGATAAAAATCATGGATATGCCGCCATTCCTGCAATGGATCTTACAATGGGTAAATTTCTCCCCGATGGTGGAGGGATCGATAAAAACGGCATGTTTATCGCCAAAATAACCGGTGCAGAATGCGATTATTCAGAATTAGCAGATGCATTTTCAGGGTTGCCTGGCTCTGAAAAAAGCCTTCAAATCCAGCTCAATAAAAAATATGGCACAGCACTTGAAAATGCTGCAAAAGAAGCGGCCACAAATGTGGATAAATTAATTAAAAATAATTCTTTCAAAGCTGCTATAAAACCCGCAGTCATCGCCGCCATAATTGTTGGAGGAATTTCAGCTATTGGCACATTTTTGTATTCAAACAAAAAGAATGAAACAAATAATAAATAATTTTAATAATTAAATTCAATCTTAGCAAAAAGTACTCGCCGCCTGTTAAAAAATCATACAAAAGCGGTTGATATTTTTTGCAATTTTGCTGCAATAGAAATTTTATATTAAAAAAATAAAGCCCTGTATAATTGCTTACACAGGACCTTAAGGTCAAAAAGGGTGAAACTTTTATTTATGCCATGCTAATAATTATGCATTCGGTCATATTGCTTATTCTAACCGCCTTTAAGGTTTTTTATTTTCCCTTTAGACTGGAACTCTATTATCGCAAATCAAAAATAAAATGCAAGTATTTCTTTTAAATTTATTTACAAAAATTAACAAAAAACAAAATAAAGCGCCTAACAAAAGAATTGAAGATTTTAATAAACTCTGCTTCGTTTAAGTATAAATTCGCATTATACAGAATCATTGTCTGATTAATTATGTAACAAGCAAAATATCGGGCAAACTTCGGCAATAATACAAAGGCGTAAAGAGAACTTTTATACACAAATAAAAAATGAATAAAAAATACTCACATTTTACCCATGAAAAAAGGGCTAAAAATAAGCCCTTTAAACTTGCTCCAGACCAGACTTGAACTGGTACGAGGTTTGACCCTCATTGGATTTTAAGTCCAACGTGTCTACCGATTCCACCACTGGAGCGAAATAACTTTTACATGATAATTTTATTATAAAAAGATTAGCTGTCTAGTGTTTTTCTATTAAATCGTTTATTTCACCGACCATAACCTCAGGGTCAACTCCATGAACCTTAGCACCAGCCTCTAAATTTTCAAATCTTGCAGCAGCACAGCCAATACAGCCAAGGCCATATTTTGCAAATACTTCCAAGCTTTCAGGATATTGTTGGACAATATCAATAATTCCCATATCTTTTGTTACTTTTCCCATTTTTCTTTTGCCTTTTCTTAATACGACATTAATATTATACTATGAAATTTTTAAATAAAACAAATATATACAAAAAAGAAGATTACATAGGGCTGAATAATGTTCTCGCAACAATGAGAAAAACAGAATTCAGCTTTAAAACAATTGAAACAAACCTTTTAGAAAACTTCATGCAGAAAATTATTGATCAGATTCAAAATTTTTCTTTAGTAATTTCTCAAAATCCGAAGGCTTGATATCTTTTATAAAATTTTTAAATTCCATAGCTTCTTCTTCATCCTTCTGTGAATCTACAGACACAGCACCATTAAGAAGCACGTTTGATGTAACAAATATAGGAACTTCTGCTCTTATTGCAATAGCAATAGCATCAGAAGGTCTTGAATCAAGCTGAATCACAGAACCGTCTTCGCGTGATAAATAAAGCGTAGAAAAATAAGTCTGCTCATCCACATCATTTATTTCCACCTTGTCTAATTTTAAACCGGTTGCCTCAATTAAATTTATAAATAAATCATGAGTCATAGGCCTAACAGAAGGAATATTCTCAATCTTTCTAATTATAGAGCTTGCCTCAGCTGAACCAATCCAAATAGGAAGAGCACGCCTGTTCTCTAAATCATTCAATACAACAATAGGAGAGCCGCTTCTTGTATCAAGCGCAATGCCCATAACTCTCATTTCTATCATAAAAAATACTCCTTCTAAAATTATTATACAATAATAATAGAAAAAATGCTCTTTCAAAACAAAAAGAGCATTGAGCAAATTACAAATTTTACTATCGGCTAATACTGTTAATATATTGTAGATGTATCTTCACCATTTTCCTTTGCAGCCTTAAATTTGTCAATTTTATCAGCAGTTTCAAGAAGCAGCTGTTCTATTTCTTCAAAAGTTTTGGTCTCACCGTCAATTGAAACTTTAGAGCCATTATTTGCCGCATCCCAGGCTTTTTGGTAAACATTCAGCTTTTTATAAAGATTATTTATTTGTATCTGTTCCTTACTTGTTAATTCAGTAGTAGTATCTTCATCTTTAGTCTCATTATTTTTTTCCTCAATTGAATTCTGCGCACTCTTCACAGCAGCCTGCTGCACATTTGCAAGTTTTTCTGGTTCTAAATATTTATTCGCTTTATCAATTTTAGCTAAAATACCTGCAGGCTCATTCTGTTCTTCACCATTTGCATTGCCATTATTTTTTGCTGCTGCCTTTTGCTCTTCTTTCGTGCCTAAAAGATATTCACTGTTTATGCCTGATTGCTGGGCAATTTCTGAATCAGAATCAGTCACATCAAGCTCTCTCAATTTATCTGAAAGCGAAACTCCGTAATTATCATAATAGTATCTTTCAAATGCAATTAATTCTTCCGGATTATCTTGTTTTAAAAGACTATCCAATTGCTCCTTAAGGTTTTCGCCGGCCGAAGTTGCTTTCTTTGCTGCCTCTTTTTTGCTATTTTCATCTATTTCCTTGGCATTACCTTTATCAATATTAGAAACCTTTAATCCAAGAGCTGTACCGCCTGCTATCATGCCGCCGACAACAAGAGCGCCTGCAGCAACCTTGCCCCAGCCTGGAATTTTACCAATGAATGATGCCAATTTAGAGGTATTCTTTAGACCACCGACAAAAGCCTTAGCCTTGGCGACTAATACACCGCCGATAGCTGCACCGGCAGCACCACCGCAAAGCGCCCATGTAGAAGAATTGTCTGATTTTTCAACCTCTTTTGGCTTAACCTTTTGTGTCTTTTCAACATCCTCAATAGCCTTTGCAATTTGGTCGAATTTATATTGCTTTGCAGAGTTTGACGCCAATTCATCTATGGCATCGCTTTTTTCTTTATTAACAACGTATCCCGTTCTTTCGTCTATCGTTTTACTTTCTGATAATTCTTCCAGTTCTTTTATATATTCATCTGATAAAGCCTGCCCGTCTTGGTCGGAATTTCCTTCTTGGCCGTCAACTTTGCCGCTCTTATCTTCTTGCTGCCTGGAAGCAAAATAAGCATCTAATATACTCTGATTATAAGCATATAATGAATCGATATTTCCGCTCTGAGAACTTCCAGTTATGCCATACTGACTATATGGATTATATGTTCCAGAAACTGCTGCAAATATACTTTGAGGACTTGATGAGCCGCAATTAATTGACGAAGAAACCGAACCCAGAGCACCGGAGGCGCCAGTATTACCTGTGCCATTGCCCGCACTCGTAGTATCACCAACTGCACTGCCTGCATTAGGATCAATCGGGGACATTTTAACAGTGCCACTATTAGGATCATATCCAAAATCCATTCCAAAAACACTGCTTCTCCAGGTAGTACCGCCTTTTGTATCCATATCCTGAACTATATTTGTTGTCCCGTCTTCATTAGCATAAATACTGTAGCCATTTTGGCTTAATGCCTCAATAACAGGTGCCATAAGATTATTTGTGCCGCACGCAAAGGCCATAAGCCGCCCTTGGGCATCTGCCGTTATATTCCTTGCTGTAGCATAATCATATAAGCTCATTTTCTCTCCTAGTGTGTTTTATTATCCTCGTACATTAATAAAGTATTTTTATTCATAAAAATTGCTTAAAAAGTATATACAATTTATAAAACCCTTTCTGCCGGAGGATTTTCAGGGTTAATATTTCTTAACATAAAAACAAATTATTTATGTTAACATAATAATTATGCTAAAAGGACCGTTTTTAAGTAAAGATTTTATAGGCGCCGCAGAATGCTGGCATGATGCAAAAATTGTAATGATGGGCATGCCCTATGACGGTACCGTTACAAACCGCCCCGGAACAAGATTTGCCCCCCAGCAAATAAGGCTTGAAAGCGTTGGCATAGAAACATACTCGCCAATCTTTGATAAAGATTTAGAAGACTGCAAATTCTATGATGCAGGCGACTTAGAGCTGCCGTTTGGCAATGCACAAAAAGCTCTTAATATAATTAAAGAAAACACCCTTAAAATCTATGATTCCGGAAGAAAAATTTTAGGAATAGGCGGAGAGCATTTGGTTACACTTGCTGAAATTGAAGCAATAAACGAATACATTAAAAACCTTGCAGTGATTCAGTTTGACGCCCACACGGATTTAAGGGAAGAATACCTTGGCGAAAACCTGACGCACTCAGGTGTAATAAAGCAGATTGCAAAAATTGTCGGCTTTGAAAATATTGCCCAAATCGGAATAAGGTCAGGCGAAAAAGAAGAATTCGACTTAATGAAAACCCACTCCACCCTTAAATTCAACCACAATGAACTTGACAAATTTAAGGATAAAAATATTTTTATCACAATTGACCTTGATGTGCTTGACCCAGGCATTATGAGCGGTGTCGGCACTCCTGAAGCAGGCGGCCTAAGCTATATAGAATTAATCAACTGGCTAAAATACCTAAAAAACTTTAATATAATAGGAATTGATGTTGTAGAACTGGCGCCAGATATTGACACCACAAAAAATTCAACAGCAACAGCCTGCAAATTAATAAGAGAATGCTTAATGCTTCTTTAGAATTTCTTTTATAAACTTGTCCGTTTTTTGTTTTAGTTCCTCTTCCGTGCCGGAATTTTCTATAACAAAATCCGATAAGGGTGCTTTATATCCTTCATCCGTTTGCGAATTAACCCTTAAAACCGCATCTTCATAAGATAAATCATTCCTCTTCATAAGCCTTTTAATTCTGATATTTTTATCAGCAGAAATTAGAACAATCTTATCAAAATATTTATTAAAACCTGCCTCAAAAAGCAAGGCAGCACTTACAAATACAATCTTTTCCTGCTTATTATTATCAAAAAATTCAATCATTTTATCCAAAATTAAAGGATAAATAAAATTTTCAAGTTCTTGTTTTAGCTTAATATTCTTAAATATAATGGCGCTTATCTTCCGCCTTTCAAAAGTATTAAATTTTTGTAACAGAAATTTCTTTAAGTCTGCATTATTCTCATACAAAAAATGTGTTACAAAATCAAGGCATAAAACCTGAAACCCAGTATCTTTCAGGTATTTTTCAAATAAGCTTTTTCCCGATGCAATATTACCCGTTATTCCGATTTTAAGCATAGCTTTATTTTACATTAAAATCATAGTATAATCTAATAAACCAATATTTTTAGGGGAGAATAAATAATATGACATCAAATCCTATGATGACAGAAAGGGTTTATGAAGGTGTAATCAGCACAGATAAACCCATGACAATAAGCGGCACCATAAATAAAACAATGGGATTATTAGCTATTGTTGTATTGGTTTCTGCATACACTTGGAACCTTGCAGTAACAGGCTTTGCCGATAAACTCAAGCTCATTATGTATACAGGCCTAATAGGAACCCTCATAATGGCTGCCGTTGCACGCCGCATGCCCCAGCATTCAAAACCGCTAAGTATTGCATTTGCAGTATTGGAAGGTTTAACTTTGGGCGGATTTTCAGCAATATACAACGCAATATACCCAGGCATTGTTGTTCAGGCTATCACAGGCACCTTTGTCAGTATGTTTGTAATGCTGGTATTATTCAAGGCCAGGATTATTCGCGCAACCGAACGTTTCAGATCAACCGTATTTACAGCTACTTTATCAATTGCATTATTTTATGTAATCGCACTTGTTTTAAGTTTATTTCATATAGGCGGTCCGGCGCAGTTGCTCTCATCAGACAGCCCGGTTGGAATAGGCATAAGCGTATTTATTATAATCATCGCGAGTCTTAATTTCATCAATAGTTTTGATTACATTGAAACCGGCGCAGAGAGAATGGCTCCAAAATACCTTGAATGGTATGGGGCATTCAGCCTTCTTGCAACCCTAATCTGGCTGTATGTTGAAATTATAAGTCTCCTTGCCAAACTAAACAGAAGATAAAAAAAATAAATGAAGATCTGGAATACAAAAATTGAATACAAAGCAGACTGCCCCATAAAAGCTGATGACAGTCTGCTTTTTTCACTTTTAAAATCAAGAGGAATTGAAGAAAAAGATTTTGACGAATTTTTAAACCCGCTTGATAATGAATTGCAAAGCCCCTATGTTTTTTCTGACATGAAAAAAGCAAAAGAGAGGATAGAAAAAGCAATCGAAAACAAAGAATTAATCCTTATCTGGGGCGATTTTGACGCCGATGGCGTAACATCAACTTCAATTCTCTACAAAACACTTAAAGCACTTGGTGCAAATTTTGATTACAAAATCCCTGACAGAGAAAAAATGGGCCATGGAATAAACACAAAATTCCTGCTTCCATACATTGCAAAAAATAAGCCAAAGGTACTTATAACGGTAGATTGCGGCATATCAAATACAAAAGAAATATCTCTTATAAAAAACTTTGGCATTGACGTAATTTTAACAGACCACCACAAAGCGCCCGATATTCTGCCTGAAGCCTATGCCATCATAAACCCGAAGGCACAAAATTCACTAAAAGAAGATTTATCAATTTGCGATATCAAAAAAATCCAGGACCTTGCAGGCGCAGGCGTTGCCCACAAGCTTGCGAGCGCCCTGCTTGAAGATGTTAACAACGAAGAGTTAAAGAACGAAATACTAGTGCTTGCCTGCGTTGGTACAATCGCAGATGTTGTTCCTCTACTGTATGAAAACAGAACAATTGCAGCAAAAGGCATTGATTTAATAAATAAGGGCACACACAAAGGTATTAAAGCTTTATTCACCAAAAACAGCAAAACAGAAAACATCACAAGTTATGATATAGCATTTATTTTAGCACCAAGAATAAACGCCGCAGGAAGGCTTTCAACCGCCGATTCTTCATTTAAATTACTGACAGAAAATAATGAAACCACATTAAATACCTCCCTAAAAGAGCTTGATAACTTCAACAAAATAAGGCAAAATCTTTGCGACAATATCTACGCAGAAGCTCTTGATACAATCAACAACGATAAAAATTTCAAAAAACAAAAAGCTATAATACTATTCAATAAAGATTGGCATATGGGTGTCATTGGAATTGTAGCATCAAAGCTTGTTGAAAAATTTTATAAGCCAGTATTTATAATCACACAAGATGAAGACAATATGGCAAGGTGTTCAATCAGAGGAATTGAAGGATATAATATAGCTGAAATCTTAGATGAAAATGCACAATATTTTACAGGCGGCTTTGGAGGCCATGCTCTTGCGGGCGGTTTCTCGTTTGATATGGGCCAATATACATTTGATGAGGTAAAAACAGCACTCCTTGAAACATTTGAGACCAAAGAAGACACTAAAACAATGGGCCCCAGCCTTGAAATAGATGCAATCCTTGAGGCAAACTCCGTCAATGAAGATTTAATAGAGATAATAAATAAACTCGAGCCCACAGGTCAAAATAACCCTGCACCCGTCTTTGGTCTTAAAGATGTTACACTGATTTCCAAAAAAAATATAGGCAAAGAAAACAACCACATAGCATTCAAAGGAAAAAAAGATAATTGCGAGCTTAATTGCGTATGGTGGAAGCACTCTGACATTGCTGTAATAGAAAATGAAAAATTCGACCTTGCATTTAGCCCTAAGATAAACACATTTAATGGCGAAACAACAATAAAACTCTATACCGTGGATGTAAAATCAGAAAAGGACTGCTGCACACGCGATACAGAGCTTAAATTCTATGACCACAGAATGAAAACAGGCATTTTAGCCCAAATTGAAGAATATGTTCAAAGGCCAAATGTAGATATAGATATTTTTGCAAAAAAAATAAAAACAAAAGCTCTGTTTAAAAATTACCCTGCAATATCATCAAAAATTGCCCAAAACAAATATGGTGCAGAGGATTTGATGTTCTTTGATTACCCATACAACTTAACAAAATTTAAAGAAATATTGAATAAAAAAAACGGAAAAATTCACCTAATGAAGGAAGAATTTGACGAAAACATTGAAGATTACATAAAACAGTTAATCGGTATGCTTAAATTTTCAACAAACAGTAAAAACGGCGAAATTTCCATAGAAAACTTTAGCGAAATGATTGGCGTAAGTGAAAATTTTATAAACTTATCACTTGAAATACTTGAAGATTTAGGCTCGCTTGAAATCCTGGATGTTGATAAAATAAGATTTTTAACCCCGCCGCATATGGAAAACTTCTACAATCACAAATTATACGAAGATTTAAATTCAGAATTCAGCAAAATCATTAAATTTAAAAAATATATCACCCAGGCAAACCTGAGTGATATAGAAAATCTTATTAATAACTAAATTAGTCAATATTGTTATTTAGCATTTTTTTCATCTTATCGACATTTTTAATCTTCTTTTGAAGAGCTTTGTATTCCTTTTTTAATATACTAAGTTCAGCCTTTTTATTGTTGAGTTCATTCTCTTTTGTTTCAACAAGGGTTTTGCAGTTTGCAAGCTGCTCCCTTATATCAACTTGAGCAGATTCAAGGTCATTTACAGCACTCTTAAACTTTTCATTTGAAAAAGACTCGGAAGAGTTTTGTTTATTAACAGCATTATTAATAGCAGGCTCTTTTTTGGCTTCATTTATTGCCTCGCTTTTTATATCAGCCTTTATTTGGCTAGTTTCAGCCTTAACCTCATTTTTAACAGCGTTGTTATTAAAAACAGCTTCCTCTGCAAATACAGAGCTGGCAGCAAGTACAAAAACGCAAGATAGGGCTAAAAAATTTTTGGCATTTAATATTTTAAACATAACTCTCTCCTTATTATTAACAAAACATATCTTGTTAAAATCCGTATAACATAATACTACAAGGAGAAAAGAGCTTTTGTCAAATATTAAATATCCTCAATCCATATGGCATTAACCGGGCAAACAAGCGCAGCATCAATGCAATCCTGTTCATTACCATTAATTTGAGAATCATTCACATGGGCTATAACATCAACAGAAAAAACATCCGAATTAATAGCCTCGCACGCACCGCATGCAACACAGCCATCCATTATACAAACATTCATTATAAAATCTCCTTATCAAATTTCAAAGACATTTTATAAAAGATAAATGCAAAATAAATCGCCCGACACGCCACTGTCATGTTTATTTAATAATTAATATCAAAATCAAGAACACAGCGTGGAAACGCTGCGCCTAAAGGCATAACAGAGCGCGCTGACACTAAAACTACCGCCAATCGGGAGAATGTGCCGTGCAACAGCCTATAAACCCACGGCAAGTAACAAAGCAGCGCCCCACTCTGCCGAGCAAAAGTGACTAGATGACACGTGTAGCGACAGAAAAGAGGGCTCTAAGCCGTGCCCGCCAAATACATACAAATCCGCGAGGAGCAAGCAGCGCACCGCAGCTGAGGGCGAAAGCAGGCTTGCAAAGAGCAAGAATGCGTGCCCGTTAAACGCGAGGAGCAAGCAGCGCACCAAAAATTATTTACGCACTTTTTTCTAAAAAGCGTCTACACTGCAGCCTTACATCATATCCAAGAATAGTCCCCAATATAAAATCTTCCTCAATAGAAAGCTCATTTAAGGGCTTAACTGCAATTTTTTTAATAACCTGAATACATTCTTTCACCCCAAAAAATATATTTGTTTTTCCTTCGCAAACATCTTGCAGCACAAAGTGCATCTTTTCTTTCTCTAATTTTTTCACAATCCTTTCACGTAAAAAATCATCACATGTTATAAGTGCCACAGGTTTTGTGCCCTTTGACACTTCGTATAAATAAGTATTAAAAATCCTCATCCCTAAATTCCAAACTTCATCTTCTGATTACAAAAGACGGGAAATTTAAAGAAATGTTTCTAAAAAGAAAGGCTGCGAATAATTTACGCAGCCTGTTAAAATTATTTTATTCATGCTTTTTGTTTCTGAATAATACCCTTAAGCCCGCCTTAAAATAATTCTTAAATTCATTAATATTCCTTATTCCAAAAAGCATCATAAGAATATATGGAACCCTAATATAATACTCTCTTACAGCCTTTTTATGTAATTCAAAAACCCTTTCTTTGGTTAAATGGTGCGTATTTACACTTGGGTAGAAATACGGCATATCATAATTTAAATCACCAAGGTTATGTTCCTTAACATAATCATAAAATCTTGAACCGCAAAGCGCTGTTGCAGTATAATAGCTCACAAAATGGGTATTTAATTTCTTTGAAAACTCAATGGTTTCACGGGCTGTTTCTTCGCTCTCCCATGGAAGCCCCAAAACATAGTAGGCATAAACCTTTATCCCCTTTTTCTTAAAAAGTTTAACAGTATTTTTAATATCATTAAGTGTAATTTTCTTACCCATCTTATCAAGCATTAATTGCGACCCGCTCTCAATACCAATTGAAACCAGCTTGCACCCGGCTTTTTTCATTAAATCAACCGTATCAGAATCAGCAGTATCAGCCCTTGAATTAGTAGAAAATGTAATCTTAAGCCCTGATTCTATAATAGCATTGCAAAGTTTATGCACCCACTCTTTATCAAGGTTGAAAATATCAGACCAGAAAATAAAATTCTTTATACCGTATTTTTCATAGCATTCTCTAATTTCCCCAAGGATATTCTCCGGGCTTCTGTATCTAACCTTTGCACCTGATACAGGCGTTGCAAGACAAAAGAAACAATGAAAAGGACAACCTCTTGAAACCTTAATAACAGCCTGCACCTCATTTGTATCAGGGCGTCTGTAAATATTGTTATCCACTAAATCTCTTGCAGGATAAGGAAGTTTATCTAATTCATTATTAAACAGCCGTTTTTCATTTGATAAAATTTCACTATTACACCTATAAGTTATTCCCAAAATATCCTTATAATCTTTTCCTGATAATATTTCTTCAAGCGTTAATTCGGCTTCGCCCATAATTGCAATATCAAGAGCCTGAAACTTTTCAAGTGTTTCTTTAGCTAAAACATTAAAATGTGCACCCTTTGCAATAGTTATAATTTCAGGATATTTTTCTTTGACTATAGCTAAGGGCGCTAAATCATTATTTAAAGTGGGCGTTGCAGCATTTAAAAGTAAATATTTGGGCTTAAATTCTTCAATATCTCGTAATAAATCCTGACAAGTCTCATTCTTAAGACTGTAGTCCTTAATTTTAGGCTCCAGGCCTGCACGCCTTGAGATTGAAGCAAGATACATTAAATCAGAGGGCGGAAGAGGCGGTATAACAATTAAGTCATCGGTCGGCTGTTGACATCTGTCCTCTCTGTTCATAACAGGAGAAGGCGGATATATTAACAATATTCTATCTTTTTCCATATATAAATTTCCTCACTCTGTAATCTAAAACTTTTTTTATCATAAAATTTAAAATACACCTTGGAATAAATCTTGAAAACGAAGCAAAATAGGCATCTTTGCCAACCAAATATGAATGTTTTGGCCTTCCTTCAAATATCGCCCTAAAAATTACTTTTGCAACATCCTTGGGGCAAATACCCTTATTTGCATTTGCTTTTGCATTCTCTAAAAGAAATTGTCCCGTTTTTTCATATTCGCCGTCAAATCTTTTAAAGTTTTCTTTGTTAATATCTATACAATACTGCCAAAATTTTGTTTTCACAACACCGGGCTTTATAGATACAGTCCTTATCCCGGTCTCTATTTCAAACGCATTTAATAAAATATCTGCCGCAGCCTTAGAAGCACAATATGGCGAAATAAAAGGAAATATTCCAAAGGCAGCCATTGAAGATACATTTATAACCCTTGAATCTTTGTTAAGATATGGATAAATAAAAGACAGGAGTCTTGAAAGCCCAACAACCGAAACATCAAGCTGGTGCGCTAAATCATCAGCTTTTATGTTTGAGACAGGAGAAGTTATTGCAATACCGGCAAAATTAACAACAGCATCAAACTTAACATTTTGAATTCCTTTTTTTATTTTTAAGAAAGATTCATCATCACAAATATCAAGGATAACGGGTGTAAAATTTTTGCCCGCTAAAGGAAGATTTCTTCTGTAAGATGCATAAATATGCACATCTTTAGCAATTTTGTTCTTCAATAATATATCAATAAGAGCTTTTGCAATATCAGAATTTGCTCCAGTTATCAGTATATTCTTCATAAGTATTATTTAACCCTAAAATTTAATTTTTGTCCTGCTTTTTACAATTTGACACACAAGCAGTAAATATGGTAAAGATAAAGATATGAATGAAACCTTAGACATAATCACAATTGGAGAAGGCTTAATAGAATTGTCAACATCAACATCGCTAAAAAACAGCAGTTGTTTTGATAAATATTATGGCGGCGATACGCTTGTTAGTGCCATTTCCGCCCTAAGAAGCGGCTCATCTGTTGGATATATAACAAAAGTTGCAAATGACAGTTTTGGTGAATACTTGCTTGATGCTTGGCAGTCTGAAGGTCTTGATTCAAGCCAGGTAAAGCTAACCAAAGGCCAAAATGGCGTGTATTTTGTTGGAAATAACTATGACAATAAAGAAAACCCAAGAGAATACCGTTATTACAGACAAAAAACAGCAGCCAGCACACTTTCTGCAGACGATATCAATTTTGACTATATCAAAAAAGCAAAATCAGTCTATGCCACAGGTTTTGTGCAAAGTCTTTCCCTAAACACAAAAGAAGCAGTGAGCGAAGTTTTTAAATTCGCAAAACAAAATGACATTTTAACAGCTTATGACCCAAATTGCCAAAAAAACATCTCAGAAAAAGATGAAATGCTTGAAAATTTCAATCTTATCAGTGATTATATTGATATAATATTTATAGAATCAAAAGATGCGGAATTATTATTTGAAACAAAAAGCACAGATATGCTGATAACAAAATTATCAGATTTAGCTATTAAAATGGTTGTCGTAAAAGACAAAGAAAACGGAATCACAATATATGACAATAACGATACAACAAATGTTCCGGCCCTTGATTTTCAAATGATTGATGCAACCGGTGTTTCAAATGCGTTTAACGGTGCATTTTTAAGCAGATATTTAGATGGTCTTTCAGCACAAAATGCGGCAAAATATGCGTGCGCTTTGTGCATGCTTCAAATGCAGAATATAGGAGCAGTAAAATCCATACCATATAAAAAGGAAGTAGAAGAGTATTGCGGTAAAATTTATGAGTAAAAGAGTATTAATTTCAGGTTACATTGGTTTTCAAAATTTTGGCGATGATGCCATTTTAAGTTTGCTTGTTAAATATTTAAAACGCCAGAACTGTACAGTAACTGCATTTTCATCCGACCCCGAGGGTACAAAGAAAATGTTTAACATAAATGCATTAAATTATATGAATTTACTTCACATTATCTGGGGTATATTTGACACAAATGTTTTAATAAGCGGCGGGGGAAGTCTAATTCAAAACGGAACCGGAAATTTGAGCCTGCTTTATTATCTTTTTATAATTGCACTCGCAAAAATCTTTGGAAAAAAGGTAATCATTTTTGCACAGGGAATAGGCCCGGTTTACGGTAAGGGCTTCCAGTGGCTTGCAAAAATGGTACTCAAAGGCTGCGATTTAATACTCGTTAGAGATATATTCTCCCAAAGGATATTAAAAAAATGGGGAATCTCATCAAGATATGTAATAGACCCTGTTTGGGACCTAAAATGTCCTCAAAGAGATTATCAAGGCTGTGTTGGCGTACAGTTGAGAAATTACAGATTCCTCCATCCTACCCTTATGAGAGAGCTTGCTAAATATATTGGCATATACTTTGGAGACAGAAAAGTTAAAATTTTCTCTTTCCAAAATTCCCAAGATTCAAATCTGGCATACCAATTTGAGTATTGGATGAAAACCCAAGCTTCGGGCGTCGAAACGGAAGTAATTGTTCCCAAGTCTCACAGGCACCTTATGGAAGAATTTTCACACCTTGAATATCTGTTTGCAATGAGATATCATGCAGTTCTTCTCGGCATTAAGATGGGAATAAAAGTTCTCCCTATTTCATATGATGTAAAGGTAAAAAATCTTGCAGATGAATTCAATCTCCCATACATTGAAGCCTGCGAAGAAAGTGATTACTACTCATATATAAGAGACCTAAAATCTTCATACCATGAAGATGAATACTTTGAGAGAAGAAGGGAAGAAACCTTTAACTGGGAAGTATTAAACCGCTACATAAAATAAAAAGGAAACAATAAATGATTATCCCAAGCATTGACCTTATGGACGGAAAAGCAGTTCAATTAAGGCAAGGAAAAGAAAAAGTATTAGAAAAAGAAAACGTTATAGAACTTGCAAAATATTATGCCAGATTCGGCGAAATTGCAGTAATAGACCTTGATGCCGCCATGAATACAGGTAAAGACAACGAAGAAATAATAAGTAAAATCTGTAAAATTGCAGACTGCAGAGTAGGCGGAGGCATACGAACAATAGAAAAAGCCAAAAGAATACTGGCTTACGGCGCTAAAAAAATAATCATAGGCACAGCCGCAGACGAAAGCTTTCTATCCAAACTGCCAAAAGACAGAATCATCCTTGCAATAGATTCAAGAAACGGCAAAATAACCGTTGACGGTTGGCAGACAGATACGGAAGTATCCACACAAACACAGGTTCAGAGATTTGGCGATTTTTGCTCCGGCTTTTTATATACAATTGTTGAAAAAGAAGGCATGCTGCAAGGCACAAACCTTGATGCCTTTAAGGTAATAAGAAATATTACAAATAAACCGATTGTTGCAGCAGGAGGAATTACAACCATTGAAGAAATTCAGGCGCTTGAAAAAATGGATATATCCTGCCAATTAGGCATGTCAATCTATACGGGCAAAATAAACCTTGAAGAAGCATTCACAGCCTGCCTTGATTTTGATAAGTCAACAGATGGCTTAATTCCAACCATAGTGCAGGATAAAGACACAAAACAGGTTTTAATGCTCGCATATTCAAACAAAGAATCTGTAATAAAATCTCTAACGACGGGCAAGGCAACATACTACAGCCGCTCCAGAAAAGAACTTTGGACAAAAGGCGAAACATCAGGTAACACCCAGGAATTGATCAGTGCAAAGTTTGACTGCGACAAAGATACAATTTTATACAAGGTTCACCAAAAAGGAAATGCCTGCCACCTGAATAGATACAGCTGTTTTGAGGATAAGGATTTTTCAATTAGCGAACTTTATGATTTAATCCTTGAACGTAAAGAAAAAATGCCTGAAAATTCTTATACTACAAAGCTTTTCAAGAATAAATTTTACTTAAAGAGAAAAATTATGGAAGAGGCTTTTGAAACAGTTAATTTTGAAGAAGGCGACGGCCTAGGGTGGGAAGCAGCTGATTTAATATACCACCTTCTGGTGTTTATGGCACAAAACAACGTTACGCCAAATGATATCCTAAATAATCTGGCTTCAAGAACAAAATAAAAGGTAAAAATGAGAATCTATACAAAAGAAGATTTTAAAAACAAAGAGTTTAAGGACAGTTTTTTTTCGCAAATTGAGTTTGAAAAGCTTGATAATACAGCCCAAATCATTGAAGATGTCAAGCAAAACAAAGACACCGCCCTCATTAAATACGCAGAAAAATTTAATGACGGCAATTTTATCTCAGCAAGCGATTTTATTGTAGATGAAAATGAAATCGAACAAGCTTATAAAAATACTGATAAGGCTGTAATTGATGCTATAAAAGAAGCTCACAAAAACGTTTCAGAATTTGCAAAAAAACAACTTGACTGCATAAAAAATCTGGAATTAAACGTCGAAAATTCAATTCTCGGTCATAAAATTGTTCCCCTGGAGCGCGTTTTATGTTATGTGCCTGGCGGAAATTACCCGCTTCCAAGCTCTGCCGTTATGACAGTGACTCCGGCAAAAATTGCAGGTGTTAAAAATATCTGTCTCACATCCCCAAGGATAAAACCCCAAACAATAGTGGCAGCCCACATTTCAGGCGCCGATAAAATATATAAATTAGGCGGTGCTCAGGCTATATCTGCATTTGCTTATGGTACAGAGACTATAACACCTGTTGATAAAATTGTAGGCCCCGGCAACAAATATGTAACATACGCAAAAAAATATGTTTACGGCACCTGCGATATTGATTTTCTTGCAGGGCCATCAGAAGTATTAATTGTTGCAGATAATAGCGCCAATCCAAACCTCATAAGCGCTGATATGCTTGCCCAATCAGAACATGATAAAGACGCCAGAAGCTATCTTATAACAACAGACAAATACCTCGCGCTCAATGTACAAAATTCAGCAATAGAACAGCTTAAAACCCTCTCCACAAAAGAAATAGCACAAACCGCATTTGAAAAATCAGCTTGTATTATCGTTGATTCAATTGATGAAGCAGCAGATATTGCCAATTTAAGAGCACCTGAGCACCTTGAATTAATGTTTAAAGACGCCAATAAACAAATGGATAAATTTTATAATTACGGTTCATTATTCATTGGCGAAAATTGTGCTGAGGTATTTGGCGACTACTGCTCCGGCACAAACCACGTGCTTCCAACAAATAAAGCCGCAAGATACACAGGCGGCTTGAGCGTTTTTGATTTTATAAAAATCTTAACCTACCAAAACATTGATAAAAATTATGCAAAAAACTTGGCAAAAACAGCCTCAAATCTTGCAGAAGCAGAAGGATTATCAGCACACAAACTTGCCTCTGACTTAAGAAAATAGGATATTTTTTACAAAATAGGCCACAAAAGGCAGAAAAAACATGCCTTACAAAAAACTCCTAAAATATTGATTTAAGGAAAAATTTAATGAAACTAAGACTTAAATTTTTAAATAAAGACAGACAAACAAAGCTTTTTGCTCTCATTGTCACGATAATCTTCAACATAAAAAAATATTTTTACAATTGTAAAGTAATAAACTACCCGAAAAAATCAAACTGCCTCTTTGCAATGTGGCACTCCAGACAATGCGGAGTTTACGGAATTCCGGAAAGAGAAAAACTCCACTGCCTGATTAGCCGCTCAAAAGATGGCGACATTATAGCAAAAGCTGCAGAATCCCTTGGCATAAAAACAGTAAGAGGTTCTCAAAGAAAGGGCGGCACACAAGCTTCCCTTGAAATATTAGATGTCTTAAAAGCTGGAAACAACGTAGCTATCACAATAGACGGCCCCCTTGGCCCAAAAGAAGTTGTAAAAAAAGGCATTGTAGAAATTGCGAAAATTTCGGGCGTGCCAATAGTGCCTCTTGCCTGGAATAACCCGACAAAAGGCTTTATAAAGCTAAAAACCTGGGATGAATTCAGATTCCCCCTATTCTGTATAAAATCCTGTCTTCTGTGCGGAAACCCGATATACGTTGATAAAGACGCAAGCGATGATGATATAGAAAAAATAAGAAAGCAAATTGAGGATGACCTTAAGATGCTTCATTCAGAAGTAAACAAAAACTTTTACGAATACTTTAATAATAGCAAATAATTTTTTTCACAGGTTTTATATATAAAAAACAATCATGAACACACCAATATGCGCATATATAACCTGCAAGCATTTACACCATATAAGCAAAATCTCCTGCTAAATAAGACCTATACAAGACAGGAAAAATCAGAATGCAAACAAAAACTTTCCGCACCCGAAGAAAACCCAGTCTTATATTCTAACAAACACTTGCAGGCACATTATTTAACAAATGCCTTAAATTTTAGAGGAAATTACAGAATTTCTTCTAAACAGTTTCCTTTTGCAGAGCTTCAAGGACAAATTCATTGCCCATGTTGCGGAGAAATAATGCGCGATTCAGATACAACAGCAAAAAAATTTTTAGCCCAAACAATTGCCTCAAAAAAAAGGAAAAGACTTATCTAAGATTCTTAGAAAAAATTTAAATGAATTTCAGCCCCTAAAACGCACATTGGCCATTGAACTTGCAGATGCCGCCGTAGAATATCCGGACAAAAGCTTCATAAAACTTTTTAGGACAATTTCAACAAAGTACACTAACTCCCTAAAAGAAAAACAAAGAAAAGTAATAAATGGCCTGACAGATGAGTTTTCAAACTTAAGTATTGCTGAAAAAAAGGCAATTAAGTGGTGGCAAAAACAACAAATAGAAATTATTAATGCAAGACTCTCTAACGGTGTTTTTTCAAACAGAAGATTTCAAAATTCATTCGAAAATTTCGCAGACAAACACGGCATTCAAATTGACAAAATAGCAATTGAGCAATATTTTAACCGTATGCCAAACTCCAAAAACGATACGGATGCCTTTGTATACAAATATAAATCAAGACCCGCAGACCAAATAATATATGCAATGCAAAAAGATTCAAGTCCCACAATTGAACATATACGCGAATTCAGCATATATAAAAGTAATAATCAGGGAAATCTTATGGCAATGTGTAAAGATTGTAACGAAACAAGAGGAATTCTGCCATATGATAAATTTATCGAAATGCGCCCCGAGATGAAGAGGAATATTTATAAATATTTTGAAGATTGTGAAAAAATCTTAAGAACCGATACCCTTAGCTCGGATGATAAAAAATATTTTAAACACTACATTTCTAAAATCAGAAAAACACTTTTTGAAGTTACAAAAGGCGCCCTTAAACAAAATAAAAAATCATCATAAGGATATTTTTTTTACAAACTCCGGAATCTTATACGCTTCAACAGTTCCTGGAATAATCTCCCAATCAGGAAGTGCCTCTTCTAATTCCTCCTTTAAATCAGAAAGAAGCCCTGGAATTATTATTCTTTTATTCTTAACCTTGTTAAGAACACTATTTGCACTAACCACGCGGGAAGCAATTTCTGCCGTAATTTTCTGGGCAGACCATGCCGTTAAAACGCTCATACCGTCTGAGGGCGTTATAACAAGGTAAGCGCCTTTATTTAAATTTGAAATCTCATTTGCAACAGCAAAATAGCTAAGGGCAAAATTAGTCGTCAAAAATACATATGAATCTTCATCCGGATTGTTGAATTCATACACCTTTGACTCAACCTGCAAAGGCATTTCAGGGTCAGTAAATATATTCTGTCTTAAAATACACAAGGTGGTAAACAACGCCTCGTCAAAAACATCAAAAATCAACAATGATGCGTATTTGCACACAAAAGCGCTTGCCATAGCACAAAGTACGGGAATATCTTTATCAGAAAGATGCACAAAAACAGGCTTGCTGAAATCTTCATCCCGCTCTAATATTGCCTTTCGCCTAATAAATTCAAGAGTTTTCACCGTATCAGGATAATTTTCAGAAGAAACTTCATTAAGTTTTGTTAATTCGCCAGCCTCGATAAAATTCAAACCGAAGCTGATAATTTTTTCCTTGGCTTCATTAGAATATTTTTTTAAGCAAACTCCATCCACAAGAAATTTTTCACCAATATGTTGAACAGCAAAACCACTAAGCCTCTTTAAATCAGCCTCAAAATTTTCATCCTCATAATCAAGCATAACCAAAAAAGGCGGAGGATTTAAAAAAGTTTTCTCATGACGATACATCACTTTTTCGCCGCCAACGGTTAAATTACGGCAGGAACCGTTTATTGTAACCGCCTCCTGCTGAACTTTCCTTGAATGCGACAATTTAGAAGCAAGCTCGTCTGGAACATAAGGGCATTTTTGAACATCAATTTCATTCTTTGATAACTTGACTGCAAACATCATACACCCGCTGCAGCCGCACTTTTTACAGTTTGCATTTTCTGTTTTCTTAGCAGCAGGAAGCATCTTAAAAATATCCATTGTGCCAAAATTCGTCTTTATTTCAGACATTCGGTCTCCTTTATCTGCTTTAAATATAAAGGCGCAATCGTTTCAATGGTTTTAGGATTCCACACAACTGCAATATCAGCCCCTGCTGATATTAAAGCCATAGTTGTCGCAATTTCAACAGAATAAGCCCTGACATCAAGACTTCCCCTTGTATCCTTAAAATCGTCACTCTTGGATTCTTTCGACTTAAAACTCTCTTCCCCGGAAAAAACTATTACAGGCGGATTTAAAACCTTATCGCCCTCAGCCCTTGCAATGCAAAGCCTTTCAATAATACTATACCCGTAATCAAGCCCCATACCAACACATCCCGTATCGGTATCCATAATAATATTTTGAGGTTTTATCCCTAAATCCATACACAAAACATTAAGTTCTTTTGTAAGGGTAATATCAATAGGCGCCCTCAAAACAAGCCTGATGTCATCCTTATATTCAGATTCCAAGATAGAATTTACAATCGTAACATAATTTAAATCCTGCGCAAAAGCAATGATAGCAGGCTTTTTAATTTCTTTAACAAGCCTTGGAATTAAATTATTATCTAAATCTTTTTGCCCGGAACCCCTTATTATCATTGGCATTTTGGATTTTTTTTGAAGCTCAATAAAAAGTTTCACACTCTCTTCAATTTCAAAAGACTCATCTATGTTAAAGTAAACTGAAATATACTCTGCACCTGAGTTCAAAGCTCTATTCTGAGCCTTATCAAACCAAAGAATAGTATCAAAAACAACATCCGCACCCCAATAATCAGCCAAAGGTTTTGGAAAGTTTTCCTTAATCTTTGTTAATATTTCAAGCGCAAAAACAGGAGCCTTTGTTGTATCAGAGATAAGATTTTTATCGGAACATATTATACCCAAGGCTATACACCCGCTTCGCCTTGCTTTTCAAGCCTTTGGGCCCTTATTTTATCCATAATTTCAACAAATTCCGTATCATCAAGCGTTTCTCTCTCAAGAAGCTCTTTTGCAATCTTTCTTAACATATCTTCATTTTCAAGAAGTAAATTTTTTGCAATACTATATCTTTCATCAACAATCTTTTTTACTTCCTTATCGATCTCTGCCGCTATTTCATCTGAAAAATCCTGCATATGCCCAAAATCACGGCCCATAAAAACATGCTCCTGGCTTTTCCCATACTGCAGATTCCCCATTTTTTCACTCATCCCATAAACGGTAACCATCTTCCTTGCGATGGCCGTAACCTTTTCAAGGTCATTAGATGCGCCCGTGGTAATATTTTCAGGCCCGTATACAATCTCCTCGGCCACCCTACCGCCAAGGGTCATGGTAATTCTGTCCAAAAGCTGATTTTTCTTTAATGTAAGATGGTCCTTTTCAGGAAGAACTGTCGTAATTCCAAGTGCCATGCCTCTTGGAATTATAGAAACTTTATGAAGCGGGTCACAGTTTTTCAAAAGTATTGCAAGCAAAGCATGCCCCACCTCATGATGAGCAGTATTTTCCTTTTCATCATCAGATATGATTCTTGATTTTTTCTCAGGGCCAGCCATAACCTTATCTATAGCCTCATCCAGATGTTCCATAGAAATTTCTGTCTGATTATGCCTTGCACTCAAAAGTGCAGCTTCATTTAATAAATTCTGCAAATCAGCTCCGGTAAAGCCGGGTGTCCTCTTAGCTAAAACTTTAAGGTCAACATCCTTTGCTAGTGGCTTATTTTTGGCATGAACATTTAAAATCTGCTCCCTGCCTAAAATATCCGGCCTGTTAATTATAATTTGCCTGTCAAATCTGCCGGGTCTCAATAGCGCATTATCAAGGATATCCGGCCTGTTTGTCGCAGCAAGCACAATAATATTCGTATTTTCATCAAACCCATCCATCTCAACAAGCAATTGGTTCAGGGTTTGCTCGCGCTCGTCATGGCCGCCGCCCATACCGGCACCCCTTTGACGGCCCACAGCATCAATTTCATCTATAAATATTATACAGGGCTGATGTTTTTTTGCCTGCTCAAAAAGGTCGCGAACACGGCTTGCACCAACACCTACAAACATCTCAACAAAATCAGAGCCTGATATAGAAAAGAAAGGGACTCCGGCTTCCCCCGCAACTGCTTTAGCCATAAGTGTTTTACCGGTACCTGGAACACCAACAAGAAGCACACCTTTTGGAATTTTAGCACCTAATTTTGTATATTTTTCAGCATTCTTTAAAAAGTCTACAATCTCTTCCAGCTCTTGCTTTTCCTCATCAATGCCGGCAACATCCTTAAATGTCACTTTGACCTTATTTTCAAGCATCATTTTTGCCCTGGATTTGCCGAAATTCATTGCAGCAGAACCGCCTTGCTGAATTCCCTTTAATATTAAAATTATTAAGCCGATAAAAAACAATGGCAGTAAAATAGACGCAACGGTAGACAGCGTAGAGCCTTCCTGAGGTTTTTTATAATTAATTTCAACGCCATGCTCCTCTAAAAGTGCAGATAATTTTTGGTCATTTTCGGCAATTCGCACCTTATACTGCGTTATCGCTGCGTTTGAGCCCTGTGGCCCCAAAAGTTGAAATGCCAGATTTTCAGCCGGAGTTTTTGCTGTATCAGCTTTATTAGAGGGGTTTTCAGCGTTTTTATCCTCTTTAGGTACAGCAATTACAAGGTCTTTAGAGATTACAACAGACTTAATCTCATTATTTTCAACCTTCTGCAGGAAGTTGGAATATGAAATTTCGCTCGTAGAGGTAACAGGCCCGGCAAAAACCATTGCAAGCACAATTAAAGCCACTATCCCGATTATAATATATACCCCTAAAGACTGATTATTCTTCATTTTGCGTCCTCATTAAAATATTTAAAAATATGCCTGTTGCTATTATATCAAAAGAATAATAAAATGTTAATTAGCAATATATTATTATAAGAAGAAAGCAAATGGCGCTCGTATTCCTTTCACTGGGCTCAAATAAGGGAGACAGATTGTCTCAAATTCAGCAGGCAGTTAACTTTTTGACTGCCGATAACTCCATAACCCTTGTGGCATCATCATCTTTCTATGAAACAGAACCTTGGGGAAACAAAAAGCAAAACTGGTTTGTAAACGCTGCAATAGCCATCAGAACTGAATTACAGCCTGTTGAACTTTTAAGGGTTTGTCAAAGTATCGAGGCAAAATTAGGCAGAGAGCGGGATTCAGAGCAAAGATGGGGCGAAAGAGCAATAGATATTGATATTTTATTCTATGACAATCTTATTTTTAAAAATGAAATTCTCGAAATACCGCATAAACACGTGCAGAACAGGGCTTTTGCCCTTGTGCCTCTGCTTGAAATAAACCCTGATTTTAAGCATCCTGTATTAAATAAAACAATTTTAGAGCTTCATGAAGCGCTTGAATGCCCTGAGGACGTGTATTTATACGGCACGGTTATCAGTGAAAATAATTTCTAGCCGCCAAAATCCTTATCATATCAGCATTTTAAGGTTCGAATATGGGTAATAAATGTACTATATCAGCATTTTTACGATTTTTACAAATAAAAAACCAAAACAAAATGCAATACGTGCAAACTAGGCTAAAATCCCTATTTGCAAGCATTCTATAAAACAATAAAAACTAAAACCCGCATAATATAAGAATTTCACACGTCACCTCAAAATAAAAAATGACAACAAATACAAACAAGCAAAATTTTAATAAAATTACTAAAACCCTTGCAGCGCAAGTAAAAGAAGCTTTTAAAACAAATATTGCAATCATCGGAGCTGGCCCCGCAGGCTCATATTGCGCATTACAGCTGATTGAAGCCTTAGGGGAATATGGCTGTAACGATTGTCGCATAACGCTTTTTGACCCGCAAGATACACTGAAAACAATTCTACCAACCGGAAACGGCCGCTGCAACCTGACTTTCGACGAATTAGATTTTAAAAAACTTGCTTCATATTACCCGCGCGGCGAAAAATTCCTCTATTCAATACTTTCCAGGTATTCTACACTTGAAACCCGCTCATACTTTGAAAAGATAGGAATTAAAACCTACACACAGCCTGATAAACGCGTATTTCCCGCATCAAACAGCGCTAAAACCGTTCGTACGCAAATGATTTCGGAGCTTAAAAAATCTAAAAACATAAAAATTATTAAAAAATGTATAAAAAACGCCAAAGAACTTGATAAATTCAATATTATAGTACTCGCAACAGGCTCAAAAGATAACTATAGCCTGGCTTCACAGTTTGGTCACAACATAATCCCTTATAAACCCGCACTTTGCGGCCTTAAGATAAAAAACAAAGGGGCCAATTTCCCCACAGGTGTTAGCATTCACACGCCAGATGGCGGCATAATCTTTACACACCAGGGACTTTCCGGCCCTGAAATTTTTAAAATATCCTCAATCAACGCTAATAAAGCCCTTCCCTACACCGTAAAAATCCCAATACTCAATCCTGACAAGGTTTTTGAACATATAAAAAGAAACCCTGTGAAAAGTTTCGGCAACATAATTTCAGAATTCATCCCAAAATCGCTCGCAAAATATCTTTTCGAAAAAAATAATATAAATTTTGAAAAACAGGCATGCCATGCTAAAAAAATTGAGGTTGAAAACCTTGCAACCCTTGTTTTTACAATAGAAGGCCCAGATGGAAAAGGCGAAATAGTGCACGCTGGCGGGGTTTGCCTGAATGAAGTTGATAAAAACTGCAAGTCAAAAATCAAAAATAACCTCTGGATAATCGGCGAAACCCTTGATATAGATGGTTTTTGCGGAGGTTTTAACCTGCAAAACTGCTGGAGCACTGCAAAAATAGCTGCAGACGACATCGTACAAAAAATTCTGCACCCCGAAAAATAAATTTATATTAAGAAATATTACGATAAAAACAACTTTGCCTAAAAAGCACTCAACACAAGGGTTTTACTGCACAACGCAAAAAAATTTATACATAAGCTCAGCAAGATTTTTATCCCTATACATAGCATTGGTAATCTCTTTCACCATATCCTGTACCGCAATACGCTGTCCCACAGTGAAAAACTGGTATGGTTCCACCTCAAGCGCAGATGCCAGGCGGTATAAAGTAATTTGCGTCGGATAAACCTTACCCCTCTCAATGTTTGAAAGGCTTGCCTGCTCTATGTCTACAAGCTCTGCCAAATGTTCTTGTGTGTAATTTTTTAAATCCCTGTAATATTTTATTTTTTTACCAAATAAAATTTTAAAATCATTAAATTTAGCGTCAAAATCCTCGCCCTCCAAGGCATTGTAACCCTTTGTCAACATCATCATATTCCTGTTCAACTACTCCTTAATTTGATTTTGCATTGAAGTGCAAAAAATTTTATATTCTTATATTTATTTTTTTACTTGATTTATGATGTAATACCTATATAATATAGTTATAAGATTATATTTTACGAAATTTATGCGTAATTATATATAGACAAGTAGGTAATTTTATGATTAAAAGTTTTCATCTAAAAAGCGCATGCGCTAAAAAAGCCTTGCGTTTAGAGCCCTTAGAGTGTATTTGCACAAATATCGGCCCAAAATTTCACACAAAAAGCCAGAATGATACAATCATCCCAAAATGGCAGTCCGCCAACGCTTTTTCATTAGTAGAAATGCTCATGGCATTATTAGTGGCTTCATTGTTGCTTGCAGCATTAGCTCCTGTGATGACAAAGAAGTTTAGTGAGACTGTTAATTTCCATGGGCAGGTGGCGAATCCTGGAGAAAAGACAAAAAAAGTTGTTTATTTAACAGATCCTGGTGATGGAGAATGGGATGTTCCTAATGGTATTAGGAATTTTACTGTTACAACAGTTGGTGCTGGCGGAGGTGGAGGAGCAGGTAGCAATTATGGTTGTGTAGTATTTA
>CAJTXZ010000004.1:0-25917 GCA_910583725.1 uncultured Vampirovibrio sp.
CAAGCTTAACGCTTATCAAGGCTAACGCCCCGGAATTATTCAATTTTCAAACTTTATTGGGCGCAGTTGGTTACCAATTTGGTTGTTGACAAGCTTAACGCTTATCAAGGCTAACGCCCCGGAATTATTCAATTTTCAAACTTTTAAAAAAGATATAGATTACTAAATTATCTTTAAAATTATTTTCTTGAAATCTTTTAGAACCATACTAAAAATCCTGCAAAATTTTAAAGCAGCATCTTTGTGAATAACTTTAACACAAACAAAAAATTTAATCCAGTATTTAGCCATCCTTCCAATTATTATTTTTACAATCATACCTTAATATAAATTCATAAAAACGCAAAGAAGGGTTTAAAATGCCTCAGGGTAAAAAGAAAAATTTAGTCGTGGGTGCCGGCATATCGGGTGCTGCTATAGCAGAAAGAATTGCAAATATATTAAACGAAAACGTACTCATTATTGATAAAAATCCAAATATTGGAGGTGTATGTTTTGATTACAAAGACACAACAGGAATTACAATTCAAAAATATGGTTCCCATATTTTTCACACAAATCTAGAATACATCTGGAAATATATAAACAAATTTACAAAATTTAACACTTACATGCACACAGTTTCTGCAATTGTAGACAGTAAAGAAGTTCCCATGCCGGCAAATCTAAACACAATATGTGACATCTTTTCTCCCTCATTTGCAAAAAAGCTTGAAGACAAGCTTATAAAAAAATATGGCTACAACAATAAAATATCAATTTTGGAATTCAAAACAAAACCATTGTTTTGGGATAAAGATTTAGATTTTCTTGCAAACTACATCTATGAAAAACTTTTTATTCATCTTGAAGAAAAACAATGGAATATCCGTCCCTGTGACATCACCCCCGCGTTGGCATTCAAAATCTTCATTGTAACAAACAGAAATAATGGATATTTTGAGGATAAATACCAAGGTGTGCCAAAAAAAGGCTATTCAAAGCTGATTGAAAATATGTTAGGAAATGAAAATATAAAAATACTAACTGGCGTTGACTTTAAAAATATTGACACACAAGGGTTTGACAGAATTTTTTACACAGGGCCAATCGATGAATTTTTTGATTACAAATATGGCGTCTTAGGATACAGAAGCGCTCATTTTGAACTTGAAGAAGAAAATGTTGAATATTACCAGAAAAATGCCGTTGTGAATTATCCAAACAACTATGGCTTTACAAGAATCCATGAATTTAAACATTACTTAAGGGAAAAATCAAACAAAACCATAATCGCAAAAGAATATATTTCAGATTTTATTTTAGGAATTGATAACAATAAAAACAATCGTTCATATCCAATTTTAAACACCAAAAACAAAAAGATATACAAACTTTACAAAGATGAAGCTAAAAAATTAAATAATGTATATTTTCTTGGAAGATTGGGCGATTTTAAAAATTACACAATTGATGAATCAATAAAAAGGGCGCTTGAAGTCTTTAATTCCATAAAATACGAGGCTCCTGCTCCGCTTGTATCAGCACTTTATGAAGACAAACAAGAGACAGTTAAAGACTAAAAAGAGGTTTTTATGAATAAAAAAATAAGCGTAATAATACCTGTTTACAACAAAATTAACAGTTTAGAACAATGCTTGAAAAGCATCACATCGCAAAGCTTAAAAGAACTTGAAATAATCTGCATAAATAACAGCCTGAGCGATGAAATAAATAAAATTTTAGAAAAATTTCAAAGACATGACAAAAGAATCAATATTATAAACAAAATAGATGAAGGGCTTGGCAGTGCATTAAACGCCGGGCTAAATAAAGCGGGCGGAGAATACATCGCCATAATATATTGTGATGATTATATTGATAAAAAAATGTACGAAAACCTTTACAAACTTGCAAAAAAATGCGACGCAGACATTGTGAAATCTCCTTATTATAATGTACGGTCAGAATCTCAAAAACCGGAAAAAATCAATTGGCAAAAACGCTGCAAAATCCCGGCCTGGTTTTTTAGAATTAATGAATGTCCTTCGTTTTTATCATTTCACCCCAGCATATTTACATCAATATACAAAAGAACATTTTTAAACAACAATAGTATTAGATTCGTACAAGCAAAAAATAACGGCTATATAGATGCACCATTTCACATTGAAACAATGCTTCTTGCTCAAAAAATTATCTATACGGATGTCCCATATTATTACAAAAGAAAAAACAGCACAGAAGAAAACATCGCAAGCATATTTGACAGATTGGAAGAAATGTCAGAAATTCTTCTAAAACAAAGAGTTAAAGATAAAAACATTATTGCAAACATATATATAAGGCAGTTAAAATTAATAAAAAACATATTAAATACATCGTTAGATGATTTAAATAATATAAAAGCAAAAAATATATCCTATGAAATCCAAAGGCGAATCGAAACCATATTAACAAGCATGGATGAAGATATTATAAAAAACAGCCCTTGTATTAACGAGAGCGAAAGAACCTTCTTTAGTCTTTTAACAAGCATTAAAACAAAAAACACCATTTAAATATTATAAATCAAAGAAAAAGAATCTTCCGTAATTCATCAATAGATTCTTTAATTATAGCAGCGCGCGATTTCATAAGATTTTTTTGAAGTGTTAGATATTCTTCATTTGACATATTTATTGCACCCTTCATTGCGCGAGAGAAATCAGCATTATCATCATAAATTATTGAATCATCGTCCAAAAATTCATGCGGAACACTAAAAGCCCTGTGTATCACAGCAGGCAATAAAAAACCTCTTATCAATTGAAAAGAGCCGGATGTCCCCTTTGTTATATATCTTATATGTTCCTCTGATTCAGGGTCAAGAAGAGTCAGATAAAAATCAGCCGCCTCAAGCTCTTTATACAAATCCTCAAACCCAAGTTTTCCCTTTGTGTGAATATATTGAGCTAAATCAGAAGGAATTTTCACACCAGAATTTTCTCCTGCAACATTTATCTGAAAATTTGTTATCCCGGACTTTAAGAGTTTTCTTGCCGCATCATATAATAATTGGGAATTTTTCCTCTTATCCTCAAGCTTTCCAATTGTAATAAAGATTGTTTTTTTATTCTTATTTTTTGGAGTATTCTCCTTGAAATAACAAGGGTTTACAACATAAAGAGCACCATCCTTATTAAGCACCTTTGATAAAACAATTGTCCCTCTGAATGTTTCTATATCATTATCTATATCTTCCATATGATGCGAAACTATAACTGTTTTATCCCTAATAGTTTTATTAAATTTTATGTGCTCACAAAGCTTTGAATAAAGTCTTGTCTTGTCAGGATTTTTATAATACAGACGATATGATGTAAAAATAATAAAATCATATTTATTTATTTTTTTCATCAAGAATATTTTTTTAATGGCACTAAGAGTAAAATAATAAACCTTTTTTGCATTCATTTTTGGAAGAAAATCTTTTTGTTTATAAGGAGCAATGATTTCAACCTCATAATTAAGTTTATTTAAATATCTTACAAAAGACGGAAATAATTCCGTATGACAATTATTAGGCTCAACAAGAAGCACAGTCCTTTTAGAAACATTATTTGTAAAATATTGCCGCAAATTAATCAAATTAGATATCTTACGCCTAATTCTGTTAATTATAAATTCAAAAAATGTCATGCTCATAAATTCAACAAATGTTTTATCCTTGCATAATTTTTAGCTGCGAATTTTAAAATTAAGAATAACATTCGCTATTGTAATACAAGATAGGCTCTTAACAAAAAGAACCCATTAACCGGGTTCTTTTTTATAAATAATTTCTTAAGTTTTAAATGGAGCGGAAGACGAGACTCGAACTCGCGACATTTTCCATGGCAAGGAAACATTCTACCACTGAATTACTTCCGCAAATTAATTTTTCATCGTTCGCTTTAACGTAAACTCATAATACACTACACAAAAAAAAATTTCAAGTAAAATTTTAAATTAGCATTTTTATTCATTATTTAAATAAATACATTTGTTTTATAATGACATTTTGGTAATCATATACAATTTTACGCAAAAATGTTGATTTCTTTTTTCTTGTAATGGAAGCCCCTATGTATAAAGAAGTGTTTCAAATAAGTTTCCTGAAAGCAAAATTTATCCCGCTCTTTTATGTATAGAGACTAAAATAAAAAATGTTTAATAAGCAAGCGTAAAATTGTATATGATTACCAAAATTTTATTTTTAATAAATGCTAAATAAGACAAATTAAAACAAACCGGCACATGCCCTAATAATATTCTTTAAACGATTAACCATGCCAGCTCTTATATTAATTGTTTTGCCTGTTTTCATTTGTCCTACTGTCATATCCATCGTTTCGTTTTCATCCAAAAATTCAGGATTTTTATTTGCTTCAGCCTCCAAATCCCTTGCTATTGCGCCGAGTTCTCTGGATGTCTTATTTAAAAGTTCTATATTTTGTTTTTCTCTATCGCTTAACTTGTCATCAAATTCTTTATCATCCTTAAGCCCGTCAGTTAAAATTGCATACAAATCAGGAATATTAATATCATCATTTAAATCTTCATATGCACCGCAAACTGTTTCATATCTTTCATTAAACCTTTGCAGCATAGTCTCTGCTATTTTCTTTTGATAATTAAAATACAGCCTGTCCTCAGGCATAAGATATTTACTTTCCAGTGTTTCATCAATATTATCCTTAAACTCTTCCGTTTTTTGAATGGCGGATTTTAAACAGCAAACCCCGTCTTGCATATTCTCTTCCTCACTGAACAATCTTTCTGCCATATTAAAAGTATTTATAATATCAACCCTTCCTGCCTCATTCTTTATAATCGCAATTGTAGGATTCATCATACTTAGAGCATAGTTTTTCTGAAATTGGACAGCATCTAAAAACTTTTCCCGCCTTTTGTCATTAATTTTATTTTTAAAAAAGTCCTCGAATTCACAAGCAAAAACAGAATAAAATTTTCCTTTATTTTTAAGATATTTTTCAAACATCCTAAAAGGCTTATCCTCACTTTCACTCCAGCCTAAAGCAGCCTCAGGCAATTCGCTCCTTTCTATATAAAACATAGGATTTTCAACAACAAAGCCGGGATAAATATCTATCATATCATCCTCAACCTCTAAAAACGAGCTTAGATATTCCTTTATACCCATCCTGCGAAGATTATCAATATTCTTGTTAATATCCATAATGGGTTTATTTCTCTCATCAAGAATTTTCTTATGCTTCATTAAAAATGCAGGGCAGGCACAATTGACACGCAAGATATCAGCAGCTATCTCTGCCTCTTTTTTACTATATTCTATTCTTTTATCATCCTCTTTTCGAAGAGCCTCAATATCATCTTCTGTCTTGCTTTTTAGGTCACTTGTAGTAACAAATCTTGGGCTAAAAGACTTATTGTTATGCAAAAAACCAATCGTTAATGTCATATCTTATACTTCTAAACTATTCCTTGTGTAATTATAAAACTCGTAAATATAAAAAATTGCTAAAAGCATGCCTTTTTATATTAATTTGTATTAAGATATTGTTATAAAAGTTTTAAAGGAGATTTTTAAAATGAGAGATTTATCACCGCTTCACAAAGAAAGACTGGGATATAACCCAAAGCTTGCAGGCGCCTTAAAAAACGGTATTAAGGAAATAAAGGTTTCATTAGGCAAAAAAACAAGTGCCGTAAAAGATGCTGATGAAATTCAAAAATTGTTCTCACATGTTTATGGCGAACCGGTTGTAACATTTGACTCTTCAAACGGCACACCCTTAAACCTTGAAAATAAAAACGTCGGTGTAATTCTTTCAGGCGGCCAGGCACCCGGCGGACACAACGTTATCGCAGGTCTTTACGATGCCCTTAAGGCAGCAAACCCTAAAAATGAACTCTATGGCTTCCTTGGCGGCCCTTCAGGCATTGTTGATGCAAAATATGTTAAATTTGATGATGAATTTATAAACAGATACAGAAACACAGGCGGCTTTGATATTATAGGCTCCGGCAGAACAAAGCTTGAAACAGAAGAGCAGTTTGAAAAAACTCTCTCTACCTGTAAATCATTAAATATTAGCGCAATAGTTATAATTGGCGGAGATGATTCAAACACAAACGCCTGTATGCTGGCTGAATGGCTAAAGGCTAAAAATACAGGCATTCAGGTAATAGGCTGTCCAAAAACAATAGATGGCGACTTAAAAAACGACCAGATTGAAATCTCATTCGGCTTTGATACTGCAACAAAAACATACGCTGAATTAATCGGCAACATTCAAAGAGACGCTAATTCCGCAAAAAAATACTGGCATTTTATTAAGTTAATGGGAAGAAGCGCAACACACGTAGGCTTAGAGGTTGCTCTTCAAACTCAACCCAATATCTGCTTAATTTCAGAAGAAGTTGAAGTCAAAAAACAATCTCTTGAAAGCATTGTAAACTACATTGCAGACGTTGTTGCAGAACGCGCAAAATCCGGGAAAAACTTTGGCGTAGCCCTCATACCGGAAGGTTTAATTGAATTTATTCCTGAAATGAAAACAATGATTGCAAACCTGAATGACCTTCTTGCAGTTTTAGAAAAGGATTCAAACTTTGCAAACGCTGCAAACGTTGATAAATACCAAATAATTACCCAAAAACTTGATAAAGACAATGCAAAAGTTTTTGCAAGCCTTCCCGATATAATAAAGGCGCAATTATTGATGGATAGAGACCCGCACGGCAACGTTCAGGTTTCAAAAATCGAAACTGAAAAGCTTTTAATTGAAATGGTTAAGGTAAAACTTGCACAATTAAAATCAGAAGGCAAATATGACGGCAAATTCTCAGACCAGGCACACTTCTTTGGATATGAAGGCCGCTGTGCTATGCCATCAAACTTCGATGCTGACTACTGCTATTCATTGGGCTACAATGCTTTTGCGCTAATTTCAGCAGGCCTTACAGGATACCTTTCCTGCGTTAAAAACTTAACAAAACCTGCTGCAGAATGGCTTGCAGGCGGCGTTCCTTTAACAATGATGATGAATATGGAAAAACGCCACGGTAAAATGAAACCTGTTATCCAAAAAGCCCTTGTAGAGCTTGACGGCCCGGTGTTTAAAGAATTTGAAAAAAACCGTGAAAAATGGGCAAAAACAGACTGCTATGTTTTCCCCGGTGCTATTCAATATTTTGGCCCTTCTGCAGTTTGCGACATCACAACAATGACACTTCAATTGGAAGCAGAAAAAAAGCCTGTGGGCGTATAATTTTTCAACAAAAAGCAAAAAACAATATTGCAGGCTTCAAATAAAATCAAAAAACCTCCAAGATTTCATCTGGAGGTTTTTATTAATAAAAAACGGTATTTATATACCATTTTACACAAAAATATTAGTTCATTTTTTCTTGTAATGGAAGCCCCTATGTATAAAAAAGTGTTTCAAATAAGTTTCCTGAAAGCAAAATTTATCCCGCTCTTTTATGTATAGAGACTAAAATAAAAAAATGTTTAATAAGCAAGTGTAAAATTATATATAAAACCTAAAAAACTAAACAAAGACTATATAAAATTACAAAGTTTCATTCAAAATTTTGCCTTCGCTATAGTCAAACTCGCCCTGTCTCATGGATTCAAAAACCTTTTCACCGTCTAATATTTGTAAATTTTTAAAACCACAATCTTTTTTTATAGCAGCAATCCACACTCTATGTTGATGATTTGCTTTGTATTCCATATATTTGCGAAGATTCTTAAAATCATCTTTTGTAAATCTTTCCGGCATGCTTTGAAACATTTTATTAAAGCTCTCTGCTTCTTTTTTCTTATCGTCTGCATAAAAATCATTGTATTTTTTTGTATCTTTGCCCGTGGTAACAAGCACGCAAGCTGGCATATCAGCCGAAGTATATGCAAACTCCAAACCTTCTATGCTGCATTGTGGATGTTTTTTTATCTCATCCACAGCCTGTTTTACATCTTCTCCTTTGCCTTTTATAATATATGCTCCATTAAATGAAACATTTGATATTTTGCCAATATTCATAATAGTATTCCTCCTTTTTATCTTTGTATTTCATAATAAAGGTCTAAAGATTATCCCTATGTTATTTACAAGGTTTGGTATTCAATATTACAATAAAAATAAAATCAACACCGTTATTTTAAATTTACCGAATTTTTCTCTCCTTATACAAACTTACAAACAAAAAGCAAGCATAATATTTTTATTTAATACTAATATTTGCATTTATTCAATGATTTTGCCCTCGATATAGTCAAATCTTCCTTCGCTAGCTGCCCTGATTACATCTTTTACCTTAAGATGCCTGGTTTCAGATGAAAAATCACACATACATTCAATTATATACATACACGCCTTTGCCTCTTTTTCCTCTTCATCATAAGGCGAGTCGCTCCTCAAGGGCATATATGCACCTTCCCATTCTTCCTCTGTAGCAATTTTTCTGAATTTATAATAATCATGCTTCCATTGATTGATAAACTCGGTATACTTTTTAGCATCTTCACCTGTTGTTACAATAATTGAGCCATACTGTATATTTGGCCACAAATCTCCATAACCAAGATAATCATGATGTACATTTTTTGAAAACGTTTTGTTTACCTCAGCTTTTCTTGAAAAATTTTCCGCCACACTTCTAATCTGTTCTATATCGCCGGATATCGTATAAACGCTCTTAAACGGTATATTTGAAACTCCCGGATTAATTTTCATTTTATCCTCTGATATGTATGACTTAAATATAAATACCGTAAATAAAAATTTTTGCTAATTTTAAAGATAATTTTTAAATAATTTTATGCTAAAATTGACAAAAAAACACCTTAAATGAGCCTTGTTTTAGCAAATACGGATAAAAAGGATATAAAAAATGCTTGAAAAATTTAAAAAATGGACAGATGAATTCAAAACCTTTGCAATAAAAGGTAATGTAATTGATATGGCAGTCGGCATTATAATTGGTGCCGCCTTTGGAAAAATAGTTGATTCTATGGTAAAAGACATAATTATGCCCCCTATGGGCTGGATTATGGGAAGGGTTGATTTTACAAACCTTTATTTAACCCTGCCAAACTATGACGGAAAAATCATAAAATACCCCTCATTAGAAGCAGCACAATCTGCAGGTGCTGTCACTATTAATTACGGCCTTTTCATAAACACCCTTATAAGCTTTATATTTGTTGCCTTTGCAGTATTTTTGCTCATTAAATTTATTAACAAATTAAGAGCTGCTGTAGAAACTAAAAATGAAGCGCAGGGAGTTATTGACACAAAAACCTGCCCAAGATGTTTCTCCGCAATTAATATTAACGCAACAAAATGCCCGCATTGTACAGTGGATTTATAATTCAGCATAAAATACTTCACATTAATTAACATGCCTTGCCTGCTCCAAAAGCATTATTTTTGTGATACCATTAAACTTATCAGACTAATAAACAAAGGAAAAAAGAATGCTGAAAGCAGGAATAGTAGGGCTTCCAAATGTTGGCAAATCAACCCTTTTTAATGCCCTCACATTATCCGCCAACGCGCAAAGCGCCAATTATCCGTTTTGCACAATAGAGCCAAATGTTGGCGTTGTAACCGTTCCGGATGAAAGACTCTACAAACTAAAAGATTTAGTAAAAACCGACACAGTTATCCCGACAGCAATTGAATTTGTCGATATTGCAGGCCTTGTAAAGGGCGCAAGCAAAGGTGAAGGTCTTGGAAACCAGTTCCTGCACAATATAAGAGAGGTTGATGCCATAATTCAGGTAGTAAGATGTTTTGATGACACTAACACCATCCATGTGAACGGCAAAATTGACCCAATCGATGATATAGAGACAATTAATACAGAGCTTGCTCTTGCAGATATTTCAAGCCTTGAAAACCGCCTTAAAAGAATAGCAAAACAGGTAAAAGCGGGCGATAAAGATGCAGCCCTTGAAAATTCAATAATAGAAAGACTTATGACATACCTTGAAAAAGGTGTGTTCATAAACGTTAAGGAAATATTCAACGAAGAAGAATTAAAAATATTGCATCATTTTCACCTCCTTATGACAAAACCTGTAATTTATTGCGCAAACGTGTCAGAAAATGAACTTGCCACAGGCAATGACTATGTTGAGCGTGTAAAAGAATATGCTAAAAAAAATAATGCAGAAGTTGTTATGATTTGCGCACAAATTGAAGCTGAACTTGTATCACTTGGCAAAGAAGAGGCTGAAAATTACCTAAAAGAGCTGGGTGTAGCATCTTCAGGCATAGAAAAGATGATAAAATCCGCCTATGACATTCTAAACCTTCAAACCTACATTACAGCAGGCGAAAAAGAAGTACGTGCCTGGACTATTACAAAAGGTACAAAAGCCCCACAAGCAGCCGGTGTCATCCATACAGACTTTGAAAAAGGCTTCATTAAGGCAGAAGTTGTCTCATATGAAGATTTTATAAAAGCAGGAAGCTGGGCAGGCGCCAGAGAAAAAGGCACCGCAAGACTAGAAGGCAAAGATTACGTTGTTCAGGATGGCGATATTATGCTGTTCAGATTTAACAACTAAAAGCATTCCAATCAAAATCCAAAACACTTTTGTGCCCATAAACAAAAAGGCTTCCTGCCCCGGGCACCAAAAATACCTGAAAATTTTTATAGAAAAGGAGAATATTATGAATTCATTTTTTTGCTCAATGTTTGCATTTTTATCTTTAGCTTCCTGCACTTTTACAAATAATGTTGCAGGTAATGAATACACTCTTATCAGCCCGAAATACCCTATGGACATTACTTTAGGGTTTAACAAAAAAGGCGGATACCATGGCCAGGCGCTAAACAGATACTTTGGCACATACAAAACCAATGGCGATACGGTTTCTTTTGAATATATGGCATCCACCAAAATGGCAGGCTCACCAGAAGATATGAAGGCCGAGGATGAATATTTCAAAGATTTTGGCAAAGATATGAAATACAAATTTGACAATGGCAAAATGATTTTAAAATCTGCCGCAGGCAAGGAACTCATCTACCAAAAAACCGAAAATACAAAAAAATAAATTTTAATCTAATATGCGCCTGCCCGGAATGTTTAAAACCGGTGCAGGCTTTTTAATCTCAAAATTTTTATCTTAAAAAAACAAAATCACTTTTTTATAATGGCAATTTTTTTTATTTTGGCGTTTTATATAAACCCAAACAGAAGGAAGTATTAACAAAAAATGAAGATAAATTTTTCACAAGCAGCATATAATATACAATACATTAGCCCAAAACCCGCACATATAAAGCAAAATAATAAGACAGAAAAAAATATGGATGTAAATTTATATGGACTAAATGCGCTAAATAATTACAATCTTGCATTCACCAGAAAAAAATCCGCAGTTTATGTAATTGATATAGAAACAGGTGAAAGAAAAAGGTATAACACACAAAGCAAAGCTGCAGACGCCTCAAAAATGCGGCAGCCGTGTATTTCAAGAGCAATAAACAATGAAGAAGGTTACGGCAAAGCCGGAAAATATATATTTATTGATGCATCCATTGTTGAAACAATTGACAAAAACGGCAATCCTCATCCGCACGAAAAAAGAATCAAAGAAATAATTAAACAATTCATACCGCAAGACACAGCTTATTATGCCGTAAATAAAAATGACCCGAAAGACTGTATCTTCTTTAAAAATAACCAAGAACTTCTAGACGGTCTTAAAACCACACGCTCAAACCTAAACAAGTATATTTCAGGTGAAACAAATAACATCAGAGGCCGAATCTTGATACCGGCAGATGAAATTGAATACACAGATAAATCCGGCGCTACAGGCCTTGATGAGAAAAAAATAAAGCAGATATTAAGGAGCAAAAAACCCGCCAGCCAGAATGTTGCGCTTTACATTTACAAAACCAGTGGAAAACTTGATTTTTATCTAACCGAAACAGAGGCAGCAAAAGAATTCGGTTTTACAAAACAAGCAATAAACGGTCGAATCAAGGAGGGTAGATTAAAAATCCGCGGCAATATTGTAATAAAAGCTGACGATATAGAATACACAAACAAAAATGGTAAACAAAAAATAGACAAAGCTAAACTTAAGGCTATACTTAAAAAAAACCTTCCGCCATATAAACTGGAAATGATAGATTTTGATGAATTAATTCAATCTCTGGAAACTTAAACAGATATTAGTAACATTTATAATTCATTTTAGGCCGTAATATTTAAACATGCCTTTAAACACACCAAAAACCTTAAAAACTTTATCCGGCCAAATACTCGATATACTTTTCAAGCACACTGTAACCGTCATAAAGCTCTCCAAGCTTCAAAAGAGAATTATTAGCCTGTAAAAATTTTAATTCCTTAACGCGAATTTCAAAAATATTATCAGAATGCATTTTTTTAAGTGCATCACCCGTCTTTGACCATTCTATAAGGGTTTCAAGCTCATTTACCATAGAACGATAGGTTGTTTCCTCCAAGGGTTTTAAATTATACTGCTTTAAAAGCCCTGCTTCCGAGTTTGAGACCCTGGAGTTTACAGCGCTAAAGCCAAAAATTTTCTTAATCACCATATAATTATTGGCAATTTCCTTTTGCCGCGGGGAGATTCTGCTCTTTTTAAATAAGCTCTGCAGGCTGATATTTTCAAACTCAGCACTTGTGTTTGAAAAATTTTTTCCGTATAACTGTTGTCTGTTGCCTAAAGAGTACATTTCGGCCTTAATTATTTCCTTAAAATCTTTCCTTTGATAATCATATGAAAAAATATTAAAAAAATAAATAAAACATTAAGAAAACTTTAAAAAAATTTACGCCCCGCTATTATGATGTTTTAAGAGCATCGCTATAAGCCTTCTCCTGATGGAATAAATCAACAAATTTTTCTGCAATAATCTTGCGCCGAAATATGTCATATTGCAGCATGCACTCTGCACTTGCTCCATATTTCTTCATAAAATCATCCAGTGCATCTATCATTTTAAGCTGCACATCCACGCTGCTATGCAATTGAACTTCTGCCTTTAAAAACTGCGTTTCTATTGTCTGATAAGCCTGATGAGACCCAATAGGCTTATTATACTTATGATACAGCTGCTCAAGCTTTGAAAAATCAGGTTTATTCTTAATTAGAACATAGCTGCCGTCTGATATTTCTATCGGATGTTCCCCGCAGGGCCTCGTATTAAGTTCCTTTGCAATAGCAGCTAACTCTTCATATCTAAGTCCAAAAAACTTTTCTGCTCCGGTATACGCCTCGCTTGCTTCATATAAAACATCAGCCAATGCCTGTTCCATTGCCCTGTTACATCTAAAAAGTTCATCCTCTGCTGCCACTTTACTTATCTGTTTAGATATATATTGACCATCCTTCATAGTAATCTGAAACGGGTTTTCAACCATATTGCACAACAAATTTAAAGCATGCTCATCCTTTAAATTTTCCCTGATATAACCCGTGTATTCATCAAGAAAAGCTTTCGGCAAAAAACTATAGTGTTTATAATAATTGTTAAAAATTCTATCTAGTCCGGCACCTGCCGCTTTGATATCAATTTCTTTTTTCTCTCTAGCTTTTTTATCATCCAAAACTCCGCACAATCTCGTATCTGCAGACTTTTTGCCTCTGTGCGCACGCTTTTCTGCTGTTTGTTTTTTAATGTTTGCACGCCTGTCTAAAATCTCTGTCTTTAGATTATCAAAGTCCATGCCATCAAAGGAATCATTGAGTTTTTTATATGATTTTTTAATTTCATCCCCTAGTTTTATACCATCTTCAGAGTATTTTTGCCAAAAAGCAGTCATTATCTTTTTTTGAAATTCGGAAAAATTTCCCTCACGGTAAAAAAGCCCGTTAGGATTGTGAAAATTGTTTTCACGCATAAATTCTGACATATGCTCTCTAATTTCAGGACACTTGTTCCACGCATCAATCATTGCAAGCCTCTGCCTTTCAGAGCCTGACTGCATTTTTTCAATTAAGGCAGATTTTTCTTCGGCCGATAAATTCTGCCACCTGGCAATTTGCCCATGAATTCTCTTTTTGTTAAGCGCCTCTTTTTCATTATCAGAAAGCCCTGCCTCAAAAATTTCTAAATTTTTCCTTGCCCACTCTAGATATAAAGAATCTTTATCAAGAGATGTTTTAAGCTTTGTACCTCCGTTTTTCTTATTGCACACACTCTTAATTGGCTTATCGGAAGAATCTTCCAAAGGCAAAACAGGAACATCCACTGTGTCTTGCCTATTTTGTACAGCTTCGTGCTTCTTATTGGTCTCCTTATCAGACTTCTTATACGCCCTTAAAAGCTTTATCTTACTATCCTGCGCTTCCAGCATGGCAAGTTTTTCTTCATGGGGCAAAGAATTCCACCAGTTTTCAAGAGACAATAAGGCCTTTTTGCTCTTCTCAAGCCTTTCTTCGGCTGATAAATTATCCCAATATTCCCTTAAGCCTTGCGCTACCTTTGCGCCCATTTTATCGCTGTACCCTTCTCTGGTAGATTCTAAAGAGCGCTTATATTCAGGGTTTTGCCTTATTCCAAGGGAAGATAAAACTTCATATGTTATATATTTTTTATCTTCATTCTTAAAAACAGGATTCAAATCCTTGTCTAAATCTTCATTTATTTGGTCTTTAGTCTTATTTTCAAGAAAAACTTTCTTTAAAAGATATACTGTTAAGTCCTCACCGCTCTGCAAAATACCGCTGCCCTCAGCCTCTAAATCAGGCTCCATTATGCGCGCTTCATATAAAAAACCTGTCTTAGCCTTTGTTTCAGACACTTCCCTTAAGTCAGCAAATAAAGACTCATCAGGATAAAGCTCCTTTACTTCATCAGTGTTCTCTGCTAAAATTAATTCTTCATAAGCTCCATACTGTGCTGAAAGCGGGGTTATTGCCTTCCTTTCATCTAAAGGAAGCGAATCAATATATCTTCTTACAGTAACTGGCATTATATCTTTATTTCTGGCGTAAAAAGCCTCTAAACTCTTATCAGTTCTTGCTTCAAAGGATAGATAATATGACGCCGGATAACTTAGAAGCGGATTAGTGCTCACAGCAGAGTTTTTCAGACTCAAAGGCGTAAAAGTCTTATTACAAAAGCTTTTCTTCCTATCTTGAAGAGCTTGAATACGATAATTTTGAGCGATATTTAAAACTTTCATACCACATTAAAACCTGTGAATAAAATTTTTTGCCCTTTTTTAGGGCATAATATATTATTACTGAAAATTTGTTTCGATTTTTTCTTACACAAAGTGCGCATAATTATAATTTTTGCTGGTTTTGGCAATTTCATATATTATTTTAACTTTTAGTACTTTTGTTATATAATACTCGTAAAATAAGCACTATATAAGGGGAAAAGTATTATGGAAAGAACGTTTGCGGCACTAAAACCTGATGCAGTTAAAAGAGGCTTGATAGGCAAAATCCTCTCCCGCTTTGAAGATAAGGGGTACAAGATTATTGCAATGAAGCTTGTTAATGTTACAAAAGAATTAGCTGCAAAGCATTACGCAGAGCACGTTGGCAAACCTTTCTATGATTCTTTAATTGAATATATAACATCCGGCCCGGTTTTAGCTATGATTTTGGAAGGCGAAAATGCAATCCTTGGCGTGAGGCACATTGTAGGCAAGACAAACCCGGATGACGCTGATGTAGGCTCAATCAGGGCTGATTTTTGTACAGTAAAAGAATACAATGCAGTCCATGCCTCAGACTGCCCTGAAAGCGCCAAAAGAGAGATGGGGCTTTGGTTTAGCCCCGATGAAATTTGCGATAATTACAAAACCATGTCTGAAATAGTTATGGGAGTATAGTTTCAAGCTTTATGACCCACTTGAATGACGGCTATTTCAGCTTTAAGGTAACTGCAAAAGATAAAAATTCAAACGCCAGATGCGGAGAGTTCTTCACACCCCACGGGCTCATTAAAACCCCTGTTTTTATGCCCGTTGGCACAAATTCTGCCGTCAAAATGCTTGATAACAGACAGCTTTTAGAAACCGGCGCCCAGATAATCCTCGCAAATTCTTATCATATGTACCTAAAACCAGGTACAGCTCTTGTAAAAAAAGCAGGAGGGCTGCATTCCTGGATGAACTGGCACAAGCCCATGCTGACTGACTCCGGCGGCTTTCAGGTGTTTTCGCTTGCAAAATTAAGAAAAATCACAGAAGACGGCGTCCATTTTACAGACCCGAAAAACGGCTCCAGACACTTCATTTCGCCTGAAATTTCAATGCAGATACAAAATGATTTAGGCGCAGATATAATTATGGCATTCGACGAATGTGCGCCATACCCCTGCACATATGAAGAAGCAAAGCATGCAATGCAAAGAACGCACCGCTGGCTGGATAGATGCATTGAAGCGCACAAAAACCCGCGCCAGGCTTTGTTTCCCATTGTCCAAGGTGCTTTCTTTGATGATTTGAGAAAAGAATCCGCCGCATACATTGCGTCAAAACCTTCTGCAGGCTACGCTATAGGGGGCGTGAGTGTCGGAGAGCCAACAGACATCAAGAATTACTACGTAAATTTGGTGGCACCCTTACTGCCCGAAGGAAAACCAAGATATTTAATGGGTGTTGGCACACCCGTAGATTTATTAAACGGGGTAAAAGCCGGTGTAGATATGTTTGACTGCGTTTTACCTACGCGCAACGCCCGTCACGGAACGTTTTTCACCTTTGAAGGAAACAAAATCATTAAAAACAAAGAGTTTGAGTGTGATTTTTCGCCTTTGGATGACAAATGCAGCTGTTGGACCTGTCGAAACCACACAAGAGCCTACATAAGACACCTTTATCGCGCGCAGGAGGCAAACGCCGCAATGCTTTTAAGTATTCATAACATACATTTCCTTGTTAACCTTATGTTTCAGGCGTCAGCTGCCATTAAAAGCGGCAATTTCACTGAATTTGCGGACAATTTACTCGAAAAATTTTCTAAATAAACCCAGCTTTTTTATTTTTTATAAAGAGCCGCTGCATTATTTTCTGCACGTGCAAAATTCACCAAAAACCCGCTAGTAGTGCTTATTTTGCCAATGTTTAAATATTTCTTCATAAAATTAGATAAAATTTATCTTTACAAAACTTCACGAAATCAAAAAAAAAAAAACAATTTTTTCCATTCACATGTTTTATTAAAATTATAAAAAAGTGAAACAAAAAAAAGAAAGGTACCCCACAATGATTAAATTTGACAAAGCCCCTGGAACAATCCAAAAAGCAGCAGCCACAATGGCTCAAAACATTAGAGCAGGAAAATTTATAGGAGCAAAAACACCAACGCTTAATTTAGCAAAAATCGACAAGCCGATTGAAAAAGGCCAGAATATAATGGACGGCCTTCAAAAACAGGCAGACTTTATACACACTCAGGTAAAGGATTTAGGAAAATTAGAACCTTTAAATGCAAAAACACTTCAGGAAGCAAAACTTATTGACAATGGCAAAATACAGCCCAAAGCACTTTCTACAAAATTCGCCCCCGGAAAGATGGTTGAAGCGGATACGCCCAAAACTTTTTACACGAGATTTACCCCCGGCAAGATGGTTGAAGCGGATACGCCCAAAACTTTTTACACGAGATTTGACCCCGATACAATGACAGTGCCAAGCAACACAGCAAATAATGGCATTCAAAAAGAATTAAATAAAACCAGTCTTCTAGATGACATCAAAGCTATGCAGCCGAAAATCACCCTTACAGCAGCAAAAGAGAAAGCCCATGTGGAAGGCCCGGGACAAGGAGCAAGAGCACATCACATTAGAGAAAGTCTTGACAGCACCCCAAAAGGAACAACGCCGCTATCTGCGATTGATAAAACAAATACAGATGAAGAAATTGATTCTTCATCAAAAAGACTTAATTTATTAATGAAAGATTTACTAGAAAGCTCCGAATCATTTGACTATAAGCCAGCAGTATTGCAGTGGGATTCATCACTAGAAGAAATACGAGCCAAGATGAAAAGACTGGTACCGCAAGAGTATCTTTCAGAAGAACAGAGTCCTGAGTACAAGGAAGCTTTTGACAGAATTGGGGACTTATTGTCTCTTAAAAAATTTATCCCTAAAAAATAATTCAAACCAAACTTCTACAAAAAATCGTTTTGTCTCATTTTAAAAGTACAGAAACTGTGATTTATAACAGATTCTAAAATGCCCCAAAAATGGGGCATTTTAGCTATAAATATTAAAATCTTATAGTTTTCGGGCACACTAAAATCTTTACAAAAATTTACAAAACACCGGCAAATACTGGCATAAACAGACCCAAAAACTACACCACCTATCCAAAAAAGCACGATAGGCCAAAACTATATCATATCAAAGGGTTTTAGCTTAACTTCCTTTTTTTCGCGCGCTTCATTTACCCATATGCGCATAAGAATAGTCTTGTTAGAGCTCTGTTTTGCCCATTTTTGAATCATGCTTATATCATTATCCTGCAGGCCGCCCTCAATTTTTTGGCCGGTCTCAATCTTAAAGCTTGCTTCGAATGATAAAATCTGAACCCTGAAATTCGGCTCTACATTGGGCTCCCACTTAATCGTAAGAGACAAACCCTTGTATTTATAAAGGTTTATGCGCTCTCTTTCGGTTACATCGTCTGAATATTCTTCTAAAATATAATCTCTGAGGGAATTTTCAGCCCTCGCAACGTCTTTGCTTCTCATATCTTAATAATAAACCCTGGAGGCACTTTAGTCAATTTTTTATCCGCGAAATGTTAATTTTTTCAAATATGAGTTGACATTAGGCTTTGTTTATTGTCAAATTATAGAACATGTAATAGATACAAGGGAAAAGTTATGCCAACAATTAACCAATTAGTTAAAAATGAAAGAAAAAAAATTGAAGATAAAACAAAATCTCCGGCGCTCACAAACTGCCCCCAAAGGAGAGGCGTGTGCACCAGGGTTTATACAACAACACCTAAAAAACCGAATTCTGCCCTTAGAAAAGTAGCTAGGGTTAGACTTACAAACGGTTTTGAAGTGACATCATACATTCCTGGTATCGGACATAACCTTCAAGAGCACTCTGTTGTTATGATTAGAGGCGGAAGGGTAAAAGACCTACCTGGTGTTAGATATCACATCATAAGAGGTACACTCGATACTGCAGGCGTTGCAAACAGAACACAGAGCAGATCAAAATATGGCGCCAAAAAAGCTAAGGCTAAGGCAAAAAAATAATTTAAAAGTGCTTAAATGCGGCGGTTAAAATCGAAAATTAAACCCAAAACCCGCCGTAATAAACAACAAAACAAGAGTTGCAAAAGCTGTAAACTATCTAAAACTATTAAGAAAGGTTGAATAAACAACATGTCAAGACGCTCAAAACCAGCAAAAAGAATACCTGCACCAGACCCGATGTACAACAGTGTAGATATTGCTAAATTTATAAACAGATTAATGAAAAGAGGCAAAAAATCAATTGCCCAGAAAATTTTCTACTCTTCAATGGAGAGAATTCACGAAAAAACAAAGGAAGAGCCTACAGAAGTATTCAAAAAGGCTCTTACAAACGTAACTCCTCTAATTGAAGTTAAGGCAAGAAGAATCGGCGGTTCAACTTATCAGGTTCCTGTTGAAGTAAAACCCGAAAGAGGCCAAGCACTTGGCTCTTGCTGGTTAATTGAATCTGCAAGAAAAAGAAACGCAAAATCAATGGTTGAAAAATTAACCTCCGAAATTCTTGATGCTTCAAACGGCACCGGTGCTTCTGTTAAAAAACGCGAAGACACCCACAAAATGGCTGAAGCAAACAAAGCATTTGCTCATTATAGATACTAAAAATATTCAAAGGTATTTGTATGATTTTTTAGCTAAATATGCACCTTAATTCTACACTTAAAATGTGCAATAAAAGGTCATACAAAACCAAAACATATATAACTCCATTGTATACAATTTATTAATCATGCCGTAGAAATTTTTCTACGGCATGATTTTTTTCATTCAAAACACAAAAGCATAAAAATAGACCCTGTTTTATTTATAGAAAATCCCGCTAATACAAAATTTTAAAGTTCTATTTTCACAGCTTCAAAAATACAGTCTCTATGCCAAGTTGTCCTGCCTTTATTTTAGCAGCTTGTTCAAGTTCTTCAATCTGCATTCTGGAATAATAGGGAATATCTGAACATTTTGATAGAACCATTGCCCTGCCACCGCAAAAAGTGTCTCTCACCGTTGCATTTAAAGCCGTTTTAAATGCAATCAGCCCATCATTATCCTTCTCAAGCAGCTGAACCACATTTTTATTACAAAATCTATCAGAAGACAAATGAACCCAGTCTGCAATCTTTGTCTTATTTCCAATCTTCTTTTCATAAATTACACCGGAAAAATTAGATGCACAAAGCCTTTCACCCCTCAAAAGAGCCGCAGAACCCCTTTCATCAAGTTCCATCCGCATTGATTTCATCACATTATTAAGCTGCTCTAAAGAAAGATGTTCTCTTAAAGCATAGTCCATAAGGCAATTATTTCCTGTCCCATTCCGTATTCCCTTCTCTACCCTAAAATTATTCTTAAAATAAAACAACACAGGCGACGGATTGTGAGCTGCAAATACAGACACGCGCCCCTTATGGCCCGCTTGTCTGCTTTCTTCTGCAGCAATCTTTAAAAATTCTGTACCAATGCCGACAAATTTTCTCTTGTCAAACTCTTCAGTCATTAAAGAATGAATAGTAATTTCATCATCACCCGAAATAAGCCTCATATGCCCTGCAGATTCGCCATTTACATAACACTTTAAAGTTTTAATAGCATCCTTTCTTGATGATTTTTCACAAACAAACGAAGCGTCTAAAATATGCCCGGATATATCTTTAATTTGCGCCTTTTTTAAAAGCGAAACTCCGCCTTTTTCATAAATATCACTCTTAAGCTTTTTAGCACCAGCTATTGTCCCGGCTTTACGGCTGGCAGGAATAATCTTTGGCATTCTAAGTATTTTGGATGAAAAAATCTTCATGGCAGTATGTTTTTTAAGATTGAATTTTGCATTATCATAAAACCAAAACATATTAAAAATTGCTATTTTGTAATATAATTTAACCATAAAAAGAGGAAGTTTTATGGCAGAAATCAGGTCTTGTATTGATTTTTTAATTACACAAAAATGCAACTACAGATGCGAATACTGTTCGCAGTCAAAAAAATTTTATAAAAACACAAAAGCCGCGTCAGATGAAACCATTGAAGCCTTTTTAAACTTCATAAAAAAACTTGATAAAACATTTGAAATAACCGTTTCAGGCGGCGAACCCCTCACTCACCCAAGATTTTTTGATGTAATAACAGAAATCAAAAATCAAAACCTGAAATTAACCGTAATTTCAAATTTTTCATTCCCCATTAAAAGCTACAAAAAAATTGTAGACATTATGGGTGAAAACCTGACAGAGCTTTTTGTTTCATACCATGGAAGCCAGGTTGAAAACTTTGAGGAGTTTAAAAACAAAGCAAAAGAATTTAACGCGCTAAAGCCTACAAATACTAAATTCACTGTAGCTTCCGTATTATCTGATGAAAATGTTGATAATCTAAAAGAATTATCAGTATTCTTAAAAGAAAATAACATAAATTTCAGTTTGCAGCATATGAGGATAAAAAATTCATACGTTGAATACAAAAAAGAAGCAAAAGAATTTTTAGCCCAAAATGCACTGCCAGAGCCGGGACGCATTTCAAACAGTTTTGGAAAAATGTGCCATTCGGGAGAAAAATTCCTTTTAATATATGAAAATGGAGATGCCTACAGATGCTACAGCTCAAGATTCAATAAAGCACACTCTATGGGTAATATTAAAAACAAAAATTTTAAACTTTTTAATGCCCCTATGCCCTGCATGAACTTAAGATGCACCTGCCCAAAGCCCATAAGCTATAATATGCTTGATTTTAAACATTCAAACTACCCAAAAGCAGCAGCACTGCTAATTAAAAATGCACTCTATCTGCCCTCATTAATAATAAAAAATGCGGATATCCTAAAAGCAAAAATCGAACAAGCGTCAAACCTTAATAAAAAAGACACATAAAACTCCTCAACATATATTAATATTTCCAAATATACAAATATACAAAACACTGCATAAATCATGAAAAGCCGCTTTAATAAGCAATTTTTTCTTAGTATACTCAAGTATTTACAAAATAATTTCACAGAAATAAAAAGAAGGGTGCCGGACCAATTTAAAACCCAAGGCCCAAAACTGCCTTATTTACAAGGATTATCAGGCTGACAAAATATATGATTATCAAAATCTTATTTACATTTTGTAATATTTACTAAACATTTTTAGGCTTCCTGCCGTAATTCATTATATAAATTAATGAGGCAAAAAATTATGAAACCAGAAAACAAAGAAAGCATATTTTCAAGAGACATCCTGCATGCAATGATTCCTGATTCAAACAAGGATGGGGACCTAGCACCATATGCAAAAGAAATTGACATCCTAAATAAAATCGAAATTTTAAGCCTTGAAGCAGACAACAGAACACACCACGCTCTTTCTTCAAAAAATAATTTTGAGAATAAAATTACACCTAAAAATGATATCATAGATTTGGTAAAATCCGGCTGCGCTCTTCCGGATGTAGATAGCCCGGAAAAAATGCTCCTAGAAAATAATAAAAAGCAAGAGGATAACACCCCATCAAACGAAACAGAAGAATCCGCATACAAAATGGTAAACCTCATCTCAAAAAACTACAACCTTCCCGATATTGATAACAATTTGTGGTAGGGATGGATGAATTCCATTGGAGAAAAAGTACTTTTTACTATAAATATCCTCAAGAAATATATCATACCGCCATGCAATAACGCCATAATGGCTAAGCTTCACAATATATTATACATTTAAGCTGCTTTATCGTATTGTATATCTAACTAAGGTTGTATAATGCCCAAATGTTATTGTGCAAACAAATTCATTATACATTTTCTTATTTCAGTCATTTTTTCAGGCATTTTATATACATTGCAAAAAACAATATCTTCAAATTTGTTTTTATTTGACAAAAATCTAAAAATAAGAACGAATTAAATTATAAATTTTGACTCAAAAACAACAAATGGATTTCAGACTCACCCTTCTGCTGATTAAATTAACCCTCAAACCTTTGAAAGCCTTGCAACTAGTGAATTGCAACGATTCGCTTATTTTTGGTGTCCATTTTCTATATTTTGTAAGAATCCTGAAAAGCCTTATATTTACGCAATAAAAAAGAAGTCAGAAAAGACTTCTTTAAAATCTGGGCCGCAGAGGACTCGAACCTCCGACCTCACCCTTATCAGGGGTGCGCTCTAACCACCTGAGCTAGCAGCCCGAATTAAAATCATTTTACTTGAAACAGATATTAAAATCAAGAAGTTGTTAAACTCTTCTTTTGCCGCAAATTTAAATAGCAAGACTATCATCTGTTTACAAGACATACAAATCAACAGTTAAAATCAAATCGCATAATTAAAAATTTACACAAAATAATTAACCGCTCATCAAAACTATTGATTTTTACAATGTACAAAATGGACAACCAAATAAGGCTCAATTCATATCCACAATTTTTAAAATACCATAGACAAAATTCAAAATCAACTACATTTTTTCAGGAGCACTCACCTTTAATAGTTTAAGTGCCAAAGCAAGCACATTTCGAACAGAAGCCACAACCAAAAGACGGCTTTTAGTCAATTCTTTATTATCTGAAAGCACACGCGTAAAGTTATAGAAATGATGAAAATCATTGGCTAAATTTATCGCATAGCTGCACAAAAGATATGGAGCCCTGTTCTTTGACGCCCCTATAACTGCACTTTTAAACTCTTCCAGCCTTAAAATCAAACGCCTAGCAGCATCCTTTGCCTTCACATCATCTTCTTCATAAAGGCCGGATATTTTAGGTACGAGAAGTAAGCTGTCAAGTTCCTCTTTTTGAATAAACGGCGGCAATTCTTCTCCTGATTCAGTATCAAGCTTGTTTTCAGTTGCCCTTCTTAGAATAGAACAGCATCTGGCATGGGCATATTGCACGTAAAACACAGGGTTTTGGTCATTTTTTTGTTTCGCTAAATCCACATCAAAATCAAGCGTCGTATCAATGCTTCTAATTAACATCCAAAACCTTGTTGCATCAACACCAACTTCATCCACCAATTCATCGAGCGTCACCATCTTTTTTCTTTTGCCCATACGAACGGTTTCGCCGTTTTGGATAATATTTACAAGCTGCCCCAATAACACCTCAAGATTATTGCTGTCATAGCCAAGAGCGTCAATTGAAGCCCTCATCCTTGGAATATACCCATGATGATCTGCACCCCAAATATTGATAAGGTGTTCAAATCCCCTGTCAAACTTATTTTTATGATAGGCAATATCCGCCGTAAGATACGTATTTGTGCCGTCACTCTTTTTTAGCACCCTATCTTGATCATCAGTATAATCAGTGCTTCTAAACCAAACTGCACCGTCTTTTTCATACAATTTGCCAGCCTGATTAAGCGCCTCTATACACTTTTCCACCTCATGATTTTTATAAAGCGTGGTCTCCGAAAAAAAGCAGTCAAAATGTGTATTAAATTTTTCCAATAGCTCCTTTTGAAGTCTCAGCATATCTTTTTTGGCAAATTCACCATATGATTCATCACTACCCGATTCAACATATCGTTTGGCGCAATCTATTAAATACTCGCCCCTATAGGCATCCTCAGGCCATTCAACCTTCTTGCCCGCTAATTCTTTAACCCTTAATTCTAAAGACATAGCAAGCTTATTTATCTGGTTTCCGGCATCATTTATATAAAATTCCTGATAAACGCTGTGGCCTGTAAATTTCAATATTTCAGCCAAGGAAGAACCAAGTGCCGCCCATCTTCCATGCCCAATGTGAAAAGGCCCGGTCGGGTTTGCGCTCACATATTCAATATTTACCTTTTTGCCATTGCCAAGGTTGATTTTGCCGTAATTTTCACCTTCACTGATAATTTCTGTAACGATTTTTTTTAAGAAATTTTCTTCAAGCTTAAAATTTATAAACCCGGCAGCCGTATTAACTGAAAAATCAACAGGCTCAATACATTCACAAACAGCCTTCGCTATTAAAGGCGGAGCCATCTTTGCATTCCTTGCAAGGGATGAGACATTCACGCTAAAATCGCCAAATTCAGGGTTTTTTGGCACCTCACAAATAAAATTTATACCGTTAATATCGGATAAACTTCCAAGTTTATTATCCTTAATTGCCGCATTCACGGCTGTTTTTACAGCATCAATAAAAAAATCTTTAATCATCATAAAGCTATTATATAATAAATTTGCTAATTCTGGCCCAATTATTATATACATTTTTACAAAAAAGCTTAACCTGATTTTACAATTGATATCTTATACAAAATAAGCACACCCGAAACTTTCAATAAAGCCCCAAGGTCTCACTAACCGCCCGTTTTACAAAAACATCCTGCAGCTGGCCGCAAAATTCCCCACAGCTCTTATAAACTTTCTATCTTCTAAATTTCCTCCCGCAATCTTTGTAAATTTTTATTTCAATTATTAATAATTCTTTACAAATACCGTAAAATCACACACAGAAAGACTCTTGAAGAACCTAAAAAAAATTCACCCCCCCCCCCCGCAAAAAATTTATTTTGGTATTTTTATATATTTGTAAAAAAAATGAAAAGGAAAAAATATGATTAAACCGCTAATTATGTTTGATGTGTACGGAAAACCTGCCATACAAAAAATCGCAGGAAAGACGCAAAATATAGCTGCAACAGTGTCAAAAAATATGAAACCGCAGGCTCAAGATACAGTTGCAACAGTGTCAAAAAATATGAAACCACCAATTCTACTTGATTCG
>CAJTXZ010000004.1:26017-122121 GCA_910583725.1 uncultured Vampirovibrio sp.
TACGGAAAACCTGATATACAAAGAAGCATAAGTGAAGCAAAAATCTTAGCAGAAGGCGCCACAAAAAAGACAAAAGAAACAGCCACTGGCGATGATTTAATGACATGGCTTGCAAAACAAGCCGAAGCTAGAAAAACGACACCAATTAAACTATTCAAGCCAGAAGAAACTGCAACAGTGTCAAAAAATATGAAACCACCAATTCTACTTGATTCGTACGGAAAACCTGATATACAAAGAAGCATAAGTGAAGCAAAAATCTTAGCAGAAGCTAATCCACACCAGCTAGAAAAAACTGCAACTCCCCATAGAGGAAAAGGGCCGCTAGAACTAAGACTTTGGCAGCCATAAAAAATTTACAAGAAAACTGGAAATCAAGCGAAGCATAAACCGGTGCATTTAAAAACCGCATAATCGTTTATAATACACTAAAATAGTCCGTAAAGCCGCACAACGCAGGGACTATACATATTTATACTAACTGGCATCTGAAATATCGCCCCAAACTGGTTTTGGGGCTTTAAATACAAAAAAGTTGAAAAATAAGACATTTTGCACTAAAATCAAACTTTTTGACAAAAAACAGGCAAACAAGTTCGACGTAACGGCATTGGCTATATTTTGTGTATGCGTATACATCCCCACTGTAAACTCTAAATTTCTCTAAAAAATCAGGCAGCCTGGTTCCTAATACAAAATACACCTCAAAATATCAGGTACCAAGCAAACATTGGCTGCAAAGCAATTTTAAGCATGTGATTAAAGGCACAAAAAGCGCTTACCGCCAGTATCTGCACTGCCATACGGGAAATATAAAAGCAAAAGAGCATAGAAGTGCTTCTTGAATATTCTAACACCATAAATGTAAATTTTTGTAAAAATTTTCTTACAAAATAGCAATTTTGACATATTACATTTTTTTATTAAAATGTATACACAAGCTAATTGTGTTGCAAAGCATGATTTATAACATTAAGATTTTAGGGAAAGACCGAGTTAACAATGTCGAAAATTAACGCAATAAATGGTTTAAGTGCGGTAAATTATGGTCCCACAATCTCGACAAAAAGGGATGGGGGCGATAACTCAGGCGATTTTATTGCAAGCAGGCTAAACTATCTGTACAACCAAACCATCGCTATATCAAGAAGAAACAGCTCTCTGAATTTCAGAGGACTGAAAAAAATAGTGCAGCAAGGCCTTGGAGAAAAGCTGGATAAGGTCGTATAAACATTCAGGGAAAACCCATATCTTATTTTTAATATTTAAAACCAAAACTCTGCCTAACAAGCAGAGTTTTTTACATCCTTAAAATTAGTATTCGCAAGGCATCAATAGCGCCCTCTTTGCACAATAACGATACAAATAAAAGCCCAATCCGGCGCAAAATAAACCGGATAAAAAGAATAAACAATACATCAAAATACCACAGCACAAGACAAGTTGAGGTGCACTAAAATTCCCGCTTTTTGCAGCTTACCCTGAAAATATATACCCGCTCCCGACAGCTGCAGCGGCTCATATACAATATTCTCATGTAAATAATTTACATTTCTTAACATTCTACAAAAACAAAGCAATTTTATCCTCTAAAAAAACTTTATTAATCTATAAAGAGAGAAAATTACTGCTAACAAGTAAAATTTACACCACGAGAGGATAAAAGAATGGACTATTCAATTAAAAGCGGCGACTGTCTTTGGAACATTGTAAAGAATAATTACAGAACAAAAGATGGCAAAGAATTAAACAACACACAAATAGCAAACACCGTAAATTCAATAGCCAAAACCAATAATATAGAAAACCCAAACCTGATTTTTGCAGGCGATACACTGAATTTAGAGGCCTATGACACCTTTACCCTGCAAAGCAAAGATGTTGATGATCCTGATGATGACCCAGATGCAGACCCAAATGCAGGCGCAGAGCCTACATCAAAAGGCGAAAAAGGGAGTAAAAACAGCGAGCCTCCCGAAAATACAGGAGATTCAGGTAACAGCAATGCTGTCACAGTAAAATATAGCACAGACTCGCCCTATACGGAATACGGACAATGGGCAAAAGACATAATGGATAATGCCAAAACGGCTGGCGATACAGCTTATATGCAAGCAAAAGAGAAAGGTTTTAGTGAAAAGAAAAGCTCAGTAAAATATAGCGAAGCATATAATGCCGCAATGGAGAATCTGCCGCTATTTTCAGTGCTTAAAGAAGGCGAAAAAATTGAAGATTATATAGAATCCTTAAGTGCATATGAAAGAATTGCGCAGCAACAGCTGGAAGCTGCTGACACAGTGGATAATGACAGCACCATAAGTTTAAAAGAATTCTTGCTCGAAGCAACAAATAGCGAGGAAGAATTGCATTTTGATGAAAACGAGCTGGATGCTTTTGTAAGTATATATAATTCTAACCCGGACATTGTCAAATATATGAATAACGGAGAGTCTTTGCTCCAAATCGCAAACAGTCATAATTTCTTTGATTTAAATGGCGACGGTGTTCTTGATATAGACGAAATCAAAGAATATTACTATATTTTGGATGCATCAGACAATGAAGTAGACGGAAAGATAGAATTTGGCTCATACGCGCACTGGAGCAACCCTGGAGAAATTATAGACGCGGAAGAAAAAAAGAAAAATTACGTTGAACAATACAAAAAACTCCACCCGGATAAATTTGAATAAAATAACCCGAAGCTCATAAATGCAGTCATAATGTAGTTTTTCAGATTTTTTAAAAAATATTTTTCCATCTTTTTTAAAAACAAAATTTAGTGTATAATTTACAAATGGAAAAGAAAAAAATCGGAAAATTATTTATAATAACAGGGCCTTCGGGAGTTGGCAAGGGCACAGTCCTTGGAAAATTTTTTAAGACCAATAAAAATGCTGTTTACTCTATATCGCAAACCACCAGAAACCCGCGCCCCGGCGAGGTTCACGGTGTAAATTATTTTTTTGTGACAAGGGAAGAATTCGAAAATTCCATAAAAAATGACGAATTTTTAGAATGGGCAAAATATTCCGATAACTATTACGGCACAAATAAAAACCAGGTGCTTAGCGCCCTAAACTCAGGCTCTGACGTGATTTTAGAGATTGAAACAAAGGGTGCAAAAAAAATTATGGATAAATTTCCTGATTGTATCACAATTTTTTTAAAGCCGCCAAATTTTAATGAGCTTGAAAAACGCCTCAGAGGCAGGAATACAGAGGATGAAGAGACCATCCAAAAACGCCTTCATGAGGTAAAAAAAGAGCTGGAACTATCAAAAAATTACAAATATACAATAGAAAATGACGAAGTTGAAAATGCTCTTGAAAAATTACAAAAAATTTACAATAAGGAAACAGCATGAGTATTAATTCATTAACAAATCTTAATAATACTCCCAAAAAGCACGTTCTCATTGGCTTAACAGGCTCTATTGCGTGTTATAAAACGTGCGAGCTCATAAGAATGTTAGTTAAAGCTAACATTGAAACAAAAGTGGTATTGAGCCCCTCTGCGCTTGAGTTTATAGGTACTAAAACTCTTGAAACCCTTTCTAATAGCCCGGTTTATACAGATACATTTGCCCCAAAACAAAGTACAGAGCACATTTCACTGGCAGAATGGGCTGATTTATTTGTCATAGCGCCAATTACAGCAAATACAATTTCAAAATTTGCTAATGGAATAGCAGATAACCTGATTACAAGCGTATTTAACGCTTACCTTGGCGCCAAAAAGCCCGTCATCATTGCGCCTGCAATGAATACAGGCATGCTTAACAATCCTTTTGTAAAAAATAACACAAAAGCCCTAAAAAACGCGGGTGTACAGGTGGTGGAAACCGAGACTGGAGAGCTTGCTTGCGGAACGGTTGGCAATGGCAGAATGGCAAGCGTGCAGAAAATATACGAAAAAATTTTAGAAAATCTTGATACAACGGGGCTTTCAGCCCAATGCACGCAAAAAAAGAAGATATTAGTGACAACCGGCGGCACAAAAGAGTGGATAGACCCGGTGCGATTCATTTCTAACGCCTCAAGTGGCCGGATGGGCTTGTGCCTGGCGGATTCTGCCCATACTATGGGATACGATGTGCATTTAATCAGCACAGTAAAAATTGATGCCCGCCCCTACAATGTTACATATGTTAACACTGCAGAAGAAATGTTAAACGAAGTGCGCAAATCCTTCTGTGGCGCGGATTTTCTCATTATGGCCGCAGCAGTTTCGGATTATCGCGTAAAAAATCCATCTTTAGGAAAAATTTCAAAAGAAAAAAATGGTGATACAATAAATATAGAGCTGGTCCAAAACCCTGATATACTAAAGGAAATGGGCAAAATAAAAAAAGAAAACCAAAAAACAATAGGCTTTTCTCTTTCCACAGAAAATATTCTAGAAACCGCCAAAGCCAAGCTGAAAGCGAAAAACGCGGATTTCATTATAGCAAATGAGGCAAAAATTGCCCTAAACACTGATGAAAACGAGGTTTGGATAATAGATAAAGCCCAAAATACAGTTCATATAAGCAAAAATACAAAACAAAATGTGGCAAAAGCCATACTGGAGCGAGTTTTATGATTAAAACCGAAGAAATTATCTCAAAAATTGAAAAATACGCATCGCTTGATTTAATGGAGCCATGGGACAACTCAGGATGGCAGATAAACCTGCACCACAACTACGTTAACAGGGTTTTAATAGCACTGTCATTAACCCAGGAAACTCTCTCTCAGGCGATTACAAACGATTGCGACCTTATAATCACACACCATCCGCTGATTTTCAACAAATTAAGCAAAATCGACGATATGACTATTGTTCAGGCAATAAAGCACAATATTTGCGTGTATAGCGCGCATACAAACCTTGATAAAACCTACGGTTCAACCACAGACGCACTTGCAGGGGTTTTAGGTTTCAAAAACCTTGTCACAGTAGACGAATACATAAAAATAGCTCACCTGAAGGACGAAATTGAGCTGATGGAGCTGTTAAACAGCATAAAAATCTCAATCGGGAGCGAGAGGATTAAATTGATAAACCCCTCAAACATAGAAACCGTGCGGAATGTAGCCCTGTGCGCAGGGGCCGGGGGCAGCTCTATCAAAAAATTAAACGATTATGATGTGGATTTATACATTACAGGAGACGTGAAATTCCACGCAGCCCTTGAGGTACGCGGGTTTGCGGTGGCTGATATCGGACACTTTGAATCAGAATTGCCCGTATTACCCTTAATTCAAGGACTTATAGCAAAGGCAGGCGTGGAAACCCTTATAGCAGAAGAACATATTCCATGGGAATACGTATAAAATCAAGCTATACAAAGCTTTCAAACGTAATTCAGTATCAAAACCAAGACAAATGAGGAATTTGGAGGAAAATTGCCAATAAGATTTCTAACATCCGGAGAATCACACGGAAAGTGCCTAAATGCAATCATAGAGGGCATTGGCGCCGGTTATTTTCTTGATTTGGATTTTATAAATAATGAGCTCGCAAAAAGGCAACAGGGTAAAGGCCGCGGCGGCAGGATGAAGATTGAAACCGACACTATAGAGCTAAAATCAGGCGTTAGGTTCCAAAAAACAACCGGTGCGCCAATCTGTATAGAAATAAAAAATAAAGATTTTGAAAACTGGAAAATCTCTATGAGCCCCGAAGCACTTCATTTTGAGGCACTTGATGAAACATCAAAAAGAGAGATTGAAGAAAAAATAAATGAAAAATCAATAACCCGCCCAAGGCCAGGCCACGCAGATCTTTCAGGTGCCATAAAGTACCGCCATAAAGATATGCGGGATGTATTAGAAAGGTCAAGCGCCCGTGAAACCGCGACAAGAGTAGCCGTTGGGGCAATTTGTCAGGATATTTTAAGAAATTTTAATATAACGGGGGAGGCCAAAACCCTGTCTATTGGCGGGAAAACAACCGTAAATGAAATCGATAAAATTATTGAAGAAGCAAAAAAAGAGGGTGAAAGCCTCGGGGGAGAAGTAGAAATCCGATTCAAAAACCTGCCCGTAGGCCTTGGAAGCTTTGTTCACTGGGATAGAAGGCTTGATGGACGCCTGGCAGGCGCTATGATGAGTATTCCTGCCGTAAAAGCAGTGGAAATCGGCATGGGAAAAGGAGTTTCAGACCTATACGGCTCACGGGTGCATGATGAAATATTTATAAACCCCGACACAGAAAGCAATACGGCAGAAGGCTCCCGTGAAAACACAGCAATATACAGGAAAACAAACAACGCCGGCGGCATAGAAGGTGGTATGACAAACGGAGAGGATGTCATAGTAAGGCTTTCAATGAAGCCTATACCGACAATGAGAAAGCCCCTGAATTCAATAAATATAGAGACAAAAAAAGGCGAAACAGCGCACTTTGAAAGGGCGGACACCTGCGCTGTCGAGGCACTTGGAACAGTCGCCCTGAATATGGCGTCTATCATAATATTGGACGCATTTTTTGAAAAATTCGGCCCGGATAATTTTGATGAAACAATGAAAAATTTTAAGAATTATGAAGAATACACAAGAAAATTCTAAAAACAAAACCATTATTTTAACCGGCATGATGGGTGCCGGAAAATCAACTGTGGGAAGCATTTTGTCAAGAAAATTAAAACTCGGCTTCATTGACCTTGACAGCCTGATTGAAAAAAAGCATAAAATGACAATCCCTGAAATCTTTAAGACATACGGCGAGGAGCACTTTAGAGAGCTTGAATGCGGTGTCATATGCGACATTGAGCCTGGAAAAAACCTGGTAATTTCAACCGGGGGCGGAGTTGTAGAATCAAAAAAAAATCTTGACAAATTAAGGGAAACAGGGCGTATTTACTATCTTTCAGCCCCATATGATGTTTTATATGAAAGAATTAAAGATGACATCAAACGCCCGCTGTTATTAACAAAAGACCCCAAAAAAACATTAAAAGAAATTCTGGATAGAAGGCGCGCGCGCTATGAATGCGCAGATTTCAAGATTAACACTGAAAACAAGATGGCAAAAGAGATTGTGGATGAAATAGTTGAAATTTATGAAAGAATTAACGGTTGAACTAAATGAAAAAAGTTACCCAATAACCATACAGAAAGGGCTTCTTGGGGATATTGAAAAACATCTTGACAACAAGAGACGATATTTTGTCATAACAAATAAAACCATCCAAAGCATTTATAAAGATTTTCTTAGCAGGTTTGAAAACCTTGTGGTGATTGAGGATGGGGAAGAATATAAAAATTTTTCAACATTTGAATATATAATTGACAAATTGCTTGAAGCTAAAATTGAGCGAAGTGACTGTGTTATAGCCTTTGGAGGCGGTGTCGTCGGCGATTTGGCAGGCTTTATAGCAGCAAGCGTCCTTAGAGGGGTTGACTATATTCAAATTCCGACAACGCTTCTCTCCCAGGTGGATTCATCTGTTGGCGGGAAAACGGGCTTTAACCACAAAATGGGAAAAAACCTGATTGGCGCCTTCAAACAGCCAAAAAAAGTCCTGATTGACCCAAACACTCTTGAGACGCTAGATTTAAGACAGCTAAAAACAGGCATGGGCGAGGTTTTAAAGTATGCATTCATAGAAAAAACTACAGGCTGCAGGGAATTTTTTGACTTCTTTAATTTCCTAAAAAACCTGCGCGCAGAAAGCCTTTCAGGGGAATGCAGCACAGAAAAAACCGATACAGAAAGGCTTTACAAAAATATCAAAAAACACGCGGAGCAAATAATCTATACTTCGGTTTCAATGAAGGCAAGCGTAGTCTCAAAAGACGAGTGCGAGAAGGGTTTGAGGGCTATTTTAAACTTCGGGCACACATTTGGACACAGTGTTGAAAAAATTACCGGCTACAAAAAATATACACACGGCGAAGCCGTTGCAGCGGGCATGATTATGGCATTCAACACGGCATTGGCGCGAAACTTTATTGATAAAAATTATTACACGGATGCAATTAAGCTAATTAACGACTATGGCTTAATTTCAGCGGATATGAAAAATTTTGACAAAGACAAAATTTATGAGGGCATGAAATCAGACAAAAAGGTGTCGCATTCGAAAATCAAGCTGGTGCTGCCAATTAACCCTCTTGAAGTTCAAATTTTTGACGATACAGAAGAGCCTTTGATAAAAGCGTCATTGCTTTAGCGCCGTTTCCAAGCCTGTCCATAGCCCCTGACGCTGCCTCATAGCTTTTTGAAAGCAAATTGTAATCTTTAATTGAATGAGCAGCCTTTGCAGCTTCTTTATAGGCTGAAAGTGCCTTCACATCTTCATTTATATACTCAAAGTTTTCACCTGCACCCATCAGGGTTTTTGCAATGGTTTTCATATTGCCTGTTTCATAAGCAGCGTCAACCGATAAGGCGTTAAATGTTTCAGTATTTTCCTTATCATACCTGTCGGCAAATAATGCCGCAAGATAAGTGAGGGCCTTGGTTTTTCCGTTCGGATTTTTAGCTTCTTCGGATGTTTCAACCGCAAGCGAATACTGCTCAACTGCAGGGTCAAACATCACATAATCATCGTAAATCCTGCCCATCTTAAGGTGAGCGTGGGTTTTAAGGTTATTATCGGTGCATTTTGTGGCGCTGTTGTAGTCTTTTAGGGCAAATTCCGCATAATCAAAGTCATCAAAAAGCTTGCCGCGCTCAAAATGTATCGCCGCCTTAAGGTTGTAATCATCAGAATTTTCCATAAGGCTAAGGGCTTCATTATAGAGTTTAAGGGCATTTTCAGGATTTCCGCTGCCTTTTATAATCCTTTTTGCCTTTACAAAATTACTCTTTGCGGCACGCTCTTCTCTGCTTAAGCGCTCAGGCAGAGGAATTTCAGCAGATTGCACACCTGAACTCAGGCGTTTATGGGTATTTAGAGTCTTATGAATACCTGAATTATCTGCTGAATCAATATTTATAGTAGACAGGGAATCTTTAACATTATGGACAAGAGGCGCTGAAACACTGCCAAATGCAATATTATCAACACTTTGCGGAGTCTTCACCGTGTCAAAAGTAGATGCAGAAGCTATTTTATAAACATCATTACCTAAAGAAACAGGAGCCCCTAAAGACGCATTGACATCTTTAGAAGGCACCGTGGTTGAATAGGTTAAATTTTGAATGCCGGATTGAGGCGCCATTTCAGGCTTCACACCAGAATTAGACTGCCCATGCAAGGCTGTATCAGCATTATTCAACGCAATAGAAGAATTTTGTGCCTCACTTTGCACAAAAAATTCAGGACTCATCTGGCCAATAGGCTTGATTTCATTGATTGTTATCCTGTTTTGCGGTATATCATAAATATTTACGGGCGAATCTTTAAAATCATTCGCCAAAGATACTGTATTCAGGCTATTTGACGGAGTTTGAACACTGGAAACAGCCTGATTATAATGATTTGTGCCTTGCGCATATAATGCTTGACGGCTAAAATCAGCACCGGATAAGGTATTTACGGACGCACTGCCGCCGACAGATGCAGCAGCACCGGTTTGCACGCCTTGCTTTCTTTTATTCTCAGGAATTTGAACCCTAAAAGCCTCATTAATATAGCTTGGGTCAGCCTTTAATTCTACATTTTGCAAAAACAGTGCATTAACCCAATCCTGCACAACGGTTGAAGGCTTTTTCAGACTATCCTCAATAAATTTATCAGAAACCTTGGATGCATTTTTAAGATTGGCTAAAATAATCTCTCTTGACGGATTTTCCTTCTTTGATTCCATATCAACAAGGTTTAAATATGAATGCACCTCCCTTGAAATATCCTCAGGCGCGTTAATTGCGGCAATTGTGCTCTTAAAATCTTCAATTACCTGCGAAATATTAACCTTATTTTTTGTATAATCAATCTGGACCTTGTTGCCGTTGGGAAAACGCCTGCCATCTTTATTTTCATCCAGAGTGACCGGTTTTTGAGCCTGTTTTTGAGCATTAGAGGACTCACCGTCACTATCCACATATGCAGGATTTTGTTTCGGATTTCTATATGTAATATTTACAGGATTCAACAAATTGTAGTTAAACACTAACTTTTGCCTTTAATTTTTAAAACCTATTCTCCCACACACTAGTATAGAAGATTTCGCATTGTGTTAAGTCATCTAAATGGTTGATTTTTTACTTAAAACGCTAAAGGAGTCTAAAATCCGGTCTTTATGCTTAATTTCACGGCTCGGGTATTATACTGTAAGAAAACAGTGCCCTTAAGGCAATGACTCTCAAAGCATACAATAAAGCCTTTATATCATTTACCAGAGGCAATATTATTTTTAATAATTTTTGTTTAAAAGTCAAAAAATTCTATTGTAAAAACTTTCAACATGATAGATAATATTTGTATCATTAAAAGGAGTTTTAGATGGCAGACTACATATTTAAAATTAAAAAGGGCGAAATAGAAGTTGAAATCTCATCTGACGACCCGAAATTTATCGAAGATGAGCTTGCAAAATGGCGCCAGGATATATTAAGAATGCAGCAGGGCGAAAATTAATACAGAGGCAGGCAAAGATTTATGGCAAAATACAAATTAACCGTAAAATACAATGATATATGCGACCTGTCAATTGCAGGCGACATTCCCGACATAATAGGCAATGAATTTGACCAGTATGTTAAATCTATGCTGTTTAAAAAAGAAGAATGGGAAAATTTCGAAACAAGTTTTAAACAGGCTGCAAATGAGGAATATGGCAACATAGGTCAAAATCAGCAATCGACAGCTGATAATAAGGAAGAAACTTCACCCATAGAGGCTGAAACTCCGCCCGAAACACCTACAGAATCACCATGCACAGATGATGCACCGGTTTTTATTGAGGATGAAGCCTCAATTGACAACTTGCCGGATATTCAAAAACAAAATGAAGAACCCCCTATAGAAGACAATAAAGAAACAGAACCTGAAAAAAACCAAGAGACAGATACAGCACAGCACAAAGAAGAAACAACTAAAACCCCCGCCAAGGCTGAAACCCCGGCAAAAAAAGAAAAGCCTAAGACAAAGATACTTTCTTTTGAAGATTACATAAAAAATAAAAATATAAACACGCCCCTTGATGAGTTTGTGGTTGGTGCGTGCTATTTAGATGAAATTTTAAACATTAAAAAATTCAGCTTAAAGCAGCTAAATTCAAAGCTATATCCGGCGTTTGGCCGCCTTGCAAGCTCTAACATTATTAATGAGGCAATAGAGCGCGTTTTGATTGAAACCATTAAGGAAAGCAAAACAACCCAGTACTCTATTAATGAAAATGCCTGGAATTATCATAATTATGACCTCGTAAGGCACTAAAATGAACTACATATGGTGTAGCTTAATCATAATTTCAATTATTTTTGGAGCCATAAACGGAAAATTGCAAGATGTTGTCAATGCCATGCTATTATCCGCCCAAAATGCTGTCACAATTGCAATTTCAATGATAGGAATTATGGCATTCTGGCTTGGCATGGTAAAAATCGCCCAAAAATCAGGTCTCGTAGAGTGGTTTGCAAAAATTACAGCCCCGATTTTAAGGCTGATATTTAATGAACTTCCAAAAAACAGCCCTGCCTTTTCAAACATAGCCCTCAATTTCAGTGCAAATGCCCTTGGGCTAATAAATGCCGCAACCCCATTCGGCATAAAAGCAATGCAAGACCTTAAAGAAGAGGCTATAAAAAACGGTGAAAATAAAGACGCAGCCTCAAATTCGATGTGTATATTTTTAGGAATGAACACCGCAGGATTTCAATTAATTCCTGCAAGCGTTATTGCAATTTTATTGTCAGCAAAGGCTAAAAACCCGACAGATATTATATTACCAGCCCTGATTGTCACATCAATCGCCTTTATTAGTGCAATAATCATTGCAAAAATTTTAGCGCCGTTTTTTTATGACAAACCAAAGACAAATAATGGAGATAAGCCGTGAAAGAAATTTTAAGCCTAATCTCTGTCTGGATTTTGCCTGCAATCATACTTATAATATTAATTTGCGCCATAATCAAAAAAGTGCCCGCCTATGAAGCCTTCACAGAGGGAGCAAAAGAAGGCTTTTGGATAAGCGTTAAAATAATCCCGTACCTTGTTGCAATAATGACAGCAGTTGCAATGCTAAGAGCCTCAGGCGTTATAGATTGGCTTAGTGAAATTTTGAGAACACCACTCGAGTTCTTAAAAATACCGGCAGATGTGCTTCCCTTAATGCTTACCCGCTCCCTTTCAGGAGGCGCCACACTTGGAATTTTTTCAGACATAGTTAATTCAAACGGGCCGGATTCTTACGCTGCAAAGCTTGCCGCCGTTATTACTGGAAGCTCTGAGACAACTTTTTATGTATTAAGTGTTTACTTTGGCGCAATCGGCATTAAAAAATTCAGGCATGCTGTTCTTGTAGGCATTCTCGCCGATATCACAGGAATAATCGCAGCAATATTCATATGCAGATGGATGTTTGGGTGAAATTCCAAATCATAACATGTAGTCGTTTAATTCTACAATATAATATTTTTATGGTGGTTATATACAATTTTACAGAAAAATATCAACTCTATTTCTTTTCTGCAATAGAAGCTGCTATGTATAATAAAAAACATTTCTAGTTAAGCTTCCAGATAAAAGAAATTTAACCCATTCTCTTTATATAACAAAGAAGACATTTAATAAGCAACTTGATAAGCAGGTATACAATTGCATATTATCACCTAATTTATTTATATGAAAACAATTCTGTACTTTTATGATAATTTAAAAAAATCGTACATTAATAAGAATGCAGGCAAAAGATTTCAATGCAACATTTCGACTAACTAAGAAAGGAGGTCAATATGTTAGTTGAAATCAACGAAGAAGAACTATTACTAATATTAGTAATAGTTCTTGCGCTCCAAGCCTTATAGTCTAAGGCTGCAAGCTTGGGTGTTCGTGTCACCCTTGCTTGTATTCTTATTTTAACCATTTTATTGTAAAACTTCAAGACATGTTTAAATTATTTGACACTGTTTATTTAAATAAAAATATGCAAGTATAACAAATATATTTAACCTTATTCAAAATACCCAATATATGGAATGTTTCTGTAAAGCTCATTATAATCAAGGCCAAAGCCCACAATAAATTTATCATCCACATCAATTGCATAAAAATCAGGTGAAATATCATATTTTCTGGCGCATTTTTTATCACACATAACAGCAAGCTTCACATCTTTTGCTTTACATTTTGTGTTTAAAAAATCAAGCAAAAATTTAAGCGTAAGCCCGGTATCCATAATATCTTCAACCACAAGAACATTTTTATTTTCTAAGGGCGGTAAAGACAAATTTAAAGCCGAAACCTTGCCTGATGATTTCTCGCTGCAGCCATAACTTGAAAGGCTTACAAACTCCATCCTGACAGGCATTTTTAAATATTTTGATAATTCGCTAAAAAACATAACAGCGCCCTTTAAAACACAAATGAGCGTCAATTCTTCACTAAGGCCATATTGCTTTTCATAATATTCATTTATATTATTCGCCAGCTTTTGAATCTTTGCTTCCAATTCTTCCTTATTTACAAGGGTTTTTAATTGGGTTTTATCCATCGTTGTCATCCTTCCTTTTTATTGAAAGTTTATACACATTTTTCACAGAATCTTTATTTTCAAAATCTAACCTTATCTTATCAGAAATTTGAACACCTGCAATCCAAAATACTTCATTTTTTTGACAAAGAAGAGGAATTTTAGAGCGCATATCTTTTGATATCTTTTTATTTATAAAATAATCCTTAAGTTTAGGCTGTTTTTTGGCCCTTTCACCTGATTTTTGATTATTTCCTAACGGCACAAAAATATCGCCGTCCTTTCGAAACCTTAAAACATAATTTAATGGTTCATTAAGGCAAACATATTCTTCATCTTTTTTTTTATGCCTTTTTAGAGGGGTTTTTGGAAATGAAGCCTTTTTAATTGAAACAATATAATCTAAAATTTCATACTCACGAGATGAAAACACAGGTATTTCAATGTTAGAGGCCTGATTTACAGCCGGTTTATAAATATATACCCTGCCTTTTTGAACCTTCAAAAAAGAATCTGAACTCAAAGACAGGAGTGAATCTTCATTGTCTTTAATAAAATTTTGAATTTTTAATATCGTCTTATAATCTCTGTTCTTTAAAATTCCCTTAAAATATCTTGATAAAATTTCACGCTGGAGTGAATCCTTAAGGGATAGAAAACTTTTTCTCCTTATCGGCTTTCTATCAGCCATTGGGCCAAAAGATACAGGTAAAAACCCTGTATCGCAAGGTTCTTTATCATCAAAAATTTTCTTTTCAACACTATGGATATATTCATCCAAAATTTCATTGCGCTCTGCTGAAAGTTTTATCAATGAATTTATTGAATTAACGGCATTTTTATTTATGGCTTCAAAGTTTGGAATTATATTTTTTCTTATAAAATTTCTTTTATATTTAGTGTCTGCATTTGATTTATCTGTGCGAAACGTTATGCCGTTAAGCCTTGCAAATTCTTCAATTTCTGCCCTTGAAACATCTAAAAGAGGCCTATAGTAAGGTTCTCTGATTTTTGGAATCGCTGATAGTCCGCTTGCACCGGTGCCTTTCGCTATTCGATACAAAAGCGTTTCAACATTATCATTCTTATTGTGCGCTAAAAAACAAACATCTGAATTAAACTTTAAAAGAGCCTCTTCAAAAAACGCATATCTTGCTTCCCTTGCTGAAACCTCTGTTTTTTTAACAGAATCATCAAGTGTTTTTGAAAAAAATTCACATCCGTTTACCTTTGCCAAATCTTCGCAAAATTTCAAATCACAAAGCGCTTCTTCCCCACGCCAGTTATGGTTAAGATGAATAACCTTTAAATCAAGATTAAATCTCAATTTTAGTTTATTTAGAATAAAAAATAAAACAGAGCTGTCAACACCGCCTGAAAGCGCCATCAAAACAGTTTTATTCCTTATATTATTGTCCGATAGAAACCGTTGAGTCTCTTCTATCATATCTGTCATAATTTTCCGTCTCGTCAAACAATTCTTGCGCCTTAATAAGAGCTTTGTCAAAAGGTAAGCCCGATACCAGTTTTCTTGCATACGTACCGTATGCTATAACAGGCATTTCATACTCTTCATCCTCGGACATTATATCATTCAAAATCTTTGGCGTGTTATTATTTGTGCCGCCTGAAACAATAAGGTTGAAACCATATGGCGCAAGCTCTTTTGCAAATAACACACACTCAAGCGTTGAATCATCAGATGATGCCCCGCCATTCATTGAAGCACCATCAGCCTGCACATAAAATTCCGGTTTTATGCTTTCTATATCAGCATTTGCAGCACTATGCAGCCTTTTTAGTTCCTTTAATAATTTTACAGCCTCATCAAGAGAAAACTGCCTTCGGTTAATACATACGCTTATATCACCCCTAAAAAATGACAAGATGTCCTTAAAATCTCTGATTATTTGTTTTTTATCAGATATCGAAGCATGGAGCTCTGCCATATCCACCCTGAATCCATCATTAATAAGCTGTTTAAGGCAGTTTATTTCACCATTCCCATATTCAAAAGATATTGCATAGCAGTTTGTTATCTTTTTACAGGCAGAACAGCCAATACATTTTTTAGAATCAATCTCGTATTTACCGGTTTTTTTATTTTTATAAACAGCACCTTCAGGACAATTCTTCATACACAAAGAACACCCCGAGCAAATACTTTCACTTATAACAGCCTTTCTTCCATGAATATCCCCAAGGACAGGAGCAGAAGCGCAAAGCGTAAAATCATCCCGGTTAAATCCTGCCTTAATAAGCCCCCTGCTTAGTTCTGGCAAAACCTCGGGAGAAGCATCAAAAAACCGCGCACCCGCTTTTGCATACAAAAGTGCAATATCAAGTGCGCTTTTTATATCCTTATTTCCAAGTCCCAATATGAGCTTAAACTTTGTATCACTGTGTAGCGGCATCTTTACACCTTAATAAATATCATCTTCAATATTTTAGCATTTTTTGTGCCAAAATCCTATGTTTGCCCAAATTAAAAACTATTTCTTAAATAGCCTGCAATAAAGGTTCTTAATAAATTCAGGATGCACAAAAACTAAACTTTATGCATCCTGATAAATTTTATTCAAAAATCAAAGCATACATAGCTGAAACTAATCCGGCAGAGTGCCTTTTACAACAGCAGCCTCAGCCCCGTCAAGTTCAAAAGTTTTGCATAATGCCTGAACGGCTTTTTTAGCATTAAATTTTTCAACAAGACAGCTAATTTTAATTTCACTCGTTGCAATCATTTTAATGTTGACATTTTCTTTAGCCAGTGTTTCAAACATCATAGAAGCTATACCGGGCCTGTCTATCATGCCGGCACCCACTATTGAAACCTTAGCAATGTCTTCATCTATATGAATATTGCTTGGGTTCATTAATTTCATAATTTCATCCTTGAAACCGCAAAATCTTGTCAAATCATCCTTGCTTATTGTAAATGCTATATCATTTGTATTGTCATGAGATCTTGCATAAGATTGGATAATCATATCAACAGAAAGTTCATATTTTGCAAGCAGTGTGAATAATTTTCCTGCATTACCCGGTTTATCAGGCACATCACAGATTACAACCCTTACTTGCGAATTATCACAGGCTAAACCCGTCACGGGTTTGTAAATTTCCATTTCATTAACTCCTATTATCAATGTTCCTAAATCATCAAGTTTAAATGAGCTTCTAAGTCTCATAGGTACAGAAAATTGTTTTGCGGTTTCAACAGACCTTGGATGCAATACATTGGCACCAACTCTGGCTAGTTCAAGCATTTCTTCATAAGAAATTTCTTTTAATTTTTGTGCAGTTGGAACAACTCTGGGGTCTGTTGTATAAATTCCCTCGACATCAGAATAAATATCACACCTGTCAACCTTTAGGGCTGCAGCAATGGCAACAGCGGAAGTGTCAGAACCACCTCTTCCAAGGGTAGTGATTTCACCCTTTGTAGTTACGCCCTGAAAGCCTGCAACAATAATAATTTTACCTTCATTCAGCTGCTCTTTAAGTTTATCTGTCTTAATATCAACAATTCTTGCCCTTGAGTGGGTTTCTTCAGTTAAAATTCCAACCTGCGCACCTGTCATAGAAACAGCACTGTAGCCCATCTCCTGAATTGCCATCGTTAAAAGCGCAATGGAAACCTGCTCTCCTGTTGACATAAGCATATCCATCTCTCTATCTGACGGATGTTCTGAAATTTGATGTGCAAGCTTTATCAAATTATCAGTTGTATGCCCCATGGCTGAAACAACAACTATAACATCATTTCCAAGCTCTTTTTCCCTAACAACGGCACGGGCGACATTTTTAATCTTATCAGTATCGGCAAGTGATGTACCGCCGAATTTTTGAACAATAACACTCATACTCTACTCTTCTTTTTTCTCCAGTTTTTGTTTAAGTTCACCATATTTTTCAACAATCCAAGGTTCGCATTCGCCATGGATTGAAAATATTTTATCACAAACCTCAATAGTTGTCTTAATTAAATATTCATTTTCAGGAGTATTATCTATAAGCTTTAAATAAGCAATGGCTTTAAGAAGCAAAAATTCCTTATTATCACCGTATTCTGCTTCATAATCATCTAACAATCCAAGCGCCTCTTTTGCCTTGCCAAGCTTAATCATACATTCAATTTTGCCAAATTCAGCCAAATACATCGAATTATCAAGCTTATATGCAGCCTCAAACTTTTCTATAGCATCATAAAATTCATCGTTCTTAAGAAGCAAAACCGCATACATAAAAATAATCTTTGGGTTCTTTTTATCCAGAAGATAAGCAGCCCTGATTTTTCTGACTGCCGTCTCCTTATCGCCAACAGCTGCGTATGCACTCGCTAAATTAACCTTTGCATCTATATTGTCAGGATTATATTCAACTGTTTTCTGCCAATATTTTAGTGCATTCTCAAAATCTCCCTTTTGATGATAAGCATTTGCAATATTAAAATACATATGCTTTGTATCATGCGCAGAATGTAAAGCTTTTTTATAATATTCTATAGCCTCGTCATACTGTTTTTTCTTAAAGAAATACTGGCCTATATTATATAAAGTAATTGTATGCTCTGGGCAAATCTCAATAATTTTTTGCATGACGCCATATGCTTCATCTTCCATCCCAAGTTTAAGATAAGACACAGAAAGGCCGTAATATGGAAAAACCTCATTTTTATCAAGCTCTATCGCTTTCTTAAAACTTTCTAGCGCCTCTTCCCACATTTGAAAATTCTGACACGCTAAACCGCGGGATGAATAAAATCTTGCCGTTAAAGGCGTTATGGAAAGTGCCGCCGTATAAGCTTCAAACGTATTTTCCTTATCCTTTAAATTTAGATACGATTCTGCAAGAATTATATGCGTATCGAGCTTATTTGGCGCAAGAACTATGGATTTTTTAGCATATTCAACAGCAAATTTAAAATTCTTTAAGTTAAAAAAACAAAAGGCAAGATAATACAAAGCCTCGCTATGAAAAGGTAACATGGAATATACTTTTTGAAATTTTTCAATAGCAGCCTCAAATTCATTCATTTGCGACAATAAAACGCCCCATAAAAAAATCCCCTGAATATTTGATGGATTATAAGCACAAGCCTTTTGAAATGATACATTTGCCTCATTTTTCTTATCAAATTTTGCAAGGAAAATAGCCTGATTTATATATGTTTGGGAATTTCTGGGCTCAAGCCTTAAAGAAATCTCGAAAGCTTTTTTGGCTTTCTTAAAATTCGATAACTCGCTATATACAACCCCAAGCATTGAATACGCCTTAGCAGAAGTCCTGTCTGCCCTGATAGCTTTCCTGAAATATTCAATAGCCTCTTCATATTCTTCATTCTTAGCCTTAAACATGCCAATATTAATATAAGCTTCAGGATTTTTGTATGCCATATTTACACTGGTTTCAAATTTTTTAAGCGCTTCCTTTGAATGCCCGTCATCCAAAAGCTTTATGCCCCAGTTTACATAAGCAAGAGATGGCAGCCCCACCTCCTTTGCTGCGGTTTTATACTTATTTACAAAAGTATTTAGCTTGTTTGTTTTAAATAATATTCTTTTAAAAAAATCCAAAACCATAAATCCAAAATTATTCATTAATGATATAAATACTACTAATTTAACAAATTATCAACCATTTCGCGAAATGCGCCCATGCCGCCTGTTGTATTTGTAACCTGAAGATTTTTAACACTAACCCTTACTATAGGATTTACATTCCTTGGGGCAATTCTGTATTTTACACACTCAAAAGCAGCTATATCATTAATATCATCGCCAATATACAAAACCTCATCTTCATTAAGACTGTATTTTTCCATTATAGAATTAAGCACAATGCCTTTTTGTCTTATCCCTTTATGAATTTCATCAACCCCGAACTGTCTTTTGAAATAATCAAGTATATTTGATGTTTCCCCCGAAATTATACCAAAAATAATATTCTTCTTAAGAAGCATAGAAACACCCATAATATCAACAAAATTCACCCTCTTTTGTTGATTAAGATTTTCATCCAAAAGAAATGTGCCGTCAGTAAAAACGCCGTCAAAATCAGAAATTACCATCTTTATATTTTTAGATAAGCTTAAAGTTTTTTCCATAATATTTAATTCCTGAAATTAGACCTGACAACATCTGAAATAAAAGGAAAATATGATAATTTTCCTAAAAAAGCGCCCAATGAAAGATACGCAAGTATTAAGAATATTAACAAATTACTCAGCGTAAATGTGTAAAACACAGGCGTTCTGAACAGATATAAATTAATATACGAAAACAAATCACCAATAAAGGGTATTGCATGAATTAAAGAAAAAACTATATCTAAAAACCAGCTTAGAACATATAAAAGCACTGATATAAAGATGGATTGGTAAATATGATAACTAACAAAAGGCGTTGCAGGCTTTTTAAATATTAAAAACGAAGCTATAAGCCAGATTAAACCTGTCATTCCAAAGGTAAAATAGCTTGTGATAGATACAAACCTGTCCCATAATGATACACCCTGCCTTATATTGCTCATTTTGCCTTTACCTTCCTCATTATATATTCATTCATAGTCTCAACATAAATAAGCCTTACCTCATTATTTTCAGGTGCTTCTCTTAAGGCTTTTCTGTAATATTCTATGGCATTATGCATATCTTTCAACAGCATATAGGCATTAGCTATGAATACAAATATTTTAGGCTTTTCAAAAGATAATCTTATAGCATTCTTATAAAGTTCAATTGCCTCTTCATACCGTTTTTCATTTATTAAAATGTTTGCAAGTAAAATATGAGCATTTGGCTTTGTAGGGTCTAGTTCTATAGCATGCTTGTACAATTCAATTGCTTTTTCAATATTTCCCGCATCAGAGTATGCTATTGCCCAGCACACCCAAACTGAATAATTTTCAGGCACAAGCTTTGTTGTAATCCTAAAATATTCATAAGCTTTCTCTGGCAGATTCATAGAAGAATAAGTATTTGCAAGACTTAACGATGCTTTGTAATCTTCAGGATTTAACTCAAAAGCCTTTTTATAATTTTCACATGCTTCAATAAAATTTCCCTCTTTTTGATAAACATTTGCAAGGTATACATAATATTCATCATTTAAAGGGTCTAATTCTATTGCCTTTTGATAATTATCCTTTGCATTTTTAAGGTCATTATTATCCTGAAACAATATGCCAAGTGCGCAAAATACATAGCTTTGCACCTCTCCAAGTTCAATTGTTTTTGTATAATATCGAAGAGCACTTGTAAAATTTCCAATCTCGGCATAAACATTACCAAGATTATAATATATAGTGCTGTTTTCAGGCTCTATTGCCGCAGCGCGTAAATATAATTCTACAGCCCTTGGAAAATCTTTCTTATAAAAATAAATGCTGCCGGAATTAATAAGCGCCTGCACATCATTAGAAAAATTTTCAAGCATTTTATTATAAACAATTAATGCGCTGTCAAAATCCTGATTTGAAACATAAATATTGGCAAGTTCCCTGTAATTATCAATTACATCAGGAGATGCTTCGATTTTTTGTCTGAGACTTTCTATATAAATCTTGCCATGCTCGATTTCATTCATATATAAATCTTTCTAATTAAAAATTTAAAAACCAATGTTTATAATTATACAACATAAATATGAATTATAAAACTTATTTTAACCTGTCTTGAAATTAATAATACAAGCACGCTTTAATAATTTCACCAAATAGCCCACGTATTCAATACCTGCTAACATTTACAACAAATGTCATTGTGATAAAATAAGCGGTATGAAAACAAATAAAATTTTATTCATAATAGATGAATTAGAGCTAAAATACTTTGAATTTAACCGTCTTGTTACAAATTTCTGGCTAATTAAAAGCTTTATAGAAAGAGGTTTTGAGGTATTAATAACGGTTAAAAACCTGCTATATTTAAATGGCAGTCTGCCTATGGCAAAAATATACGAAACCTCTTTGAAAGAGAATAATATATTTAAAAGCAGTGAAATAAAAACAATTTGCCTGAACGAATTTAATACAATCTTTATGCGGCCGGACCCACCTGTTGATACCGATTATATTAATGCAACATATATATTAAGCTATGTAGATAAACAAAACACATTTATTATAAACTCCCCCGAGGCGCTTCGCGATTTTAATGAAAAACTGTATATCAATAAATTTCCTAAGTTTGCCCCAAAAAATATAGTAAGTGCAAACAAAAATATTATTAAAGAATTTCTGTTTAATGAAGCTGAAATTATTATAAAGCCACTGAATAGATGCTTTTCAAGCGGCGTATTTTATTTAAATAGCAAAGATAAAAATATAAATGCAATAATAGATACAGCTACAAATAATGGCAAAACTCAGGTTATGGTGCAAAAATTTCTGCCTGAAATTTCAAATGGCGATAAGAGACTTATATTTATCGGCGGAGAAATATTTAAATACGCAGTAAGAAAAGTTGCGACAAATAATGACTTTAAGTTTAATGAACATACAAGTGCAAACCTAATCAAAGGCGACTTAAGCGAAAAAGAAAAACTCATAGAAAAAGAAATCGCAGCAACCTTGATTAATGACGGCGTTTATATGGCAGGTCTTGATGTTATTGACGGCAAAATAATCGAAATTAATATTACCAGTCCATGCTTTTTTATAAATGAAATTAATTCTATATATAATATAAATTTTGAAGACATTATTATAGATAAAATACTAAACACAATGGAACACTTGGCCAAAAACCGCTGCCTTGCCGCGATTTCATAAAAATTGTAAAGTTTTGTTTAAATTTCAAAATTGCTAGCAATTTTTTTTATTCACATGTTTTAAAATAGCATAATGAAAGTCAGATTATCATCTCATATTAATTATGGCGATAATACTTTCACCGGTATGTCGCCGCATATAAAGGAAATACCAGCCTCAAGGCTGCACCCAAACTTGCAGCACAGTGAAGGCAAAAATCAAACAGGTGAAAATGTACACCTGAAGAATATACAGGAAAAGAGTAATTTTAAGGATATTAACAGACCCACTGAGAGTGTAAGCTTCAGTGGGTCTGCGGGTTTAAATGCAGAAAATGCCGACAATCAGCCCGAACAAAAGAAAAAAGGAAGTTTTGCAAAAAAAGCTGCGCTGTTTTTAGGCCTCACAGCTGCAATAGCAGGCGCGGGTGCTCTTATTCATTCAATCAAAAAAGGTGATGTTTATCAGAGAATTTTGCAAAACGAAAAATTTCAGAAAGTAATAATGTTTAACGACAAGCACGATGCTAAATTCAAAGTAGCATTTGCAGTTATATTAGCAGGCATCTTAAAGCCAATCTGCGTACTTGCCATGCCTGGTGCAGACAAAGAAGATAAAAAATTTACAGCAACTAAAAATGCTATCTCAGCCTATCTGGGTTACATATTATCTTGTGCGGTAATCGACCCTGTTTCAACCGGCGTTAATAAATTTCTAAAAAATGCAGATAAATATTTAGGCGAAGATAACGAACTTGCAATAGAATTTGCAAAAAATCAAAACGAAGGTCTTAAATTCTATACAAAAAAAGAGCTTGCCTCAATGAAGTATAAAACAAATACATATAATACCTTCAAAAGTGTTTACAAAAATATTCCGGGATTACTTGTTGCCCCGGCAAAAGCCGGCCTTACAATTATGCTAATGCCATATGTACTAAAATTTCTCTTTGGTGATAAAAAGTCAAAAGAACTGCCCAAAGAACAGCAGCCTCTGTATATGGAGCCATTAATAAATCCAGTGCTTATGAATGATATAAACAACAATAGTTCATTTGATTTATTCACAAAAGGCACAAGGGCAAATACAAGACTGCAAACAGAAATGATTCCGCATACAAATAACAGACAAACGACAAATATTTCATCCATAGATGAAATAAAAGCACAAAGAGCAAAACGACAGGGAGGAGCAGCTTAATGAAAATAACTCCTTCTATAAATGGAAATAACATTAATAATACCGCTCGTATTAACAAAACATCATACACCTCGTCTTCTCCGTCTTTTCAAGGAAAGAAAGGGGATGGCGGTCTCATTGCAAGGGGTCTGAATAAAGCCTTTGGGCTAGATGAAATTATTGCAGAAGCAACAGCAAAACTATCACAAACCAAAATTTCAGAAAAAATTATCGGCGGGTTCAGAAAATTTAAAAATCCCGGCGCCAGAATGTGCGATTTTGAATCTTTTATTGTTACATTTTTCTATGCATTAAGAACCTGGAAGGATGAAAAAATCGAAAAAGCAAGAAAAATTCCATCAATAATACAAAATATTGCAGTATCATTGGTTGCTTCTACATCAGCACTGTTATTGGACACATCATTCGACCCTTTTATTGAAAATCTGACAAAAGCATACGAGAAGCTTCCAAAAGATATAACTAAAAAATTTGGGGGCTGGTCTTCGAAGCAATTTTATGATGCTGCAAAAAGTTTAAAAACAAACACTGTATTCACAGCAGTTGTGCGCTTCATTGTTCCTGTATTAATGGTTCCTGTTGTAGGAAAAATCGTTGAAAAATTAAAAGAAAAAAATGGTGCAGGCAAAGAAGCCGATACCGCGCAAACAGAGCAAACACAAGAGATACAAAGCAAACAAACAACAGAGCTTATGGCATCAAAATTAAACACAACACAAGGCTATGCTCCAATTCTAAACTTTGATGAGCACAACAAAGAAAACAAATTTAAATCACTCTATGCGTAAATATTATCAAAATATAACAGTTTGAATGCAAATTTTTCTCCATTAATCATTTTTGTGTTTTAATAGTTATAAACTGATTTACGTATGGAGGAAATAATAAAAATGATTGTTGTAATGGAGCCAAAGGCCACAGAAGCCCAAATAAAAAAAGTAGCAAATTACCTTGAAGGTCATGGCTTTAAAATAAACCTGAACAAAGGTGAAGTTTTAACAGTTATTGCAGCAATAGGCGATAAAAGAATGGTTTCAACATCTGTAATAAATTCATTTGAAGGCGTTCATGAAGTAAAACTCATACAAGAGCCATATAAACTGGCAGGAAGAGGCGCACACCCAGAGGATACAGTTATAACCTTCGAAAACGGCGTAAAACTTGGCGGCAGCGAAAAACCTGTCTTAATGGTTGGGCCTTGCTCTGTTGAGAAAGAATTTGAAGGCCTTCTTGAGGTTGCAGTTGCAGCAAAAGAAATGGGCTGCGAATTCTTAAGAGGCGGCGCCTTTAAACCAAGAACCTCCCCGTATGACTTTCAAGGCCTTGAAGAAAAAGGTCTTCAATACCTGCATGAGGCAAGCAAAAGAACAGGCCTTCTTGTTGTAACAGAAGTTATGGATACAATTGACATCCCACTTCTAAATAAATACGCAGACGTTCTTCAGGTTGGCGCAAGAAATATGCAGAACTTTAAGCTCCTAAAGGCTCTTGGAAATATTAAAAAACCCGTCATGATTAAAAGAGGCCCTTCTGCAAATATTAGAGAATTCCTTCTTGCAGCAGAATACGTAATATTTAACGGTAATCCAAACGTAATTTTATGCGAAAGAGGCATTAGAACCTTTGACCATGACTTTGCAAGAAACACACTTGATTTAGCCGCAGTGCCGATTTTAAGAAAATACTCACACCTTCCTGTTGTGGTAGACCCATCCCACGGCACAGGAAAAAGATACTTAATTGAACCTATGGGAAAAGCAGCCCTTGTTGCAGGCGCACACGGGCTTATGTATGAAGTTCACCATGACCCTGACCATGCAAGTTCAGACGGCGCACAAAGCTTAAGTATCCCACAATTCAAAGAAATTACAAAACGCATAAATAAATTAATCGGAAGAATCGATTATGATAACAAAGCAGCCGAGAGGCAGGAAAAAATAGCTAAGGAAAACTAAGATGGCACTTATATTTCAAGAATTAATTTTAAATCTTTCAAAATACTGGTCAGATTACGGCTGTATTATCCAGCAGCCCTATGATATTGAAAAAGGCGCAAGCACAATGAACCCTGCAACATTCTTAAGGGCATTAGGGCCAGAGCCCTTTAATACTGCAATGGTTGAACCCTGCAGGCGCCCGACTGATGCAAGATACGGCGAAAACCCAAACCGTCTGGGGCATTATTTTCAATATCAGGTAATACTAAAGCCATCTCCGGATGACGCACAGGGAATATATCTAAAATCCCTTGAAGCAATGGGTATAGACCTCTCTAAACATGACGTGAGGTTTGTTGAAGACAACTGGGAATCCCCAACCCTTGGCGCAGCAGGAGTCGGCTGGGAAGTCTGGCTCGATGGGATGGAAATCACACAGTTTACATACTTTCAACAAGTTGGAGGTCTTGAAGTAAAACCTGTCGCTCTTGAAATTACCTACGGGCTTGAAAGAATCGCCATGTATCTTCAAAACGTTGATTCTGTTTACGATGTTATGTGGAACAACAATCTAAAATACGGCGACATCTATCTGCAAAACGAAATTGAACAATCAAAATATAATTTTGAATACTCAAACGCGCAAAGACTTTTTACCCTGTTTGATTTAGCAGAAGCAGAATGCTATTCCTGTCTTGACGCTAAAATCGTGCTTCCTGCCTATGATTGGGTTCTAAAATGTTCCCACACCTTCAATCTGCTTGATGCAAGAGGTGTTATAAGCAAGGATGAAAGAATTAATTATATTAACAGGGTAAGAAAAATGGCAGCCGCCGTTGCAAAATTATATGTAGAGCAAAGAAAAGAATTAGGCTATCCGCTCCTTAAAAAATAAAGCGCGCCGCTGTAATTCCCGCATAAGCTCTAACAGCGCCCTAAAACAAAAACCTTGCTTAAGGAAAATAAATGAAAGATGAAATAAATTTCAACAAAGAAGAATACACGGCACTTGCCGCCATCGGCAAAAATATGCTCAAAACAAAAAGCCCTGATAAAATGATGGATGAAACAAAAAACTGCGGGCTTAAAAAAACACTTGGCGCATTTGATTTAATAATGCTTGGAATAGGCGTTATAATAGGTTCAGGCATATTTACCGTTGTCGGCATCGCATCAGCAGGCGGAAATGGCACTCTTGGAGCAGGCCCCGCCGTTGTAATCTCTATGATTTTAGCCTCCCTGGCCTGTGTATTCTCTGCAATGTGCTACGCCGAATTTGCCGCCATGATTCCTGCTGCAGGCTCTGCCTACCTTTACACTTACGCTACAATGGGCGAATTTTTAGCATGGATTGTAGGCTGGTCTTTATTAATGGAATTTTTAATAGGCTACATCGCGGTTTTAAGCGCATGGTGCGGATATTTAATGGAATTTATCAAAGGTTTTTCAAAATATCTGCCCGAATGGCTATATAATCCTCCCATATGGCTCATTCAGGATTATTCAACAGCAGCAAACACCTTAACAAAAACAGGCTTAAACCCAGACGCTGTCATTCCCCGCATTTTTGGAATTCCAATATGTTTCAGCCTTCCGGGTATAATTTTTACAATAATAGTGGCCCTTATTTTAATCAAAGGAATCAAGGAAAGTGCCCGAATGACAGGGGTTTTGGTATTTATAAAACTTGGCGTTATTGCACTTTTTATAATAACCGGCGCATTTTATGTACAGCCTGAAAACTGGCACCCTTTTGCCCCAAACGGTCTTAACAGCATATTTGTGGGCGCATTTTTGATTTTCTTTGCATACATTGGCTTTGATGCCATCTCAACTGCCGCAGAAGAAACTAAAAACCCGCAAAAAAATCTCCCTATAGGTATTATAGGCTCACTTCTAATCTGTACAATAGTCTATGTCTTAACAGCCCTTGTCTTAATGGGCATAAATCCTGTCGATAAAATAAACCTGCAGGCCCCTCTTGCTTATGCAATAAGTTCTGTCGGGCAAAACAAAATAGCAGGTCTCATCTCAATCGGCGCGCTCGCTGGTCTAACGTCCGTTTTAATGGTCATGCTCCTTGCAGGAACAAGGATTCTATACGCAATGTCAAGAGATGGTTTTTTACCAAGAATCCTAAAAACCCTTCATCCAAAGCATAAAACCCCATACGTGGTAACCATCCTTGCCGCCATAATATGTATCATAGGTTCAACCTTCCTTGATATCTCAACAGCAGCAGAGCTGTGCAATTTTGGAACATTCACATCGTTTATAATAGTGTGCGTTGCAGTCCTAATCTTAAGAAAGACAGACCCCAATAGAAACCGCCCATTCAAAGTGCCGTTCTCGCCCGTATTTCCACTCCTTGGAATATTATGCTGCGGCACATTAATGTTTTATTCAATGAAATTTTTAACAACCTCAAAAATCCTATTCCCTGTTTGGATACTCCTTGGAATAGTGATTTACCTTATATACGGCTACAAACAACAAAGAAAGATTGAAAAAGAATAGTGAACAGGAATACTCTTAAAGAATTTACCAAAAACCTTTTAAAGAAAAAGACACCGGATGAAATACTTGAAACCGCAGAAAAATCCGAACTAAAGCGAACACTGAATGCCTTTGATTTAATAATGCTTGGAATAGGCGCTGTTATAGGCTCCGGCATTTTTACAATAGTAGGCGTTGCAATGGTAGGCGAACAGGCAAACTCAGGCGCAGGCCCTGCAGTTATTATCTCAATGTTTATTGCGATGTTTGCATCGCTTTTTTCAATACTCTGCTACTCAGAATTCACCTCAATGGTGCCCGCTGCAGGAACAACCTATACATACACTTACGCTACAATGGGGGAATTTTTAGCCTGGATTGTAGGCTGGGTTTTAATGCTTGAATACGTTATAGGAAACGTCACTATGGCAAGCTCCTGGACGGGATATTTTATGGAACTCATAAAAGGTTTTTCCCACATCCTGCCAAACTGGCTTGTAAACCCGCCCATCTGGCTTATAAATGACTATAAAACAGCGCTCACCGTCTGCGCAAATTCAGGCCTTGACCCGGCTGTTGAAATCCCTAAAATATTCGGCATTATCCCTTTCTGCATAAATTTGCCTGCAATCCTCCTCCTTTTAATAATAACCATTCTTTTGGTGCAAGGCATAAAAGAAAGCACAAGAGCAGCCACAATTTTAGTATTTATAAAGCTTGCCGTGATATTTTTATTCATATTTGCAGGCGCATTTTACGTACAGCCAGAAAACTGGACACCCTTTGCCCCAAATGGTTTCAAAGGAATTTTATCTGGCGCATTCCTGATATTTTTTGCATATGTCGGTGTAGACGCTGTTTCAAGTGCTGCAGAAGAAACCAAAAACCCGCAAAAAAACCTGCCGATAGGCCTGCTTGGTACGTTAATTGCCTGCACAATTATATATATTGCAACAGCACTTGTCTTATCAGGCATGGTTGCAACAAAAAACATAAACACACTGGCACCAATTGCAGCCGCTATGAATTCAATAGGCCTAAATAAAGTTGGCGGAATAATAGCAGCAGGCGCGCTTGCAGGTATCACATCCGTAATTCTTGTTTTTCAGCTTGGCGCTGCAAGAATATTATATGCAATGGCAAGAGACGGCTTTTTCCCAAATTCTTTCCAGAAGATACACAAAAAACACAACACACCCTACGTTGTCACCTGGGCCGCAGGCATTCTTGTTATAGTGGGTGCAATATTTATGGACCTTAATATCTCTGCAGAACTATGCAACTTCGGCACGTTTGCAAACTTTATGGTAATCTGTATCGCAGTTATGATTTTAAGAAAGACAGACCCCAACAGAAAACGCCCCTTTAAAGTGCCTTTCGTACCTTTGTTTCCGATATTAGGCATAATTCTCTGCGGCGGCATTATGGTTCATGGCTTTATGACTCTTGGTATATCAGCAATATTATTCCCGTTGTGGGTGGTTATAGGCGCTGTCATTTATTTTGCCTACGGCTATAAAAAGCACAGAGAAATCGAAGCACAAGCACAAACCCCCGCAAACCTTGAATAAAAAACCTTGAATAAAAAAATTTATTTTAACATTTCTTTACATGACTAGCAAATTATTTTATTCACATGTTTTGTATAGTCCCATAGAGGAAAAAGTTACAATAAAATAGAGGAATATTATGAGAATTTCACCAATCAATATGGCATACAGAAGCCAAAATTGCAGACCACAAAAACAGAATAACAATCAAAAGCAAAATATAAGCTTTGGAATATATGAAAGCCCACAGGTAAAGCAGCACCACAGAGACCTTTTAATAAAAGAAATAGACACAATGGGCTCTTTCTTTCGTGACGAAGATATAGCAGAGGCAGACGGTTATATAGATTATCTTGACAAAGCAGATACCATAACAGTAAAAGAAAAATACGATATAATATACGCAACTGCAAACCCTGAAGTTATAAATAAAGGCAAACATCAAACAGGCTATAAAACTTTAGTTAAAGACTGTAAGTGTCACTGTCCTCGTACCTCAGGAGAAGCAGTAATAAAGGAATCAGAACCAAACTTTTTAGATTTCCTTCGCAACTCTAAGCGTACAAGTATTTTATGCAAAGAGTTAATAAAAACCGAAAACGGCAAATACGATGATGACTATGTACCGCCAAAAAAAGAAAAACCAAAGCAAGATGATAGTGTTGAATTCTTCGACCCCAAAGAAAAACTTCCTTTCCAGCTATGGTAAAATTATATTTTTATTACAATTTGTAACATTTTCTATATATAGCTAGCAAATTATTTTATTTAGCTGTTTTTTATACTTGTAAAAGTAGTGAGTGGAAAAACAGTACTATTAATATGGAAATTTCGGTAATGAATTTGAATAAAAATTCTTCAGCCGTGTCAAAAGCCAGTAAGAATAATTTAAGTTTTACAGGTATTAACACAGGTAAAATTTCCAACCTCACTGGCGCAAAGATGGCCAAAGTTCCTAACCTTGAAAACCTAAAACAGCTGTCAATAAATTTAGATATAACAAAGGGGATACTATCCCCAGCTAACGCTCCCGGGTTTCTCCAAAAATCAGGGAGCGATATTTTATATAAAAAAGCAACCCCAAAACAAGATACTCTCCTATACCCCATAACAAAAATGCCAAAAGAAATCTTAAGTTTCTTTGCAGACACATTTCATATTAAAAGCCTTCAAGATGGCAAAATGTTAACAAATTTTAGAAAGGTCAAGAAAGATGAACAATACGAAAGAGCAATACGGGGATTTATCGAGAATGGCAACTCTTTTCTTAATAGTAACACCCAAGAGGAGGCCGCAGATAAATTATATGAATTATTTGACAAAAACCTTGCTCCCGATAAGGCAAAGTATAACACAACCCATGAAAGATTTATCGCAAGAATAGTTTCAGGCTTTGTGCCAGCCATAATGCTTGGGTTTGATTTTCACAATAAGGCAATTAAAAACGGTAAAACAGATGAAGAAGCAACAACAGAAGCAAAAAGCAAGCGCAAGCAGGAAATAATAGCAACAGTGGAAGAAGCTGTTTCACAATATTTCCTCCTTGGAGCATTCTCAAGCTTTGTGAATAATTCAACCTTTGGCGCCCCGATACTAAATACCCTTCTTAGCCTTGGCTTTCATATAACTTCAAGGCTTTCAACAGGCCGCCCCCTGACAAGAATTAAAGCACCTGATAATACGCCGGTTCAGGGCAATTTAAACTTTACATCAATGAAAGACTTTAAAGACGCTGCAAAAAATAACAAAGCAGAAGATTTCATCTTAAAATCATCTTTTAGCGGGGCAAACACACAGCCAGAGCAAAACGACAGCAAGAAGAAAAAACACTTATTATCCGCCAAAAACATTGCCCTTGCCTGCCTTGCAAGCATTGCAGGCGGCTTTGCAATAAGAGGCTTAAAAGGAACAAAAGCCTTCGAAACACTTAAAAATTCAGCACCCGTTAAGGCGTTTGCTGATAGGTTCAAAAAAGCCACTGTGGGAGAAATAAAAATAACCGAAAAAGAGTTTGATGAATTTAACAGAGCATTAGATGAATGCGATTTTGAGCAAATGGGAATATATTACAAAAACAAACTCGAGGAAGCACCGCGGACACCTGATGGCAAAATGCGCATAGGAGAATACGAAAAATTCATTAAAATCCCAATCATAAACGTTCAGATGTCTAAAAAAGAATTGCTAACCCTGCCCCTTGCGCCCCTAAAAATAGTAAAAGAAATTGTTTCATACCCCTATAAAATAACAAGCAAGGCGCTTGAAGGCATTGGTCTCATCAAAAAAACCAAGCCGCCCGAACTTAAAAACGAATTTAACCTTGTAAACACAATGCTTGACTTTAAAAAACAGGCTAAAAAATTCAACGGCAACACTCAAAGCAAAGAATTCTTAACATATTATAACAATCACCTGAGAAACAGCCAACTAAACGCCCTGAATAAAGAAACAAAATCAAACGTAAACAACTGCGACATAGGCAAATTAACCGCACTTCTCGGCATATTTGCAGGAATTTATTTTGCCACAACCGATGATTACAACTCCACCCTAAAACAAACAGGCGACGTTGAAAAAGCCAGAAAGGACGCGCGCCTGAGGGGTGTAAACAAAATAATCAGAACCTGCACACAAAATGTAATTATGGGCTTAAACAATTTGTTCAAAATCCCATATTCTCAAAGTATTATTGGTGCCGGCACAATTACAGCAGGTGTTACCTTAATCACAGACAGCGTTTCCAGGTTCCTCTCTGGCATGCCGTCAAGAAAAATGAACAAAGAACAGCTTGATGCCTACAACAGAAACAAAAAAGAAGGTATACTAAAAGGCTACTATGACGCCCTAGACAAGCTCACAGATTAAATTTATGCTATCCTTTCTAATTGGTAATACATTCAGGCATTTAATTTCTAAATGCCTTTTATTTTACCTACTTTCCTTTGCCACCTAGGCACACATGCCCTAAAATCCCTTTAGCCCCCTTGTAGTCTTTTTAAATTCTTCATCCGGCACAGAAAAAGCCCGCCACAAATAATATGCAATAAGAAAAAGCCTTCCGCAAATAATATAATTCAGTGGCCCATCAGGTATTGCAGGTATTTTATTTTGTCTTATCCTTCCTGTATTCCGCAGGAATGGTCAAACTTTTAGTGACATAATAACCCGTCACAATTAAACAAATTATCGTCACCCCCTGCATAACATTACTAATAATATCAAGCATTATTTTGCTGTCCATGCCCCTTATTATAACGTCATTTTAAGACCATGGCAATAAATTATACCGAGGCTGTACAAAGTAAATTTTTATTGTAATCCCGCCTATAACTAGCAGCCCGACACCTTTTAAAGCCAGTTAATCAAACTAAAGCAAAAAGTCGCCCTGTACACATTTCAAAGAGTTAGCCGGGTACACATGCCCTAAAACCAGCACCCCACGCAAAACAAAAGCCCCAAAAAGCGGGGCGATTTTCATACTTCATATTCTAAATTTTTATATAAGTGCAAAACTCTGTCGTATTCTTGAATAGAGGCCTTTAGGATTTTTACAATACGGTACCAAAATTATAAACTGGCAGTCCTAGAGATGATTTGCCCGGAATGCAACAGGCTAAAATACTTGATTTTAATGACATTCCGCCATCACCAGCTTGTGAGAGAGCAGCAGCCCCTTATTCAGCCTTACTTTTCATCTCAATAAGCGCATTTACAACGTTCGGGTCCCACTTAATCGCACTTTCCTGCCTTAAAATTTCAAAGGCATCATTATCTGAAAGCGCTTCTCTGTGCGGCCTGTCCTCAGTCAAAGCACAATACGCATCAGCCACGGCAATAATTCTTGAGCCAAACGGAATAGAAAATCCGCCAAGGCCTTCAGGCTTGCCAAGGCCGTCCCAGCGCTCTTTCTGGTAATGTATATACGGCACAACCTCAGACATAAAGTTTATATTCATAAGCAAATTAACGCCCGCATTTGGATGTTCCTGCAATTTATCCCACTCGTCAGTCGTCAGTTTGCCTTTTTTATTTAAAAGTTCATCCTCAAGCGTAATTTTGCCGATATTCTGTAAAAGCCCGGCATAATATATTAAATCGGTCGTTTTTTCATTCAGTTTAAGGAAACGGCAAATTTCTCTTGACAATTCCGCTGTGCGCCTTGAATGATTATTTTTGTATTTGCCCTTCAAATCAACCGCAACAGCCAATTTTTCAACAAAAGCCTGCTGCTTATCACCTAAATCGCCAATTATAGAAGTCAATTGCGCGCGAAGATTTAAAAGTTCGCTCGTTGAAACCGTCTCAATATCAACAACCCTTTTTACCTGCTCTATTAATTTTTGAATACCGAGAGACGTTACAAAAAGACCCGCAGTAATCTTCAAAAGGTCAATAAAATCAGCCTCAAGCGGGCGGCTTAAATCCCTCACGGTCTCAATTGCGCCAATACATTCAAACTTATTCTTCATCGGGAAAATAATCACCTGCTTATTATTTTCATTAAGCATGATTACTTCCTCATTTTCATAACTTTTTATAATATTAAGGTTTACATCCTTCTTAACAACCTCAGACGAAGCCCCGGCAAGCTTTATAGGCTCGTCCTTCCTTGCAAGATAAATCACACACTCATCCAAAGAAAGCATGAGCTTAATGGTTTTTGCAATCGAATTATAAATAATATAATCCTCATTTGAATCAAACCCAAGAATTGAGAGGGTCGAATCAATGGAATAGATTGAAATTAATTCCAAAAGTTGGTCTTTTAGCCTCTCATTCTTGGTTTTTACCTTATCGCCAATCTTGTGGGCAAATTCGGAGCTTATAAGGTGCTCACATAAAAAATCACCCAAATTTAAGGCAAAAATCTCTTCCATAGGGTCATTCTCAAGAAGGCAAACCGTCATAGCATCGGCTAATTCACTATCGTTAATCTTTTTCGGGTCTTTAAAATTTTCCATTACAATTTCCTAAAACAAAATTCTTTATACAAACTATATCGGCAGCTTTTTAAAAAACTTTTGCCTTTTCTTAAAAAAACTTAAAAAAATTATACTAAAGTTTACAAAATTCTAACCAGAGTATGTAAAATATGTTAAAATAAACAAATTATGAGCCCTGAAAAATTTTTAACAAAAACTAAATATTTTAAAAGCGAAGACGAAATTTTGCTTGAAAGCGGCAAAGTCTTAAAAAATATAGAAATAGCATACGAAACGTATGGCAATTTAAACAAAAATAAGGATAACGCAATACTAGTATGCCATGCCCTGACAGCAGACGCCCATGCTGCAGGCTATCACAGCCTTAATGACAAAAAGCCCGGCTGGTGGGATGCTATGATTGGCCCAAATAAGGCGCTTGACACCAATAAATATTTTGTAATTTCATCAAACGTTTTAGGGGGGTGCAAAGGCACAACCGGCCCATGCTCTATTAATCCTGACACCAAAACGCCCTATGGACACGACTTTCCGGTGATTACCATAGAAGATATGGTAAAAGTTCAAAAAAAACTTGTAGATTTTTTCGGCATAAAAAAATTAATCGTGATAGGCGGTTCTATGGGCGGCATGCAGGCGATTGAGTGGTCAATAAAGCACCCTGATATTGTTAAGACAACCATCGTAATCGCCTCCACTGCAAGGCTTTCAGCCCAGGCAATAGCCTTTAATGCCGTTGCAAGAAATGCTATCATTCAGGATAAATATTTCAACGGCGGAAACTATTATAACAGCTGCAATACGCCGGATTACGGCCTTGCAATCGCAAGAATGATAGGCCATATCACCTATTTATGCGAAGAAGCAATGCACTCGAAATTCGGCAGAGACTTCAAATCCGCTCCCAGCTTTGATTTTGGGGTCGATTTTCAGGTGGAAAGCTACCTTGAATATCAGGGAAGAATTTTTGTCGACAGATTCGACGCCAATAGTTACTTATACATTACAAAAGCACTAGATTATTACGACCCGATTACAAAATTTGGCACCCTTGAAAATGCTTTCAGGCAAAGCGATTCCAGGTTTTTAATAATTTCTTTTGACTCTGACTGGCTATTCACATCAAACCAGTCTAAAGAAATGGTAAACGCGCTAATCAAGGCAGGGCGCGACGTTTCGTATGTTGAGCTAAAAAGTCCATGCGGACATGACGCATTTTTGATAGAATATGAAAATCAAACAAAAATAATTAAAAACTTCCTAAAAAAGGACTGTCCAAAAATAGATGCAGCGTGAAACACAGGTATAACAAGGTTTTTAGGTATTAGCAAACCTATAAAATCTTATATAATAAGGATTTTAGACGTACCTGGCAGCAGAAGTTCAATAATAGCAAGGCTTTTTAATAAAAAAAGGAAATAGATTTGACCAAAGAACAAACCACAAGACAATTAAACTATGAAGTAGTAACAAGCTTAATCCCAACAGGCGCAAGGGTTTTAGACCTTGGCTGCGGCGATGGCATGCTTTTTTCAAAACTAATTAATGAAAAAAAAGTAACAGGTGTAGGCATAGAAATAGACCAAAATGAGGTCATAAAGGCGCTTGACAAGGGTGTTGCAGTCATTCAGGGCGATATTGATGAAGGCCTGAAACAGTTTCCTGACGCGGGTTTTGACTATGCAATACTAAACCAGACCCTGCAGGCAGTAGAAAAGCCTGATTTGGTTGTGGATGAAATGTTAAGGGTGGCAAACAAGGCTATAGTTAGCTTTCCAAACTTTGCATACTGGAAAGTCAGGTTCTATCTATTTTTTAAGGGTAAAATGCCAAAATCCCACGCACTGCCATATGAGTGGTACAACACCCCAAACATCCACCTGATGACGGTTAACGACTTTTTTGAATTTTGCAAAAAACGCAATATAAGAATTCTAAAATCCGCATATTTAACAAGAAACAAGGTCAGGAGTGGCATTTTGATAAAAACCATAACAAATTTTTTCACAGAAGAAGCAATTTTTGTAATTTCAAAATAATTTTTTACGGCGCGTGCAAAAAAATTCCAAACCGAATTTTTAAATTTTAAAGTTTGTCTGCATTATTTTACCCTGAAAGCCTTGCCATATCTGCCTTATAAAGATTTTTTACACCCATAAAGCACTACAGGAAAGGGGTTTGCAAATTCAAAGAAACCTTAAACTATTGCATTACAAGCATTTCACACTTACATAATGTTTAAGACGCAATAATGTCGATACTATTCAGCCCTATAATAAATATTTTCCAAAAAATTTCTGCAAAACTTAAACGTCATAAAGCGTATCCAAAAGGTATTACAGCTTTTTTGCACGCCTAAAGCCAAGCCATCAAGAGGCTAAATATCCTATTAGGCAGCAAAACTCTTAAAATAACGCGCTATATGCAGACACAGTGAGGGTTTTAGTCATTAAACCCGACTAAAACACTACTATCATAGGGTTTTAACATACCACACAGCCTAAAATAGAGAGCAAGAAGGTTCTCAGCACAAAAAACTATTGCTCTGTAAAAAAGCCGTAAAATTTTATATAAAAAATAACCCGCAAAGCCCACCCTAAAGGCATTTTCTACAAACTGCAACACCCAAAGCCCAATTCGCTAAAGCTTCTTGCCGCTTTATAAGTTTTCGGCCACGCTAAAACACCTTCCCCCCAAACCTTTCAGCAAAACTCCACGTCTAAAACCCCAACACAACAAGGCTTTTACATCTACACTAAAAAATAATAAAAAGAGGGCACTTAAAGGTTACAAAAAAGTGCCCGAAAAGTTGTTCATCTAAATTTATTTTAATTTTTGGTCTCAATATTTCGTTACAAAAGTTTACAATTAAAACCTGATTTGATTAAAATAAGTCAACTTGTTAAATTTAGCCCTGTCAAATAATCATTTTGACTCCTCCTCCTTCAAATTCCAGTAGATGATAACAAAGCCTGGCATACCTTTAGCTCCTTGTGCTGCTTGTTCATCTGTGTTTTCTTTCCATATCCAGGCACCTCCGCCTCCTCCTGTAGAGCCCGGTAGTGTAGTCCCTGCATAAGTATCAATGTTTGTCTTTGACATTATCTTTGCAAAGTTTGAAGTAAATGCTCTTGGAATAATGGTTTCTGTAAGGGTTAATGGTATATATTGATTTAAACCATCATCTTTATCTGAGAGATTACATTTAAGTGCTTCTTCATCAACTCCTGTTTTTGCATCATAGAAATCTATAGGAAGAGTTGAAAAGCCTCCGCAGGGAATAGAATCCACAGGTGATATCTTGTTATTTATTCCTCCATTTCCACCGGGTGCACTATAGAAGGTTACTGTATAATCTTCATTTGCTCTTACACTTTTTCCTTCTGTCTTTGATAAATCCTCAGGAAAAGTTATATAGTTATTCCCTACAAGTTTTCTAATTGCATTAGTATCTATACTTCCTGCTTTACCTCCTGTTCCCGGGATAGAATCTATACCTCTTGCAATATTGCCTAATCCATCTATTGCTATAGTTCCGTTTGTTGTATCATCCGGTTTACCGGCTATACCGCCTCCTCCACCGTATCCGCCTATTGCTTCAAACTTATACTTATTTATTCCGTTTGTTGAATATTCTATATAACTGTCTCCACCTTTTATACCATTAGCACCGTTTGAACCTGTATTTCCTGCGGCCCCTCCATTGCCGCCAATTCCAGCGGCCATTGTAATCTTAACTCCCGGTCTTATACCAGCTGTTATGTTTGTAATATGTACAACAGCACCAGCTCCACCTCCGCCACCTCCAACTCCGGGTTTTGCTAATTTATACGATACTCTTGCCATACCTCCTCCGCCATTACCTGCATTATTACATTTTGCAAATGCTCTTGTTGGTCCTTCTGTACAGTTTGCACCACCTCCTCCTGCACCGCCTAAGGTACCTGATGAATTTATATTTCCTCCTGTCTTTGTTGTTCCTGCAAAGCTTGAATTACCGCCATTACCTCCGCATACACCAACTGCACCCTGTGCCAAAGTGGGCACTATACCATCATCAGATATTGAATTACATGCAAAATATCCTCCTGCTTTGTAGCTTGCATTAGTACTGTATATGTTTTTGTAATAACAGCCATCAGTCTCTCCTGAATTATTTGTATACGCTGGGTGTGCTCCTCCGCCACATCCGGAGGTACCTGAATTACCTCCTTTTTTGCCTCCCGGGGCAGAGAATTTCCATACTTCATTTGAACCTATTGTAACTGTTGCATAAGATCTTTTGCCATCTTTTCCATTAATGAAACGTGCCTTATCATCATCTGATTGGGATAGTACTTTTGCATATATACTATCCGTACTATTCATCCTTATTCTTCCTCCTGTACCTCCACCACCTGCAGCATATGTTAATTTAACATCATTACTTTCTTTAAATGCTTTTCTTAATACTTCATTAGGTATCTTCATCTCAGCATATAAGCCTCCTGAGCCTCCTCCGCCAACTGTTGTTGAGAAGGTTGAGATACGGTCTATTACACAGCGGGTAGAATAAAACTGTTCTTTCCCATCATTCGTAGAGCCAAACGAAAGATTTGTACTGTACAAAGAAGCTACCGTGCTTAATTCTGCTGACCATAAGTTGCTTGGAAAATGCCCCAAACATCCATTACTGTCGCAGTAATACCACAATACCCCGCAGGAAACACTACCGTTGCCGCCAACCCAGGAGCACAGTTGCAATCCAGGATACGTAACATTAGAAGGTGCACCAGAATAACTTGAACCTCCATAGCCGCTATTATATTGATTTAAGATACCGGTTTTGGAAGCCAGTGTGTGATTATACCTAACCCCAGGCTCCCAGCCCCTGAGCTCTGTGCCCCTTGGAAGTCTGCCGGCATTAACGCCAACCGGTTGCCATAATGAACATATGGTTTGAGCGGCATTGTGCATACACACAGAGCGCCTGCAGCCACCATATGAATTCCCATTTACAGCCGTAGCACAATCGGTCGCACTTGTTCCCGTATCGCCTTCAAGACAGCACCCGCCGCCCCAGGGGCAATTTTCAGCCTTGCAGCCTGTCCAATCAGACGCTTGACAAGTTGCAGTATTGCCAGGATTAATTAAAGGAGCAGCACCAGTTGCTGAGCCGCCATTTGCAGATGTTGCAGGATTATACCTTGACACACAAACAGAGTGATACCCGGCACTTGGCGAGGGATGTTGGCCCGCTGCATTTGGAAGAGTAGCAGCACCCGTGCCTGATGCGCCTTCATATTCAGGACCAACAAAGACTCCCCAGCTGCCACAATCTGATTGCCCTGCAGGATACCCTTTGCCATTTGAAAAGCCAACTCCACCGCCTCCTCCTCCGCCTGTTAATTGAACAGATACATCCATCATATTAGGGCTTAAACTTATTGTTTTTGATGTTTCACTATCTAATGTACTACCATTAATAATATCTGTATATTTTGTTGTTCCAAGAGACATTTTTGCTGCACCGCCTCCGCCTCCACCGCCTGATGCTAATATTACGCTTATAGAATGCGTATTATTTGGAATAGTACATCCTTCTTCTTCTATTCCTTCTGTTAATACACATCCTCCCTCAGGTATTACAACATTCCCTGTTCCTGATACTATAACATTCTCATTAAACTTTTTTGTCATGACAGGAGCTAATGCTGCCATCAACAATGAAGCGACTAACAATGCCATGAGCATTTCTACGAGGGAAAAGGCGGATTGCTTAGCAGTTTTCTTTTGAAGGGACTTTAAAATTTTATCAGATAACAATACTGGTTTTTTCTTGTTAAATCTTAGTATATTACCTTTGTTCCAACATCTTGATTGTTCATTTTTCTTTCTTTGATTCACTCGCCATACGCAAAGAAAGAAAAATGAACCAAAAAGAAAGAAACGCGGCTTTGGGCTGAATTGCGGATTTCGTAAATTAACGACTTTAGGATTATAATTTTTGTTTTTATCCATAATTTCCCCCTTGTAATATATTGTCACATTGGCTAATTTATAAATTACTTAATAAATTATACAATATTATGTAATTTATAAATTACATGCTAACATAATTTGCCTTTATGTCAATAGAGAAATTAAAATAAAAAAATGGATGTAAGCAGAACTATTAAAATCTTCGCAGCAGAAGAAAACATCAGCGTGGCTGAACTGATTAGAAGGTTTGCAAAATACTCAGGCAAAGAATATTCAACCCAATCATTCTCAAACAGGCTGAGAAACGGCACCGTGCACTTTAATGAAGTGGAGCAGATAGCAAAAATGCTTGGGTATAGAATAAAATTTGAAAAAGAGGACGAGCAATAATTTTTTTGCTGTTTTCTAGTTTAAACCTTTCATTTTGTAAACATACTTTCAATATATATTTAAATTTTCAATATATATTTTAAATAATAACACATTTTGCAATTTTTGCAAGAAAAATATACTATCAAAAAATGGATGTAAAAAAGCTTTTGAACATTCTTGCTGCACAAGAAGGAATAACCACATCGGAATTAATAAGACGCTTTGCAGTTCATGCAGGCAAAGATATATCTGTGACATCATTTTTAACAAGAATGAACACAGGCACAATCCGCTATAATGAAGTAGATAGAATCGCAGAAATGCTTGGCTATGAAATAAAGTTTGAAAGAAAACATACAAAAAGCTGATTGCGCGCCCCTAAAGCCTTTTTTTTAGATGAAAAAATAAAATGTGCAGATGAAAGCAAACCCCAATTTTGGCGGTTTTTATGGTATAGTTAAACTAAATTCCAGATATCGTAATAAAATCATTGTACATAATTTATGGATGTAAGTCAATAAATTATGTATTTAGTAACAAAACTTCACAAAGCATAAATATGACCACAACGGGAAAAAGATTTAAAAACATAAGAATTGCGCTGAATTTGTCTCAAGAGGCTTTCGGCAAAGAAATAGGTTTATCAAAATCAGGCATATCGGCTGTTGAAAATGACAAAACATTTGTTTCATTAGAAATTTTAAGTACACTTTTAATAGACTACAATATTAATATGAATTACCTTGTTGGGGGCATTGGCGAAATGTTTAACCCCACGGGCTTCGCCCCAAAAACCGGCAAAAAGCCCTGTATATGTGCTGATATTGAATTCAGGCAAAGGGTGCGGCAAATTTTAAAGGAAGAAGGGCTGATAAAATAGCCTTATCTGCTTGTTTTATAAGGCTTTTTGCATTAGTTTAACCAGCCAAATTAAAAGACGGCAATTTTTATAACAATATCAAAAAGCCCCCAAAAAGCAAACTCCGGAGGCTTTTTATAATCTATATTTGGCTGCCCCTTCAAAGATATATAAGGGCATATACTCCATTAAAAATCTTAAAAGGCGCGAGGCAGGCCCATTTTATCACTTATTTTGCCATTGCACCTTTTACAATTTCAGCAAAGCTGTCAGCCTTAAGGCTTGCTCCGCCAACAAGAGCGCCGTCAATATCAGACTGGGCCATTTGTTCAACAATTGTTTCAGGTTTTACGGAGCCGCCGTATAAAATTCTAATCGCATCGGCTGCTTCTTTATTTGAAACCTTTTCAACAACGCTTCTGATGTGCTTGATTACTCTGTTTGCCTCGGCTGAATCACAGGTTTTGCCGGTGCCGATAGCCCAGATAGGTTCATATGCTATAACTGACTTTTTCACTTCATCAACACTTAAACCTTTAAGTGCTTCTGTGATTTGTTTTTCAATATGAGCATCAGTTACGCCTTCTTCTCTTTGCTCAAGCGTTTCACCGCAGCAAATAATTGGCACAATGCCATTATCAAGAATAACTTTGGCCTTTTTGTTAATCATTTCATCTGTTTCACCAAAGTACTGGCGTCTTTCAGAGTGGCCAATAATGATATAAGAAACAGCAAAATCTTTTAGCATATCAATTGAAATTTCGCCTGTGAATGCGCCTTTTGGCTCATAATAAACGTTTTGTGCAGCAAGTTTAATTCTGCCGCAGCCGCAGTGGCACATTTCTTCATTAACCGCATATAAAGATGTAAACACCGGAGCCACAACAATTTCAGGAAGTTTGTCTAATTCAAGGCTATCAACCTTGCTTCTAATTCCCTTGATTAATTCTCTTGATTGTTCACTGTTGTTGTGCATTTTCCAGTTGCCTGCAATGATTGGTTTTCTCATAAACTTAAACTCCTTTATTTAAATTAAAGCACCTTTATAGTATCATAAAAATATCTTTGGGAGGGAATTTTTTATGCAAATATGGCATCCATTCACACAGCATGGCTTAAATGAAGATATAATTGAGATTGAAACATCTGACAAAGAGTTTTTAATAACAAAAGATGGTGCAAAAATTATTGATGGCATATCATCCTGGTGGGTAAACACTTTGGGGCACAAAAACCCCATTATTGCAAAAGCTATTGAGGATGAGGCTAAAAAGCTTCACCAGATAATATTTGCAGGTTTTGTACATAAACCTGCAAAATGTGCGGCTGAAAACTTAAGTAAATTTTTGCCAAAAGATTATACGCATATATTTTTCTCCGATTCAGGCTCTACAAGCGTTGAGGTGGCCTTAAAGATGGCTGTTGGGTATCATTATAATAAGGGGCAAAACAGAAGCAAAATTGTCGCAATGGAGCACTCTTACCACGGCGATACCTTTGGCGGCATGTCCTCAGGTGCAAGAAGCGTATTTAATGAGCCCTACACAAAGATGCTTTTTGAGGTTGAAAGGATTCCATACCCGAAGGAAGGCGAAGAAGAGCGCACAATAAAAGCATACAAAAAACTTTTAGAAAAAGAAGGCAATAAAATCGGGGCAATCATTCTGGAACCATTGGTTTTGGGCTCTGGCGGCATGTTCTTTTATAAGCCCTTTGTAATTGATGAATTATACAAATTATCAAAAGAATACGGCGTAATCTTTGCCCTTGATGAGGTTATGACAGGTTTTGGCAGAGTTGGCACAATGTTTGCATTTAACCAGACAAATATAATCCCTGATATTATTTGCCTTTCAAAGGGTTTAACAGGAGGTTCAATCCCGCTTGCTGCAACGGTTTCAACAAAAGAAATATATGATGCTTACTTATCTAAAGATAAGGCCAAAATGTTTTTCCACTCTTCATCCTACACCGCAAACCCGATTGCCTGCGCTGCAGCCAATGCAAACCTTGAAATATGGCAAAATACGGATGTTTTAGCCGATGTTAAGAGGGTTAACGATTTTTATTATACGCAGCTAGAAAGGTTTAAGCACCTGCCCGCTAAAAACGTACGTATTTTGGGGGATATTTTTGCATTTGATGTTGAAAAATCAGGCAATGATTATGTTTCAAACATCGGCATAAAACTTTATGATTATTACAGAAAAAATAATATCCTGCTTCGCCCCTTAGGCAATACTGTATACGTCATGCCGCCATATTGTATATCAAATGAGAGCTTAATAAGGGTTTTTGACGTTATTGAAAAATCACTAAAAGAGTGTTTGTAAAGCTATAAAATATCTCCAGGCTTTGACATGACAATATCAACACGGATATAACCATTAAACAACAACATTATAAATCATCTGACAATTTTTTATCTTCACGGGTTTTATAAATATTGAAAACCATGTCAATAAATTTCAATGTTTTTTCAAAATTTAATTATCCAATTCAAAATTATGGTGTAACAAAAAGTCCTGCGCCAGGTTTTGGAGTGCAAAATTCTGCACCGGTTTTTGATGTATTCATAAAGCAGACATCTAAAACCCAAACCAGGGCAAAAGAAAAAGCAAGCGCATTATGGCAAGCGCAAGATATTAGCAATACAACAAGCTGGACAAAGGACAGGTTTGAAAAAATATATAATGAAATATATGACGAAGTTATGAATAGTATGCCGATAACAAAAGAATTAAACATTCAAAAGCCTGTGCTTAAATTTATGGAAAAAGATAACGACAGATTAACCATGATGCGCTATAATCTGGACAATAATTCCATTAGCATATTCCCCATGTTAAAAGATGACTTCTTTTCATATAAAATGCCTGAAAACAAAATTGAATCAGGAATAGTAGGAATAATAGCAAGCAAAAGAGGGTATGAAAAAGATTTAAAAACACTCCCAAAAATGCAAGACATAACTATATTAAAGCTGAATGATGATGAAAAAGAATTATTAATAAAAGGATTTTTTGCTCATGAATTGAGACATGTAGTACAAGATCATCTAATGATGTCCACAAAAAGCACCTGCAACATTTTAAAGGACATAAATGCCGATATAAATGAAGCAACAAAAGAAATTGAACGCTGCCGCGAAGAACTAGAAAAATTGGGCGGAGAAAAACCTCCGCTCAATACCCATATTTTAGAAATAAAAAATTCCCATTATATAGAAGACTACAAACCTGCTAAATTAATTGAAGATGATGTCAAATTAAAATTTTCATCACTTGATGATGATAACAGATATTGGTCAACAAAAAATCATCTTTCTTTGCGCAAAATCACAGATGATCATAATGAATATATTATGCAGCCTGTAGAAATAGATGCTAACCACTATGCTGCAGAATATTTGGTTCTCCATACTTCAACAGAAAATGCAAGAGAAGATATAGTAAGAGATATAGAATTAGATTTTCTTTTAAACACCAATTTAGAAGCAATGCAAGAAGCTGGTTATCCGCCATTAATTGAAAAGCATTGAGATAATTTTCGCAATCTTCATTAAAATGAACGTCTAAATTGAGTTTTAGCTAAATAAAGTTTAAGCCTGATTTCTTATGCATAGTATATGGTATAGCAGGCTGAAAACATAGGATAAATAAATGCAAAATTGTTATACAATTACTAAAATATAAATTTGAAATAATTTTTGTTTTATACAAAAAACCGCCCAGCTAAAGGCCCGGGCGGAATTTTTGAAATTTTTGAATATTTTTTATTGCTGATATGCTGCAAACAACGGCATATATAATGATAATGCAAGGAATAAAACTACAAAACCAATGAATATCAACAATGCAGGCTCAACAAGTTTTGTAAATTTATCAATGATATCATCAAGTTTTCTGTCAATAAATGTTGTACAGTGGTATAACATTTCACCTAAACGACCTGACTGTTCACCTGTTGCAATCATAAATAACATCATATTCGGTATTTGCTTTGTACTTCTTAATGCAATAGAAAGGTGGATACCTTGCTGTACCTTAGCAGCAGCACCCAATATTGCCTGTTTTAATACAACATTATCCATCGTTAAATTTGAAAGATATAAGCAGTCTACAACAGGAATACCGGCATCATATGCAACCTGCAGAACAGCAAGAAAGTTTGAGTAGTTTGCATACCGCATCAAATCAGAAAGAAGAGGTACTTTTAATATATATCTGTCTACCACTTTTCTTGATGCTTCGGTTGTAAATATTTTTCTGATACCATAGATAATTACGCCAACACCGATAATTAATACATACCAGAACTTGCGCATAAAGTTTCCAAGTTCAATACAAATTTTGGTTGCCCAAGGCAAATCACGGCCAAGGTTATCAAACATCGCAGAAAATGCCGGAAATACAAACATTAACATAATTGTAACAACAACCGCTGCCAAAATAAGTACAAATGCAGGATAAATAAGCGCGCCAATTACTTTACCCTTGATGGCGTCTTGTTTCTTTAACAATTCCAGCATTCTGGCAAGGGTTTTATCCAATTCTCCGGAATCTTCACCGGCTTTTACCAAGCCGACATACACTCTGCCAAACAAGCTTCTGTATTTTTCAAGAGTTTCCGCAAGCGTAGAACCTGCAATAATCTGTCTTCTTAACTCATAAGCAATATCCCTGATTGCAGTAGTCTCTGCATTATTTTCCATAAACACAAGGGTTTCAATGATAGGGATACCAGTTGCTGTCAATATTTGCAAGGTTGAAGTGAATTCAATCTTGTCCTTTAAAGACATAGGTTTCAGGTTTGCTTTTGCAAGTTTAATTACCTGCTCGGAAGCATTTTTATTTGATTCATCAATAATTTTTGTAGGCAAAAGACCTATCTTCTTAATACCCTCACGGGCAGACTTAATGTCTTCAGCCTCAATCTTACCTCTGACAATAGTTTTATTATTTTTAAGTGCTATATATGCAAATAAGGGCATTATTCACCAGCCAATCCTAAAATTCTAACAAATTCATCAACCGAAGTTATACCGTTTTTAATGTGCTCAAGACAAGCTTTATGAAGTGTCTTCATACCATGTTTTACAGCATATTCTTCAATTTCTACATCATGTGCGCGCTGCGCAATAAGCTTCTTTAAGTCGTTATTAACAACCAAAACCTCAAGTACAGCAGTTCTGCCTTTATAACCTGTATTATTACAGAACTCACAGCCTTTGGCCTTGTATATTTTCTGCTTCATAAACTCCTGTATTTCAATAGGGTCAGTCAGCACCTTCTTAGCTTCTTCAAGTGTCGGAGTATAAGCCTGTTTACATTCTGGACACAGTTTTCTAACAAGTCTTTGAGCTAAAACACCATTCAGGGTAGAAGATACAAGATAATCCTTTGCACCCATTTCAATAAGCCTTGTAACGGTTGCAGCAGCTGAGTTTGTGTGAACCGTACTTAACACAAGGTGACCGGTAAGAGAAGCGGAAATTGCAACCTCAAGCGTTTCAAAGTCACGAATCTCACCCACAAGGATAATATCAGGGTCCTGTCTTAATATTGCTCTCAGTGAAGAGGCAAATGTAATACCGGCCTTAGGGTTTACAGCAGACTGGTTTACGCCTTCAAGCTTAATTTCAACAGGGTCTTCAATTGTTGTAATGTTAACATCCTCTTTGTTTAAAGATCTTAAAAGAGCGTACAAAGTAGTTGTTTTACCGGAACCCGTAGGACCTGATGTTAACAAAATTCCGTTAGGCTCGGAAACCAAATATTGGATTTTTTCTAAATCCTCCTTGGAGGCGCCATCAATAACAATACCGGTCTGAGCCTTGGCATCGGAAGAAGTTATAGCAGGTGCCAAAACCCTGATTACCATCTTCTCCCTGCCGTTAACAGGAAGTGTATTAATACGAAAGTCATACTGCATTTTTCTGTATTTGATAGTAAAGTTACCGTCTTGTGCACGTCTGTGCTCTGCAATGTTCATACGGGCCAATACCTTGAAACGCGAAATTACAGCACTTTCTACCTTTTGCGGAATCTTTAAAACTTCTTTTAAGGCGCCATCGACCCTATATCTAACCACATAACCGTCTGTTCTTGGTTCAATATGAATATCTGACGCTTTCTGATCAATCGCAGATGTAATAATTTTATTAGCAAACTTAGATACAGTACCTGTTGTATCTTGAATTTCTCTTTCAACCTGTTCCCAAAGAGTGTCCTCATTACTTACATCAAGCTTTTCTCTTTCAATCTGCTCTAAGATTCTGTCTGTTTCCTGTTTATCAGTTTGATAATAGGTTTGTACAAAATTTTCATACTCATAGTGAGTAATCATCATAATTGTAGGCTTTAAACCAGTTTGATAAACAATCTCGTCAATAACCTTTACATCCTTAGGATTTACCATACCGACAACAAGTGTTTTGTCGGTCATTGACAAAGGAATAACACGATTTACTCTGACAAAATCCTCAGGAAGAACAGATATAGCTGTAGGTAAAGCCTTAAGTTGGTCAGCAGAAGCAAGCTTGAGACCCATCTGGGCGCCAAGAGCTTCTTTCAATTGCTTAATAGTAACAAAACCAAGCTTAACAAGAACAGAACCCAAAGGCACATCCAAAACCTTTGCTTCAGCAAGAGCTATGGTTAGCTGCTTTTCACTCAAAAGCCCTTCTTCCATTAAAATTTCACCAATCCTCTTTGTCTTGGGAGATTTTACGGCACTAATGGGCTTAACGGGTTTTTTTACAGCAGGAACGCCAGCAGCCTGCTTTGCTGCTGCAGATTTTATTGTATTCCTTTTGCTGGCACTTACAACTTCAGGATTTATAACATCAACATCATCATCTTCAATAGTTAAATCAACATCATCATCGCCAAGAGGTTTAGGCTGCACAACGGTTCTTGCCTGAGGCGCCTTAGGCCTTTGAGGCTGCGTTTGCACAGCAAGCGGTTTTGAGATTTTTGTTGCATCCATTGAGACATCAACTTCCTCAAGCTTATCTAAGCCGACAGAGGAGGTATCAAGTTTATTAACAGAGGTATTAGTCTTAACAGAAGTCTGAGATCCAACAGCCACAGGAGCAGGAGCCTCCACACCAATATCAGGAAGAGCATCAAGAGCCATCAAATCCTCAGCCGGTGCAGCACTGCTCAATTTAACATTTCCGTATTTAGAATTAAAAATCTTTAAAAATTCATCAAATAAAACGTTAAAATTTGTTTCTGAAAGAAAAATAAATTCAATTCTGGCATCAAAAACAGATTTTATATATTCTGTTATCTTAGCCTTGTCAGATGTGGCAGACACAGCGGCAAAAAAAGCACCGCCTTGCATATTAATGGGGACAAATGACAACTCTTTTGCTACAGCAAGCTCAAAATGATTAGCGTAATCAAAATTGATTTTATTTATAAGTTTAACTAATAATTCGTTTTTCATAAGATTCTATCTGACTTTATACTTCTATCCGTAATGTATGCTTAATTTTATTAACTTTATTATTTGGCTGGCAGGGCTTTTTAAAGAACCCTGCCATCCAACAACCTTTTTTATTTTTATAGATCCATTGCTTTGATTTCTTTAGCCTGCTCTTCAGAGTAAACTATGTGAGGTGTAACCATAATTACCAATTCTTCTTTTTCTTTGGTGTTTGTAGATTGTCTAAAGAATACACCTAAGAGAGGAATGTCGCCTAAAACCGGAACCTTGGTAACATTTTGTCTTTCACTTTCCTTGATAAGACCAGCTATAACAAGGGTTTCACCATCTTTAATTCTGAGGTTATTAAGTTTCAAGTTACGTCTTTGCAATAATGTAGCATTGATAACTGAGTTTGTTCTATTTGTACCCTGTATAGGCTCTTCTGTTGTTAACTGTTCTTTAATTGTTGCAAACTCAGGAGTCATATTCAGTGATACATAGCCATCCTGGCTTATAAATGGTATCAATTCAATCTTAAGACCTTCATCGTTACCAATATCATATGTTCTTGTAACAGTCGGTGCAACTGATGAACCAAAGAACCCGCCGTCTGAACCGCTGTTGGTTTCAGTACTTGTTGTCTTAATATAATCAGATGTTAAGTCAATAAGTGATTTCTGGCCGTTTGTTACCATTAATTTAGGATTTGTAAGAACTCTGCCCTTGCCATTTTTGATAAGGTATTTTAATTCATAAGAAAGTGCAGAACTTCCTGAATATTTTGCACCGTGCGGGCCATCAGGACCAAAGATTACAGGAGTATTTGCGCCTGTTCCCAAGCCCTCAGATGAGAAACCTAATGAAAGGAACGGAGTCCATAAATTCCACTTATTCTCAAATTCTTTTGAACCTGATTCGTTAAGTTCAATAACAGCAAGTTCAATATAAGCCATAGGCTGTTTAATATCATTCTTAGCTATAAAGTCTTTAATTACACGAAGCTGTTCAACAGATCCGCCATACACGGTAACCAACCCAAGATCAGGAGAGAATGTAATCGTCAAAGGAACAGACTGGAAAGGAAGTACGGTTGAACCGTCAGTGCTTGCAGCACCGGTTTGACCGCCTGTTGTATCAACAGCTGTTGCACGGCAGGCAATAAAACCACCGCCAAGTTTTACGGCTTTGATTTCATCATCCTCAGCATCAGTCTCAGTATCACCATCGTCAATTTGTGATTGGCTTGACTGTGTAGCAGTACCTTGGTTGTTCAATGATTCATTTGAAGGCATCATAGTATCACACAAAAGGGCAGCCATTTCTTTTGGTGTTGTGTGATTTACCTTAAAAATATTAACCATAGGTTTTTTATCGAGCTGCGCAACAATTTTTTCAGCCAGGGCAGCATCTGTATCAGAACCAAAAACTAAAATTTCGTTTGTACGTGGGTTTGATGCTACGACCTGTTTATTTGAAACGCCTGACATTTTCGCAGAAAATATATTAGCGTTTAAGAATTTAGCAACTGCAGGAGCTTCCACATATTTAACAGGGATAACGGTTAAACTTTGTTTACCAATACCTAAGTCTTTAGATGCTTCTATAGAAGAAACAATTAAATTTTTTCCATCCTTAACATATGTAAGTTCTGAAGATTTCATCACAAGCAAGAAAGCATCGTTAAGAGTTACATTAACCAAATCTAAGGTCACTTTGCCTTCAACAGAGCTGTGGAAAACAACGTTTATACCAGCCTTATCAGCAAACATTCTTAAAACCTGACGTACGTCAGAATCTCTTAATGATAATGTAATTCTATTCGGAGACTCTGTGATTGAAATACCTGCATCAAGTTTAATCTTTGTTTTTGCACCCTGAGCTTCGGGGCTGTTAAGGTTTAATAATGAATCATCACTTACTTCATTATCAATCATCTGTTTAAGAGCTAGCGCTGAAGGGTCATCTGATAATTGTGCATTATCAACGTTCATGCTTAAAAGTTCACTCTGAGCAGCAGGCTCAACTTTCTGTTCACTTAGAAACCCGGCCCAGCAAGCTTGTGCCAAAGATAAGGCAAGCGCAAAAAGCGTAATGTTTCTAAATAGTTTTCTTTTCTTGTGTGTTAACATCTTATTTTAACTCCTAGATTAATTTTCATAACTTCTGTATTTATTTTACGCTGACTTCAACATCAGTTGCGGATGTATATTGTTTAGCGCCAGAACCTTGTCTTTTAGCCATACCGTCAACCGGAGCTTTTCGGCCAAAGTTTTCGCCAACTTGTGCTTTATATATATTCGTGCCGTCCTTAATGGCAACATATTGTTTATTTATTGCAACCACCTGACATTCATCAACCTTATCGCCAACCTGAACATAATAATCAGTGCCGTTTACATTAACAATTGCAGAAGGTTTTACATTATCAAATAGAATACCTGAAACGGTGATTTCCATAAGTTTCTTGGCTTCATTTGCAAAATCTTCATCAGGAACTTCTGTGGGCGGTGAAAGAATTTCATAATCAGAAGTAACAGTATATTTTGAACTGTCAAAGCCGCTTGGGGGAACAAACGGATTAATTCTGCCGCCATTCTGGATTGAGAATGTAACAAGTTTTTGTTCTTCATCCTTTTTAGCATCACTCTCGCTCGCTGCATTTGAAGCATTCACATCAGCAGGAGCATTTATATCAACACCAGGCTGATTTACATTATCAGGAATCAATGGAGTTTCCTGCTGCGGTCTGTTGTTATTCATTAGAGTGCTGGCATCAGAATCAGAAGCCGTTTTGTTGGAGTTTATAAAGTTCATAAACAAATAAACACCGGCTCCAACAATTGCAAGCGCAACCAAAATACCGATAAATATAGGTAAAAAGCCTGATGATTTATTACCTTTTCTTGGCTCAAAATAAATATCATCATCGCCATTGTCAATTGCAGCTTGTCTTCTGGCAGAATTTCTATGAGTCAAATCAGGCGTGATAGTGTCACCCCTTGGAATATCGTCATACGCAATACTGCTTGGAGCTGTCTGGCCGCCAAATACATCAAATGCGTCTTTTCTTGGCGTGTTTGCTCTTTGGCTCTGAGCATTAGGCCTTATATCTTCTACGGCATCATTCCCGATAAGAGACAAATCATCAGAACTATCAAGCAAGCTGTCATCATCCAGCACATCATCTCTTCTGACATTCTGCAAATCAATATTTGCATCATCATCTAAAAGATCATCCCATGTAACAGATTTGTCATCGGTATCAATATCTACTTCTAAATCATCGAGGGCGCCGCCGTCTCTCATGTTCTCTTTTTCATCTTCAAAATACATTGAAATCTTTCAACTCTATTACTCTACTACACTAAACTCTACTTTATATTAAAGTATACTTACTAATTAATATCGTACATTGTGGGCATTTTGTCACCATGATTTTTAATAAATCCATCAAATGTACTAGTCATTTTATTGATAATCACCCAAATAGGATGTCTCAATATGCGATACCAATATTGTATCATATTCCTTGAGTCCAAGTTTCTTTAATTCCTGATAAACCCCCATGGAATCAAGTATATTGGCAAGTCTTCTCATTTGCTGGGTATTTCTGATATCAGTTACCCCAGCTAACCTTCTTATTTTACCACCATCCACCAAAAATGTATTTTTGTTAAGTTTGATAACAGAAAATGCACTGTCGTCATTATCGTCAAAACCAGCATCATACTCTATTTTTAGAGGATTTTCAGGGTGCGGAATTTCATCAACTTTTTTGTAAAGATGATTTAAAAATTCACTAATTCCATCTCCTGTTGCACAGGATATTGCAAAAACATCATTGTTAAATTCTTTAAACTTTTGTATCATTTCCTTAACATAATTATTATCAACTATATCAGTCTTGTTCAGCATAATAACTTGATACAATGAAGACAAGTCTTTACTGTATTTTTCTAATTCCTGGTTAATTTTTTTATAATTATCAATAGCCTCAGAACCTGAAATATCAACAACATGTATCAAAAACCTGCATCTTTGAACATGCTTTAAAAATTCAAACCCAAGTCCAACACCCTGATGAGCGCCTTCAATTATTCCAGGTATATCAGCAACTACAAAGCCATCACCGGTTGGCTTTTTTACAACCCCAAGATTAGGCACAAGCGTTGTAAAAGGATAATCTGCAATCTTAGGTTTTGCGGATGAAATCTTTGAAATAAAGCTTGATTTACCTGCATTTGGCATCCCTAAAAGGCCGACATCGGCTATCAGCATTAATTCAAGCTCTAATTCCCTTTCAACAGGGGCTTCTCCCGGCTCGCAAAACTGAGGCGCTCTTTTTTGCGCAGTTGCAAACCTTGCATTTCCTCTGCCGCCGCGGCCTCCTTTGGCAATAAGAATCGTTTTTTCATCCTCATTTAAATCAGCAATAACTTTCCCTGTTTTAAGGTCTCGCACAATTGCCCCCACAGGAGTTTTAAGAAAAATATCCTTGCCATCCTTACCATGACAATTTTTATTTCGCCCGTTTTCGCCATCTTCTGCCCTATAAACGGATTTATAAGTAAAATCAAGCAATGTGGACATATTTTTATCGGCAACAAAATAAACATTTCCGCCTCTGCCGCCATCACCCCCAGCGGGGCCGCCTTTGTCTACAAATTTTTCTCTCCGCCAGGCTACAGCACCGTTTCCGCCTCTGCCGGATTGAATCTTAATCTTTACTTTATCAATAAATGAAGCCATATTATTCTTAAAAATTTAAAATTATTTTATAATAATAACCTTTATACAACATTTTTACCATATCTTTTAAGGTAAAAAACGAATTTATTAATAAATGTTTACTTAATGAAACTTCACATTTCAGGGCAAAAACACGCAAAAAAAATTTATCAGGATACTTTATATTACACAATCAAAAAACGAGAGACCCAGGATGAGAATAGCACCAAATACGTATAATAACGCCTTAACATTTAAGAGAAGAAATAAAAACATAATAAATCTAGACAAATTAAACAAAACTCCTATGTCTAGAAAAGCAAAAATGAAGCTTACAGGGCTTATTGCCACTGCTGCAATATCAATAGGCTCAATAGGAGCAAATAAAAACCTGCAAGCAAACTTGAACAAATATCTGACAGGAAATGTGCAAACACAAAGCACTTTAAGTTCAATAGGGTCAAAATCAAGAAGCGAAAAGCTTGAATTTGCACAAAAACAAATAGGAAGAGCAATCAAAAGATGCGAAGCACTTCAGGACGGAATCTGGGATAATTACACCCAAATACACGCTAAAACAAAAGAGCTAAATGGCTGGCTTGATTACAGATATCATACTCATCTTGATTATGATAATCTATACAGCAGTGAATACGCAACCATAACAGGTATTAATACGGGCGCAAAACCCTGGGAAAATATACACACAGACAAGGAAGTAATCGAATTCCTTAATTCTATTCTAAATGAAGCTTCAAGCCACACAAACGGCAGCCACATTGAAATAACAGGCGGCGCAAATATAACCAAAGGCGAACTTGAATTGATAAATAAAACCTTGGATGAGCTTGATGAAACAAATCCTGATACAAAAGGAATAACCAAGATTTACAAAAAAGAGCTGAAAAAAGCAAAAAACCGAACCAAAAAAGAAAGCACCCGGGCTAATTTTAACAGAAAATTTACTGACGATAGCGAAGAGGCACAAGATTTCAGAAGAGAAATTCTTCAAAACATAGATAAAATTGACGCTCAATCAAAAAAAATCAAAGCAGCGAAAAAAGCCTACGAACTGAAAAAAGACGAACTTGCTAAAAAAGATTCCCTCACCCCAAGAGAAGCGGTGGATTTTATTGTAGCTTATCAGGACTATCTTCATGCCAATACTGAAATGCTCTCAATATGTAATCTAAATCCAAACAGTAAAACATTAAATCCATCAACCGCAATTTCTGGCCTCGATACAAACCTTGCAATGAAAAAAATTCAACATAAACTAGACAAAATTTTATGATAAAAAGAGAACAGGCAAAATGAAAATCAGAAATATTAACGCAGCATATACACAAAAAAATATATACAAAAATTCTTTAAATAAGGCTTCAAGTGGCTTTAATCAACAAAAAGAAGATTCCGTGTCATTCAGATCAACTAACAAAAACAATAAAAGAGAACAGCCGAAATGGACATATGCCGCAATGGGCGCACTGATATTATCCTTATTAGCAGGGGCACAAGCAGACAGAAACCTTGCCCCTTCTAAAAATAAAACAAAGATAGAAAATAATACCGAAATTTCTTCTGACAAAACACTGGAAATCAATCCTAAATCATACGAAGAGGCAATAGCTTCACTTCTTGATGAAGAAAATTCAGTCATAGATAATTCTGCACAAATGGAAACTGAATATTCCAAAAAAGAATTAGAGACACTAAAACGTTCTAAAACAATAAAGCTTGAGGCTGATAAAGATTACAGGGAATTTATAGACAAAATATGGGAAAATTTTCCGCAAATGTACGCTGCAACAAAAGAATTAAGCATACATAAAGAGGTTGGAGACAACGGCAACTTTTACTATGTTCCCGATGAGGGTTTTGCCGAATGGTATGACAGCTATGAAAATATAACAAAAATTCAAAACGGCGAAAATATATGGCAAGACGCTAAAACCGCAAATGACGCCGTAAGGCTTATTAGAGAGGCTGTTTGCGAGGCCGGAAAAGATTTCGCGGATGATTTTGAAAATAGGGCAGGTGCAAATGCAAGTGCAGGCTCCTATGTGAATACGGGTGAATATAATGCCATAATGAAGCTTCTTGATGGACTATCAGACATAAATAATGAAACAAGATATATAAGCGATGTCTACAGAGAAGAGCTTGAAAAGGCAAGAAACAAAACTAAAAAAGAGCTTGATTCTAATAATGAGCTCATGCCCCTGCTTGGCACCAACAATATGCTGATAAAAAATGCAGCTGAAATAGAAGAGACTCATAAAAAAATGTATCAAAACAAAACAGTCATAAAAAACCTAATATCCGTATACAAAAAGAATAGTGACAAAGAAATTATCTCTGAAATCATAGACAAATGCCATGATTTTGCAAATGAGTATAATAAAATCCTAAAACTATCAAACACATACCCGTCGCAAGAGTTTGACACAAGAGAAATCTACGCTTATATGCTGGATGAAGCAATATTGAATGCAGAATTAAGACTTTTAACAGAACAGAATGATATTCAAATTGAAGCTCCGTATATTTTTTACCCTGACCTAAGATAAGAATGCAAATATATTTTAACACACCCCATACACACAAATATAATACTAACCCTATGTCAAAAAATACATTGGCAAAATCAAATCTGCCCGAAAAAAATATGGTTTCATTTTCCGCTAGTAAAAGTTACCCGGCTAGCCCGAATATGAAAAAAGCAGCCTGCGCTGTAATTACCGCAGCCGGGCTTGCGCTTACAAGTTTAATTACAACACCAAAACAGTTTGCAAATTCAGACAGAATAAAAACAGAAACCCAATTAAAAAATAATGAAACCGCGCAAAATACCAATACAACAAGATTAAAAGAAGACGAGAAGAAAATCTTGCTTGCAAGGCAAATGCTGGATACTATAAATAAAGATTACAAAGAAATAATAAATTCTCTCTGGGAAATTTCTTTAATAACAACAAAAGATAAAGATACAGAAGCTTCATCAATTAGGCCCCTAATAGCACCTATATATGATGATAAAACCCATGACTGGAAAGAAAGCGGGTATCAAAATATAATAAGAATCACGCGCGGCGAAAAAATATGGCAAGAAGCCAAAACCGCAGACGACGCTGCTAACATGATAAGAAACACCCTCCTTGAGGCAAACAGGGCTTTTAATTCCAGTTCATTTCAAGACGCATTCACAAGCTCTGCAATCATAAATACAGGGGAATACAGAGCAATTACAATGCTTTTATGCGGTCTTGCAAACGTTAACGAGCAAACAAAAGCCGTAAGCGAAATTTACAAAGAAGAAATAGATTTTGCAAGAGAAAAAACAGCCCAAGACCTGGATAAAGACACAATCTTTGAAAAAAGCTCTATGGCAGATGCTGATGATATAACCCTTGATAATTTTGACACAATAAAAGAAAAATACAGCAGGCTAAAATCCTTAAAGCTTGAATATGCTAAACTAATAAAACAATATGAAACCAGGGCGGATGATGACATTTTATCCAAAATCACAAAAATTTATTGCAATTATGATGATGAATACAAAATTTTAAACAATCTAAATCATTACAAAATAAAGTCTGAAAATTCCCCTGCGGCAATATTTCAAAACAGGATGAGAGAAGCTGTTAGATATGCTGAAAGAAGACTTTCATATGAAAAAATCTAAACATATCAAAGCCGGCCCAATTCCAAAATGAAAGCTGGTTTAATAAATAAAATAAGCGTGATATCATTGCGTTAATTGAATTATAGCCAGATACAATGTCTAAAAACCCTATAAACCAACTATTTTAGGCGTGCATTAGTGCAAAATTCATACACCGCAAGGCTTTAAGGTAAATTTAAAAACACAGAAATCCTTAAATACCATAAGCAAAACCTTATGAAAACTTTAACCTTCTTCTTTCTTTGTTTAATTCATCATAAACCCAGGCAGGGACAAAGTTTTTACCCATAAGAATAGAGCCTCTGTTAACAGAAGGTGCATGAAAATCAGACCCGCCTGTTATAATAAGCCCGTATTTTTCAGCAAGAGAAGAATAATGTTCAATCATCGCAGGCGAATGTTTTCTATGATATGCCTCAATTCCCCTCAAGCCATAGCTAACAAGTTCTTTTGTCAATTCATCTGATATTTCAACATCAATAGGATGGGCAAAAACAGGTATGCCCCCTGCATCATACATTATTTCACAAGCATCATGCGGCGACACAGTTTTTCTTTGCACATAAACATTTGACTCATCATTAATGTATTTAGCATACGCTTCCATCACATTATTCACGCCGCCTGCGTTTGTTATAGCACGCGCTATATGCGGACGCCCAATACTTCCACCCTCAGCCACCAAAGACTTTATATCTTCAAACTTTATCTTTATTCCGGCTTTCTTGTTTAATAGCTCAATTATTTCCCTTGTCTGCCTCACCCTTGCTTCCTGCTGGGTTTTCATAAGGTTTTGAAAATCAGCATTATTAGTATCCATAAAATACCCTAAAATGTGAACCTCATACCCTTTATATATAGTATTAATTTCAACTCCAGGAATTATTTCAAGCTTTATATTATTTTTCTTAACATAATCACCCGCAACCTTGTGAGATAAAACATTATCATGATCAGTCAGGGCAATCACATCAAGCCCGCACTCAAGAGCAGTATCAACAACCATTTCAGGAGAAAATGTGCCGTCAGAATAAGTTGTATGAATATGCAAATCAATCTTCAAGCTTCACCTCCTGTTTCTGTATATTTTATATTTATCCTCTCAATATTAGTGCCAGAGCCGCTCTTTGAATCAAACTCCATACTAACGGCATTAACTTGCATGCTATCGCACACAGCAACATCAAACCTCTCAGGAATAGATGAAACAAGCCTTCTTAAAGAATTCTCATACTCCATTCCGATAACACCCTCGTATGAACCGCAAAAACCCGCATCTGTAATATAAAGCATTGATTTTTTAGGCTTGAACAAAGAAGCAGCAGCCTTTGGAAAATAATTAAATTCTTCGCTCAGTTCAATTTTTTTATCAATAACCTTCTCATCTGCCGTCTGCACATGTGTGTGCGTACCAAGAACAGCACTCACACCAAGGGAATATGCAAAATGAGCAAAACAAATTTTTTCAGCAGTAGCCTCAGCATGAAAATCAACAATCACAATCTTATCATCAATTCCTGTGTTATTTTTTAAAACCGTCATAATGTCATATAAAGCCTGAAATGGGCAAATAACAGGCTGCATGAAGGTCTTGCCAAGAAGATTGATAACAATGATTTTATCATTGAAAACCCTATACCCCACGCCATGAGCAGTTTTGTGGTAATTCAAAGGGCGAATTAAAACACCGGAATCATTTATGTAACTATAAATATCTTTTTTATCCCAAATATGATTGCCCGATGTCATACAGTTAATTCCATATGAAATTAATTCATCATGGTTTTTTTTAGTTAAACCAAAGCCATGAGAGGCATTTTCAACATTTGCAATTACAAAATCAAATTTATCTTTTCTTAAAACCGGGCAAGAAGATGTCAAAACATCGCCTGCAGACTCAGAAAAATCTTCACACAGGCACTCTTCATTTAAAAATTTTTCAACAGCACATCTTCCGGAGCGTCCAACTAAATCTCCAAGAAAAAGGACTTTAACTTTTTTGGACATTTTTTACTTCGCAATTTCGGTAACTCTTGCTTCCCGAACCACCGTTACACGGATTTGTCCGGGATATTCAAGTTCATCCTCAATGCGTTTTACAATGTCACGGGCAAGTTTTGCACTGGCAGCGTCGTTGAACACATTAGGCTGAACTATCACCCTAACTTCACGACCGGCTTGCACTGCAAAAGACTGCTTAATGCCTTCATAGCTGTTGGCAATTTCTTCCAGCTTTTTAAGGCGTTTAATATAGATTTCAAGCGTATCGCGTCTTGCGCCCGGCCGGCCTGCAGAGACAGAATCGGCTATTTTGACCAATGCCGCGACAAGAGTATTTGCCGCAACATCATCATGGTGCGCTTCTATCGCATGGATAATTTCTTCGCGCTCGCCATAGCGTCTGGCAAGCTCAACACCTAATTGAATGTGCGTGCCTTCCTGATCATGATCAACGGCCTTGCCGATATCATGCAGTAAACCTGCACGCCTTGCCTCTGCAGCATTTGCTCCTAATTCAACAGCAAGCATGCCAGCAATTTGCGCAACTTCAATAGAGTGTCTTAAAACATTCTGTCCATAGCTTGTTCTATAATATAAGCGTCCAAGAGTCCTCGTCAGCTCTTTGTTAAGGTTCATAATTCCAAGATCAAGAGCGGCCTTTTCGCCCTCTTGTCTCATTTTGTTATCAATTTCTTTCTTAGATTTTTCAAAAACTTCTTCAATCCTGACAGGGTGAATACGCCCGTCCTGAATAAGTTTTTCAATAGTTAATTTTGCAACTTCACGCCTTACAGGGTCAAACGATGATAATACAACAGCCTCGGGCGTATCATCAATAATTAAATCAACTCCTGTCAAGGTTTCAAGCGTCCTTATATTTCTGCCTTCACGGCCGATTATTCTTCCCTTCATTTCATCATTAGGAAGAGATACAACAGAGACAGTACTTTCAATTACCTGATCAATCACGCATTTTTGCATAACCTGCGATAAAATTTCACGTGCCTTCTCTTCTGCTGTTTCCTTTATTTTTTGTTCATTCTCGCGGATTAATTGCACCTGCTCTTGGGCCAATTCCTGTTTAATTTGCTCAAGAAGCATATTCTTAGCCTCTTCTCTGCTCATAGAAGAAACCCTCTCAAGCTCAGACAATTGCTTTGCAACTAATTCTGCAAGATAATCTTCCTTATCAAGAAGTTCGTCATATTTTTTATTTACATCAAATTCTTTATCAGCAACTTTTTGAATCTTAACCTCAAGGTTATCCTCTCTTTTAGAGAGAGAATTTTCAAGACGGTTAATTTCAGAGCGCCTTTGCCTCATCTCGTCATCAAGTTTCTGCCTGTCATTATGCAGTTGCTCCTTTGCGGCAACAACAGCCTCTTTCTTTATGTATTCTTCTTTTTGCCTGTATTCATCCTCAAGCTTTTTAGCATTATCACGGTAAAACTCAAGTTTTGTTCTCTGTCTTGTACACAAAATAACAGATACAATGGCAACAAGCGCGAGAATAATTATTAAAATATATAATAAAAATATTGCTTCGATTTTCCCATACCTCAGTTTTAGTTACATAAGAACATTAAAAGTTTTCACTTTTTGTCCTGCTTTTTATATGTTTTTAGGTTTTTATATAAAATTTAATATTAGAAAACAGTTGTTCAATAAAAATATATCATAAATTTATAAAATTTAACAATGTTAATGTTAAGTTTTGTCAAAATTGTAGGCCATACAGAGTATATTTTATAAAAAACCCTTAACATTTTGTAACCAAATAAGATAATAAATATAGACTTATAAAATTTTATTATTAAACATCATTTTGGAAAGCAAGTTAGATTTTAAAAAAGGTCGTTTAAATGTTTACAAATTTAGTTTCACTAATCACAAAATCATTAACAACACAAAACACGCAAGCCGCATCAAAAGTAAGTGCAAAGCCCTTAAACTACAATCCTTTTGCCCAAAATGAAAACCTAAATCCCTTTATGAATTCAACATTTAGGGGAAATGAAGGCTATGCTAAAAATGCTCCCGTGCTTGGCGGCTATTTTGCAGGCTACTACAACGGAAAACCAAACATCGTAGGCAGAAAACTGTTTATAGAAGTGTAGCCCTGACAGGCTGATATCAGTTATCTTATCAGGACACCCGTATTATTTCACCTTAAAAAGCACCCCCTAAAATACGCTAAATAATAGCGCAATTTGCCGCTAACTTTGGCTAAAAAACCTCTTTCTTCTTATATGTGGTCATATTCTAAGCTTTTATCCCGCCTTCAAAAGCCATCTGGTGCCTGATTTTAGATTCAAGATTCGTTATGGCCTGATTTTCGGTACTGCCGGTTTCCTTTTCCCTCATCTTAAGTACAAGCTTTGTTTCAAAAACACCCGTACCCCAAATACCAAATGCTATTGCAGAAAGTATTGATAACCCCTTGGCAAACCTTGTTCCCTTTAAATATTGGCTTGCCTTCTGCACATTGCCCAAAGCACCCTTGCCATCCATCTTATCAAGCATTTTAGATAATTTATTTATACTCTTTTTAATTGACTTTGTATCAATAAATGCTAAAGAATCAATCTCACTAGTTGCTTCCTTAACATTAAATATACCAAATTTCTTGCCCGCAGTTTTTTTCACGGTTGAAACATCGCCTGTTTCCTTTAAGAACTTAACAACAGGATTATCCGGATTATCATATATAAAATTCAAAAGCTTCTTATCAACATCGCCGTCCTTGCCTATCTTTTCAAGGTCATATTCCTTTGAAAAATCAGCCAAAGCATTCTTAATTGAATTATCGCCCGCCATATCCTTAAAGCTGTCAGACGCTAAAACATCATAATTTAAAGATGTATCTTTGCCAAATATTGTACCGTATAACAGCTCAAAACCCCTCTGTATGGGCAGTGCTAGAGGATATAAAAATGCAATTTCAATAAGTTCTTTTAGTGTAATACCCCTTTTCTCGCCATCCCTTCCTGTACCTATCCGAAGGCCCGTAATGCCGCCATCAAGTATAAGCTGGTTTAAAACAGGATTATACATAAAAGCAGACAAAGCACCCACACCCTTTGAGCCCGTAAATGAAAGTGCTGCTGTCCCCTTTTCTCCTTCATTAGTTTTGGTTAAACCCTTAAATATCTTGCCAGTCTCAGATGTTTCTACTGCATTTTTCAAGGCAAGCTCCTGCAGCATATCATTTCTAACCTTTTGCTTAACCTTCTCTTCGGTATCTTTTTGTTTATATAAAATTATCTTTCCAAGAGCAAACATGGTAAGCCCCGTTGCTATAGCAAATTTACCTGTAAACAAGCCTTTTGTAATATTTTTATTTTCACTTACCTTCTTTAGCGCCTTAAACTGTGCTCCGTCAGTTTTTCCTTGTTCTTTTAGTTTATTCAGAGTAAATTCTACACTATCAGAAGAGTCAGACTTTAATTTCCTGATATCTACATCAGGGTCTATCTTAAAGGCTCTATATAATGTTTTATCTAATAATTTCTTTATTAAAGGCAGGCCGCCAAGCCAAACAAGGCTTGTGCCGTTTTCTTCCACAAATTTTTCAAAGGCGTCATGCTTTCCGCCGTCTTTTTTATAAGTTAAAACAGTGACCTGATTTTTTATTAAATCTTTGGTTGCCATAGGGAAAATAGAGCCCGTATTGTTCCCCAAAGACGATAGTATGCTCGTTGTTAAGCTGTTTGGTGACATTTATCATTAGTTCCTTATAAAAATTACAATCCCCAAATAAGGTTTCTCAACCTTTGATAAAGTGCGCCTGTTCGCTTTTGGTTTATTTTCATAATTTATAATTCCTGTACTATATAATTAACGTTTGTAATGACAATAAATTGCTAATTTTATTAAAAAATATTAAGAAATAGGTTGGATGGAAATACTATTGCATTAAAAAAGCCTTCCCTTTTATTAAGGAAGGCTAAAACTAAATCTTTAAATACGTTATCTGTTTTTAATAAAGACATAAGCATAGCTTTCCTTGCGGGAGTTAAACAGCATACGTCGTAATAATTGCAATAATTTCACCATATTTACCTAATCCTTGATTTAAATAATTTAGCACCTAACATATTACACAAAACATTTATTTTTTGCAAGTAGCCAGTTAAGGCAATTATATACACAATTTTACACAAAAATATTACCTTATTTCTTTCTTACAATAAAAGCCCTTATGTAAAAAAAGAGTACGTCTAAATAAGTTTCAGAGATAAATTTTTTTATGCATAGGGACTAGAATAAAAAGAAAACATTTAATAAAGAAGTGCAAATATAATTACCCCAGTTAAAGGACTTATATAGCAAATTCACACTAAATATGGTTAATCAATATTTTACAAATAATTTTCATCCACAGCATCAAGTGCAGTGTTTAAGGCAGCTACACCAGCTGCAGCAAGCTTGTCTGATACTTTTCCAAGCGCCTTGCGCCAACACTTAAACCCGATGTTCCAAGCATGCCAAAAGCAATATTTGCAGTAAGGTTTTTAAATGCAGAATCACCATCAAATTTATCTTCGCCAAAAGCACAATCGGAAGGTAATACCCATCAAAATTCAGCATAACAAAGATTTATAAAGTTTTGTAAATATATAAATACACAAAAACAATAAACAAGCAAAAGCCCTGCCGCCATTGGCTTATCAAAATATTACTTTTATTTCATTTTTAAACGTACAATTTAGACAACTGCATTTATGGTCATATTTATAACAAAAATATCATTCATGCTTAAAAAAACAATTGTATATAATTTTACATACAGTTTTCATCAAAAATATCAGAAGCAGCATTACCTGCAAATAAAGCAGAAGAAGCCAAAAGACTTGACTTGCTGCTTAAAAATTTCACTCCCGCACCAAGGCCGATAGTTGCCATTGTACCAAAAGCCATATTATTAACTATGGATTCAGAAAATTCATGGTCATTAAATGTGGTTTCACCGAATGCACAGTCTGAAGCGTACTGTGCAATACCCTTTGCAAGACCAAAACAGGCACCCTGAGCACATCCGACATTTGCAACAGCACTGATAGCATCAGTTGACGTTGGTGTTTTTAAAAGTTCTACAGTAAACGCACCGTCAATTGCACCATCCACAAAATCTTTTGCAATTGCTTTAGCATTAACTTCATCACCCGCAATATTGTTAGTTGCCCGATCTACAGTCTTTACAGCCGTTCTTGACAAAGCGCCAGTCAAAGCACCGGTACAAAGTGATGATACTGGAGCAAGACCGCCGGCAAAAAAGTTTACACCAGCAGTAGCAATGGTTGAAACAAACGTAGAAATAAGGTTTTTAGCCACATTTTGTTTTTCATCAAAATTTTCTATACACTCTAATGCCTCTTCCTTTGAAATAGCGCCATTTTCATACTTTTTTACCATTTCTTTAACACCATCATTAGATAAGCCAATGCCTGTCACCGTTTTAATCCCGTTCCAAAATTTTCCCAATAAACCCTGTTTATCCTCAACTTCTGATAATTTTTCATGCACAGAATCAATATCATTTGAAATATCTTCAGGATTATTATTCCCGTCAAATTCAATATCTGTTTTATCTTCATATGTATCAGAGCAATATTCAACTATATCTTCATTTGTTGACGCCTCTGCCTTGGTTTCATCTGCAAAAATCGAATCCTCTTTATTGGCATTGGTGTCTTTGGATTTTACTGCTTTAGTTTTATTTTGAATTGCAGAAGAAGTTGTTACGGCTGCCTCTTGCTCATCTTCAAATATTGAGGATGGCAAAGCCGTAGCATCTCGTTTTACAGCGCTTGCCTTGTTTTTAGACGCATCAACCCCGGTTTTATTAACACTAATAGCAGATGTAGTTGAAACCGCCGCCGTATCTCTCATTTTCTCTCCTGAAAATCCTATATATAAATAAAAACAAATTACAGACAAAAATTAATCAAATTACTGTAAATGTAAATTTATATTACAAATATTAATGCCGAAAAATAAAAAACTAAAAAAATTAAAAACGCTTCATTTACTGCTTTTTGGATATTAAACTATTTGTATACCATACATCTATATATAAGAAACGTTAAAATTTATTAAAAAGTTTGCATAGTAATTTTATTTATGTAACAATATGAATTGTTAATAGTCTAACCATTCCTTTCTTGACTTATGCGGTTTGTTTACAAATCGCATTTTATTTTACCTTTTTTAAGCCAAAAGCCAGTCATAGCAATAGTTTTCAGACTTATTAAAATTAACCTCAGACAATAAAATTATGCTATAATTTCCACTATGAGAATCTTAGGAATAGACCCCGGCATAGGAATAACGGGCTACAGTGTCATTGAAGCAGACCAAAACGGTTATCAATTGGTCACATCGGGCAGTATTCAAACAGATAAATCCATGCCCGTATCAAAAAGATTAGCCGAAATTTTTTTTGACATGACAGAAATCTGCAAGGCCTACAACCCTGATGAGGCCTCAATTGAGCAGCTTTTTTTCTTTAAAAACCAAAAAACAATCATACCTGTAGCGGAGGCAAGGGGGGTAATCCTTCTGGCGCTTGAAAAAGCAGGAATTAAAACCGCAGAATACACGCCTCTTGTGATAAAACAGGTTTTAACAGGCCATGGAAGGGCTCAAAAAAGCGAAGTAAGGCTTATGGTAGAAAAATTTATCGAGCTAAATAAAAATACAAAACTTGACGATACTGTAGATTCAATAGCCATAGGCATTTGCCACGCAAGAAACCTCGGATTTTAACATTTTTTAAAAAAATTTATTTTTTAGGAGGAGAAAAAAATGACAATTAATATAAACACCTTGAAAAAATGCAGCGTGTATAGTGCTCTATTAGGCGCCCTGTCTGCAATTCCGGCTCTTGTTCCGCACGCTATGTATATAATTGCACTTTTTTTGCTTCCGTTCTTATCAGCACCTGCCATCCTTCTTTTTTTGCAGGCAAAGGAAGTTCCTGAAAATCTAACCCAGCTCGAAGTAAAAGACTACACTGTTCTTGGCGCCATAATAGGCGCTGTGAGCTGTTTTTCATTCCTTATAATTTTTTCCCCGCTTGTAATTTTGGTTCATATTTTTATAAAAAATTATTACACGTATGCAATAAATATTCTAAACCCGTTCCTTGCAATTGTATTTTTAATCACCATAGCGTTAATTTTTGCACTCACCAACGCAGGAAGCGGCCTGTTAACGGGCTTTTTAATAAAACAATTTGTCAAAAATTAAGTTAATATTTGTAAAATAACAGCTGCCAGTATCCATTTTTTGACTGTTTTTTAGATAAAATATGTTAAAAAATGCAATTTATACAATAAAATCCGCAACACCTAAAACACAAGTATAGCTTAAAAAATTTAATAATTTAACAGGAGAAAATAAGACTATGAGCGAATTTCACTCTAAAATAAAAACTATAGAATGGCACAAAACCAATCAGGGAGGCTATTCTGTAATGGTTGACCAGACTAAGATTCCATATGCGTATGAAAAAGTTGAGATAAAAACACTGAATTCCATGTATGACGCCATAAAAACAATGATAGTGCGTGGTGCGCCCGCTATAGGCATAGCAGGAGCCCACGGCTGTGCGCTTTTCGCGCTGGAGTTACTCTCAAAATACGCACCAACAGAGGATTTATGGCAAAATAATAAAACCAGTGCAAATGAAAATTTAGATGAAAATCAAAAAAAATCATTCTTTGAAGAATTGGAAGAGGGGCTAAACTACCTTAATTCCTCGCGTCCCACCGCTGTTAACCTCTCATGGGCAATAGGAGAGCAAAAAAAGGTGATTGAAAACTCTAAAACCCTTACCCTAAAAGAAGTTTGCGCTAACCTGATAAACAATGCAATTAGGCTTGAAAACGAGGATATTGAAATAAATAAAAAAATCGGAGACCACGGTGCCACAATCATTCCAAAGGGTGCAGGCATCCTAACCCATTGCAACGCAGGGGCTTTAGCAACTGTAGCATACGGAACCGCCCTTGGTGTGGTGCGAAGCGCCTTTGCAAAAGATAACACTATACAGGTTTACGCCGATGAAACAAGACCCAGAGGCCAGGGCGCAAAAATTACAACATTTGAGCTAGTTCAGGACGGCATTCCAACAACATTAATTACAGATGGCATGTGCTCATATTTTATGAGAAACAAAATGATAGATGTAGTGGTGGTTGGCGCCGACAGGATTGCCGCAAACGGAGACACAGCAAATAAAATAGGAACCTCAACCGTCGCAATCGCAGCTAAATACTACAATATCCCCTTCTATGTTGCAGCACCAAAATCCACTATTGATTTAACAATTGAGTCCGGAAATGACATTATAATTGAACTTCGGGACGAAGAAGAAGTGACAATGGTAAATGGCAAAAGAATTTGTGCAGAAGGCGTAAAAATAATTAACCCAAGTTTTGATGTAACCGATAACGCCCTTATAGCAGGCATTATCACCGAAGATGGCATTTTTAAACCGCAAGAATTAAAAAGCAAACTGCACAAAGACTAACATTTTTTCTTAAAATGGAGTATATTAAGTGTAAAAAGCGGGCTCAAAATTAAATTTCCGCTCAAATAAAACCCGCTAAAATGGCGGCATTACACCCGTAAAACACCTCAAAATGTGCGCAAAATGTGCAATAAAACTTTTAAGATAAGGAGAATAAAATTATGACAAGAGAATGCGGCAGAGTTTACAATTTTTCAGCAGGGCCGGCGGTTTTGCCCGAAGAAGTTCTAAAAACAGCAGCTGATGAGATGATGAACTATCAAAATTCAGGCATGTCTGTGATGGAGATGTCCCACAGGTCTAAAACCTACGACAACATTATAAAAACAGCCGAAAAAGACCTAAGAGAATTAATGAATATTCCTGATAATTACAAAGTTTTATTTTTACAAGGCGGCGCACACCTGCAGTTTTCAATGGTGCCAATAAACCTCCTAAAAGCTGATGGTACAGGCACTGCAGACTATATCGTAACTGGCCAGTGGGCAAAAAAAGCATACACAGAGGCTCAAAAATACGGAAAAATCAACAAAGTAGCCACATCCGAGGATAAAACTTTTTCATATATCCCTGATTGCTCAGATTTACCTATCTCAGAAGATGCCGCCTATGTCTACATTTGCGAGAACAATACAATATATGGTACAAAATTTCACACCCTGCCAAACACCAAAGGCAAAATTCTTGTGGCTGATATGTCATCATGCTTTTTATCAGAACCTGTTGATGTTACAAAATATGGCTTAATTTACGCCGGTGTTCAAAAAAACGTAGGCCCTGCTGGCGTTCAGATAGTAATAATAAGGGAAGACTTAATAAGAGAGGACCTTCCGGCCTGGTGCCCCACAATGTTAAAATACAAAACCCATGCTGATAATGACAGTCTTTATAACACCCCTCCAGCCTATGGTATCTATGTTTGCGGCCTTGTGTTTAAGTGGCTGAAAAAAAATGGCGGCCTTGAAAAAATGAAAGAAATCAACGTAAAAAAAGCTAAAATTTTATACGATTTTCTTGATAATTCAAAACTCTTCAAAGGCACAGTAGAAAAGGATTCCCGCTCCTTAATGAACGTTCCTTTTGTAACAGGCGATGAAGCTTTAGACAAAAAATTTATTGAAGAAGCCGCAAAAGAAGGCTTGGTACAACTAAAAGGTCACAGAACAGTTGGCGGTATGAGAGCTTCTATATATAACGCCATGCCGATTGAAGGCGTTGAAGCCCTTGTAGAATTTATGAAAAAATTTGAAAAGGAAAATGCATAAATTTCTTCAAAAATCTTACCAAAGAAAATACCCGAAAACACCTGACTTTACAGGTGTTTTCTTTTTTATAAATACAAAAGTCTTGAATAAAAAAGATGTAATAGGCCGGCAAAAATTTTCTTAATCAAATCTTAATTTGCAAATAAAAACGGTGCATAATAAAATTAAATGATTAGGGATAAAGAATAGAGGAAAAAATTTTATGTGCGGAATAGTAGGGTATATAGGCAAAAGAAAAGCTGTTGAGGTAATCTTAAAAGGCTTATCCCACCTGGAATACAGAGGGTATGATTCTGCAGGTGTTGCCCTTATGGCAAAAGATAAAATCAATATCTATAAGGCCGCAGGAAAATTAAACAACCTAAAAGAAATTATCTCAAAACAAAATGAGGCAGATATCAATACCCACGCCGGAATCGGCCACACAAGATGGGCCACCCACGGCATGCCTTCTGAAATTAACGCCCACCCACACACCTGTAACTGTAAAAGCCTTGTAATAGTGCACAATGGCATAATTGAAAACTATAAAGACCTAAAACCCGTCCTTGAAAAAAAAGGCAGCAAATTTAAATCTGAAACCGATACAGAAGTGGCAGCGCACCTTATAGCCTATGAATTTGAAGAAAAAAAAGACCTCCTAAAGGCCGTACAGAGTGCAGTTAAAAAGCTAAAAGGCGCCTATGCATTCTCTGTTATGCACAAAACCATGCCGGATAGAATAATCGCAGCAAGAAAAAATGCGCCGTTGATAATTGGTGTAGGCGAAGGCGAAAACTTTATAGCATCAGACATTCCGGCCGTTATTGAATACACAAAAAAAGCAATATATCTAAGTGATAATCAGGTGGCGGAAATTAAGGCAGATTCTGTTAAGATTTATGACGAAAATGACAATCTAATTCAAAACAAGGTTGAATGCCTGCCATTTGAGCCTGTAGCTCTCTCAAAGATGGGCTATAAGCACTATATGTTAAAAGAAATCCACGAACAGCCTGATGTTGTAAGGAATATCCTGACAGATAAACTCAAAAACAAAGACGCTGAGGTAGTTTTAGACGATGTAAAACTAACCAGAGAACAGCTTAAAAAAATTAACAGAATTCAGATTATTGCCTGCGGAACATCGCTCCACGCGGGGCTTGTGGGCAAATATGTTATTGAAGAACTGGCTAAAATTCCAACCGATGTTGAAGCATCAAGCGAATATATTTACAGAAACACGATAGCAGATGAAAACACGCTTGTAATAGGCATTTCCCAGTCCGGTGAAACCGCTGATACAATAACTGCAATAAAACAGGCCAAAGCAAAAAATTCACACATTGCAATAATTACAAACCGAAAAGACAGCGCAATGGCAAGGCTTGCAGACAGCCTGCTTCCTATAAATGCAGGAATCGAGGTTTCCGTTGCAGCCACAAAATCATACATAGCGCAGCTTTTAAGCCTTTATCTCCTTGCAATATATCTTGCCGAAAACACAAATAAGACAAGTTCAAAAGAGCTTTCAGAAATTAAAAAAGAACTTTTAAGCCTGCCATCAAAGCTTGAAATCATCCTTAATGACACAAAAAAAGTTCAGGAAATTTCAAAAAAATATTCAAATTCAAAAGATTTTATTTTTATTGCAAGAGGGATAAATTACCCATCAGCCCTTGAAGGAGCACTAAAACTAAAAGAAATAAGCTATATTAATGCAACAGGATACCCGGCAGGAGAACTAAAACATGGCCCTATTGCCATGCTTGATAACACCATGCCTGTCCTTGCAATATTAAACAAAGGCACTGTATATGATAAAATTTTATCAAACTGTGAAGAGGCAAAGGCACGTCAGGCAAGGCTTATTGGCGTTACAAACCTGATTGATGAAAAACATAAAAACTTGTTTGATGATTTAATTTTAATCCCTGAAATTTCAGATATGGTATCACCCGCCCTAAACATAACCGTGCTGCAGCTTTTAGCCTATCACATCTCTGAATACTTAGGAAAAGATGTTGACCAACCAAGAAACCTCGCAAAATCAGTAACTGTGGAGTAATCTTTGCCGTTTAATAATATAAAGCTTTACAACATCAAAATATAAGTTCAAAATGCCGGTATATTCAGTAATACCGGCATTTTAATTATTTTGACATCATAAGCCTGATTTTAGCCGGTAAAACATTAACCTATGTAACAATTCTGTTTTTTTGTACAAATTTTATTATTTTTGCACGTTATAAGAGCATAATAAAAGTGTAAATATAAAAAATGAAAATAAATTACAATAATTTTATAAATACAGGCAGTATCTCTAATTCAATTACCACAAATACAAAAAATTGTGTTCCAAAAAAATCTACAGCAATACAGTTTGGCTCAGAGAAAATTTTGTCAAAAATTCCAATACATAATGTTTCTGTCAAGCAAGTTCCAATTCATAAAAACAAAATCTACTTAGAAGAATCACCCATAAATAAGTATTTTCTTGATCTGGATACTTTTTTAATAAGCGGTCTCTACAAATGTGATGCCACAAATTATTCTTGGGCAGAAGAAATGAATAAGCTTACCTATAAAGCATCATCTCTGATTTCAAAAGACAAGCCTTTTGAATGTTTAATGGAAGCAATAGCGAACGGTATTAGCGCAATTTACAATAGGAGAGACTTTGGCAGGCTTATAAACAGCAAAAAGCCTTTTTTAATACAAAATAACAGCAGAGGAAAGGAATACCTGGATATATATTACGACAGATTAAGATTAAAATCAGAATCGGTCTACACAGGCTTTTCGCCAATTGCAAATTTCAAGATGAGAAAAGCAAACGTATGTCATATTTCAAAAAACGCCCATTCTGCAGGAATACAAATTGCGTTCCCGCAGCGCAGATTAAAAACAAACCTGGAATTAGTAAAAAATGAATATGAAAATCTAAAATCATCAAATAATCCTTCAGTAGATGAAATCAATAAATCAAATGCAATAATACACTGGCTGATAGCACAAGAAAGCCCGTATGAGAGAGGAAGCAATTCTATTGCAAACGTGCTAACAAAATCCATCTATCACTATTACGGAATAAAAACAGGCCCGGCAAGATACGGCTGCAGCTTTGATTTTGAAGCATTCTACAGAGATTTAAATGAATTCATTAAAATATACCCGTATTTGTTTAGAAACCCTCCAAAGAAAGTTTTATAAAAACATTTTTGGCAGAACGAATAAGGATATGCAAGCATAAGCCCTTCGTATCAAGCTAGAAGGCAAAGTTAACAGCTTGTTCTCACTTTGCCGCCATTATCATTTGCAAACATCTGCGAAAATACTTTTTGCCCGTCCATTTGCCTTGAAACCGTTCTTATTTCCCCGCTTTTTGGGAAATAATAAACACTGGACGCTTCACTTGCCCCATCCTTAACAGTTCTTTGAATTTGCGTCACAAAGCAGTCCTCGCCCATCTTTTGAACTTTCTTTGAAACAAAACCTTTTATAATATCTCCGTTATTCTTTGTGTATTCAAAAGTAGTATCCTTGCCTGCCTTGGCATTTTTTATAACTTCATTCATATTGGCCTTTTTTAGCTGAAATCCTTCACCGGATGGAAATTTTGACGGAATAAAGCTATATGTGTCTTTAAGCCTTTTAATAAGGTTTGAAGCATTCAAAAACTTGTTATCAATAAGACCAACATTTTTCTTCTCTACCGCCTCTGCCAATGTACCTATTCCAAGCATAGACTGTGTTTTAATATCAGCCACACCCTTAACAAAAGTATCCCTGCTCTTTAAAATATCACCGGGCGCCTTTGCAAGTGTATCTACCCCGCCTTTAATACTTTGCACTATTTTTCCAATATTTCCATCTATCTTTTTGGCACTTGCAGCACTTGTTTCCTTATCTAGAATTTCTCCTGTTTTAGCAGCATACTTCTCTAACTCATCCAAGCTCATTGTCTTGACGCCGGAAGTACATAATTCACCCCCATGTCCCGCAATTTTTTTTGCCCCTGCAGCAATGCCGCCTAAATTCATTTTTATTCTCCTCATTTATCTTGATAATTTTATAAAAACAAATGCGGTAAAAAAATTGCCATAAAAAATGGATAAATTTATATTAAAAAGGCTATATGAAAAGTATGGCAAAGATTTGTAAATCTGCATTCGACAAAATCTACAAACGAATGGCAATTTTTACAAAGTCATTGTTTTTATTTAATTAACATATAACAAAATTATAAAAACAATGACAATACAATTAAATAAAATTTTTCAACAGGGAGCAATATTAAAACAAACGGTTTTGCCACATATGACAAAACCGTTCGACAATGCAGTAAAAACAATATCAAACCCTCTATTAGATACAGCTATAAAATTTCAATCTATGGCAGATACAGCTCTTATAAAGGCAGGCATTAATATGCAGGCGCAAACAATTACAGCAGCAAAAGAAGTGCAGCCTTCCGTAAAAACAAAACCCATGCCTTTGATATTCAGGCCCGAAGAATATACAAGAAAAGAAATCAACCAAAAAATCTGGAACCTTGAAACCCTTGAAAAAAATTTGGCACCAGAGCAAAGAATAGTAAAAGACGATTATTCACCCCTTGATTATGACAGATTATACACAATTGATGAATATATACATTCAAATAAAGGCTACACAGATAATATCTGTGATTGCATAGCTGCAGTTTTATATAACAATGAAGATGCTTATATGCTGCACCTTTGCCCGGGCAAGCACAGAAAAAAATCCCAAATAAGCCATATGCAGCAAAAAATGACGGAATTTATTAACAACCTTCAAAAAAATAATCAAGAATGCAAGGCGTTTTTGTTTGGAGGCCACATAAACTGTAGTGAAAAGCTTCACCAAAACATTTTAGAAGTTTTAAATGCAAAAGGAATTGAGCCAAATGAAGTTTTATATGTAAAACCAGAAATAGACGCCCCACACAGGCTTTACTATAATTTAAACGAAGGCATTATTCCTGATAATTATGCACATTTTGATTTGGATGATCTGAGCGAATGCTTTAAAACCGTAAACATTCATTAAATAAAAAGCTATAGCCGGCAATATGATTTAATACTGCTATTCTTGATTTCTTTTCCATATCATCAACATAAGTGCAAACACCCTTAAAACTAAGTAAATTATTAATAGAATCAATATTCATAAGTCTGTCACTCTCCATTCAAGTTTTTAGCACCCTCTGCGCGCAAAACAGGGTAGTTATATAAAACCTATAAAAAATATTTTGCCGCTGCAGTAAATTTTATTACAAAAAATTTACAAAACAGTTCGCAAAACAGAGAACACCAGTAAAACTAATTACATTGCCCAATCTTGCCCCTTAAATCAAAAATACACCCCATTTTGCCCTAATAAGCTGATAGATATTATCTTTGGAACTTCACCAAACAAAAGGCGCCCTATTATAGGCGCCTTATTTAAATAGAATTAATAAAATTACAGCATTGTCTTTCTTAATTCTTCACCTGATTTTGGACTTAAATATGCCGGTGCCACATCAAAAACGGTCTTGCAGCCTGTTTGACCTTCTTTTGCCATTTTATAAGCCGCCCTGGCATAGGCAATAAGCACACTTGATGTAAATTCTGGATTTGAATCAAGCTTTAAATTATATTCAATAATATGATTATTTTCCTTATTTAAACCGGTTTTCCCGCATCTGAATACAAAACCCCCATGGGGAATTCCTGAATGATTTTTCTTTAATTCATCCTCAGAGATAAAATGCACAGTTGTGTCATAATCAGCAAAATAGTTTGGCATATTCACAATTTCTGCCTCAACTTTTTTAGCGTCTGCGCCATCTTCTAACACTACAAAGCATTCTCTTGTGTGTTTTTCCCTTGTTGAAAGGATAGGGTTTTCACAGTTTTTCACAGCATTAAGCGCCTTATCAACAGGAATAGTGTACTGTTTCGCATCCTTAACACCCTCTATCCTTCGAATTGCATCAGAATGTCCCTGACTTACACCTCTGCCCCAGAAAGTATAGTCATTTCCCTCAGGTAAAATTGCATTTGCATACATTCTATTCAATGAAAACAAACCAGGGTCCCAGCCTACAGAAATTATACCGACTTTGCCGCCCTCTTTAGCTGCTTTATCAACATTATTAAAATGCTCTGGAATCCTTGCGTGTGTATCAAAACTGTCCACCACGTTAAATATCTTTGCATACTTTGGTGTCTGCTCCGGTAAATCAGTTGCGCTTCCGCCGCATAAAATTAATACATCAATCTTATCTTTCCAGTTTTCAATCTCGTTTACACTTAATACCTTTGCTGTTTTTGAATTTATTTTTAAACTTTCAGGGTTTCTCCTTGTAAATACCGCGCAAAGCTCCATATCAGGGTTTTGATTAACGGCTGCCTCTACTCCGCGGCCCAAATTTCCATATCCTAAAATTCCTAATTTCATTAAACGCCTCACTTTTTTAAATAATTTTCTACACAAAAATTTTACAATAAAAACACAAAATATAAGGCAATAAATTTTCTTTACATGTTTTTATATTTATACAAATAACATTTAATGGAGAAAAAATGACAATATCACCATCAAATTATGCAGCATATTCTTATCCTATGCCGGCAGCTAATTATAATACTGCAATACAAAACCCGATTCAAAACACAAATGCAGGACAAATTCAGCCTGCGGCAAATATTGGACCAAACACCAAAGGAGAGCCTGATTTAGTTTGCAATGCACAGTATGATGCCAAAACAAAAGCCCTTCAATTAAGCTCATTTGAAAGAGGCTGGATAGATTCAAATCTCTGGCACACAATAAATCCTGATGGCAGCGGGATGACGCAATCTGCCTGGGGCATTGTGTCAAAATACCCGCAAGGAACATTCTCTAACGTTTATAATAAAGCACAAGAAACTTATTACACACAAGGTAAAATTTCTGACGATACCGCACTTGAATTAACAAAAGAAGTAAGGCTGGCGGCCGACATTGCACGCCAAAACGGCACAGAAATGGTTGAAAAACAAAAATTTTAATTATGGATGAAAAGTTTATATAAAATTAACCGGTGCCCTTGGTTTACAATGTTGCGAAACCAAAAGCGCCGGTTAAAAATATCTAATTTCAGGAATTATTCCAGATTATATTAACCCTTGAGATTTCATAGCCTTTGCTATTTTTCTAAATGCTGCAATATTTGCGCCGGCAACATAATTATTCCCATATCCATATTCTTCTGCAGCTTTCTTTGTTTGGGCAAAAATATTTGTCATAATGCCATCAAGCTTTTTATCAACCTCATCAAAGCTCCAGAAATATCTCATAGAGTTTTGGCACATTTCTAATGCTGAAGTAGCCACACCGCCTGCGTTTGCAGCCTTACCGGGTGCCACAAGGACTTTATTTTTTAAGAAATATTCAACCGCATCATTTGTACATGGCATATTGGCACCCTCACCCACAGCCTTTGCGCCGTTTTCAACAAGAATCTTTGCGCTTGAAAGATTAATATCATTTTGCGTAGCACACGGAAGCACAACATCAGCCTTAATAGTATATACAGCAGGAACTTCGCCATTATTTTCCATATATTTTGCGCTCGGCACCTTCTCAAGATATTCTTTTATTCTGCCTCTTTTAACTTCCTTTATTTCTTTTACAATATCAAGCTTTATGCCGTCTTTATCATATACACAGCCGTTTGAATCGCTCATAGCAACAACATTTGCACCATAGCTTAAAGCTTTTTCACAGGCATAAATTGCAACATTGCCGGAGCCTGAAATTATAACGGTTTTGCCCTTTAATTCAAGCCCGTTTGCCTTTAACATTTCCCTCATAAAGTATATAAGGCCGTATCCTGTAGCTTCTTTTCTTGCTAAAGAACCGCCGTAATCAAGCCCTTTACCTGTTAATACACCGGCTTCATAATTATTTTTAATTCTTCTATATTGACCGAATAAAAAGCCTATTTCCCTTGCGCCAACGCCGATATCACCAGCAGGAACATCTACATCCTGCCCTATGTGCTTTTGTAATTCAGTCATAAAGCTCTGGCAAAAACGCATAATTTCATTGTCAGATTTTCCCTTAGGGTCAAAGTCAGAACCGCCCTTACCGCCTCCTATAGGAAGACCCGTCAAAGCATTTTTAAATATCTGCTCAAACCCTAAAAACTTCATTATGCTTTGATTTACGGTAGGATGAAACCTTAAACCGCCCTTGTATGGCCCAAGTGTGCCGTTAAACTGTACCCTAAAGCCTCTGTTTACCCTTGCTTTACCATTATCATCAATCCATGGAACCCTGAATGTTATAATCCTTTCAGGCTCAATCACTCTTTCAAGGAGTGCAAGTTCTTTATATTCTGCCTCATGTTTTAATATAACAGGCTCAAGAGAAGACAAAACCTCTTTTACTGCCTGCAAAAATTCAGGCTCATTAGGGTTTTTCGCCATCGCAATATTAATAACATCATTTAAATATTCTGACTTTGTTTTAACACTATCAAGTGTGCAAGTACTGTTCATAGGGCATTTTCTCCATAACTAATTACAATAGGCTGATTATACCACAAATTTTTTTCTGCTAAATTTGTCGTACTTTAAGAATGTAAATAATTATTTACAAAGCGCCTAAAAGAAGCAACTTTTAAAATTCACAGCACTTGTTATATGACAACACACATGAAAGGCACTATATGAATTTAACTTTTTACAACAACATATCAGGATACCAAAGGACAAACAATTTCAAAAATGTACTTCCACCAAAGCAAGTATCAAACAATACTTCTAATACAATCACAGACGGATATTCAAATACAAGAAGCCTAAATGCTTACAGAGCATATGCACTTCCTGAAATTTCTTTTGGAAATAACCAAAAAACACCAATTACGGATGAAGAATATAATAATGCAAAAGATTATTTATCAATTCTGCAAAAATCAACAGAATACAAGGATATAAAAAAACATTTATTATTTTTAGCGAGACTCAATAGTGCACAAGGTTGTTCATCACTTTCGAATTGCGAACCAACACTATTAGACTTTAGCAAAGAACAGAGAGAAAATCTTAATGGAATTCAAAAAGACATAAAAGTTTTCGAAGGTCTTACTATAAATGAAATTGCATCAATCATGTCGCATCCTGCAATTCTTCTAAACAGAGGATGTAATAATGGCTGCGCCCATTGTCTTTACGATGCAACACCAATCAGCGATAAAACATTAGACAGAATGTCATATGAAGATTTTAAAAGTCTGATAGACGGCATCAAAGAATTGGAAAAAAGACTTGGAATGCCTGCAATGCCAGAGCGCAGAACAACCTTATTTTTGGATTCTGATTGCATAAATATTGAGCTTAAAGACAAAGATGGAAAAATTTATGACTATGTTGACTGCCTCAAAGAAATTGGCGACATAAAAAAACTAGATCCCATCCTGGATACATCAGGATGGAACCCAAAATCAGAAAAATACCAAAAAAGAGCAGAGAAATTTGTTAACTATATTATGCAGCCTGAAATATTAGATATCATTGATGGAGAGGACACGATTAACATTTCAATTAATCCGTATCATTCACTATGCACAAAAGCAGAAGAATTAAGGAAAGCCGGCAACACGGAACTTGCCGCCGAATTAGAAAACAGATATGTTGATAGGATGGCAAATGTTTTATTCACCTTTACACCGCTTTTAAATACCGGATGCGCCTTTAACATACTGTCAAGGGCTTTGCCGGCTGATAAAACAAATACCGACCTTAATGAAGATAAACTTAAAGAAATCGAAGAAAAAATATTTTCCCGTCTTGAACAAAGATACAAAGAAGATTTGACCACCGAACAAAGATACATTAAAAGCAAAGATGAAATCAAAAACAACCTTGAAAAATACCAAAATATTGTATCTGATGACGAAATTGTATATGAAGGCAGAGCAAAACAGCTTTTTAAAACGCCAGACTATGAGTTGAAGGATTGCATAATCGAACATTTTAATGAAATATGTTATACAGGATTTGCCGACTCAGCTATTAATCCAAACGGAAAAGTTTTTTTATGTTGTGACGAAATTTCTAAACCAACAGATATACAGCTTAATTTTGAAAACAAAGGCAAACCCGTAAAACCAATTGGATGTGAAATTGATTAAAAAACAAAAAAAATAAGGCAATTGCAACATATAATTTTACACAAAAAATAATATAAAATGAGCATTTCAAAAGAACAATATGTCTATTTAAACACCTTAAACTCTTAAACCAATTGGCACAACAGTGTTTTTATCACCATGAGTTATATTTAAGTCATATGTATATGGCGCCCCTAAAGTCAAAGCAAACTCTTTTAATATTTCATCTAAATACTTGCCTGCGCCGATAAATTCACCAAAAATAACACTCTTAATTTTCTCCCGCAGCGGTTTATTCCTTAAAATCTGCGTCAGCATTCTGTCTATTTTGTAATCAGGCTCATTAATATCTTCAATAAAAAGTATTATATCTTCATCCGGCACATAGCTTTTAGGCTCTGCGCCAAAAAGAGAAACAATGGTAGCAAGGTTTCCGCCCCAAAGAATACCTCTTAGCATACCGCCTTCAAATGTGCCGTCCTTAAAGTTTAACGCACAATGGTTGAATTTCGGCAAATCGTACACATCATTTTCTATCGCATTTTTATATTGGTAAAATTCATCCAATGACATCTTTGCTATGCCGTTAACAGCCATTTTTGCATGGTATGTTATCTGGCCTGTATTTTTGTATATAGAAACTAAAAGTGCCGTAATATCAGAGCTTCCAACAAATTTTTTAGGGTGTTTTTTTATAATATCATAATCAATCTTATCCAAAAGACGAATAGCCCCATATCCGCCCCTCATGCAGATTATAGTATCAATATCATCATCAAGATAAGCATTATGTAAATCTTCAAGCCTTGTTTTATCATCCCCTGCCATATAGCGAAATTTTTTATAACACCCGGGAAATATTGTTACCTTTATGCCAATACTTTCCATAAAACTTTTTGCCTGCAGCAAATTATCCAGCGTTTCTATATTCCCTGATGGCGCTATTATTGCAATGTTTTTCATATATTTTATTTTAGCACAAACAAATAAAGTCCTGTTAATTTGGATATTGATATTAAAAATGTAATGTTATATAATTACAATATGAAGATAAAAGAAATACTTAAGTTATTAGAAAAAGATGGATGGTTTCAAGTTGCGCAAAAAGGAAGTCACAGACAATTTAAACATAGCGAAAAACCAGGACGCGTGACAATTGCTGGCAAACCATCCGACGATATAGACAAAGGAACATTAAACAGCATACTAAAGCAGGCAAAATTAAAGGAGTTATAAATGTTAGACAATTATTTAATCATTATTGAAAAACAAGAAAATAATTATAGTGCATATTGCCCGGACGTTGACGGGTGTATCGCAACCGGCGAAACACCTGATAAGGCAAGAAAAAATTTCTTAGAAGCTCTTGAATTTCATTTTGAAGGTTTAAAAGAAGATGGTTTGCCTATTCCAAAACCATCTTCTTCATTTGCTTTTACATCTGATGACTGTACAGGCGTTTTGAATGTTCGTACAAAAAAATCTACTCACTTAAAACTTATTAAAATTGCAGAATCCGAAAATGTATCAGTATCACACCTTGTAAATGACGCTATAATTAAACAATACGGCTAAAATACACCCCGTAAATTTTCATTCCCAAAATTTTTATACTATAATATTCCTATGAGTGAAAAATATTTGCCGTTATTTAGAAAATACCGTCCGCAGAGTTTTAAAGATGTTGTCGGTCAAGAAAGCCTTGTAAAAGCGCTTTCTAACGCTATTGAATTAAACAGAATAGCCAACGCGTACCTTTTTGCAGGCCCGAGGGGCACAGGAAAAACCTCAAGTGCCAGGATTTTCGCTAAATCCCTTAATTGTGTAAACGGCCCCACACTTGAACCATGCCAGAAATGCCCAAGCTGCCTTGATATTACAAACGCCTCAGGCCTTGATGTAATAGAGATAGACGCCGCAACAAACAGAGGTATAGACGATGCTAAAGATTTAATCGCTCAAACCCAATACGCCCCGATGAACGGCAAATACAAAATATTCATAATAGACGAAGTTCATATGCTCTCAAATGAGGCATTTAATGCGCTCTTAAAAACATTTGAAGAACCCCCGGCAAACGTCATATTCATCCTTGCAACAACAGAACCTCACAAGGTAATTGAAACCATTGTTTCAAGGTGCCAAAGGTTTGATTTAAGGCGCATTACAACAGATGATATCACAAAGCGCCTAAGAGAAATTTCAGACATTGAAAACATAAAAATAACGGACGATGCCCTCTATACCATTGCAAAAAATGTTTCAGGGGGGCTTAGAGATTCCCTTGCGCTTTTAGATCAGGTGAGTATCCTTGGCGCAAGAGAAGAAATCACAAAAGAAGATATTGAAAACCTGCTTGGCAAGATAACTTTTGATGTTTCATTCGCTTTTTTAAACAAAATAATGTCAAAAAACGTTGAAGCAGCGCTTTCTTCACTTGATGAAATATATAATAAAGGCTTGGAGCCTAAAAATTTCTGCGAAAACTTTATAGAATTTCTAAGAAATTTGATTTTTGCCCTAAAATCAACGGATGATAATCATACCTTAAAATTTACAAACTTTAACCAAGATGATATCAATAAAATAAAAGCCCAAAACTTTGATTCTGCAAGGGTTTTTGCAGCTTTAGAAAAAATTATAGAATATTATAAAGAAATCCGCTTCACCACAAACCCTTATCTTTGGTGTGAATTGATGGTAATAAACCTGTGCAAAGATGAAACCATACAGGTTTCAGGCATATCTTATCCGCAAAATGCCGCCGTAACTCCGTCAAATGTCATAAAAAGCCCTGATTCATCTGATGTTATGGGAAAATCTATAGACTTTATGAAAAAATCTGCTGAACAATTAAAAAATATCCAAAATTCTAATCCGGCAGCTTTTTCACAGCAGGCAGCACAAAACATTGTATCAGCCGGCGTGAAAGCCCCTAATGCCAATGCTTACGGCACTGTTGAAAACTCTACAAGCTTTGTAAGAGAAGCATTATCAGACGTAACTATCCCCGAAGGCCAGATAATAAAAGAAGCTCCGGATGATGGCGGCCCTGAAAATTCACGCGAGTACAAAGAGGCAATGTATGAAAACACAGACGCACAAAGCCCTGCAGTTAATCAAAACACGATAAACCAAGCCCCTGTCTCTATAAGTGAAGGTATAGAAGCAGAAAATCAAACCACAGCCGATATTTCAGATAATACAAACGCCGATATTGTTCAACCACAGGTTGCAAACACAAATACACCACCCAAAACACCCGCAACACAAACAGCCAAAGTCGCCGAACAAACGCAAACACCACAGCCGTCAGGCAATACGCCTTCTGCAAGTGTAGCAGACCCTATTCAGGCATGGGCCTCCGTATTAAATTCCATCCAATCCATCCCTGCAAAATTTTTCTATTCAGGCGTTGGAAAGCTTGTGGGCATCGAAAATAACAAGGTAACACTTGGTTTTGTTAATAATAATGCGCTAAACCAGGCTAAATCTGAATCAAAGTTTAAACATCTTACAAAGGCTGTCACAGATACCCTGGGGGCTGATTATACAACAGAATTTATATTAATCACAAACGATGTTAAAGTGCTTGATGTAAAGCTCACAGCCAAAATTCAGGATAATAAGCCAAAACCCTCATATAATCTTAAGCCCCCAAGCGAGCCTCAAAATTACAGTGCACAAGAAAAGCCCGATTTAACACCGCAAACAACCGAACACACAGCCCCTCTATATCCAAAACAGGCACCCTCCGGCGATATGCAGCCCACATCGCCAAAAACCAAAAATGAAGTCTCTGACAAAAATAATGAAAATAAAATCGCAAGAGCAAGCTACGGCCAGAAAACAAAAGAAATGCTCGAAGCCTTTAACGGCAGGGTTATAGAATAATTTTCCATCAGTTTCATATTAAAAATTTTAATTCTGCACTAAAGTATTGACTTTATTTTTCTTAAAATCTTCAAAAAAATTCCGTTTGGCATTACAATTATTAAAATACCAGAATTAAGTACACTTATTTTTATAAAAAATAAGCCATCCCTAAAGGCTGTTTAAGCTATTCTCCCGCTTGCGCTATTTAACATAATTTACCTGCACACAAATAATTTATTTTACTTCAAAACTTGATTAAAAAATGGTTTTTTTGTATCATAAGATTAACCCTTGTTGTAAAGATGTTTATTTTGAAAATTTATGGCTAAAACTTATACAGAAACAAAAACCCATGAGGTCACAGTCGACGTTGTAATTTTAACTATCGTTAAAAATACACTCAAGGTGCTTTTGGTTAAAAGGGTAAATGAGCCATTCAGAGGAAGATGGGCTATCCCCGGAGGTTTTATCAGATTATCTGAAAACCTTGATGATGCTGCTCTTCGCGTACTGAAAGAAAAAACAAACGTTCAAAACATTTATTTAGAGCAGCTTTACACCTTTGGCGACCCTCTAAGATACCCAAATACAAGGGTTATCACCTGTGCTTATTTTGCACTTCTCCGTGCCGAAGATATTGATGTTAAAATTATGGACGAATCACAGGTTGCAGAAATTGAATGGCATTCTGTTGAAAAGCTGCCCCCATTAGCCTTTGACCACAAAGAAATTATAGAATACAGCCTTAAAAGAACAAGAGAAAGACTTGAATTGTGCCCTGTTGCTTTCCAATTACTCCCCAAAAAATTCACACTGACAGAGCTGCAAAAATCTTACGAATTAATCCTGAAAAAAGACTTAGATAAAAGAAACTTTAGAAAAAAAATGCTTGCAACAAATATGCTGATTGATTTAAAAGAATTTTCAAAAACAGGCTCAAAACGCCCCGCAGCACTATATTCCTTTGATACAATCACTCTTGATTCAAAAAGAGGCCATTTCTTTTCATAGAAAAGACCATATCTTATAACGTTTTATTTCCATATATTTTTATAGAAAAATTGATTTAACTTTTTTACCTCACAGTGCCCGCGTGAACAGAACAAAAAAAGCATTTGATAGATTGGTGTAAAATCTTTTATAATTATTTAGCAGCTTATTGATTCACTATTCTATTGCTAATGAACGACTTAAAATCATAGTACAATTATTTAACAGCTAAAATTACCACAAAAAATAAATAATTCTTTATCCCAAAACGCCTTTATAAAAGCCTCTTTACCCAGTTTAAAAGTGTCGTAATATCATACGGTTTTGGAAGATATAAATCTGCCCCCATTGATAAAATATTTTTTTTATCCTGTACAGTAGTTGAAAAAATAATCTTCAAAGCCTTATTTTTCGGTGCTTTTTCTTTTATATCCAAAAGTGCGCTAAAACCTTGCTTTTTGTATTCATTACCATAATCTAAAATCAAAACATCCGGTTCAAATTTTTCATATTCACCCATAAAATTTTGATAATCATCACACGCCTTAACATTATACCCCTCCATCTTAAGACTAACCTCCAAAAGGCAATTCAAGGCCTTATCCGCCTCCATTATCATCACCCTGTTTTTAGGCTCCACCTTTGAAATTTCACCGTAAAGTTTCGGCCTATCTATCATATAGCAGGAATTTTTTGAATTTTTACACAACTTTAAAACATTAAACAACACGCTAAGTGCCTGCTTTTCATTCTGAAACTTATCAGCCCCGGTTTCAATAACTGCAACAGAAAGTTTCATAAGAGGAATCTTTTTCTCTTCAATGGTTTCAGAACTATACAGCATAAAATTATTCTTAAAGTCAAACTCAGAATAAAACCTCTCCAGAATATTATCAAACGCAAATGTTAAAAATTTTGCAATCTGCTCTGCCCTTAAAAAGCGTGTCACGAGCAAGAATTCATTATTCGAATAATGACCTGCAATATCATCCCTTTGAAGGGTTGAATTTATAATTGCAGCAACGGTTTGAAGCACCTTTTCATAGGCAATCTCGCCATAAATTTCTTTATAAAAATCAAGCCCCGATATATTTACAAGCATAACAGCCCTGGAGATATCATCCTTAAGCCGTCTCTTAAGAGCTTTCATTATTACCTTATTTTCTATAAAATTTGTCAGAGGATTAATTGAATTCTCCAAAAAACGCCTGATATGGGCATTTATCCTTGCCTGAAACTCTCTTGAATGAATTGATTCATCTAAAAAATCATCTGCCCCGGCTTCAAGCGCATTTAATTTATCCTCCATCGCGTCAGACTTTGAAATCGCAATTATTACAGGCCTGAAATTATACGTTAAAACCCTTATTTTCTTAATAAATTCACTCAAAACATCATCAATAGTATCAGAGACTATGATTATTTCAGGCTCGGTATTTTTTATTTCAAAAATCGCTTCATCAAGACGTGAAAAAATTTTAACATCGCAATTCAAGGCCTCAACCAGCTTTTTATGCTTAATTGCAAGTTCTTTCCTCTTTGTTAAAATCAAAACCTCAGGGCTGTACATCAAATGCCTCCTGAATTTTAGCCCCATGGGCCTTTACCTTTTGTGTCATCCTTTCGGGCTCCATCACAGGAATATACACTAAAAACTCAGTAAAATTCCCCTCCTTTGATGAATTTACTTCAATTTTTCCATTCATTTTCTCAATCAATGTCTTTGCAATATAAAGCCCAAGTCCGCTTCCCTGTGCAGTTGAGGTTAAGTAATTATCAATCCTGTAAAATTTTTCAAAAATATGTCCAAGCTCGGATTCTTCAATAAATGAGCCGTAATTTTTGATTGAAACCACATTAAAATCACACTTATTTTCTATCCTTATCTCAATATCTGAATTTTTGTCTGAATATTTACATGCGTTTTCAACAATATTTACAAAAACCTGCTCCAGCTTATCTTTATCGGCCAGTGAATTTATCATAGCCGATGATGATATTTTAAAATCTTTGTTTTTGTAATTAATCTTTACGATATCGCAGACATTTTTTATAACCCCTTCAAGATTAACCTCCTTTAGAATAATCTCGGTCTCTTTTGCTGTTTTTGCAATGCTCAAAACATTTTCAACCAGGTTAATAAGCCTGTCTGATTGCTCTAAAATAATATTCAAAAACTTTTTTTTACTAACATCATCAAGCCTGCCCCAATTGTCAAGCATAGTCTTTGAAAAGCCCTTAATACTCGTTAACGGCGTCCTTATCTCATGTGAAAGCGTTGATATAAATTCATCCTTTGTTTTGTCATTTTGCATTTTTATTCACCCGCCCTAAAGCCAATTTTTGAAGGCGCTGTCCTGTCCATCAAAAGCGACATTGTTTTGTGTATTTCAAGAATATCCACCCTGTTCTCCTCACAATGCTGAATAAAATATTTTTCAAGTTCATTCAGCCTCTGTGACAAATCTTTATTTTCAATCGCAAACTGCCGAAGCACTATAAACGCTCTCACCACCTGAATATTAATCTCCACAGCTTTTTTGCTCCTTAAAACCCCGGATAGCATTGTAACACCATGTTCTGTAAAAGCATAGGCATTTGTCGCGCTATACTTGAGTTTTCCTAGGTGGTCACAATTTGTGACCACCTCATTTTGTTCTTTATCAGTCAATTGAAACATAAAATCAGATGGAAAGCGCTCAATATTGCGTTTTACCGCTTGATTAAGCTTTTTTGTCTCAACCCCGTACAATTCAGCCAAATCACAGTCTATCATTACCCTTTGGCCGCGGATTGTAAAAATTCTTTTTTGCAAATTTTCAAACAAAACTAATTCATTCATTTTTAAATTATACAATAAAATAAAACGCAAGCATATATAATTATGACAATTTTATCAGAATCTATATACAATTTGCCGCCAAATAACGGTTTTGCAACCACTCAATAATTTATGTTATAATAAACTAAAGAAGGTTTTATGGTTTTAGAAAACAAACTTGGAATAAGAGAATTCACAGAGCTTGCAAGAACGGAAGAAAGGATAAGCAAAAGAAAGCCTCTTGAGCTTTTTGAAAAAGACATTCTTAATTCTATGACAGCAGGAACATTTGATTCCCTGTCTAAAATTCATAAATACCTTTTTGGAGATATTTATGAATTTGCCGGTAAAATCAGAGACGCAAATATTGCCAAAGGCAATTTTAGATTTGCTCCCCTGATGTATTTAAGGCAGTCTTTAGAGTATATCGATAAAATGCCCCAATCTTCTTATGAAGAAATTATTGAAAAATATGTGGAAATGAATATCGCACATCCCTTTAGAGAAGGTAACGGCCGAAGTATGCGCATATGGCTGGATTTAATTTTAAAAAAAGAGCTCGGCAAAGTTGTTGACTGGTGCAAAGTTAACAAAGAAGACTATCTTTTGGCAATGGAAAGAAGCCCTGTTAAAAACGTTGAAATAAAAGAATTATTAAAGCAGGCACTTACTTTAAATATAAATGACAGAGAAGTTTATATCAAAGGTATTGACGCAAGCTATAGCTATGAAGGATATTTTACTTATAAAACAAGTGAACTAAAATAACAAAAAGCTAAACACTATCGCATCCGTTTATACAATATTTTCTATTATTTTAAGGCCTGCATCCAATTCGGTTATTAGCCAGCCATATTTTCTTTTATTAATTCAAACAAACCTTCAAGCCTTTTTTTGTCATTCAAATAAAAATACCCGACAATAACCTCTAAAGCTGTTGCATAGCGGTGAATTTCAGGATTATGCCTCTTATTTACAGTAAGCTCCAGGTTTCTCGCCCGCCTGAAAATTTCCTTCTCCCCATCATTTAAAAAATTTTCATATATAATTTCTGCCATCTTTGCCTGAAAATTAGCATTCACAAAGGATATTGTCATCTTGTGCATAATCTTTTGCGACTTTGTCTTAAAAATGACAATTTCTCTGACAAAAAGCTCATATACCGCATCACCTATATGCGCAAACCTTTTTAAATCAAAACTTTCCATCCTTTGAATTTTACCATAAAACAGCTTAAAGGTTGTATTTTTGACAGCAAAAAACTGTCCCAAAATACTTTAACCAGCAGGCATAATAAAGCCATAGTGCTCTAAAAAGGCTGCCTTAAAGGTATTCTCAAAATAAATCTGCACTTGGTCTGGAAAACTGTAATATTTCTTAACAAAAACTAAAATTTTATCAATTTTTACAACAGAAATTACTTTATTTATATATAAGGGAAGATTTAGTTTAAGGGAGTTTTATGGCAGATTCCATCACATCTTTAAGCTCAGCCTATACAAGGGATGCGCTCAAATACATAAATAATTTGGCCCTGAATGACTCAACCAACCTCACTGAAGATATTACAGGTGCAGTTACCTCGGTTCCTTTCTGCGGAGGGATATCAGCCGCAATGTTTACTGGCGGCAGGCTTATGAAGCGAACAGGCGAAGAATATACATCCATCTTTGGCAAAACCAAAAACAAAATGGCAGGTATAAAAGGCCTCACTGACACACTTTCAGGCATCAAGGATGTAATGTATAAAAACAATGCCCTAAATGCCATATTAAAAGGCAGCAAAGGCCTTGAAGGCGCGTCAAAAAATCTTGAAGCAACAACACTGATTAAAGATTTATTAAAAGATACAAACGGCACGGCAGAAACGATTTCAGAAATTCAAAACGTCATAAATAAAAGTACCGACGCCGATACCTTGGTTAATGGCCTAAAAAAACTCTCAAAACCAGCAGGCGAAGCAGCCAAAAAAACATCTAAAATTTCAAAAGCAGCTAAATGGGTGAGCAATACAGGCCTTGGAAAAGCAATTGGCGAAATGCCCGCAGTGGTTTCAATAAAAACAGCAGGAAAAGAATTTCTTGCAACCACAAAAGCCGGACAAGCAATAGCAAAGGGTGCAGGCAATTTTTCAAAGGCATATAAAACATCAGGTGCCGGCATAAACGTTGCATTAGAAGGCACAATAGCCCTGTTTACCGATGTTTTACCCGCATTCACACAGGGTGGTGCAGGCGAAGGTGTAAAACAGGTTGCAAAATCAGGTGCAAAAGTTGCAGCATCAACAGCAGGTTGGGTTGGGGGCGCAGCAATAGGTAAAGCTGCAGGTGCCGCAATAGGTACAGCAATCTGCCCCGGCATAGGGACAGCCATAGGCGGTTTTATCGGCGATATGGTTTGCGGTGCAATTGGCTCATCCATCCTGGGAAAAGTCACAGAAAAAATCGTCGGCGAAGATTATACCGATAAAGTTCAAAATGAACAAGTAGCAGAGCAAGCTGCCCTTGTAGAAGGGGATTCAGCCACAATGTCAGAATTAAACCAGACCGTTCTTGCAAAGATTCAGGAAGATTTGGCAGACGATGGCAAATTAACAAAAGACAGCGAAAAGATGCTTGAATACTTAAATTCAGATGAAGCAGGCAGTATAAATTCAGGCAACACAATGCTTGCAGGGACAAACAGCAGCGCAACAGGTCTGGATGAACTTATAAACAAAATTCAGTCCGGCGACAAATCAGTTTACGATGTGCCTGCAGATGTTCTTGAAGCAAGCGCAAAATCAGGCAGCACAATGATATCAGGCGGTTTTGCAAATAATTATACAAACTTTGGCATGCAAAACCCTTACCTAAATTCAGACAACGATTCTGATTTAGCCTCAAATGCAGATGAAAAATTCAATTATTTTGCAAATGCATAAAACAATCAAACCAAAACCCGCACACAGCCTTGCTTTTAAAAGTTTTATGCTAAGCTATTAATTCGCCAAGTGATACTAAATCCTCATATGGAACACCAGCTTCAGATAATTCTTCGGCAGTGAGCCCAAAAAGCGTTATTAAATTATCTGCTTCCATCCTTGTTTTGTTTTTATGATTTGACAAAATATTGAAAACCTTACTTACAGCGCTTTCCCGCGTCATATAAAGGCTTGAATTTGTCTTGTGTAATAGTCGTTTTTTTGCTTTTCCCATAACAAAATTATCATGATTCAAATACGCAAAAAAGTAAACAGATTATTACAAGTATTAAATTTCGTAAAGTTTTTTTAAAAATTTAGCAAATTTTTTCATTATCGGTTTTTATATAATTGTAACATTTAGAAAGAAAAATTTTTGGCAATCGAAGCATTAAAAATCTCAAATTCCGCATCCTGCACCACTTTTGGAGCCAGAGCCCCAAAAGCGCACAATAAAGCGAAAAAAGAAAACCATAAGGAGCGGGATATCTTACATGACACGCCTTTAAGGTACACAGGCTACTGCGATGACATCGGTGCCGCCATAAGAACAATCTGCTGCAACTCAAAAAGTGCATTTATAAGAAGGCTGCCGGTTTTGTCGTTTATCCCGGTGGGGCTTTACATCGGGGCTGATGTTACAATCCAGTACAAAAAAACAAAAGAAGCCGAAGGCAAAGAGATGGCAAAGAAAAAAGCTGCAAGCCAGGCCATTTTCCAGGGTCTAACCAGCCTTCTCTTCCCAATAGGAATTGTAGCTGCAGGTCAAAAGGTTGCAGGCAAAGCCTTTGACAAGTTTATCCCAAAACTTCGGCAGGAATTCACTGCTGACGGCAAAAAAATAATTAACCATAACAGAGGCGCAGCCCTTGCTGTAGCAGGTGTTGCAACGCTAATTGCTGTTTCAAAAATAGCAGATAATTTTGCAGAAAAATTCCTGATGGAAAAAATATTTAATCCGCTTTTAGGGCTAAATAAAGATGGGGCCAAAACTCCGGCAGCGCAAGGTATTAAGACAGATAAAATCACAGCTGCACAAGAAAAAGAGATAAAAAAAGATAAAATTCCGGCTTCAAAAGATGAATCTGCCCCTGACGCCGAAAATAATTTCGAAGAATCTCCTGAAAAATTTGAAGAAAATAATGTTCTGAATCCAGAAGAAAATATCGACGCTAAACCAGTCGAAATTTAGTGTAAAACAAAATAATAGCGCGGGTTTTCATAGAATATAATAATATAAAAACTGCATAATTTGAGTCTTACAGGGCATTTCAAGGATACAATTCCTCTAAAACCCTTATAGCTGCAATGTATTTAACGTTTTTTACAAGTGAAAACCTGTACAAAATTATCCGGAAGCATTTTTACTGTGCCAAAATACCAAATAGCACAAGGCTTTTAAACTTTTTAATCCTGTTAAGACTCTCTTGTAACAAGGATTTTAAGGCTTCAATATATCTCAAAAACCTTGCCGCAAAAGTATTTCAAACCCTTTATTATACCAAACAAGCTAAAACACAATAACTCCAAGCATTGCACCCGTGCAAAATTATCAAACATCAATCATATTAATGATTTTTGCGGGTTTAATTTCCACACAAAAATATACATATACACCCTAATAAGTCTTAAAATCCTTAATAACAAAGCATTGCAACAATATCATCCACGCAAAACGCTATATATAAGGTCATTTCAACGATTTTAAAACCAATAAAACTGCTCCCGGCCAGAATTTCAGCCGCAACAAACACTCAAAATAAAGCCCCAAAGGGCATTTTAAAGGAAAATTCTACACTAAAAAACAGTTTACCTAATATTTTTACATGCCCGATTCTGCACGTATTTTAATTTTTTTATTAAGTTTAATTAAAATTTTAAGCAAAAATAAGTCAAAACTATGTTAAGTTTATTACCATCCGCTCAAAAGCCTTGCACTACAAAGTTTTTAGTGTAATCCGCCGGTCTCTAAGCACATTAAAGCTTATTAACCAATCACTCTAACAGCGTCAAACCCTAATACAATAATACTTTCAGGCACTTTCAATACTGAAAGTGCCTGAAAACAATGTATTTTACCCGTCTAAAAAGCTTCAAATGCAGCAGCGCCAAGCTTTTTAGCATTTATTATTTAAAATTTCTCCTAATTCCTTCTGAAATGGTGAAATTTTTGCCAATTTTTCTATAATATGAGGCAGCTCCTGAATAACCTGAATTACCTCATTTTCAGTCGTATAGCGGCTTAGAGAGAATCTAATACTGCCATGAAGCGCTGTAAAAGGCACTCCCATAGCCCTTAAAACATGGCTGGGCTCTAAACTGCCCGAAGTGCAGGCAGAGCCTGAACTTGCGCAAATTCCCGCATCATTTAAATGAAGTAAAATTAATTCTCCCTCAATGTACAAAAACCCAATATTAGTGGTGTTTGGCACCCTGTTCTTTGCTGTTGAGTTTAATCTTGCATTTTTAATTTTCGACAAAATACCCTCTTCCAGCATATCACGAAGCCTTTTTACCTCGGTCAATTCATCGCTAAGGTGCTCCATTGCTAGTTTTGCAGCCTCTGCCATCCCCACAATATAAGGTACATTCTCGGTTCCGGCCCTTTTACCCCTCTCTTGATGCCCTCCAATTATAAGAGGCGCCATCATTGTGCCCGATTTAACGTACAATGCGCCAATTCCCTTGGGGCCGTGGAATTTATGGGCAGAAATCCCCAAAAAATCAATCTCTGTCTCTTTTACATTGATAGGAATTTTGCCTGCAGCCTGCACCGCATCAACATAAACCTTTGTTTCAGGATTAATTTCTTTCACCTTTTGCGCAATTTCTTTAACCGGAAAAATAGCCCCAGTCTCGTTATTAGCGTACATTACAGACACTAAAGCCGTGTCTTTATCCACCTTTGACAATAATTCCTGAACATCCAAATCTCCATTTGAATCAACCCCGATGTAATCTGCCCTATAGCTTTTATTTTCAAGGTCTTTGTACAAATTTAAAACACAAGGATGTTCAATTTTTGTTGTTATAATGTGTTTTTTTGCCCTATTAAGCTCCAAAACCCCTTTTATTGCAGTGTTTGCGCTTTCAGAACCGCATGATGTAAAAATTATTTCCTTAGCGTCCTTTGCGCCTAAAAATTCTTTCATCGTCTCTCTGGAATGCCTCACAGCCGTGTTTGCGGTATGGGCTAAATCGTAGATACTGGAAGGGTTTCCATACTCTTCACTAAAATATGGAAGCATAGCCTCCACCACTTTTTCATCAACCTTTGTTGTGGCATTATTGTCCAGATAGATTAAATTTTGGCTCATCATTCCACCTCTGTAACAGTTATTTCACTATCAACATGTTCTTGTAATTGCGCCTGTACAAAGTTTTTCAGGGTTAAATGAGAATTTCTGCAGCCTTTGCAAGTGCCTGTAAGCCTTACATAGACATTCTTTCCCTCTATGTTAATAAGCTCTATCCCTCCGCAGTCCTTGGTCAATTCGGGCGCAATATTTTTTTCAATCACACTGTTTACCTTAAGAATAAATTGCACATTGTTCAATTCTTCCTTGGTATTTTTGGTCTCCATATTATAAGTGTTAATAATTGTCTGAATGTTCCCCCTACATCTGCCGCATGCTCCGCCAGCATAGGTTAAATCAGTAATATCTTTAACGGTTTTCGCCCCATGATTTTCAATTGCATCCCTTATAGCTTTTTCAGTTATAGAAAAGCAGTTGCAGATAATTTTATCCTTAGATTTCACTGCAGTCTGGGTTTTGTCATCACCGCCTTCAAAATTTTTAAGCGCATCCTCAAGAGCCTCATGTCCCATAACAGAACAGTGCATCTTTTCAGGCGGCAAACCGCCCAATTTTTCAGCAATTTCTTTATTTGTAATCTTTTTAGCCTCTTCAACGGTTTTTCCTATTACCATTTCAGTCAAAATGCTTGAAGATGCTACAGCAGAGCCGCACCCAAAGGTTTGAAACTTTGCATCCGTAATTATTCCATCCTTGATTTTTAAATATAATTTTAGCGCATCCCCGCATGCAAGAGCGCCAGCCTCTCCTATTGCATCCGCATTCTCAATGCTGCCAACGTTTTTCGGGTTTTTATAATGTTCTTTAACTATATCAGAATATTCCCACATAATTTTTTGTCCTTAAAAATTGATTTTTACATCCAGATTATAAACCAAAAATACTACTTGTATAGGGTTTAAAACCTCAAAATTTGCTTAATAATTATTCTATAATGGAAAATTCTTTTAAAAATTCCCTATTGGGGCAATTAGCCGAATTTGGATTTAACACTGACGCAGGAGATGATATTTTAGATAAGCCCAATCCCCTTGCTATCAGTGTAAATGAGGCTGATATAAAAAATTCTCCGTTTGTAAATTTGGATAACAAAAATCCCGCAGTCCAAAACCCTCTAAATACTGCCGCAAGTGGCAAATCATATGATAACACAGATGGCAGCGAAACTTATAGCGCGCTAAGCCAGGAAAATTCACAAACTAATAAGCTCCAAAATAATGACAGCGCACCGAAAAGAATAATCCAAAAAAGGCTAAATGACTTTGATTTCAATATTTTGCAGGATTCTGCATTTGTAAATATCGAGGATTCAGAGCTTTCAGATGATGAAAAAGTTTCTAAGGTGACAAACTTAATAAAAGAAATCGACAGAAAGCTTTTTCTAATCAAAGAAAGGGACAATTCAAAATTAAAAGAAAAGCTTTTATCAGACAGAGAAATGCTCTCAAGTGTTTTATCAAGACTAAATTCCAACAAAAATCAGGGTCTTGCCGCCATTAATACCGAACTCAAGGAGGCAATAAACGGCAGCACATTTGCTTTTTTAAGAAAAATAAGACAGATTCTGCCCGATGATAAGAATTTTGAGGGCATTCCTTGCAAAACTTTACATAAATTTTTGCATAAATATTTCCCGAAACTTTACAAAGGCTTTCTTGTAAAACAGGCACTAAACAAGCTTAAAGCTTTAAATCAAACAGCAGGAGAATTGCTCGCAAAAAGAATTCCATACGGTGAATCAAGCCAAAGATATGATGCTTTGATTGAATATTTAAGCTCAGCAAATACAATCCATGCTAAATTAATAAAAAAGATATAGGCGGTAAAACAGCCTGCAGCAAGGGTTTTCAACCTGTCTTACCCCCTACATCAATATATATTCATAAAAAACCTGTCAATATTTATAATACAAAAAGAGCCTGCACCTATAGCACCAGCCCTTTTGTTTAAAATCATATAGTAAGCCATTCATCAAGCCATATAAAGATTTAAGGTGATTATATAAAATTTTACAAAATGTTGTTTTTTTCTTGCAATGGAAGTCCCCATACAAAAAAAAAAGAGCGTTCTAAATAAGTTTCAAAGCAAAGTGAAACTTATCCCGCTCTTTTTTATGCATAGGGACTGGAATGAAAAGAAAACATTTAATGGACAAATATAAATTGCATATAATCACCTTAAATCTTTATATTAAAAACCAGTTTATTCATGCTTTACAAGCCCGTCAAGCTTTTCCAGTAGCTTGCGCTGGGTTTCTCTGGTCTGAATTTCATCCAATTTCTCTGTTTCACATGTATTAAATCTCTCAATCAGCTCATTTGCATAGTCCTCAAGATTAGTCTTGCGTTCATCAGGATTACCTGTTTTATTAAAATGCTCTGGTATTTTGTCGTCATAGTGGACTTTTATGTTAATTCCTATGTCTTTAGGGTCAAGGTCATTAGGCCCTATTTTAGAAAAACTATCAATGTCACCCAAAAGTGCCCCGCAATGCTTTCCTTGAACGGTATCTACGAAAACAAAACGGTTTTTGTATTTATTTGCAGTTACATCAATTATACTGTCTTTTGTTTTTTGCGCAATTTTTATTAATGTTTCTAAAACCGTATTCTGCGCCTTGGGTGTCAGGGTTTCACCAGCCTTTTTCATAAACATATCAGCTGCATCAGCCCTTAAAGCACCAAAACTGGGCT